>CBDCJX010000010.1:0-21471 GCA_965218045.1 Acetobacteraceae bacterium | reverse complement strand
TTGCCGGGCGCGTAGCGCGGCAGGGCCAAGCCGGTCCCTACGCCGACCTCGAGGACGCGGCTGCCCGGGCAGCGATTGACCGCGTCCACCGCGCGCCGTCGGCCGATCGCCGAGACACCGCCGAACGCGGCGTCGTAGACCCCGGCCCAGCGACGATACGCCGCGCGCACCGCGTCCGCGTCCAACGCCGAGTCGCCGGCCATGCGCCGCCGGCTCTCGCGGGAGTGCAAAGCCTCATCCATAGAAGATCAGTTCGCGCGCGCTCATTGGCCGGCTTGCCTACCCTCACACGTCGCCACGCGCAAGGTGGCGCCCGCCGCCGGGCGCGGCGCGGACCGAGGCAGGTGAGGGGGGCGTCTCGATCGCTCAGTCGGCTGACGCGATATTGACCGCGGCATTGCGGCCGTTCTGCTGCTGCTCGACCTCGAAATCGACCTTCTGGCCCTCGTTGAGGCTGCGTAGCCCTGCTCGCTGCACCGCGCTGATATGGACAAAAATATCCTTGTCGCCCGAATCCGGCGCGATGAACCCATATCCCTTGGTCGGATTAAACCACTTCACGGTCCCGCTCGGCATCGACGTGCTGCCCTTCTTCCAGAGGCGAATCGCGTCACTGGAACGACGTTCGCCTGGTTTACAGGGCGTCACCGCACCCGCCGCCCGTTGCCGGACGACCCGACACCCTCCCCACGGGCAGCCGGCGATGCCTTCTGGCAGCTCGGAAGCCTGCCCGAGCGAAACGATACCGCCGGCGCGCGCCGATCGCAACGAATCCCGCGTGGGTGCTAATTAGCTCTTCGGTCCACGCCGCTACTCGGCGGATTGGCAGACACGACCTGGATCGCTTCGCGATTCCAGTCAGGCCGAAACCGCTTCAGGCGGCGTCCTCGCGTCGGTCGCGGACGCGCACATACGCCAGTTGCGCGTGCGCCTCGCAGTAAGGCTTGCCCGGCACCGAGCCCTCGTCACAGAAGCGGAACTCCCGCGTCCCCGGCTCGCCCAGCGGCCAGCAGCAAGCAACAGTGCGCCCGTAGGGGCGTGGCACCGCCTGCAACCGGGGCGGTGGCGGGGGCGTCGCTCCGCGCGGGGCGATCTTCACCGTCGATGTGCGATCGGGCGCTGCGGAGTCGGGGCGGGGCATCGGCGGGGGGGGCCGGCCGTTCGGTGCTTGGCAGGGGCGGCAGGGTGGGACCCGCAAGGCGGCGCGGCGAGGGCCGGGGCTGCGCCGGCCGCGTGCCGTCGCGACGGATCGGCGAGGGGCGCGCGGCGAGGTCCAGGCGGTGCGCCTTGCCAACCACGGCGTTCTTGGAGACCCCGAGCCGCCGGCCGATCTCCGCGGTGGAGTGGCCCTCCGACCACAGCGAGCGCAAACGCGTGATGGTCTCTTCGGTCCACTCCATATCGTGGTATCCTCTCTGCTTGAATACCAGATACGGTAGCTGTCAGCAGGCCGAGGCTCAATGGGCTATATTGTGGAGAGCCACAAAAAGTTGTGGAAAACCTCGGCTAGAACAACAACCCCTTGCGTAGCAGGCCGTGCACGCCTTTTTCGCCGTTCACCGTCTGGGTGACGTGGAAATCCACCGCCAGCGAGCAGAACTGATAGGCCTGCTCGCGGGACAGGTTGGCGCGGGCGCAGATGAAGGCGATCATCTCGCGCAGCGCCTGCTTCATGGCGAGATCAAGATCCTCGTTCATTCCCATGCTGATGAAATGCGTCGCGGTCTCGGCGCGCGGGTGGCGCAGCAGCGGCGCGCGAGGGCCGCCGCCTTTGTGCAAGGTAAGCCGAAAAGTGCCGGTGAGCGCCGTCTCCAGCGCGTTGATGCACACCTCGCCATCGCCTTGCACGCCGTGCCCGTCACCGGCGGAGAAATTCGCCCCCTCGGTCCAGACCGGGAGGAACAAGGTGCTTCCCTCGGTCAGCTCCTTGTTGTCGAGGTTGCCGCCGTGCTCGCGCGGCTGGACCGTGGAGATCGTGCCGTAACTCGGCGGCGGTGCGACACCCATGACGCCGAAGAACGGCGCCAAGGTCAGTTCGGTGCCCCAGGGCAACCGGCAGGAACGCCGCGCCCGGTCGATCGGGATATGGCTGAGAAAGCGGGTCGGGAAGTCCTCGGGCAGGGTGCCGACCAGCGGCCGAAAGCCGCAATAGCCCCAATCCGCGCCGAATTCGATACGCTGGATGTGAACCTCCAGCATGTCGCCGGGTTCGGCGCCGGCCACCGCGACCGGGCCGGTGATGATATGGCCGCCGGCGCGCGGCAGGTCGGCGGCGTGGATCGCGCTGAGCGCCGGAGGGATGGCGAAGCCGGTGGCGGCGTCCGGCATCACCCTCGGGCCCACCGGAGACACACTCCAGCTCCACCGTCTCGCCGGACTGGATGGTCAGCACGGGCGGATAGGCGGCATCGAACGTGCCCCAGCGAACGGTCTGCGGTGTGGGGGCGAGGCGGTGTGTGGCCATGAAACATCCTCCGGCGAACTTAGCCGGAGGGTGCCCCGTCAGGCGGGCGGGTCACAAGCCGGAAAGGTCAGACTGGCTCCTTGGTCTTCGCCTTGGTCTCCACGCCAGGGCCGGAGATCGTGCCGCTCGGCTTGTCGGTGCTCGCCTCCATCGAGGCGTCATCCTCGTCGGCCATGTTCTTCTTGAAGGATTTTATGCCCTTGGCGAAGTCGCCCATCAGGTTGCTCACCTTGCCGCTGCCGAACAGCAGCAGCACGACGAGCAGCACGACGAGCCAATGCCAGATGCTGAAGCTACCCATTCCCATCTCCGTCACGGGGTGCGGCGTCGTCCCGACCACAAGCTTAGCGGCGCCGTGCCTAAAGCACCATACGTGCCTCAAGCAGCACGGATGCCTGAACCATCATATGGGCCGGCGACCACGGTTGCCAAACCAATCGCGTCTTGCCCAACGTCAGCGGCGCAATCCGAGCAACTCGCGCAGCACGAACTCGGTGTGCGCGCCGACCGCCGGGCCGGGCCAGCCGATCGCGGCCTGCGGCGGATCACCATCCAGCCGGATTGCCGGGCCGGGATGCAAGGTGCGGCCGATCAGCGGGTCATCCACCTCCAGCACCGCGCCGCGCGCCCTGAAATGCGGATCGGCGGCGCAGTCGGCGATGTCGTAGAGCCGCGCGCACGGCACCTCGGCCGCCTCCAGCCGGGCTTCCGCCTCGGCCGCCGGCAGGGTGCGGGTCCAGGCGGCGATCGCCCGATCCAGCTCGTCGCGATTGGCGCAGCGGGCGTTGTTGGAGGCAAAGCGCGGCTCGCGCGCCAGCTCCGCCCGGCCGATCGCAACCATCAGCCGGGCGAAGATCAGGTCGGAGTTGCCGGCGACGCAAAGCCACTTGCCGTCGGCGCACGGGTAGGTGTTGGTCGGCGCGGCGGTCGGCAGCGCGGCACCCGCCGGTTGGCGCACCCTGCCATCAAGCGCGTATTCCGGCAGCATCCCCTCCATCAGCGAGAACACGCTGTCGACCAGGTTGACGTCGATCACCCGGCCGCGCCCAGTGCCAGGACCGGTGCCGGTATCCGTCGCGTCGCGCTGCCACAAGGCGGCGAGCAGCCCGATCGCCGCGTACATCCCGGCGAGGTCGTCGCTGATCGAGATGCCGCAGCGTGGCGGCGGCAGCTCGCTGGCGCCGGCGGGATGGCCGGTGAGGTGGCGGATGCCGCCCATCGCCTCGCCGATCGCGCCGAATGCCGGCTTGTCGCGATACGGCCCTTCCTGGCCGTAGCCTGAGACCCGGGCAATCACCAGGCGGGGATTGATCGCGTGCAGCTCGGCGGGTCCGAGGCGCAGCTTCTCCAGGCCGCCGGCGCGCAGGTTCTCCACCAGCACATCGGCACGGGCCGCCAGAAGCAGGGCGATGTCGCGGTCGCGCTTGAGGTCGAGCTCGATGCTCAGCTTGTTGCGGCCGTGCACGCTGAACCACACCGAGTTGCCGTCGACCGCAGCACCCCAGCCGCGATGCGGGTCGCCGCCGGGCGGCTCGACCTTGATCACCTCGGCGCCGAGATCGGCCAGCACGCGGGTGCAGAACGGCCCGGCGATGTAGTGGCCGAATTCCAGCACCTTCAGCCCGACCAGCGGGCCGGTGCGCGGCGGCGGCGCGTCCATCGGCAAAACTCCCAACAAAATCTCCGGTCTCGCCATCAAAAGACTGCGCGTTAACCTTTTGGCAAGCCGATTAGCGCACAGTCTCCCTATCGGACGTCGGCGGTGTCGCCGTCCGTTTCCTCCCCAATCTGCGCGGCACCAGTCGCGCACACTTGAAGGGCGGCGCCGACTTGGTGCCGCCCGCTTTTTTTGTGCCCGGTGACGATCCGCGTGTGCCAGCATCCGGCGAACCGGATGGAGCAGGTGCGATGGACAAGCAGCTCGTGGCGACCCTGGCCCGTGCCGCCGGTCTGGAGCAGGCTTGGCGCGACTTCCCCGAGGACGTGATCGCCGCCGCCGAGCAGGCCCCTGACCCACGCGGCCGTCATTGCCGTGCCGACCGAGCCAGGCGCGGAGCCGTGGCCGCCGATGCGACCGGGCACAACGCTGTGACCGAGCCGCACTGGCTTAGCGCCACCGAGCTTGGGCAAGCCTTTGCCGAGCGGTGCCTCTCCCCGGTCGAGCTGATGCGCGCACTGCTCGCCCGCATCGAGCGGCTCGACCCACAGCTGCACGTGTTCATCCGGCTTGACGCCGAGGCGGCGCTGGACGCGGCGCGCGCCGCCGAAGCGGAGCTCAATGCTGGCCGGCGGCGTGGACCACTGCACGGCGTCCCGGTCGGCATCAAGGACATCATCGACGTGGCCGGGCTGCCGACGACCTGCCACTCGAAAATTCTGCTCGACACCGTGGCGCGGAGCCGACGCGGCGGTGGTCGCGCGGCTGCGCCAGGCTGGCGCGATCGTCATCGGCAAGCTGTCGACGCACGAATTCGCCCTCGGCGGCCCGAGCTTCGACCTGCCGTTCCCGCCGGCGCGCAATCCGTGGAATCCCGAGCACCATCCTGGCGGCTCCTCCTCCGGCTCGGGCTCCGGGGTCGCGGCAGGCCTGTTTCCGCTGGCACTCGGCACCGACACCGGCGGCTCGGTGCGCCATCCGGCGAGCGCTTGCGGCATCGTCGGGCTCAAGCCGACCTACGGGCTGGTGTCGCGGCGCGGCGTGTTCCCGCTCTCCTTCACGCTCGACCATGTCGGGCCGCTGACCCGCACCGTGGCGGACAATGCGCTGTTGCTCGACACCATCGCCGCGCATGACCCGGCCGACCCCGGCAGTGCGAGCGGCCCGGCCGGCTTGTGCGGGCGTTTGCTGGGTCGCGGCATCGAGGATCTGCGGATCGGCTTCGTTCGGCAGTTCCACGAGGGCGCCCTGCCGGTGGACCCGGAGGTGGCGGCCGGGCTCGAGGAGGTCGCGCGGGCGCTGGGCGAGCAGGGTGCCCGCGTGCGCGATGTGACGCTTCCGACGCTGGCCGAGTTCGCCGCCGTCAACCGGGTGATCCTCAACAGCGAGGCGTGGTCCATCCACGCTCCCTGGCTGCGAACGCGCCCCGGCGATTACGGCGCACTCACCCGCCGACGCTTGCTGGCGGGCGCCTTTGTCCCAGCTGGCGAATACGTGGGTGCCCAGCGTCGCCGGCTCGAAATGATCGCGGCGGTACAGGATGTGTTCCGCGAGGTCGACGTTCTGCTGTGCGCCAGCTCGCTGGACCCGGCGAGCCGCATCGCGGATGCCAAGGCGACGGCGGACACCTATCCGCGCCAGGCGCGCACTCCCTTCAACGTTACCGGCCACCCGGCGCTGGCGATGCTGTCGGGCCTCTCCGAAGGCGGCCTGCCGCTCTCCGTGCAGTTCGTCGGCCGCTACTTCGACGAGGCGACGGTGCTGCGCGTCGCCGCCGCCTGGGAGCGAGCCAGCGGCGGCCCGCGCCGCGCGCCGATCGAATGACGGCGTTCAGCCGGTCCTGATCACCTCCTCGATGCGAATGGGCAGGTGACGGATGCGCTGTCCGGTGGCGTGGAACAGCGCGTTGGCGATTGCGGCGGAGGTTCCCACCGAACCCAGCATGCCGACCCCCTTCACACCGCCCGGCAAGTACGAGTCCTTCTCCTCGACCATGACGATGTCGATCTGCGGGATATCGGCGTGGACGGGGATGAGATAATCGGCCAGCGTGTCTCCAAGTATGCGGCCACTCGCATGATCGGTCAGCGTCTGCTCGTGCAGGGCCATGCCGATGCCGCCGATCACGCCGCCCACATACTGGCTTCGCGCCAGTAGCGGGTTGACGATGCGGCCGGCAGCGAAGGCGGCGCAAATCCGACGCACGCGCGCCTCGCCGAGGTCGGGATCCACGGCGAGCTCGGCGAACACCGCGCCGAACCCCATCCCCGTCACGGGCTGGTCGGCCGAGAGCGGTGCGTAACCCTCCGCCTCCATCCCCTGCGGGGCGCGCCGGCCGAGAAGCCCGGCGAGGCTCTCCGAGGCATTGCCGGAGGGGTCTCGCACCACGCCATCCGAAAACACCAGGCTGCCGGGAACGCTGCCGAACAAGGGCGAGTCCGGGTCAGCGACGGCAACGCTTGCGAGCTGATCGCGCACGGCCCGGGCCGCTTCATCCACGGCGGGGAAGACGCTTTGAGTGACCTGCGAGCCGCCGGAAAATGGCCCCTCCGGCAGCCAGGTGTCGCCCAGCTCGACTGTCACCCGCCCCAGAGGCACGCCGAGAACCTGGGCGCCGAGCTGAGCCAGCAGCGTGTAAGTGCCCGAACCCATATCCTGGGTGCCGCACTGCACCAGCAGCGACCCGTCCGCCGCCAGGCGCACGCGGCTGCGGCTGGGCTGTCGGCGTGCCGGGTAACAAGCCGCGCCGACGCCCCAGCCGATGCGAAGCCGGCCGTCGCTCCAGCCTTCCCGCGATCGCGACGCCCAGCCGAAGCGCTCGGCGCCCTCCCGCAAGCACGCGCGCAAGCCGTTGCTGGACCAGGGGCGACCGACGTCCTGGTCGTGGTCGGCGTAGTTGCGCAGGCGCAGCTCGACCGGGTCGAGGTCGAGCGTATGCGCCAGTTCATCCAGCGCCGACTCGAGGGCGAAGCTGCCGGGGGCCTCGCCCGGGCCACGCATCGGGATCGGATGCGGCTCGTTGGTGCGCGCCAGCCGGTGCTGGGTCACCACGTTCGGGCAGGCGTAGAGCAAGCGCGACACGTAGGCCACGGGGTCGGCGTACTCGGCGTGGGTCGAGGTCTGGGCGAGCACCTGGTGATCAATCGCCGTCAGCCGACCATCGCGCGTGGCGCCGATCGTCAGATCCTGCACCGTCTCCTGTCGCCGGCCGACCAGGGCAAACATCTGCGCCCGCGTGAGTTCGAGCCGCACGGGCCGGCTCGTGCGGCGGGCGGCCAGCAGCGCCAGCATTAAATAGGGCCACCAGAGCTGACCCTTGCTGCCGAACCCGCCGCCGAGAAAGCGCGTGATGACACGGACGTTGTCGACCGGCATGCCGAACGCGTGGGCGATGACGCCGCGCGTGCCGAAGATCGCCTGGGTGCAGGTGTGCACGACAACCCGGTCACCGTCCCACTCACAGACGACCGCATGCGGTTCCAGCGCGTGGTGGTTGTTCACTGCGGTGCGGTAGCGTTCTCGCACCACGATCTCGGCGGCTTGCAGTGCCGCGGCCGGATCACCGCGCAGGCTATGCGCCTTGGCGCGGGCACCGCACATGTCGGGCGCGTATGTCTCGGCAAGCGGATGGTCGATGGCGGTGATCGGCGGCTCTTCGCCATAGGCGACACGTACCGCCGCCGCGGCGGCGCCCGCCTGCAACGGCGTCCGTGCCACCACGAGCGCGACTGGCTGGCCGGCGAAATGCACCACCGGCTCGCGGATGATGCCGAGGAAGGGGGCAGGTAGCAGCGCCTGCGCCTCCTCCCAGCTTACCAGGTCGGCGAAGCCGGCGCACGCGCGTGCGCCCGTCGCGTCGATCGCCTCCACGCGCCCGCGCGCGATCGGCGACTGGACGAGTGCCGCGTGCAGCAAGCCCTCGGCGTGTGTCTCCGCGGCGTAGACCGCCGCGCCGGTGACCTTTGCGGCGGCATCGATGCGGGGCGCAGCGTCGACCGACACGCTCATGCCGTTCCTCCCACCGTCTGAAGCGCACGCACCACCGAGCGTCGGAGCAGCGCGACCTTGAAGCCCGCCATCCCGAACGGCTCGGCGCCTGCAATGCCCAGTTCCGCTGCATCCCGGAACACGGCGTCGGTCGGGGCGCGGCCCACGAGCGCAGTCTCCGCCGCTACCAGGCGCCGTGGGCCGGGCGCGACCCCACCCGCGGCAAGCCGGGCGGCCACGATGCGTCCGTCCTCGATATCCAGGGCAGCGGCGATCGAAACCACGGCGAACTCGAACGACGCCCGGTCCCGCACTTTCAGATAGGTCGAACGGGGCGCGAAACGACGCCCGGCCTGAAGCCGCACCGCCGTGATCACCTCGGCGGGCGCCAGGTGCGTGTCGAGCTGCGCCGGGTCACCCGGGCGGCGATAGAAGGCGTTGATCGGGACCGTGCGTGCGCCGTGCGGTCCTTCAATCTCGATCTCGGAATCCAGTGCGGCCAAAGCCACGGCCAGATCGGACGGGTGGGTGGCCACGCAAGCGAGATCGGCGCCGAAGATCGCGGCGCCCCGACTCTCTCCGCCGCGCGCGCCGCAGCCGGAGCCGGGTTCGCGCTTGTTGCAGGCGGGAAGCGCACCGCGAAAGTAGGGACAACGCGTGCGCTGTAGCAGATTGCCCCCTATCGTCGCCATGCTGCGGATCTGACGCGAGGCGCTGGCGAGGATCGCCTGCGCGATCAGCGGATGGTCGCGCGAAACAGCGGGCGCCGCGGCGACGTCATCAAGGCGTGCGAGGGCGCCGATCGCGAGCCCGTCACCATCAGCGACGATCGCATGAAGCGGCAAGGTGCCGAGGTCCACCACGGTGTGCGGCGAGGCAAGCCCCGCCTTCCAGAGCTGAAGCAGATCGGTTCCACCGGCGAGGAAAGCGGCGCCCGGCACCGCGCCCGATGCGAGCGCATCGCTCATGTCGGTTGCGCGCCGATAGGCGAACGGCGTCCCGGTCACAGCCCTGCAACCTCGACGATTGCCTCGACGATGTTCGGATGTGCGCCGCAGCGACACAGATTGCCGCTCATCGCCTCGCGGATCGCCTCCCGCGTCTGGGCCGAGCCCTCATTTATCAAAGCGATGCCGGCGAGTATCTGGCCGGGGGTGCAGTAGCCGCATTGCAGCGCGTCGTGCCGGACAAACGCCTCTTGCAGCGGATGCAGGCGACCGTTCTGGGCCAGGCCCTCAATCGTGGTGATCTCCCGCCCGGCGTAGGAGGCAGCGAGCGCCAGGCACGACTTGATGGCTCGACCGTCGACCAGGACGGTGCACGCGCCGCACGCGCCCATGTCGCAGCCCTTCTTCACGCCGGTGAGCGCGAGCCCGTCTCGCAAGACTTCGAGTAACGTCTCGCACGCGGGAGCACGCAGATCACGGGGATGTCCGTTGATGACGAACGACAGGCTGATCCGAGCTGCATCGGATTCGGATAGGGATGACTGGCTTGCTGACATCGCCGCAGTCTAAGCTAACTGGTTTGCCACAACGAGATCATTCATGCGAAAGGGTCTGCGAAGGTAGCGGTCAGGAAATACGTCATGGTCAAGTGGGCGATCGGTGTCGCGGTTGTGGCCGTGATCCTGGCGGTTTTGGCGTTCGGCGGGCTGGTCGGCGTCGCGGCCGGGCTACTGAAGATCCTGTTCTACCTGGCGGTTTTCATCGCGGTGGTCCTGTTCGTCCTCGGATTCACCTTATTCAAGACGGTCACCTGACCACAGGTTCTCCGTCGGACACCATTGCCACGCCCATGCGCCGCCTTCAGGAGAACTCGTGCTCGACCTTCCGTGCGCGCAGGCTCGCGTCACGTCGGCCCGGATGCTACTGTGCGGTAGCAATCGGGAGCACAACGCATGACTGAGACCCTGGTCATCCGTGGCGGCACTGTGGTGGATGGAACCGGCGGCGCCCCCTTCGAGGCGGATGTTGCGCTGCGCGGCGACAAGATCGTCGCGGTCGGCAAGAACCTGCCGCGTGGCGAGCAGGAGATCGACGCGCGCGGCAAGCTGGTCACGCCGGGCTGGGTCGACGTCCACACCCACTACGACGCCCAGGTCACCTGGGGCAATCAGATCAGCCCGTCGTCGTGGAACGGCGTCACCACGGTACTGATCGGCAATTGCGGTGTCGGCTTCGCGCCCTGCCTGCCGCACCAGCGCGACATGCTGGTCAAGCTCATGGAGGGTGTCGAGGACATCCCCGAGGTGGTGCTGACCGAGGGCCTGCCTTGGAACTGGCAGACTTTTCCGGAGTTCCTCAACGCCCTGGACGCGCGCCGCTACGACCTCGACGTGGCGACCCAGGTGCCGCACGCGGCGGTGCGGGTCTACGTGATGGGCGAGCGTGGCGCGGCGCGCGAGCCGGCCACCGAGCTCGAACGTCAACGCATGGGCCAGCTCGCCGCCGAGGGCATCCGCGCCGGCGCGCTCGGCTTCTCGACCTCGCGCACCATCGCGCACAAGACCCTAGCGGGCGATTTCACCCCCACCTTGCGCGCCGCCGAGGCGGAGCTCGCGGCGGTGGCGCAGGCGATGCGCGGAGTCGGCGCCGGCTGGTTCCAGGTGATCTCCGATTTCGACGAGCCCGAGCAGGAATTCGGCATGCTGCGCCGGCTGGTCGAGACCTCCGGCCGGCCGATGACTTTTTCCCTGCTGCAACGCGAGCAGCGCCCGAATTTGTGGCGCGAGCTGCTCGACCAGGTCGCCGAGGTGAACAGCGCCGGCCACACGATGAAGGCGCAGGTGATGGGCCGGCCGATCGGCGTGATGCTCGGCTTCGAGATTTCGCAGAACCCGTTCGTCGGCCGGCCGAGCTGGGCCGAGATCAAGGACCTGCCGTTCGCTGCCAAGCTCGCCCGGCTGCGCACGCCCGAGTTCCGCGCGCGCCTGCTCGCCGAGGCGACCGCCGACCCCGCGATAGGGCATCGGCTGAACACGTGGGAAAAGATCTTTCCGCTGAACGATCCGCCGAATTACGAGCCTGCGCCCGACCAGAGCGTGGCCGCGCGCGCCGCGCAGGAGGGGCGTGATCCGCAGGAAGTGGTCTACGACATGCTGCTGGAGAAGGACGGCCGCGCCATTCTCTACCGGCCGATCATCAACTACGCCGACGGCACGCTCGACACGGTGAAGCTGATGATGGAGGACCCGAACACCCTGCTTGGCCTCGGTGACGGCGGCGCGCATGTCAGCATCATCTGCGACGCCAGCACAATGACCACCACGCTCACCCACTGGGCGCGCGATCGCTCGCGCGGCGCGCGGCTGCCGCTGGAATGGGTGGTGCGCCGGCTGTCGCGCGACAACGCCTTCGCCCTCGGCCTCGCCGATCGCGGCGTGCTGGCGCCGGGCTACAAGGCGGATGTCAACGTCATCGACTTCGACCGGCTGATGGCGCACGCCCCCGAGGTGCTCTACGACCTGCCGAGCGGCGGCCGCCGCCTGGTTCAGCGCACCGAGGGTTACGAGGCGACCATTGTGTCCGGCGTGCCGGTGTATCGTCGCGGCGAGGCGACGGGCGCGCTGCCTGGACGCCTAGTGCGCGGGGCCAAGGGCGCCGAGCAGGAGCGCGCCGCCGCTGAATAGCCAGCGGCGACCGTCGGGGAGGAAGGTCGAGCTTGGCACGGCTGACGCCAGGCCGGCACGAGGCGGACTAGTCTACCGCCAGTTCGTCTCCACCCGGCTCACCCATTGGGTGTGGGCGGTCTGTCTATTCTTCCTGCTGCTGTCGGGGATGCAGATCTTCAACGCGCACCCCGCGCTCTACATCGGGGCCCAGTCGGGCTTCGGCTTCGACAACTCGGTCTTGCGGATGGGGGCGGAACGCACACCAGACGGGCCGGTGGGCTACACGGAGGTGCTCGGTGCCCGCTTCGCCACGACCGGTGTGCTCGGCCTGTCGACCAGCGGCGGACGCCTCGCCGCGCGTGGCTTTCCGAGTTGGGCGACCATCCCCTCCTTCCAGGATCTCGCGACCGGCCGCGTGGTCCACTTCTTCTTTGCCTGGCTGCTGGTCGGCACCTTGCTGGTCTGGCTCGTCGCCAGCGTGGTGAACGGCCATCTCCGGCGCGATCTCGTCCCGACGAGCGCGGACTTGCGGCGGCTGCCCCGCGATGTCGCCGACCACGCGCGGCTCCGCTTGGCGCACGGCCGTGCGTACAATCCGCTGCAAAAACTCTCCTACGCGGCGGTGCTGTTCGTGCTGCTGCCGCTGATGGTGCTCACCGGGCTCACCATGTCGCCGGGGATGGACGCGTTCGTGCCGTTGCTGCTCGACCTGTTTGGCGGCCGGCAGACGGCGCGGACCATCCACTTCGTGGGCATGGCGTTGCTCGTGCTGTTCTTCATCGTCCACGTGGTGATGGTGCTGCTCGCCGGTCCGCTGAACGAGATGCGCTCAATGGTGACCGGCTGGTATCGCACCGGCCGGTCCACCACCCCGCCGGAGGCAAACCCGTGAGCAGGCTTTTGCTGTCGCGCCGAGCGCTGTGGCGCGGCGCCGCGCTTGGCTCGGCTGGCCTGCTGTCCGGCTGCGACTGGTTCGACTTTCTTGGCGCCTCCGACAACAAGGTCCGCGACGTGCTGGAGAGCGCCAATGGTCTGACCTATCGGTCGCAACGTCTGCTGCTCGGTCGCGACGCGTTGGCGGGCGAGTATTCCGAAAGCGAGATCCGCCAACCGCAGCGGCCGAACGGTTCGATCGCGCCACGGGATCCTGACTATCTTCGGTTCGCCGACACGGATTTCGCCGATTGGCGGCTCACGGTCAGCGGCCTGGTCGAGCGGCCGCTCGCCCTCTCGCTCGACGAACTGCGCGCCATGCCGGCCCGCACCCAGATCACCCGTCACGACTGCGTGGAAGGCTGGAGCTGCATCGCCAAGTGGACCGGCGTGCCGCTTGCGCGCGTGC
The DNA here is from genome assembly GCA_965218045.1 of Acetobacteraceae bacterium. Classification (GTDB taxonomy): domain Bacteria; phylum Pseudomonadota; class Alphaproteobacteria; order Acetobacterales; family Acetobacteraceae; genus CAVRCA01. Next base: position 8,408 of record CBDCJX010000010.1, on the reverse strand, counting down.
TCGACGAGGCCGGGGTGAAGCCGGCGGCGCGCTTCGTCGTGTTCCGCTCGTTCGACACGATGGAGACCGGCTTGTCCGGCCCGGTCAAATACTACGAATCGATCGACCTGCTGGACGCCCGCCACCCGCAGACCATCCTCGCCTATGGGCTGAATGGTGCCACGCTGCCGGTCCAGAACGGCGCGCCGCTGCGGGTCCGCATCGAGCGGGCGCTCGGCTACAAGATGGCGAAATACATCCGCGCCATCGAACTGGTTGACAGCTTCAGCTCGATCGATGGCGGCCAGGGCGGCTACTGGGAAGATCGCGGCTACGATTGGTTTGCCGGGATCTGACGGCCAACCATCGTCAAAAATCGCGGGCCTAAAACGATGAAGGCGCCGGGACTGGTGATCCCGGCGCCGCCTGCGCGGCCGAGGCTGGCCGGCCGCCTTCGGAAACCAACCATGAACCACCATGGCTGGCTGCCGCTGATCATGATCACCGTGATCGTCAAAATCAAGGTGCGCGTGAGAAGGTAGGCAGCGCCCCGGTCCGGGTGGACCGGGCCGGGGGTTCCGGAGGTAAGCGAGGTGTCGCTACTGCAGCGGCATCTTGAAGTTGATGCCGGGGATCGGCTTCAGCCGCTGCTCCTGCTGGCCCTCGATGGTCGAGCCCGGCACGTAGCCCTGGCCCTTGTTGTAGGCTTTCTGGTTGAAGAAGTCGGGGCGCAGCCGGGCGCCGTCCGGTGTCTGCTCGATGGGAGCGCTCAGGCTGTTGTCGGGCACCGGGGCCGATTGGTCGAGCGGCGGATGCTCTGGCGGGATCGGCGGTATCGGGAAATCCTCGTGCCGCGAGCGCGGTTTCGCCGCTCCCAGCAGCGCCACCAACGAGCAGGCCAGGGCAACCTGTCTGATCCGACCGATCACAGCCCGCCCTCGGCCGCGCCGGGCAACTCCTTCGCACCGCGCGGGTCCTCCTCGGGATTGCGTGCCGGCGCGCCGAGCAGCCCGTCACCCGCGCGTGCCCAAGCGTCGAGCGCCCAGTGTACCGACGGAAACGCGATGTCGGCGCGAGGCAGGCGGTCCGGCGCGAACAATTCGGCCTCGAGCGTCTCCTCGCCGGCGGCGAATTCCGGCGCGCCGGCAAAGCGTGCTCGGAAGATCACCTGGACCTGACCGATGCGGCTGATGCTGAACACCCCAAGCACGCCGTCGATGACAATGCGCGCGCGGGCCTCTTCCCACGCCTCGCGTCGCGCGCCCTCGTCGATCGTCTCGCCCAGTTCGAGATAGCCGGCGGGCAGCGTCCAGAAGCCGCGACGCGGGTTGATCGCCCGGCGGCACATCAGCACGCGCCCATCGGCGACGATCACCGATCCCACAACGACTTTTGGGTTTTCGTAGGCGATATGGCCGCAATCGGGGCAGACCAACCGCTCGCGGTTGTCACCCTCGGGGATTTGGCGGATGAACTCGGCCATCCACAAAGCATTGCCGCGTTCGCCGCGCCGATTCAAGGGTGTTCGCCTGACGTCCGCGGCGACATCGGCCAATGGCCGATTTTGCCGCCATCAGCGGAGCGGGACAGATCCTACCCATCCGCAAGGCGCTCGCCTGATTTCATTCTGATTACGCAACATTATCGGCGTGCGAAGACTATACCGCTTCAGGCCCGGAAAAGCGGCGGTGGCCAGGGTGGCAGGGAGACGGGACGCTTGGCGGAAGCGGCCCGGCGACGGCGCGGTCGGGCGTGGGGCTGTGTGTGGGGTGGGATGTCGGGCGCTGCGGCAGGCGACGTGTCGGCGAGCGCCGCCGGAGCGAGCGGTGGCTCCGAACGCGGCGGTTTCGGCGGCAGCCGCAGCGGCGCGGGCAGCGGATCGTTGGTCAGTCGCCGCCACAGCGGGCGCAGTAGCCGACCCGCTTGCGGCGACGCCGCGAGCAGCGCCTGCATCTCCGCATCCTCGACCAGAGCCAGCAGCCAGGCGCCGAGATACCCGGCGCCGAACCGCGCCAGCACCGGGCCGCCCGGCAGCTTCTCCCCTCGCGAGGTCGACGCGGCCGACTCGGCTGCCCGGCGCGGCGCCCGGTCCTTGCGCGGCGCAAGCGTCCCGGCGGCGAACTGCGCATGCAGCGCGGCGAGGCGCCGCGTCGTGCGCTGCAGGTACTTCCACAGCAGCAAGGCAAGCGGCCCCAGCACGTCGCGGTTCCGGGGGTTCCGGTCGACCCAATCGGCAAGCGTCCACCTCAGCCGCTCGACGAGCAGGCCGAAGCGGCACATCAAGCCGGTTGGGGTGGAGGGGGCTGGGGACATGGGCGAGCTTGTATCACACGGTTAGTGCACGTTGCAACATATTGTTAGATACGGTCTCGGTGGAGCTGGAACGGTCGGCCCGCGCGCGAGGCCGCGGCCGAGCGCCGCGACCGCCGGGGTGTTGCGCATCCCGCCCAGCACGGCGGCAGCGAGGCGGTTCTGACCCCTCGACGGCGTCTGGTATCAGACTGACAGGTCGAGCAGTGAGCCCCGTGGCATCGTGCGGCTTGGCGGAGCGCCGATACCTCCTTCCGGCAGCAACTTCTGCTGCTGCGGGGATTGCGGCTGGGCCTGGGCACCCAATCCGCGAACCCGGGAGATCGGGCCGAGCTGCGGGGAGCCCGCCGGGGTGCCTGATGGGGTACCCGAGGGTGTGATGGTCGCGGAGAAGGCCGCGAGCGAGTTGGTGGACAACATGCGAAGGACTGTGAAGCGCATAGGTTGATAATACATGAACGTGGTTCGCGTTTCCGCACACATGTCCGTGCGCGCACCGCAGACCAGCTCGGGCATTCTATCGCACCAACGACGATTGCGGCGGAGCGGCCGGAGCGGCAGGATCACATCCGAGGGCGGACGCTTGCGCCGACCCAACCGAGGAACGGACAAGAGCGGTGCCGCAGAGCAGCGCCGAGACGCGTTCGCGCGCCCGGCGGCCTTGGATGTTCGACGATCCCGATTTCTGGCGGCTCTGGTACGTCGGCTTCGTCGTTTTCGTCGTCCGCTGGCTCGAGACCGTGGCGGTGGCGGTGTTCGCCTATCAGCACACCGGCTCGGCGTTCCTTGTCGCCATGCTCACCATGTTGCGGCTGCTGCCGATGGGGCTGTTCGGCGCGTTCCTTGGTGCCGCGGCCGAGCTGGTGGAGCGCCGCACCACCTTGCTCGGTGTGGTGCTGCTGATGCTGGGCAATTCCGCGGCCCTCGCGGCCCTCGCTTATGCGGGTGAGCTCGAGATCTGGCACCTCGCCGTCGCGAGCTTCCTCAACGGGGTTGGCTGGGCGACCGACAACCCGGTGCGCCGCGTCATGCTCGGCGATGTCGTCGGCAGCGCCCGGATGGGCACCGCCATGTCGCTCGATGTGGGTGCCAACAACGCTAGCCGCATGGTGGGGCCGACGCTCGGGGGTCTGCTGCTCGGCAGCGTCGGCATCGCCGGCGTGTTCACATTGAGCGTCGTGCTTTACCTCAGCGCGCTGTGGTCGGCCTGCGGTGTGCGCTACCGCAACCGCGTCGCTGCCGGCAATGCGGGCGCGGTGTTCACCCGCATCGCCGAGGGGCTGAACCTCGCGTGGCGCGACCCCAAGTTGCGCGGCACCCTCATCGTGACAATCATCTTCAATGTGTTCGGCTGGCCGTTCACCAGCCTGATCCCGGTGATCGGGCAGGACCACCTGCATCTTGGCCCGGCGGGCATCGGCGTTCTCGCCAGCCTGGACGGCGTCGGCGCGTTCCTCGGCGCGGTGGCGGTCGCGCTGTGGGTGGGGCCGCGCTTCTACGCGGCGAGCTACATCGGCGGCGTGGCGGCCTATTGCACGATGCTGACGGTGTTTGCGTTGGCGCCCGATGCCAAGCTGGCCGGACTCGCGCTCATCCTCACCGGCCTGGGCGGCTCCGGCTTCTCCATCATGCAGGCAACCTTGGTCTATCTGGGCGCCCCGCCGGAGATGCGCAGCCGCATGCTCGGCGTGCTCTCGGTCTGCATCGGCGTCGGACCGATCGGCTTCGTGCTGATCGGCTGGATGGCCGACACGGTCGGCGCGCAATGGGCAGCCGCACTCAGCGGGATCGAGGGACTCGCGGCGCTGGCGCTCACCTGGCGCTGGTGGCGCCATATCTAGCGCGGCGCCGCGCCTTCGCTCCCGAGCGGGACTTCCTTGCAATACAGTCATATTTCTGGTATCGTTACGATACGTGGAACGGCGGTTATCTTCCCCCAGGGTGCCGGGAGGGGCCGGGCATATGGGAAATGTCGGTTAAAACCCTATCCCTCAAGGAGAATGCGCGATGGGCCTCAAGACCATATTTGCACTCACACTTGTGCTTGCCCCGGGGACTACATTGTCGGCCGCTGCACTCGATGATTTCTATGGCGTGGCGATGGCGTCCTGCGTTCCGACGGGCCAGACATCCGCTCAGTCGGTCCTGTTCAATTCAGCCGCTGAAGCGTCCTTCCGGGACGGGGGTACAGGCGAGATCATCCTGACTTGTCCCATCCCGCAAACGCTCAGCCGGATCAGCAGGATGACGGTACGATACAAGGATGACGGGGTGCTCAATGCAGGTTCGCAAGTCGTGACCGCACTGAGACAAAAGAGATATGTTTTCAACGGAATTACCGAGGGAGTCGATTCCACTCCCGAGACGATTGTCGAGACAGATAGCAATGCCTTCGTCCCTCCAGTCGTTTCCCCGCAAGGGTACAGGGACCACCAAAAGAATGTGCTCAAGACCAATGGGACGCTGACCTTCGATCACCGCAAATTCTTTTATTACATCCAGGTCAACATGCGCCGGCCAGCGGGCACGACCGGCCCACTCACCGTGGCGTACGTCACGCTGTTTTAGCGGGCATAGAAGCGGAGCGGCAGCAGGGACGGTTCGTCGGCGGGGTTGTCGCTCAAGGGTCTGTTGTTCCGGCCACGCTATTATATTGACGACGTGACTGCCGAGGAACTTGACATGAGATACCGGTTCGCCCTGGCGTTGCTTACCTTTGCCGTCGGGGCCATGGCGTTGGCACCCTACGTGCTGGCCGACACCCGACCCTAGAGGAGGTCGGCCGCCACCCTCCGCCAACGCCCCTCCGGGCGCTATCGCGCCTTCGGCGGATCCGACTCCGCCTCAAGCGCCGCGACGCCGGGCAGCGTCTTGCCCTCCAGCCACTCGAGGAACGCGCCCCCCGCGCTCGACACGTAGCTGAGCTGGTCGAGCACGCCGGCCTGGTGCAGCGCCGCCGCCGTGTCGCCACCACCGGCGACGCTGCGCAACGTGCCGGCGGCGGTCGCCTCCGCTACCGCCTTCGCCAGCGCCACCGTGGAGACATCGAACGGCGGCACCTCGAAGGCGCCGAGCGGCCCGTTCCAGACCACGGTGCGCGTATTCGGCAGCAAAGCCACGATGGACTGCACCGTCGCCGCGCCGACATCGAGGATCATCGCCTCGGCGGGCACGGCGTCGATGGTCACGCTCTCGGTCGCCGGGTTCGGCTTGAACTCATAGGCGACCACCGCGTCGGTCGGCAGCACCACCGCGCAGCCGGCCTGCTCCGCCTTCGCCAGGGTCGCGCGGGCCGTGTCGTGCATGTCGGCTTCCTGTAACGACTTGCCGACACCAACGCCGTTGGCGGCCAGGAACGTGTTGGCCATCGCACCACCGATCACCAAGATCTGCACCTTGGCGACCAGGTTGCCGAGCAGCTCCAGCTTGGTCGAGACTTTCGCACCACCAACGATGGCCATGACCGGCCGGCGGGGATTCCCGAGCGCGGCATCCAGCGCCTCCAGCTCCGCCTGCATCAGCCGCCCGGCATAGGCCGGCAGCAGATGCGCGACGCCCTCGGTGCTGGCATGGGCGCGGTGCGCCGCCGAGAAGGCGTCGTTGACGTAGAGCTCGGCCAGCTTCGCCAGCTCGGCCGCGAACGCCGGGTCGTTGTTCTCCTCGCCGGGATGGAAGCGCGTGTTCTCCAGCACCAGCACGTCGCCGTCCTGCATCCGCTCGACCGATTGCTGCGCCGGCAGGCCAATGCAGTCCTCGGCGAAGCGGACCCGCTGGCCGAGCACCTGGCCGAGCGCCGTCGCCATCGGGGCAAGCGACATCTCCGGCACACGCCGGCCCTCCGGACGCTCGAAATGGCTGCACACCACGACTTTCGCACCCTTCGAGGCGAGCTCGCGGATCGTCGGCGAGACCCGCTCGATCCGCGTTTGATCGGTGATCTTGCCGTCGCGCACCGGCACGTTGAGGTCGGCGCGCAGCAGCACGCGCTTGCCCGCGACATCCAGCCCGTCGAGCGTCCGGTAGGCCATCGGTTCAGAGCCGGCCGAACAAGGCAGCGGTGTCCGCCATCCGGTTCGAGAAGCCCCACTCGTTGTCGTACCAGCCCATCACCCGCGCCAGCGCGCCATCGACCACTGCGGTCTGCGTCGCATCGAAGGTGCAGGACGCGGGGACGTGGTTGAAATCGGAGCTGACGAGGGGGTACGTATTGTATTCCAGGATGCCGCGCAGCTCACCGGTCGCAGACGCCTGTCTGAACGCCGCGTTGATCTCATCGACCGTCGCCTGCTTGCGAAGGTTGGCGTCGAGCGAGACCAGCGACACGTTTGGCGTCGGCACCCGGATCGCGGTGCCGTCGAGCTTGCCCTTCAATTCCGGCATCACCAGGCCGACGGCGCGCGCCGCACCCGTGGTGGTCGGAATGGTCGAGACCGCCGCGGCGCGGGCGCGGTGCAGATCCTTGTGCAAGGTGTCAACGGTGTTCTGGTCGCCGGTATAGGCGTGGATCGTCACCATGTAGCCGCGCTCGATGCCAAACGTCTCGTGCAGCACCTTGGCCATCGGTGCCAGGCAGTTCGTGGTGCAGGAGGCGTTGGAGATCACCGTCATGTCCGGCGTGATCGTCTTGTGGTTCACGCCGTAGACGATGGTGGCGTCGACGTTGTCGGCCGGCGCCGAGATCAGCACTTTCCTCGCACCCGCCTGGATCAGCGCCGACGCCTTTTCCTTGCTGGCGAAGATGCCGGTGCATTCCATCGCCACGTCGACACCCTTGTAGGGCACTTTCGTCGGGTCGCGCTCGGCGGAGACGCGGATCGGACCAAAACTCCGCCCATTGAAGCGGATGGTGATGGTGTCGCCTTCGACCTGCACCTCGCCGGGGAACCGGCCGTGCACGCTGTCGAAGCGGAACAGGTGCGCGTTGGCCTCGACGCTGCCGAGATCGTTGATCGCGACGCACTCGATGTCATCGCGCCCGCTCTCGATCATCGCGCGCAGCACCAGCCGGCCGATGCGTCCAAATCCGTTGATGGCGACCTTCACGGTCATCGCTCGCCTCTCCTCTAGAAGTTCAGCCGAGCCGCTTGCGGACGGCCGCGACGATGGCTTCCGGGGTGATCCCGAAATGCCGATACAGCGTCTCATATGGTGCCGAGGCGCCGAAACCGGTCATGCCGACGAATATGCCAGTTTCGCCCAGCCACCGCTCCCAGCCGAATCCGCAGGCTGCCTCGATGCCGACGCGGGGCACGCCGCCCAGCACTTTTGCACGGTAGCCCTCGTGTTGGGCGACAAACAGCTCCCAGCAGGGGAGCGAGACCACGGCGGCGGCGACGCCCGCGGCGCCAAGGGCATCGCGCGCGCGCATCGCGATCGCGACCTCCGAGCCGGTGGCGATCAGGGTCACCTGCCGGGTGCCCTCCGCCTCGGCGATGACGTAGCCGCCACGGCTGGAGCGATTCTCCACGGTGTCGCCGCGCAAGGACGGGACCGCTTGCCGGGTGAGGATCAGCAGCGACGGGCCCTCAGCGCGGCGCAGTGCCACTTCCCAGCATTCCGCGGTTTCCATCGCATCGGCGGGCCGGAACACGTGCAGGTTGGGCATGGCACGCAGGCTCGCGAGGTGCTCCACGGGCTGGTGGGTCGGGCCATCCTCGCCAAGGCCGATGCTGTCGTCGGTCAGCGCATAGATCACCCGACGACGCATCAGCGCCGCAAGCCGCAGCGCCGGGCGCAGCTGATCGGTGAACACGACGAAGGTGCTGCCGTAGGCGATCAATCCGCCATGCAGCGCCATCCCGTTGAGACAGGCCGCCATGCCATGCGCGCCGACCCCGAACTCGACGTGTCGGCCGGCGAAATTGCCCGCCCCGACGGTGGCGATCCGCCTCCCTGGTGTCGACTGGGGTCCGAGGCGGCCGGCCGAGCCCCCGGCCAGCTCGGGAAGCGCTGGCGCCAGCGCTTGCAGCACCTCGTGGCTTGCCTGCCCGGTCGCGACGGCGGGCCGGGTTTCGGCGATCCCGGCCTTGAAAGCCGCGATGGCCTCATGCCAGCTCTCCGGCAGCCGACCGGCAACCGCCCGCTCGAACTCGCGGCCCAGCGGGTGGCGCGCGGCGCGC
>CBDCJX010000009.1:0-778928 GCA_965218045.1 Acetobacteraceae bacterium | reverse complement strand
CAGTTGCGCCGATCGGCAACCTTGCCGTGCTCGCGCGCCTGTTCCTCGTAGATGCCCCAGTTGTTGGCGTGGTGCTTCATCGCGTCGGGGCTGGTGCCGCCGATCGACAACATGCCGATGCCGTGCCGTCCCGCCGCCAGCGCGCCGGCCGGCGAGCGCGACGCGGCGACCGCCATCTCCATCACCGGCTGAGTATAGCAGGGCAGTTGCAGCCGCGCGTCGCGCAGCTCATACCAGTCGGTCTTCTCGTTGACCGTCTCGCCGTGCAGCAGCTTGACGATGGCGTCGAGCGCCTGGTTCATCCGCGGCCGCTGCTCGCGCGCCTCGATGCCGATGCGGTAGGCGTCCTGCACCAGCGCGCCGGGCCCGACGCCGAACATGGCGCGCCCGCGCGTCATGTGATCGAGCTGCACCATGCGGTCGGCGAGGATGAACGGGTTGTGGTATGGCAACGACACCACGCCGGTGCCGAGCCGGATGTGACGGGTGCGCTCGGCCGCGGCGGCAATGAACATCTCCGGCGAGGCGATGATCTCGAAGCCGCTCGAATGGTGCTCGCCGATCCAGGCTTCGGTGTAGTTCAGCCGGTCGAGATGCTCCAGCAGCTCCATGTCGCGCTGCATCGCCAAGGTCGGGTTCTCGTTGAGCGCGTGGAACGGCGCCAGGAAGATGCCGCTGTTCAAGCTGTTCATGCCGGGTTTCCTCGGTTTTCTGGGCACCATTCTACCGGTCCGGCGGGGTGGCCGCCAGCCCGCCGGCGCCGGGCTGGTCTGCCCCGTCCCTTTCGCGTATCCCTGCCCATTCTGCCAAGCTCAACAAGGGACTGGAAACAATGACCATTCGCTACGACGACCGCGTTGCCATCGTCACCGGCGCCGGCGCCGGCCTCGGCCGCGAGCACGCCAAGCTGCTGGCCAGCCGAGGTGCGAAAGTGGTGGTGAACGATCCGGGCGGCGCGGTGGACGGGCGCGGCGGCAACAACTCGGCGGCCGACGCCGTGGTCGCCGAGATCAAGGCAGCCGGCGGCGAGGCGGTGGCGAGCTACGGCTCGGTCGCCGACGAAACGGCCGCCAACGGCATCGTGCAGACCGCGATGGACACCTGGGGCCGGCTCGACATCCTGGTCGCCAACGCCGGCATCCTGCGCGACAAGGCGTTCGTCAACATGGAGATCGAGGATTTCGAGGCGGTGATGAAGGTGCACCTGATGGGCACCGTCTACCCGACGAAGGCCGCCTGGCCGATCTTTCGCGAGCGCAAATACGGCCGCATCGTGGTAACCACCTCGGGTTCGGGCACGGTCGGCAATTTTGGCCAGTCGAACTACGGCGCGGCGAAGATGGCGCTCAACGGCTTCATTAACTGCCTGCGCTTCGAGGGCGCGAAGTACAACATCATGCTCAACGCGATCTCGCCCTCGGCCAAGACGCGGATGACCGAGAACCTGCTGCCGCCCGGCGTCGCCGAATACATGCGCCCCGAGCTGGTTTCACCCGCTGTCGCCTATCTGGCGAGCGAGGAGTGCAAGGTTTCGGGCGAAATCATCGCCGCCACGGCGGGCACGTATGCCCGGGTACAGTACTTCATGACCGAGGGTGTCGCGTTCGACCCGGACAAGCCGGTGACGATCGAGATGGTGCAGGAGAATTTCGAGCGCATCACCGACCTCGACACCGCCACCCCTTCGGTCGGGCTGATGGGCAACATCGAGCGCCAGCTCCGCGAGCTCGGCAAGATCAAGTAGCGGTTACACCAGGTCGCGCGGAATCGTGTAGTCCCAATTGCGGCTGCACGCTTCCGCCTCGCCGTCCCACGCTCGCATCGTGGCGCGCACCACGAACGCCTCGCGCGTCGTCGACATCGAGGTCGACGTCTCGACTCGGGTCCGCCAGTTGTCGCGCGCGACGGTGAGCGTCTGCCGCATCTCCGCGGTGGCGCTCAGCGGGTCATCCTCGTCGATGTGAAAATCGAACTTGGTCGCGTTGCCGAGCTCGATGCCGAGCCGGTCGATCCGCACCACGCCGGGTCGCACCGTGCTGCGCGGTTCCGGCACCGCGGTCTGCGGCTCCTCGAACGCCGGCAGCAGCGCGTCGGCGGGCTGCGCCGGGCGGACCGGCAGGCTGAGCTCGCCGCCGTGCAACGTCACCGTGGCCATCTCGGGCGCCGGCCAGATCATCGGGAAATACGCAGTGGATAACGCGATCCGGATGCGATGGCCTGGCGGGAACCCAAAGCCGACATCGTTGAGCTGGATGCGCACCCGACAGCGTTGTCCCGGCTCCAGCGGCATCGGCGTCTCGTGCCCGTCGCGATGCGTCAGATTGAGGATACCGAAGCTGACCCGCAACGACGCGCCTTCGGGATGCACGTTGCACAGGCGAACCGCCAAATTGGCCAGCGGGCGGTCGCAACTGATATCGAGCGTTACCACCGGCGCGCCAAGAATCTCGACACGCTCGGCCAGTGGTGCGGTGTCAAACGTAACCGAGCGCGCATCGTCGTCACGCTGGTCGCCGGCGTCGTCCGGTCCGCGTCCGAACGGGCACCAACTGCCCGCGTCCTGACCGACGGTGAGCGGCGAGCGGATCGCGCGCGGTGTGAGATCGGCCGCCGCTTCAAGCAAACCCATCTCGATCAAGCCCGCGTCGGCGAAGCACAACCGTCGCTCCAAGCCGCCGAGGGGCGGCCACGCGCGCTCGGCGATCCAGCGGCCCGGGCGCGTTTCGTGAAAGCGTGCTGGCTGGACGCTGTCCATCATCCAGGCACGCAGCATCGGCTCGTCCATCACGCCGGTGGGGATATCCTTGAGCCAGTGATCCCACCAGCGCAGCGCCTCTTGCAGGAAGCCGATCTGCGGGCCGGGCAACGCGAAATGCGGATACGCATGCGCCCACGGCCCGATCAGCCCTTTTCGCGGCACGCTGAGATGCTCAAGCAGACGTGGGATCGCGTTGGTGTAGCCGTCGGTCCAGCCGCCCACCGCGAACACCGGGCAGGCGATGGTGGAATAATCCTCGCACACCGAGCCGTGCTTCCAGTACTCGTCGCGCCGCTGGTGGCGCAGCCAGCGTTCGAGGAACAGCGGCACGTTGTCGAGCCGTTGCTGCCACATCGTCCGCCAGCGCTCGCCGACCAGGGCCGGATCGGGCGGATGGCACATCGCGCCGAAGAAGAACCCGGCCCAGCCGAACTTGCCGTCGAGCAACGCGCCGCCCATGAAATGCACGTCGTCGCGATAGCGATCGTCGGTCGAGCAGATCGTGATGATCGCCTTCAACGCGGGCGGTCGCAGCGCTGCCACCTGGAGCCCGTTGAATCCGCCCCAGGAGATGCCCATCATGCCGACGGCGCCGCTGCACCAGGGCTGTGCGGCGAGCCAGGCGATCACCTCGACGGCGTCGGCCTGTTCCTGCGGCGCGTATTCGTCGGACAAAAGTCCGTCCGACTCGCCGCTGCCGCGCAGGTCGACCCGCACCGCCGCGTAGCCGTGACCGGCGAAGTAGGGGTGGGTAAGGGCATCCCGCTCGTAGGTGCCGTCGCGCTTGCGATACGGCAGGTATTCAAGGATGGCGGGCACCGGGTTTCGCTCGGCGTCCTCCGGCAACCAGATGCGCGCGGCGAGGCGGGTGCCGTCGGCAAGCGGGATCAAGGTATGCTCGATCTCGCGCACCGGGCGCGGGAACTCGGTGACGATCAACGGCGTGCTCCGGCTTGGTTGGGTTGGAACGCGTGAAAGGAGAATAACGAGATGGGTTTACCGCTTCTTCTCGCCAGCTTCGACCCCGGTGAACGCGGCCGCGCCTTTGTTGCCGAGACGATTTCGCGACAGGCCGAGATCGCCTATTTGCCGGACGTCGCGGGGGACGCCGACGCGCGTCGGGCGGTGCTCTCCCGCGCCGCGATCCTGCTCGCGCGCAACACTGACAAGGAGCTACGCCCCGGCGAGGCCGCGCTGCTCGCGGGCGCCCGACTGATCCAGTTCATGTCGGCGGGCGTCGATTTCATCCGGCTTGACGCGCTACCGCGCGCGGTGCCGATTGCCAGCAACGGCGGCGCCTATGCCGCGCCGATGGCCGAGCACGCGCTGGCGATGACCCTCGCCGCGGCCAAGCGGCTCGCCACCGAGCAGGAAGCGCTCAGACGCGGCGAGTTCAACCAGAACGTGCGCAATCGGATGCTGGCCGGCCGTAACTGCGGGATTCTCGGCTTCGGCGGGATCGGCGTCGCGACCGCGCGGCTGATGCGGGCGGTCGGGATGCGCATCCACGCGATCAACCGGCGCGGCGCCAGCGACGAGCCGACCGACTGGATCGGCACCGACGCCGAGCTCGACGACCTGCTCGCGTCGGCGGATGTGCTCGTCATCAGCTTGCCGCTCACCCGCGCGACGCGTGGCCTGATCGGCGCGGCCGAATTGGCGCGTTTGAAGCCGGACGCCATCCTGGTCAATCTTGCGCGCGGCGAAATCGTCGACGAGGCGGCGTTGTACGACCATCTCGTCGCCCACCCGGCGTTCACGGCGTGCATTGATGCCTGGTGGGTCGAGCCGGTGCGACATGGCACGTTCCGCATGGACCACCCGTTCCTCGACCTGCCGAACGTCATCGGCTCGCCGCACAACTCCGCCTCGGTTTCCGAAGCCAGGGAAGCCGGGCTGCGCAACGCGCTCGCCAATTGCCGTCGCGTGCTGTCGGGCGACGCGCCGCGCTCCCCAGTGGATCGCGAGTAGCGCCCCGGCGCTACAACGCCCGGCCGCCATCGACCACGATCTTGGTCCCCGTCGCGGCGTCGAGATGGGTGACGCAGGCCATGATCGCCCGCGCAATGTCCTCGGGCTCGACCACGCGGCGCAGTGGTGCCGTGGCCATGATCTTGGCGATCTGCTCGCGTCCCCGGCCGGCGACGAAATCGGTGGCGACCGGCCCGGGCGAGACGCAGAGGAACCGCACGTCGGGACCGAGCGCGCGCGCCAAGGACATCGTCATCGTGTCGAGCGCCGCCTTCGATGCGCCATACGCGATGTTGCTGCCGGCGCCGTTGAAGGCGGCGACCGAGGAGACGTTGACCACCACCGAGGGTGCCGCCGCGCGCAACAGCGGCAGCAAGGCGCGGATCACGGAATAGGGACCGCGCGCATTGGCGATCAGCACCTGGTCGAAGAACGCTTCGTCCAGCGCTTCGAGGTCGGCGTGCGGAATGGGGCGTGTCATGCCGGCCGAGTTCACCAGCACGTCGACGCGGCCGAACGCATCGCGCAGCTCCTTGCCGAGGCCTTGCACTGAGGCGACGTCGGTCAGTTCAAGCTGTGCCACGCGATGCTTGCCTTCCGGCAATTGCCGCAGCAGCGCCTGCGCGCGCTGCTCGCCGCGATTGTAGCAGATGGTCACCGTGGCACCCGCGTCGGCCAGCATTCGCACGGTCGCAGCACCAATGCCGTTGCTGCCGCCGGTGACAACCGCGAACTTGCCCGCCAGGTCCATGGCCATTCTCCTACACGTCAAGCCGGAAGGCGTCGCCGTCGCGCACCACATGCCCGGCGGTCGGACCGGCGAAATGCGTGCCGATCACCAGCACCGGACCGCCGGCGAGCTCGCGGAACATCGACCAGCGCGTCGCCTCGCCCTGCTTCGGATCGGTATCGGCGCTGCAAGCAAAGTCTGGGCGTGCCATCTGTATCGGATGGTGCAGGAAGTCGCCGGTGATCAGCGCCTCCTCGCCGCGTGAGCGGATACGCACGCTGACATGACCCGGCGTATGGCCGAGAGTCGGGATCAAACTAATCTCGTCATCCAGCTTGGCGTCGGTCTCCACCAGATCGACCAGCCCCGCGTCGTGCACCGGCAGCACGGAATCGGCGATGACGTGCTGCATGTCCGGCCGCTCGGTATGCGTGGTCCAGTGCTGATACTCGATCCTGCCCATCAGGTAGCGCGCTTTCGGGAAGGTCGGCACCCAGCGCCCGTCAACCAGCATCGTGTTCCAGCCGACATGATCGACGTGGAGGTGCGTACAGAGCACCGTGTCGATCGACTCGCGCGGGTAGCCGGCCGCGGCGATGTCGGCGAGAAAACTGCCCTGCAGCTTGTTCCAGTGCGGGATGCGTCGGTTCTCCTTGTCGTTGCCGAGGCAGGTGTCCACCACCATGCGCCGCGTCGGCGTCTCGACGATCAGCGCTTGGATGCTCATCTTCAGCCGGCCCTCCTCGTCGGCGAAGTGCGGCTGCAGCCAGCCGATCGGCAGCACCTCCTCGCGCGTCGCCTGCGGCAGGATGAAGCGGGTGCCGCCGGTCATCTCCAGCTCGACAATTTTTGTGATCGTGACGTCGCCGATCTTCCACTTCATCTTCGCGGCACCTCTTCCAACCTCGGCAGTTCGGAGGACCGGCCGGCTTCTGTCAACACCCACCGATGGCCGAAGCGTTGACGCCTCTTGCGCGGCACTTCTACGGTCGGCCCCGGCGGGACAAGGGAGCGGCGGATGAGCGGGACCGAGACGTTCGACGTGATCGTCGTGGGAGCCGGCAACGCCGCGCTCTGTGCCGCGATCTCCGCGCGGGAGCAGGGTGCGCGCGTGCTGATGCTGGAAAAAGCCTCGCTCGAGGAGCGTGGCGGCAACTCCGCGTTCACCGCCGGGGGTTTCCGCTTTGTCCACGAGGGGCTCGAAGACTTGCGCCGCGACGTGCTGGTCGATCTGTCCGAGGCTGAAGCGAGCCAGATCGTGCTGCCGCCGCTGCCCGCCGAGACCTACCTGCACGACCTCATGCACGTCACCGAGAACCAGTCGGAGGAGGCGCTCACCGGCCTGCTCATCGACCGCTCGCGCGAGACCATGGGCTGGCTGCGCGAGCACGGCGTCCGCTTCATTCCGATGTTCGGCCGGCAATCCTACGTGCTGAACGGCAAGCACCATTTCTACGGCGGGGTGAACATCGAGGCGGTGGGCGGCGGCTGGGGGCTGGTCGACGCCGAGATCAGGATTGCCGAGCGTCTGGGTATCGCGATCCGCTACGACACCGGGCTGCGCCGTCTGGTGCAAGACCGCAAGGGCGGCATCATCGGTGTCGAGGTGTTCGGCCCCGATGGCTACGACCAGATCGCCGCCAGCGCGGTGGTGCTCGCGTGCGGCGGGTTCGAGGCCAATCCCGAAATGCGCACGCGCTATCTCGGCCCGGGCTGGGAGCTGTGTCGGGTGCGCGGCACGCGGCACAATACCGGCGAAGGTATTCGCGCGGCACTGGATATCGGCGCGCAAGCGTTCGGCGGCTGGTCCACCTGTCACGCGGTGCAATGGGATATCAGCGCCCCGCCGTTCGGCGATCGGGTGGTGCTCGACAACTACCAGAAGCACTCCTATCCGATCGGGATCGTGGTGAACCTCGGTGGCGAGCGTTTCATCGACGAAGGCGCGGATTACCGCAATCACACCTACGCAAAGTATGGCCGGGAGGTAATGAAGCAGAAGCAGCGAACGGCGGTGCAGATTTTTGATGCCAAGACGATCGGCATGGTGCGCGACGAATACCGCATCCGGCAGGTCACCAAGGCGGAGGCGAACAGCATCGAGGAGCTGGCGCGGGCGCTCGACATCGACGCGGGCGGGCTGGTGCGGACGGTGCAAGCGTTCAATGCCGCCTGTCAGCCCGGCGACTACAACCCGTCGGTGCTCGACGGCGTAAGCACCAAGGGGATCACGCCGCCGAAGTCGAATTGGGCGCTGCCGATCAGCGAGCCGCCGTACAGCGGCTTCGTCGTCACCTGCGGCATTACTTTCACGTTCGGCGGCTTGCGCATCAATGCCGATGGCGCGGTGCAGGACGTGACCGATCGCACCATCCCGGGGTTGTACGCGGCGGGCGAGCTGGTCGGGGGTATTTTCTACGGCAACTATCTCGGCGGGGCGGGGCTGATGTCGGGCGCGGTGTTCGGTCGCCTGTCCGGCGCCAGCGCCGGCCGGTTCGCGCGGGGCTGACCATGCCGCAAATCTCCGGGCAAACGTTCCTGATCACCGGCGGCGCCAGCCTGATCGGCTCGCACCTGGCCGACGCGCTGCTCGCCGAGGGGGCGGCCGAGGTGCGGCTGCTCGACAACTTCGCGCTCGGCGCGCCGGAGCTGGTGCGGCATCTTGACGGCGACTCCCGCGTGAAGCTGATCCGTGGCGACGTGCTGCGGCTCAACGAGGTGATCGACGCGGCGCAGGGTGCGGCGGGCGTGTTCGCCTTTGCCGCGTTCCTCACCTTGCCGCTGTCGCAGAACCCGTATCTCGGCGCCTCGGTGAACACGGTGGGCGTGCTCAACACCTTGGAGGCGGCGCGGCTTGCCGGGGTGCGTCGCGTCATCCTGTCGTCCTCGATCTCCACCTACGGCAACTCGACGCCCGACGCGTTGGCCGAGGACACCCCGTTCACCAGCGCCGGCCAGCAACCCGCGACCAACCTTTACGGTAGCAGCAAGCTTTTTGGCGAAGCCGCCTGCGCGCAATACGGCCGCAGCTACGGGCTGGAATACAACGTGCTGCGGTTCTCGTCGGTCTATGGCGAACGGCAGCACGCGCGCGCCGTGAACGCCGTGTTCGTGGCCGAGGCGTATGAGCGCGTGGCGCGGGGCGAGGCGCCGGTCATCGTCGGCGACGGCACCGAGGTGCACGACTACGTTCATGTCAGCGATATCGCCGGGGCTTGTGTCGCGGCGATGGGCAGCGCCTCGCAGGGCAACGTGATGAACATCGCCACCGGCGTTGACACCACGTTGAACCGGGTGGTCGAGATCGTGCTCGACGCGTGCGATGCCACGCATCTGCGGGCGGAACATCGGCAGGATACCCGCGCGGTGAAGTCGGCAAGCCTCGATCATCTCCGCCTCTGCCGTGCGCGCGCCGAACGCGAGATCGGTTGGACGCCGAACGTGACGATTGAGGAAGGTATCCGCCGCTACATCGCCTGGCGCCGCGCCAACGATCGCTAACCCTTCATTTCAAGCGGGAGAATACGCCATGCCCAACTGGCAGAAGCGACGCATCGGTCGGACCGATCTGCACGTGACGGCGCTCGGCGTCGGCACCGCCACCTTGGGAGGCAGCCGCATCGACGTGACGCGCGAGGCGGCCGAGACCATTATTCACGCGGCGTGGGCCGAGGGCGTGCGCTATGTCGATACCGCGCCGTTCTACGGCGTCGGCGCGGCCGAGCGGCGTGTCGGCGACGCCTGGCGCGACAAGTCGCGTGATGAGTGGGTGCTGTCGACCAAGGTTGGCCGCTTGCTGCGCGCTGATTCGACCGCCACCGGACCGGGTGGTCACCCATCGCCGCTGCCGTTCGCAGTGGTGTACGACTACAGCTACGATGGGATCATGCGGTCGCTGGAGGACAGCTTCCAGCGCCTCGGCATGTATCGCGCTGATATTCTCTATGTGCACGATATCGGCGTCTACCAGCACGGTGCCGAGCAGAACGCGGTGCATATGCGCGCGCTGCGGGACAGCGGCTACCGCGCGCTCGACGAGCTGCGCCGCGACGGCACGGTGCAGGCGATCGGCATCGGAGTGAACGAGAAACAGGCCTGCCTCGACGTCATGGAGTTCGGCCAGTGGGACGCGTTCCTGCTCGCCGGCCGCTACACGTTGCTGGAGCAGGCGCCGCTCGATGGTCTGATCCCGAAATGCCGCGAGGCGGGGACGACTTTGGTGGTCGGCGGGCCGCTGAATTCAGGCATCCTGGCGGGTCGTGACACCTGGAACTATGCCGAGGCGCCGGAGGAGATCGTGACCCGCGTCAACGCCATCAAGCGTGTGTGCGAAAGCCACGACGTGCCGTTGTCGGCGGCGGCGCTGCAATTCCCGCTGGCCAACCCGGTGGTCTCGGCGGTGATCCCGGGGCCACGCAATGTCGACGAGTTCGCGACCAACGTCGCGCTGCTGCAACACAAGATCCCGGCAGCGTTGTGGAGCGATCTGAAGCAGGAGAACCTGCTGCACCCGGACGCGCCGGTGCCGGCCGACAACGACCAGTCCTTCGTCATGCCGGACGACTGAGCGCTACAGGAACCGCCGCAACGCCGCGAGGAAAACGTCCAGCCGGTCGTGGTGCACCCAGTGGCCGGCGCCCTCGACCGAGATCACCTCGGCGTTGCGGAAGTGCTCGATCCGACCATCCTTGGCCGGGTTCGAGGCCCAGCTCTCGTCGCCGTAGACCAGCAACGTGGGGCAGGTGATGCGCGACCACAGCAGCTCGATCTCGGCGTTGCTCATGTCATACGGCTGCCAGACGCGGACGTAGTTGTCGAACTTCCAGCTATAGGTGCCGTCCTCGTTCTGGTTGACGCCGTGCTGCGTCAGATGGCGCGCCTGTTCCGGCGAGAGGCGGCGGTTCTCCTCCTGCATCCGCGCGAGCGCCGCCTCGATCGTCGGATAGCGGCGGGGCAGCCGCGCCGACAGGCCACGCTGCTCGTCCACCCAGGCGTGCATTCTCTCCACGATGTCGCGCTGCGCCTGCTCCTGCAACCGGCGCGGCGACGGGCCGAGCCCTTCGATTGCCACCAGCTTGCGCACGTGATCGGGATACAGCCCGGCGTAGCGCAAGGTGATGTTGCCGCCGAGCGAGTGCGCAACGATCGTCACCGGCGCGAGCCCCTGCTGATGCACGAGCTGGGCGAGATCGTAGATGTACGCCGCCATCGTGTAGTTGCCGGCCTGCGACCAGGCGCTGTCACCGTGGCCGCGCAGATCGGGCGCGATCACGTGCCAGTCGTCGCGCAACGCCTGCGCCACCCAGTCCCAGTTGCGACAATGATCGCGTCCGCCATGCAGCAGCAGCAGCGGCGGCGCGTCCGGGTTGCCCCAATCGACGTAGTGCAGGCGCAGCCGCTGCGAGAAATAGCTGCGCGAAGTGGGCCCGTAGGTCGCGGTGCTCACGCGTTCTGCCCTCCGGCGGCCCAGCCCATGTCCCAGAACGCGGTCTCCAGCCTGGTCGCGGCGATGAAGGTTGCGAGCAGACGCGGATAGCGCGCCTCCGCCCCGTGCTCGGGCCCGAGCCGGTCAAGCATCGCGATCGATTCGCGCACCGCGTTGCGATAGCTCTCGCTGGTGTAGGCGCCGACCCAGGCGGCGTACGGGTTGCCGGCCAGCCTTGTCGCGGGGTCGGCCAGCAGCCGCTCGCCGCTCTCGCCGTAGCCGACCAGACAGGGTGCCAGCGCCACTTGCAGGTCGAGCAGGTCGCCGGCGAGGCCGCGCTCCAGCACGAACCGCGTGTAGGCCATGGTTTCCATCGCTTCGGGCGCGGTCGCCATGGCCGCCTCGTCGAGCCCCCAGCCGGCGCAGTAGGCGACGTGCAGCGGCATCTCCACATCGACGATGGCCGACACCGCCGTCGCGGCGGCGCGGATGTCGGGCAGGTGCGTCGCCTTGAAGCCGGCGAGCGCATGGGCGCGGGCGAAGTGGATGAGGAACAGGTAGTCCTGGATCAGGTAGTGCCGGAACGCCGGCTCCGGCAGGGTGCCCTGGCCGAGTTCACGCACGAACCGGTGGGCGACATAGCCGTCCCACACCGGCCCGGAATCGCGACGAAGACGGCCGAACAGGCCCTGATCGAGGGGGAGGGGTGCATCGCTCATGAGCCAATCTGTCCCGCCGGCCCGCCCGACCGCAAGCACGCCCACCGACGTCCCCCTGGCGGGCGGCGCCAAGTGCTGCCATTTCTGCCCCGATTGCCTGCCAGCAGGTCCGCGCCCAGAGGGTCTTGAGTGATGACAGACAGCGTATCGACCGACGCCGCTTCCGCCCCGCGCGCCACGCGCCGCCAGGAATACCGCGTGCCGGACTTCCTCATCGACACGGTCGATCTCGGCTTCGTGCTCGACCCGGTGGCGACCCGGGTCACGTCGCGCCTGGCGGTTCGCCGCAATCCGGCCAGCGCCGATCCCGCCGCACCGCTGCGGCTTGACGGCGAGGCGCTGACCCTGGTGTCGCTGCGGCTCGACGGCGCGCGCGTCGATCCGGCCCGCACCAGCCTGGAGCCGGGCGCGCTGATCGTCGCCGACGTGCCCGACGCGTTCACCCTGGAGATCGAGACCCGCATCGCGCCGGAAGCGAACACCGAGCTGAGCGGCCTCTACACTTCGGGTGAGAATTTCTACACCCAGTGCGAGGCGGAGGGTTTTCGCCGCATCACCTACTTCCCCGACCGGCCCGACGTGATGGCGCGGTTCACCACCACCATCACCGCCGACAAGGCGCGCACGCCGGTGCTGCTTTCCAACGGCAATCCGGCCGCCAGCGGCGAGGGCGCGGACGACACGCATTGGGCGAAATGGGTCGATCCGCATCCGAAACCTGCCTACCTGTTCGCGCTGGTCGCCGGCGATCTTGTGGCCGTGCGCGACCGCTTCACCACCCGATCCGGCCGCGACGTGGAACTGGCGATCTGGGTGCGGCGCGGCGACGAGGACAAGTGCGAGCACGCGATGCGCTCGCTGCAAGCCTCGATGCGTTGGGATGAGGAGGTGTTCGGCCTCGAATACGATCTCGACGTGTTCAACATCGCCGCCGTGTCCGACTTCAACATGGGTGCCATGGAGAACAAGGGGCTCAACGTGTTCAACTCGAAATACGTGCTGGCGCGGCCCGATACCGCGACCGATGGCGACTATGAGGGCATCGAGACCGTCATCGCGCACGAGTATTTCCACAACTGGACCGGCAACCGCGTCACCTGTCGCGACTGGTTCCAGCTGTCGCTCAAGGAGGGGCTGACCGTCTTTCGCGACCAGGAGTTTACTGCCGACCAAGGCAGCCGCGCGGTGAAGCGCCTGGCCGACGTGCGTCGGCTGCGGGCCGGCCAGTTCCCCGAGGATGACGGCCCGCTGGCGCATCCGGTGCGCCCCGACAGCTACATCGAGATCGACAATTTCTACACCGCGACGGTGTATCAGAAGGGCGCCGAAGTGGTGCGCATGTTGCACACACTCATCGGCGCGGACGCGTTCCGTCGCGGCATGGACCTCTACTTCGCGCGCCACGACAACAGCGCGGTCACCATCGAGGATTTCGTCGCCGCGATGCAGGATGCGTCGGGCGTCGATCTCGGTCGCTTCAAGGCCTGGTACGCGCAAGCCGGCACGCCGCTGGTGACTGTCGAGGACGAGTACGCGCCGCAAGCGCGACGCTATACGCTTACCGTGCGGCAGCAGACCAAGCCGACGCCGGGGCAGCCCGACAAGCAGCCGCTGCCGATCCCGCTGGCGATGGGGCTGCTCGATCCGGTCGGGGCCGAGCTGCCGACGCGGCTCGAAGGTGAGAACGAGGCGCGCGCCGGCACGCGCGTGCTGCTGCTCGATGCGGCGGAACAGCGCTTCGTGTTCGAGGACGTCGACACGCCGCCGGTGCCCTCGCTGCTGCGCGGGTTCTCCGCCCCGGTGAAGCTCGCCGGCCTGTCGCGCGAGCAACTGCGCGCGCTGGCCGCGCACGACAGCGACGCGTTCGTCCGTTGGGAATCGGGCCAGCAATACGCCACCGCGCTGATGCTGGATCTGGTCGCGGCGCATCGGCGTGGCGCGGCGCTGACCTTGGATGCGGGCCTGGTCGCGGCGGCGGCTGGCACGCTCGCCGCAGCGGACGACGACCCGCATTTCGCCGCCGAGGCGCTGAGCCTGCCCGGCGAGGCGTTCGTCGCCGACCAGATGGCGATCGCCGATCCGGATGCGATCCATGCGGTGCGCGAGTTCCTGCGCGCCGAGATCGGCCGGGCGTTGCACCCCGAACTGCGCGCGCGTTACGACGCATTGGAGGAGTTGGCGCCGTACACGCCCGATGGCCTGTCGATCGGCCGCCGGGCGATGCGCAACGCGTGCCTGGCGTATCTGGCAGCGGCCGGAGCGGATGGCGTCGCGCTGGCCAGGGCGCAATTCGCCGCGCAGCGCAACATGACCGACGTGCTGGCGGCACTTGGCGTGCTGTCGCGGATCGACACGCCCGAACGCGTGGCGGCGCTGGACGCGTTCTACCAGCGTTGGCGCGGCGACGATCTGGTGCTCGACAAGTGGTTCGCCATACAGGCGGTGTCGCCGCGACCAGGCGTGGTGGTCGATATTCGCGCCCTGTACGCCCACCCGGATTTCGACTTGCGCAACCCCAACCGCGTTCGTGCGCTGGTCAGTGCGTTCGCCAGCGGCAACCAGGTGGGTTTCCACGATGCTTCGGGCGGGGGCTATCGCTTCCTCGCCGACGCGGTGATCGCGCTCGACCCGCTCAACGCCCAGGTCGCGGCGCGTATCGTCAACCCGCTCGCCAACTGGCGCCGCCAGGACCAGGCGCGACAGGAACTGATGCGCGGCGAGCTGCAACGCATTCTGGGCACGCAGCGGCTGAGCAGGAACACCTACGAGCAGGTCGCGAAGAGTCTCGGGTGATACCGGCGACGGGCACGCGCTGTTACCAGCCGCCGTACCGATGACTCTCCCGCTGGCCGAGAAGGGTCGAGCGCGGCGTTCGGCGTGAGGGTAACTAACAGTTTTTGCTTGCGACACCGGTGGCATCTAACATATGTTGTTTGTCGTGACATACACCCTCCCACCCCTCATCGAGCGCTTCGCCCTCATCATTGAGGCACTGTGCCAGGCCGCTGCCGCGCGCAGTGCCAGGCGCTGGATTGCCGTGGCCATTGCCAACCTGATCTGGATGCGGCTGCGCCGCACCGGCGCGCGGTTCGCCAAGCTGGCCGCCCGGGTCCAGTCGGGCGAGCTCCCGGCCGCCGCGCGGGTGTCCGCATCGGATGCGTCCGACCAGCCGACGGAGTCCCGCGCCGAGCGGCAAGCCAAGCGGCGCAAGTCGGATGATCCGGCGGATCGTCCGGCTGAGCGTCTGCCGCGCGGCCTTGCCTGGCTGTTGCGGCTGGTGCCGGAGGCGGCGGTCTATGGCAGTCAGCTGAACCATCTGCTGTCCGACCCGGAGATGGTGGCGCTGCTGGAAGCCGCGCCGCAGATGGGGCGGCTGCTGCGCCCGCTCTGTCAGATGCTGGGCATCAGGCTATCCGAACACCCCCTCTTGCTCCGGCCGCGTAAGCGCGCCACGGCCTCGCCCGCCGGCGCGGTAGCATCCGCCGATCCCGGTGCGACCGCTTGCGCCGGTGCGCCCGACCGAAGTTCCGCCGAGGCGCCGCAAGCGACCGGCCGTTCCCGCCGTCGTCGTGCCGCCCGGCGGGTCGACCAGCTGCCGTGGGTCGTCCGCGGCCCGCCGGGCGGACTTTTCGAGCCGGGGTGAACGCGTCGGCTCGACGCGCGACCTAATCGTTCCGAATTGTTAATATTACCACCATCCGCCGTCAGAGCTGTTCTGGTGGGGCTGGAACCAACCCAACATCGTCATCGCGAAGGCGGCTCGCGAGGACAAGCGCGGGTCACGGCCGACGCCGGCCGAGCCTCAGATCCGATACTCCCGCAACACGTCTTCGCGGAATGCCAGCCCGTGTCCCGGTCGTTCCGGTACGGTAATAACACCATCGGCGATGCGCGGCATCTCGACGAACAGGTCGTCGAGAAAACCCATGTGCTCGATCCAGCTTCCATTCGGGATCGCTGCCATCACCTGCACGTTCAGCTCGGGGAACAGGTGCGGCGCCATTGTCATGCCCCAGGTGTCGGCCAAGGTGGCGATCTTGCGCAGCTCGGTCAGGCCGCCGCGCATCGGATCGGGCTGCAGGATGCCGAGCTTCGGGTTCTCCAGGAACGGGCGCAGGTCGAAGCGGGTGAAATGCGTCTCGCCGCCGACGATGCGCAGGTCGAGCGCGTCGCAGATACGCATGTAGCCCGCGAAATCGTCGGCGATCACCGGCTCCTCGAGCCAGTAGATGTCGTACTCCTCGAACCGGCGACCCATCTGGATCGCGGTGTCCGCGTCCCAGCCCATGTTGACGTCGATCATGATCTCGATGTCGGGTCCGAGCGCCTCGCGCATCCGGCGTACATTGGCAAGATCGGTGCGACGATCGTGGACGTGCGCAACCTGCATCTTGATCGCCTTGAAACCTTGCGCGACGAATTTCCGCGCTTTCTCGATCATCCCGTCGCCGCCGAGCACGCGCCAGCAGCCGCTGCCATAAGCGGGTATCTCCGAGCGATAATGCCCCCAGAGCCGATGCAGCGGCATCCCCGCGCGCTTGCCCACCGCATCCCACAACGCGATGTCGAGTGCCGAGATCGCCATCATCGCGATGCCGCCGCGCCCCGCGGTGTAGGTGGCGCGCCACAGGTCGCGCCAGATCGCCTCGACCGCGGTGGCGTCCTTGCCTTTCACGCGCGGGGTGACGGCTTCCTCGATGCAGGTCGCGATCGTGCGCAGCACCGGCGAGGCCAGCAGGTGCAGGTAGCCCATGCCGATGATCCCGCCGGCGGTTTCCACCTCCAGGACGAGCAGGTCGCGATGCGGCGCGAAATGTTGCGCGGTGAACATCGGATCATTGGGCCACGGCACATGCGCCAGGGTGACGCGCACGTCGCGGATGGTCATGTCGGTCATCGCCGTTCCTCCCCGTTGTGTCCCGAGGTTAGGCGGCCGAGGCTGCGGGTGGCTAGGGTCAGACGAGATCGTCGGGGAACTGCTTCACGACAGGTTGCTGCAACTCGGGTGAGCGCGGCAGAGGGCAGCGGAAATGGACGGTGTAGGCGAGGCTCTGCGCAAAGCGCTCCTCGCTGACGCTTGTGTTGAGCGGCAGGAAGCGACGACCTTGCGCGGTGCAGAACGAGCGCGCGTTGCGCAGCGCCGCGTTCTGCGCCAGCAATATCCCCGTGGAGCTGTTGGAGGATCGGCCGGTCACCACGTAGCTGTCGCCGCCCGCGTCCCGCACCGTCGGCTCGGCGCTGCACGCTCCAAGCGTCGCCAGCACGACGAGGACGGTGACAGCCCGCGCGATACCCATCCGGTTGCTCCCTCGAACGCAGTCATCCCGACCGGGCTCGGTTGCGAAACGCGGGGCCCGCGTCATGGTGCACGGGACGAGGTGGCAAAAACAAGAAAGCCCTCGCCGGATTCTCCGGCGGGGCTTTCAGATCGTTTTCGGGGCCGCTGGTCCGCCGATCAACGGCGGCAGCGGGGCTTGCCGGCGGAAGCGCTCAGGAACTCTTGTCGAGGCTCAAGGTCGTGCCGCAGGAGGAGCTGTCCGAGAACGCGTCGATATGCGAGCCGGTGATGCGGCCGCTGAGCGAATTGGTACCGTATTGGCCATAGAACGTGCCGTCCGCCGCCACCGGCAAGGTCGCGGTCACGGTGCCGCTGGCCGGCCAGATCACGGCGGCGTTCTGCACCCGCAACTTGGGTTTGGAGAATGCAAAGGACGTGGTGCTCTCGCAGAACGGCTGTGCCGCCTGCTTGGTCATCACGCCGGTGCCGGTGTAGGTGCCGTCGACCGCGGTGCTGGCTCGGGTCGGCGGGTTCCAGGCCGATGCCTGGGAGCACGCGACCGCCATCAGGCTGGCCGAGGCGGTCAAGAACAGGCGCTTTAGCATGAGGGACGTCCTTCTGCAGGTCGGTTCGCAGTCTTATCCGGCCTGGCGCGTTGTTCCGGATCGATGGTCCTGCAGCACAAGCAGCGCGGCTTGCACGCGGCCCGATCCATCTCGGCCCTAGCCAGTCAGGAATTAAGGCCACAACTTCTTGACACCCGCAACAGTCCGAGACCGATTTGTGATGCGGGTGCGCCGCAGTGTTGCATTTAGGTATCAGCCAGCCTTCCTAGGCGCGTTCCGCGCGGCGCGCTTGGCCGCCGGCCCATCGCCTCGAGGCTTGGCCGCCGCGGTCTTCCCGGGCTTCTCCTTGGCGGCCGCCGTCTTCTTGGCCGGCGCGGTCGCCTGCGCCTTGGCGGTGGCGGGTGCCTTGGACGAGGGTTTCGCCGCCCCCTGGCCGAGGCTCTGCTTGAGCGCCGCCATCAGGTCGATGACATTGCCCCGATCCGAGTCCGCGTCCGGCTCGGGTTCGATGCCTTCGCCCTTGAGCTTGGCCTCGATCAGCTCGCGTAGCCGGGCCTCGTAGCGATCCTCGAAATCGGCGGGATCGTAGCGCCCGGTCTGCCGGTCGATGAGCTGGACCGCCAGTTGCACCATGTCGGCGGCCGGCTCGACCTCGGCGACCGGCTCGAACAGCGCGTTCGGGCTGTTGATGTCGCGCTCCTCGTGCAGAGTGTGGACCACCATGCCGCTCTGCATCGGCATCAGCGCGATGGTCCGCTCGCGTCGGGCGATGACCACGCGGGACAGCGCCACTCGCTTGGTCTTGGCGATGGCATCGCGCAGTACGGCGTAGACATCCTGGCCGGCCTCGCCGTCGGGGACGAGGAAATAGCTGGAATCGTAATAGATTGGATCGATCGACTCGGCGGGCACGAACTTGTCCACCGTCATCGTGGTGGAGCTCTCCACCCGCGCGCTCTCGAAATCCTCCTCCGTCATGATGAGGTAGTGGTCCTTCTTGAACTCGTAGCCCTTCACCAGGTCGCCGCGCTTGAGTTCCTCGTCGGTCTCGGCATCGAGCGTGATCATGCGCACCCGATGGCCGGTCGTCGGGTTGATGAGGTGGAACCGGATGTTGCCGCGATCGTGCCGCGCGCTGTACAGCGCCACCGGGCAGGATACCAAGGCCAGGCGCAAATGCCCGCGCCAGATTGGCCGCGCCGCCATCATCGCCTCCGTTTCGTTCGTCCGCGAGCCTCGGGCTCGGGGAGCGTCTGGTCAAGCTTGTCGAGCTCGGCCCACGGATCGGCGCGCTGCCGCCGAAGCCGGGGCGGCACGCTGGCGATGGTGAACGTGGCGGGATCGAGCGACGCTACGACCTCGTGCCAAGCGAGCCGCGTCGCTACCGTGGCACCCGGCCGCGCCCGCGGCGAGAACGATGCGACAGCGGTGGAGCCGAGGCCGTTGCGCAGCCAATCGACCAGGATCTTGCCGCCACGCTCCTGCTTGGCCAGGCGGGAGACGAAACGATCCGGGCTGTCCGCCGCCATCGCTTCGGCGAAGCCGCGACACCAGGGCCGCGCGGTGTCCCAAGCCGCGGCGGGTCGCAGCGGGGCGACGATGTGCAGGCCCTTGCCGCCCGTCGTGCGGCAGAACGAGTCGAGGCCGGCCGCGCGCAGCCGCTCGCGGACTTCGTGCGCGGCACGCACGGTCTCGGCGAACTCCACGTCGTCCGCCGGGTCGAGGTCGAACACCAGGCGGTCAGGACGTTCGCCATCGCTTTCGCGCGAGCCCCAGGCGTGCAGCTCGATGGCGGCGACCTGCGCGCAGGCGATCAAGCCGGAGAGGTCGTCGATCGCCAGATACGGCGCGCCCGCCACCGCGTCGGCGCGGATTTCGCTCGGAAAACCGGGCTTGCCGTGCTTCTGAAAGAAGCGCTGGCCGTCGATGCCGGCGGGACAACGCACCAGCGCCAGCGGCCGCCCGGCGATCTCGGGCAACGCGTGCTCGGCCACGGCGCGCCAGTATTCCGCCAGATCGCGCTTGGTGATCCCCGGCCAGAGTTCGCGCTCGGCATGGGTGAGACGCACGCCATCGAACGTGTCATCGGCGCGCCGTGCCGCGGGGGCGGTGATCCGCGCCGGCGGCTTTTTGGCGGACGACTTCAACGGCCTGGTGCTGACGATCGTCGCGCCCGCCGGCCGCGCGAACGGGACGCGCTTCTCGTTGGCATCCGCGATCGGCCGCACCACCTCGTTCGGCGACTTGTCCTCGCGTTGCCCGAGATAGGTGGCGTGACGGATGCGCCCCGACCCCGACCAGCCGATGAACTGCACCTCCGCGACCAGCTCCGGCCGCACCCAGGTGATCCCGCTCTCCGGCTTCTCGCCGGCGTATACCAGGCCCGGCGGCGGTTCGGCCACCAGCTTATCGAGCCGTCGACGCAAGGCGGTAAGTTCCTTGACGGTGAAGCCGGTGCCGACGCCGCCGACGTATTGCAAGGCTCCCTCGGGATCGCGATAGCCCATATGCAGCGCGCCGAGCCCGGTGCGGGAGCCGGCGGGCGGGGTGAAGCCGAGCACGATGAACTCCTCGCGCCCCTGGCACTTGACCTTGAGCCAGGTCCCACCGCGCCCGGAGCGATACGGCGCGTCGGCCTGCTTGCAGATGATGCCTTCCAGGCCCATGCCGCAGGCTTGGCGCCGCATCGCGTGGACGTTGCCGATGAAATGATCGCTGTAACGCAACGCGCCGCGCCAATCGGATAACGTGCTCAGTGCCTGCTTGCGCGCGGCGAGCCGGCTGGCGCGCAGATCCCAGCCGTCGAGATACGGCAGGTCGAACGCGTAGAAGAACAGCGTGTCGTCGCGGCCGTCGGACAGCGCCTGTTGCAGCAGGGCGAAGCTCGACACGCCATCCTCGCGCAACGCCACCAGCTCGCCATCCAGCACCATGTTCGGTGCAGCAAGCCTGCCGACCGCGCGGGCGATGCTCGGCAGCCGCGCGGTCCAGTCGTGGCCGTTGCGGGTGAGCAGGCGAACCGATTTTTCGTGCTTGATCGCGATGAGCCGGTAGCCGTCGAACTTGACCTCGCTGAGCCAGGCTGCGCCCTGCGGCGGTTCGGCGACCGTCGTCGCGAGTTGCGGGCTCAACGTGTCCGGCAGTTTCCCGCGCGTCGCATCCGGTATGCCGGAGGCCGCGTCCCGCGCCGGCGGCTTCGCGGCGACCTTCTTGGCCGGCGCTTGCGGCGGCGCGCTGCGCTGCTCCAGCACGGCGGCATCGACGCCGGGTTCCTCGAGCGTGTCATGCTCCTTGATCAGCAGCCAGTTCTCGGCCCTCTCCTTGGGGCGGGGCTTGAGCCGGACCAGCACGAACTTGCCGGCCAACCGCGCCCCATGCAGCACGAACTTGAGCTCGCCCTTGTCGAGCGCGGTGACGGCGTCCGCACCCTGCGATTCCCAAGTGCCACGATCCCAGGTCTCGACGGTGCCGGCGCCGTAATGACCCTCGGGGATGGTGCCGGAGAAATCGGCGTAGTCGAGCGGATGATCCTCGGTGCGCACCGCGAGGCGCTTGTCCGCCGGGTCGAGCGACGGCCCTTTCGGCACCGCCCAGCTCCACAGCACGCCACCGTGTTCGAGGCGGAAATCCCAGTGCAGCCGGCGAGCGTCGTGCTTTTGCACCACGAAGATCGGCGCGGTGGCGGCGGCGCTCGGCTCGCGCGGCGCCGGCTCGGGCGTGGCCGCGAAGTCGCGCCGGGCGCGATAGGTCCGGATCGACGTGTCCCGGGTGGTGGTGACCGGCGATCGAGGCATTTTCAGGCAACGCCGCCATGCTTGGCGGGTTTTCAGGCCAGCGCGGGTTCCGGCGGTTTCACCGCGACCGGACGGCCGAGATAGCGCTCCATCACCTCGAGCGCGGGGCCGTCTTCCTTGATCTGGCCCTGCTCCATCCACAGCACGCGGGTGCACCAATCGCGCACCGCGGTCTCCATATGCGTGGACAGCACCAGGATTTCCGCGCCGCGCACCATGTCCTCCAGTCGCACGCGGGCCTTCTCGATGAAATTGGCATCGCCGGCGAGGAACCATTCATCCATCAGCAGGATTTGCGGCCGGATCGAGGTGGCGAGGGCGAAGCCGAGCCGCACCACCATGCCCGAGCTGTAGATGCGCACCGGCAGATCGATGAAATCGCCGAGCTCGGCGAAACTGGCGACGTCATCCTCCAGCCGCTTCAGCATGAAGGTTGGCATGCCGCTGTATTGGCCGCGCAGGCGGATGTTCTCGCGCCCGGTGAGGCCGGGATTCATGCCGAGATTGGGGTCGAGCAGCGCGTTGAGGCTGCCCTGGATGCGCAGCTTGCCCAGCACCGGCTCGTAGATCCCGGCGAGGGTGCGCAGCAACGTGGTCTTGCCGGCGCCGTTGCTGCCGATCAGCCCCAGCCGGTCGCCGCTGCTGAGGGTGAACGAGATCTCGCGCAACGCTTGCACGACGACGCGGTTCTGCCCGTCCTGACCGAGATGGCCCGAAGCGGCGGCGAGCACGGTCTTCTTCAGGCTGCGGCTGCCGCCATGATACAGCGGGAAGAACACCGAAAGGCCGGAGACGTTGATCCGCGCGTTGCCGTCCATCGCTACACCCAGAACGCCAGTCGCCCGCGCACCCGCACGAACACCAGCCACGTGACCACGCAAAGCAGCACGCTGTAGATCAGCGCGCTCGCCACCGTGGTCCTCGACGGCAGCTCGCCGAGCAGCGGCCCGCGTACCAGCTCAAACAAGGCGAAGAACGGGTTGAACGGCAGCCAACGCGCCCTGGCGCCGAGCGCTTCGGGCTTCCAGATGATCGGGCTGAGGAAGAAGGCGAGCTGCATCACGCTGGCGACGATCGGTGGAATGTCGCGGAAACGGGCGCAGAACGCGCCCAGCAGCACGATCACGGCGATCCCGTCGATCGCCCAGAGCGCCAGCCCGGGGATCGCCAGCAGCGCCTTCGCCCCCGGCGAGATCTCCAGCAGCACGAACACGCCGACGATCACCACGATGTTGTGCGCCAGCACCAGCACGTTGCGCACGCCGACGCGCAACGCATACAGCGTGTAGGGCATGCGCACCGAGCGGATCATCGCCTCCGCCTCGGTGAAGCTCACGCAGCCTTCCGCCACCAGCGCACCGAGGAAGTTCCACAACACGATCGAGAGCGCGAGCCACGGCAGGTAGTCGTGCAGCGACATGTGGAACAGCGCTGAGTACAGGAACCCGAGCGCGCCCACCATGATCGCGGTGGAGAGCGTCAGCCAGAACGGTCCGAGCACCGAGCCGCGATAGCGCAGCCGTATGTCGAGCCACCCCAGCACGGCGCTGAGGCGGAACAGGCGGAAGCCGTCGACTACGTCGCGCACCGCCATGCGATTGCGCGTCGCCAGGGTCATGTCCGAGGTGAGCTCGATGACCGATCTGCTGTCGCGGGCGGCCGGTCGGATCTTGGTGACGTGGGTCATGGGCCGGGCGGGCGATAACCGATCCACCCCGCCCCTGGCAACCAAAGTCGCGAGGATCGCCCTCGGCGCGCCGGGGCAACAACATCGGCTTGCACGACTCTGCGAACTCGGTTAAGGGCTTAAGGACTATTCCTGCCGAGTCACATGAGCGGCGGCCCTCGGCCGTCGTGCCCTCCGGCCATTGCCATCGGCCGCGCCACGACGGAGGACCAAAACGGATGATCGGTTCGTGCACCCTCGCCTTCCGTTGGGTCGCCAGAGCCGCGGGTCTCTCCCGCGTCGCCAGAGCGGCGGGTCTTTGCAGGGTAATCGGATGCATCGCGGTGCTCGCCGCCCTGGCCGCCTGCTCGACCAACAGTGCGCAGGGGCCGGCGATCGACCAGTCCAGGGAGGCGGCGGTCTACCAGGCCCGTGCCCGTGGCAACTACCATCCGCCCGGGCCGGACGCTGACCCGTGGGGCCCATATGTCATCGAGGCGTCCCGCAAGTTTGACGTGCCGGAACGCTGGATACGCGAGGTGATGCACGTCGAATCAGGCGGGCACCTCTACCAGAGCGGCGCGCTGATCACCTCGCGGGCTGGCGCGATGGGTCTGATGCAAGTCATGCCCGAGACCTATGACGAGCTGCGCGTGCGCTACGATCTCAGCGAAGACGCCTACGACCCGCACAACAACGTGCTGGCGGGGACCGCCTATCTGCGCGAGATGTACGATATTTACGGCTCGCCCGGCTTCCTGGCGGCCTACAATGCCGGCCCCAAGCGGCTCGACGACTACCTCGCCAACGTCCGCTCGCTGCCTGACGAGACCCGCCGCTACGTGGCGATGATCGGTCCCAACATCCTCGACGCCTACCCGATCAACCGCTCGCCCGCCGAGCGATACGCGATGAACGACCTACCGCTCGATATCCCGCCGGGCCTGCGCGATGGCAGCCGGGCGGTGCAGGTGGCCGAGGCCCGTCCCACGTCGAGTCGTGCGCGTCGGACGGCCAGCCGGTCTAGCTCGCGCGCGGCGACACGGCTGGCGAAGGCGGCGCCAACGCCTGACCGGCGCAACCCGCATCGTGGTGGCCGTTTCAGCCTGGTGCAGCCGGCGGTGGCCGAGACGGTGCCGTCGCGGCATGGCGGCGGGTCCGGCGGTGACTGGGCGGTGCAGGTGGGGGCCTATGCGAACCCGGCGCAGGCCCGCTCGATGGCTGGCATGGCGCGCCAGAAGGCGGGCGAGGCGGGCAGCCGGTCGGCGGTGGCGACGGTCCAGCACGGCAAGTCCACCTTGTATCGCGCCCGGCTCAACGGCCTCTCCCGCGAATCCGCGGTCGATGCCTGCCGCAAGCTGGCCCATTCCACGGGCGGCTGCATGGTGCTCTCGCCCAACTCGCAGTCCTAGCCGGCCCCCTCTCCCAAGGCGTCCGTTCAGACGCCCCGCCTTGCGAGCAGCAGGGCAGGGCGTCTAGATGCTTGTTCGAGCGGGACCCGAGAAGCCCGCCCGCCGACGCCACAAGGGACGTCTCGCCAATGCCCGCATCCTCCCGCTTCGCCAGCGTCACGCCGCTGATCGCGCCGCGCTCGATCGCGGTGATCGGCGCCTCCGCCGACGCGAGCCGGATCGGCGGCCGCCCGATCGCCTTCATGCGCGCCCACGGGTTCCAGGGCAGCATCCTGCCGGTCAACCCGAACCGGCCCGAGATCCAGGGGCTGCGTGCGTATGCCTCGGTCGCCGACCTGCCGGAAACTCCGGACGTCGCGATTGTCGCGGTGCCGGCCAAGCTGGCGGTGCAAGCGGTGGACGATCTCGGCCGGCGCGGCACCAAGGGGGCGATCGTGTTCACCGCCGGGTTCGCCGAGGTAGACGATGCCGGCGCGGCGGCGCAGCAGCGCATGGTCGAGATCGCGCGCGGACACGGGATGCGGCTGCTCGGCCCCAACTGCCTGGGCGCCTTCGACGGCCGCACCGGCTACTACGCCACTTTCACCGCCTCGATCGACAGCGGCGTGCCGATCCCCGGCCGCATCGCCATCGCCAGCCAGTCCGGCGCCTATGGCACGCATCTGTTCGCCATCGCCCGCAATCGCGGCATTGGCGCCTCGCTATGCGTGATGACCGGCAACGAGGCCGACGTCACGGTCGGCGACGTGATCGGCTGGATGGCCGAACACCCCGACACCGACGTGATCGCCGCCTATGTCGAGGGCATCCGCGAATCGGAAAGTTTCCTCGCCGCGTTGCAGGCGGCGCGGGCGGCGAAGAAGCCGATCGTGCTGATGAAGGTCGGCCGCAGCGCGCTCGGCACCGCCGCCGCGAAGTCGCACACCGCCTCGATCGCCGGCGACGACGCGGTGACCGAGGCGGTTTTGCAGGAATTCGGCGTGGTCCGCGCCCGCACCACCGAGGAGCTGCTCGACATCGCCCACACCGCGACCCGGCGGATCTATCCGGTGCGCAACACGCTCGGCGTGCTGACGGTGAGCGGCGGCGCCGGCGTGCTGATCAGCGACGTGGCCGAGCAGGTGGGCCTCGCCATGCCGGAGATGCCGGCGGCGGCGCAGGCGCGGCTCAAGGAGCTGGTCTCGTTCGCCGCGACCCGCAACCCGGTCGACGCCACCGCTCAGGTGTCGAACGACATGTCGCTGATCACCAAGTTCTTCGGCGAGCTGGAGCGGGAGGGCGGCTACAGCTCGGTGATTGCCTTCTTCAGCCAGGTGGCGAGCTCCAGTCGTGGTCCCGAGCTGCGCGCCAAGCTCGCCGAGGTGGCGCAACAATTCCCCGACCGGCTGCACGTGCTCTCGGTGATCGCCCCGCGCGAGACGGTGCGCGGCTTCGAGGAGGATGGCTGGATCGTCCATGAGGACCCGACCCGGGCGGTGATCGCGGTCGAGGCGATGGGCCGCTTCGGCGCCGCCTTCGCCGCCGCCGGCGCCGCGCCCGCTGAGGTGCCGCCCGTGGCACTGCCCGAAACCACGCCGACCGAGGCGGAGGCCAAGCGGCTGCTGGCGCGTGCCGGGATCGAGTCCGCGCCCGAGCAGGCCTGCGACACGGCGGAGGCGGCGGTCGCGGCGGCCGACGGGTTCGGCTACCCGGTGGTGCTGAAAATCCTCTCGCCAGACATTCTGCACAAATCCGAGATCGGCGGCGTGCTGCTCGATATCGCCAATGCTGGGGCGGTGCGCGACGGGTTCGCCACCATCCTCGATCGCGCCAAGCGCGCCGCGCCGGACGCGCGTATCGAGGGCGTGCTGGTCGCCAAACAGCTCAAGGGCGGGGTCGAGTGCATCCTCGGCATCCACCGCGACCCGGTGTTCGGCCCGATCGCGATGTTCGGGCTGGGCGGCATCTTCGTCGAGGTGCTGCGCGACGTGGTGTTCCGCCGCTGCCCGTTCGGCGAGGACGTGGCCGAGCAGATGATCCGCTCGATCCGAGGCGCGCCGCTGCTGCTCGGCGCGCGCGGGCGCAAGCCGGTGGACGTGGCGGCGCTGGCGCGCATGCTCGCCCGGCTGTCGGCTTTTGCCCATCAGGCCGGCCCGCGCCTCGCCTCGATCGACCTCAACCCGGTGTTCGCCATGCCCGAGGGCGAGGGGGCGTATGCTGCGGACGCGGTGATCGAGATCGGCTGAGAGGCGGGAGATGATCAACAAGATCGTGCAATCCATGGCCGAGGCCATGGCGGGTATCCAGGATGGCGCCACGGTGCTGATCGCCGGGTTCGGGGCGGTGGGGCAGCCGAACCAGCTCATCGACGGGCTGATCGAGCAGGGGGCGAAGGACCTTACCATCGCGCTGAACAATGCCGGCGTCGGGCGCGTGGGCGTCGCGCGGCTGATGGATCTGGGGCGGGTGCGCAAGGTGATCTGCTCGTTCCCGCGCAGCTCCGACCCGGTGGTGTTCGAGACGCTCTACAAGGCGGGCAAGATCGAGCTGGAACTGGTGCCGCAGGGCACGATTGCCGAGCGCGTCCGCGCCGCCGGCGCCGGCATCCCGGCTTTCTACACCGCGACCGCGGTCGGCACCCGGCTGGCGATGGGCAAGGAGACCCGCGAGTTCGACGGCCGCACCTATGTGATGGAGCACGCGCTCAAGGGCGACGTGGCGCTGGTCGAGGCGTGGCAGGCGGATCGCTGGGGCAACCTGACTTTTCGCGAGAGCGGGCGCAACTTCAACCCGGTGATGGCGATGGGTGCCACGCTGACCATCGTGCAGACGCAACACATCGTCGAGCTGGGCGACATCGCACCCGAGCACGTGATGACCCCCGGCATCTTCGTGGACCGGGTCATCCACGTGCCTTACGGTGATCCCCCGCGATTTTAGAGAGGAGCGCGCGCGATGCCCGACACCGCAGTCGCCGAGTTCAAGCCGCTGAGCCGATCCGCGATGGCCGCCCGCCTCGCGCGCGACATCCCCGAGGGGTGGTGCGTCAATCTCGGCATCGGCATCCCCACCCTGGTCGCCGACCACGTGCCGATGGAGCGGGAGGTGATCTTCCACTCCGAGAACGGCGTGCTCGGCATGGGGCCGCAGCCGCCCGAGGACCAGATCGACCCCTGGCTGATCAACGCCGGCAAGCAATATGTCACCCTGCGCAAGGGCGGCTCGTTCGTGCACCACGCGGATAGTTTCGCGATGATACGCGGCGGCCACATCGACCTGTGCGTGCTCGGCGGCTTCGAGGTGGCGGAGAACGGCGACCTCGCCAACTGGGCGACCTCGGAGAACGATACGGCACCCGCCGTTGGCGGCGCGATGGACCTCGCGGCGGGGGCGAAGCGGCTGTGGGTGCTGATGGAGCACACCACCAAGGACGGGCGCAGCAAGATCGTGTCGCGCTGCGGCTATCCGCTCACGGCGGTTGGGGCGGTGAAGCGGGTCTACACCAACCTCGCGGTGCTGGACGTGACCGAGCGCGGCTTCGTGGTGATCGACTTGGCCCCCGGCCTCGGCTTCGAGGCGTTGCAGCAACGCACGGACGCGAAGCTGCTGGAGGCGTAGCCAGCCGGAATGCCGGACACGCCGATCGAACGAGACGAGCCGGCGCGTTCTGCACCCCTGGAATCCAGGGTTGCGGTCATGGAAGAAGTCGTCCGTCGGATCGACGCGAAACTCGATAAGATGGACGCGGCCATCGACCGGCTGCGAAGCGTTATTGGCGGCCTGCGGGTCGAGATGGGCGAGTTGCGGGCCGCTGTCGCCGAATCGCGAGGCATCGTCCGCAATCTTCCGTCCACCTGGCAGATGATGACCGCGATCATCGCCGGACAGGTCGCACTCGCGGCGATGCTGCTGAGCATGGCGCGGGTGTTCGGCCTGCACCTATGACCCGCGAGCCGACATAGAACATCAGGAGGAAGACGATGGAGGCGGCGGAAGATCACGGCGAGAGCTTGCGTTTGATCCGGGACAGCGCGGCGGGGATCGCGCCGCGCACCGGTGATCTCAGGCGCATCCGGGCGCTGCGGTTCACCGATCCGGGCTTCGACCGTGGCGTCTGGCGCGAGATGTGCGAGATGGGCTGGACCGGGCTGCGCCTGCCCGAGGATGCCGGCGGCTCCGGCCTCGGCACCGCCGAGTTCTGCGCGTTGTGCGAGGAGCTGGGTGCCAGCCTGGTTCCGGAACCGCTGATCCCAGTTGCGATGGCGGCGCGCGCCGTGACGTCCGATCATCGCAGCGCGCTGCTTGCCGGGGAGAAGATCGTCATTCCGGCGTGGCAGGAGCGGGCCAATTCGCTCGACATCGCCGGCAGCACGGTGCTGCGCGATGGCAAGCTGCACGGCCGCAAGGTTTTTGTTCCGATGGCGGCGGGTGCCGACGCTTTCCTTGTGAGCGTGCAAGGCCGCCTTGCGCTGGTCGAGCGGAACGCGCCCGGGCTCACGCTCGACATCGAACGCACCCAGGACGGCGGCAATTTCGGCACGCTTGGTTTGGACGGCGCGCCGGCCGAGGCGATCGACGGCGATCTCGATGAGGCGCTCGACGAAGCGGCGCTCGCAACCGCTGCCTATCTGCTCGGCGTGATGGATCGCGCATTTGCGATGACGCTCGATTATCTCAAGACGCGCCAGCAATTCGGCAAGCTGATCGGCAGCTTCCAGGCGCTGCAACACCGCGCGGCCGACCTCAAGATCCAGCTCTCGCTCACGCGTGCCAGCGTGGAGTCCGCCGCCAGCACGTTTGATCAGTCCCCCGCGCAAGCGGTTCGTCGCGCCGCGGTCTCGCGCGCAAAGGCCCGCGCGTCGGAAGCCGGGATGCTGGTGACCCGTCAGTGCATCCAGCTGCACGGCGGCATCGGCTACACCGACGAGTATGATGTCGGGCTGTTCCTGCGCAAGGCGATGGTGCTGTCCAATCTGTTTGGTTCGGCGGCGTTGCACCGCGCCCGCTTCGCCGCCCTCTCGCCGGAGCAAGACGATGAATGACATGAGCACGACCATCGCGGACGGCGTCATCGAGGCGCGCGATGGTGCCACGTTGATCCTCGGCATCAGCCAGCCAGCGCGACGCAATGCGTTGTCGATGGCGATACGCGAGCAGCTCACCGCCGCCCTCGATCGCGCCGAGACGGATCGCGCGATACGGGCGGTCGTGCTCACCGGTGCGGGCGGGACGTTCAGCGCCGGCGGCGACATCAGCGGGATGAAGGTCGCCGATATTCCGAGCGGGCGCGAGCGTTTTCGCCGCACGCATCACATGGTTCACGCCCTGATGCAGTCGAGCAAGCCGATCATTGCCGCCGTCGAAGGCTGGGCCGCCGGTGCCGGGCTTTCCTTGGCATTGTGCTGTGACACCGTGGTCGCCGCCGAGGACGCGCGTTTCGTGGCGAGCTTCGGCAAGATCGGCCTCGTCGCCGATTGCGGGCTATTCTACACGTTGCCGCAGCGGGTCGGCATGGGCCGGGCGCGGCAGATCCTGCTGTACGGCGAGCCGGTCGACGCGGTGACGGGCGAGCGCATCGGCCTGGTCGATCATGTCGCGCCGAAGCATGGTGCGCTCGACCGCGCGTTGGAACGCGCCCGCGCTGTCGCCGAGATCGCGCCGCTGCCGATCGCGATGACCAAGCGCTACCTCGCCGAGGGGCTGGAGGCGGCGCTCGAATTCGAGCGCGACGCACAGGCGATGATGTTTCTCACCGCCGACCACCGCGAAGGCGCCGCCGCGTTCCTTGGCAAGCGCAAGCCCGCGTTCGGGGGAGTCTGAGTTATGGCGATGATCGAACCGCGCGAAAGCCGCGACCTCGACGCGCTCGCCGACGACGAATTCCGCCACGTCGTGCGCGGCTTCCTGGAAGCGAACTACCCGCCGGAACTGCGCTATCCGCCGAAGCGGCTGCATTGGGCGGAGAACAAGGTCTGGTACTTGAAACTTGCCGAGGCCGGCTGGCTCTGCCCGAGCTGGCCACGCGCATTCGGCGGGCTCGGCCTCTCGTCGCTCAAGCAGGTTGTTCTCACCGACGAGTTCGAACGCTACGGCGTCGCGCGCACCAACGACCACGGCATCGTCATGGTCGGTCCGCTGTTGATCGAGCACGGCACCGAGGAGCAGCAGCGCCTCTTCCTGCCGAAAATCCTCAGCGGCGAACATATCTGGTGCCAGGGCTACAGCGAGCCGAATGCTGGCTCCGATCTGGCGAGCCTGCGCACCGAGGCGGTGCTCTACGACGGCGAATACGTCATCAACGGGCAGAAGACCTGGACCACGCTCGCGATGGACGCGAACTGGATTTTTCTCCTCGTCCGCACCGACAAGTCGGCGAAGAAGCAGGAGGGCATCAGTTTCCTGCTGGTGCCGATGGACTCGCCCGGCATCAGCGTCAAGCCGATCATCACGCTCGATATGCACGACGAGTTCTGCGAGACGTTCTTCGACAACGTGCGCGTGCCCGCTTCGAACCTGGTCGGTCAGCCGAACAAAGGCTGGACCATGGCCAAGGCACTGCTCGGGCATGAGCGCATCTATCTCGGTTCGCCCAAGCTCTCCGGCTACGCCTTCGCGCGGCTGAAACTGCTCGCCGAGCGCATGGGCGTCTGGGACGATCCGGTGTTTCAGACCCGCTACACGCAGCTTCGCCTCGATCTCGTCGACCTGCGCGCGTTGTATCAGACTTTCGTCGATGTTCTCCGGCGTGGCGGCACGCTTGGCGCCGACGTGTCGATGCTGAAAGTCTGGCAGACCGAGCTGTTTCAGCGCATCACCGATCTCTCGATCGAGATCGCCGCCGAGAACGCCGCGTTGCTTGAGCCGATGGAGGGCAATCGCGAACTCAACCCGGCCGGGCTCTATCTGCAGGCACGGCCGGCGACGATTTACGGCGGCTCGAACGAGATCCAGCGCAACATCCTCGCCAAGAACGTGCTCGAACTGCCGGGCTGATTCGTCAGCGAGGCGCGGCGGGGCCTGCGCATTGGGTGGCACCGTCAGGTTGGGGGCCGCCTGGTGTGCTAGAAGGGGTTCGGGCGGATAGTTGGGTGGGATGACGACAGCCGCCCGCTCCCGCTACGCCGGATATCGGTTCCCAGCCGAGATCATCAGCCAGCCGCCTGGCTGCATTTCCGCTTCCCGCTCGGCCTCCGCATGGGATGCTGGCGGCACGGCGGACCATGGCTGGAGACGGCTGACTGGGTCACACCGGCACGGGTTGGCCGGAAGAGATCTTTTCGAATGGCTGGGCAGGCCATGACGATCAATCCAAAACTCTCCGCGCCGGCGCTCGGGCGTCGGCAGCTCACGAGTGCGTGTGCCGCTGATGGGCGCCGGCCACCTGGCAGGGCGGCGGGATGAGCGGCATGGGCATGATGAGCGGCGGTGATCGCGGCGTGATGGGTCGCGGCATGATGCGGGGCCCCGGGATGGGCGGCATGGAGATGATGCGAGGCGATGCGCTCTGGGCTATCAGTGGCTCCTCCATGACCGGCGATAGCCCGGACGACATGCCGCCAATGTTGACCCTTGCCCGAGGCCGGACCATCAGGCTCACGTTCCGCAACGAGACCGCCTGGTGGCACCCGATGCACCTACACGGGCACAGCTTCAAGGTGCTCGCCCGCAACGGCGCGCCGGTGCCGCATGAGGTCTGGAGTGACACCGTCCTTGTCGCACCCCGCGAGGTCGTCGAGGTCGCGTTCGTCGCCGACAACCCGGGTGACTGGATGCTGCATTGCCACGTGATGGACCATCAGACGGCCGGGCTGATGACCGGGCTGCGCGTCGCCCGAATCCATCACTCTCCCAGGAGACCGAGAATGAACCGTCTGACCCGCCGCCAACTTGGCGCCGTCCTCGCCGCAGCGGCGCTGCCGCTCCCCGCTCTCGCCGCCAGCACGCGCGCGGTGCTGTTCAAGAACCCGCAATACGATTGCTGCGAGGGGCACGCCGAATATCTCCGGCAGCAGGGATTCGACGTCGCGGTGAGGCCGACCAACAACCTCGACCAGATGAGCCGTCTCGCCGGCGTGCCCGAGCACCTGCGGGGCTGCCACCTGATCCAGGTCGATGGCTATGTGGTCGAGGGTCACGTTCAGGCCTCGATGATCCGCAAGCTGCTGGCCGAGCGGCCGGATACCGCCGCCATCACATTGCCGGGCATGCGTTCCGGCACTCCCGGCATGCCCGGTCCCAAGCTCGAGCCGCTGAAGGTCTACGCGATCGCCAAGTCGGGTGGCGCGCCCACCGTGTACGACGTGCAGTGAAGGGCGGCATCCATGGCAACAGTCGCTGAGAGAGCCCGGACCTTATCCGAACCAAGCCTCCACCAGCTCCCGGTCGTCATCTGGCTGCGTGCCCGCCGGCAGCTGGTGTTCGGCGGGGCTGCCCTCGCGCTGCTCGGAGCGAGTATGCTGGGCGCCGGCTTCTGCATGAAGGGACGTGACGGCGGCTGCGCGAGACCGGGCGTTGCCAACATGGCGATTGCCGAGGGAACGCCCGCGGCGGGCAACCAGCGGATCGAAGACTCCACCAAGCTCGCGTCATGACCCTGGCACGCCTGATCCTCGCCGTTTGCCTCATTCTTGTTCCGGTGTGGGCGCAGGCGGCGGCCACGGCCTGGGTGGGAGACGCTCGAGGCTCGGCACGACTGATCACCGCGATCGACGCGACCGGGTCGGGCACCCGCCTCGACGCCGCCATCGAGCTCCGCTTGGCCCCTGGCTGGCACACCTACTGGCGCACTCCGGGTGACGCTGGGCTCGCGACCACCGCCGACTGGAGCGGGTCCCGCAACCTGTCCAAGGCGGAGATTGCCTGGCCCGCGCCGCGCCGGCTGAGCATCGACCGGCTGGAGAACAACGTTTATCTCGACCGTGTCGTGCTGCCGGTCACGCTCACCCTCACGCGGCCCGGCGAGCCTCTGCGACTACACGCGGAGGTGGACTACGCGAGCTGCAACCAGGTCTGCATTCCCTATCACGCGAGCCTTGATCTCGCGCTGCCGGCGGGTCTCGCCCTGCCGGGCGCGGAGGCGCCGCTGATTGCCGCGGCCGCCGCCAAGGTGCCTGGTCCGCTGGCGAGTGCGGGCCTGCGTCTGCTGTCAGCAACCGTTTCCGGCGTGGGCCAGGACGCACCATCGCTTGCCGTTGCGCTCGCAAGCGATGCCGGGCCGTTCCGCACGCCGGACCTGTTCGTGGAGGGCGTCCCGCAAGCCACGCCACGGCCCTTGGTGGCGGTCCAATCGGGCCGGCGGGCCGTCACACTCGTCACGGCTATCCCGGGCACGACCGCCAAGGTGGTCGATGGGCGGCCATTGACCTTTACCGTCGTGGACGGCGCGCGGTCGGCCGAGTTCACGGCAACGCCGGCAGTGGGGGCGGCTCCGTCCGCCGGAAGCGACGGGTTCGGGGCGCTATCGGCGATGCTCGCCGTGGCGCTGCTGGGGGGTCTGATACTGAACGCCATGCCCTGTGTGCTGCCCGTGCTCTCGCTCAAGCTGCTGGCTGTGGCGAGCTATGCCGGGGGCGAGCGGCGCGGGGTGCGGTTGGGACTGCTCGCAACCGCCGCCGGCGTCGTTGCCTCCTTCCTGGCCATTGCGGCCGTGCTGGCTGGCCTCAAGCTGGCCGGGGCCGCCGTCGGCTGGGGTATTCAGTTCCAGCAACCGTGGTTCCTGGCCGGAATGGCCGCGGTCACCACGCTGTTCGCCGCGAGTCTTTGGGGCCTGTTGCCGGTCGATCTGCCCGGCCTCGCGGGGGGTGCCGCGAACCTCCGATCCCGCCATGCGATGGTGGACGCGTTTCTCGCGGGTGCCTTCGCGACCGTGATGGCAACATCCTGCTCGGCCCCGTTCGTCGGAACGGCGGTGGGCTTCGCGCTGGCGCGGGGGTCGGGAGAGATCGTGTTGGTGTTCGCAGCACTCGGCCTGGGTATGGCCGCCCCGCTGTTAGCCGTCGCCGCGGCGCCAGGCTTCGTGCGGTTGCTGCCTCGTCCAGGACCGTGGATGGACTGGTTGCGGCGCGCCTTGGGGGTGGCGCTCGCGGGCACTGCGATCTGGCTGATTTGGGTGCTGGTCCAGGTGTCCGGCCCGATAGCGTCGACGATCACGGCTGCGGCGCTCGCCGGGATCGTCGGCATGCTCGCGCTACGCGCCCGGAGTATACGTCCGGGACGGCGTATCGC
Organism: Acetobacteraceae bacterium; assembly: GCA_965218045.1. Taxonomy (GTDB): domain Bacteria; phylum Pseudomonadota; class Alphaproteobacteria; order Acetobacterales; family Acetobacteraceae; genus CAVRCA01. The sequence goes on along the minus strand of CBDCJX010000009.1, from coordinate 744,406 downwards.
CACCAAGCGTGTCGCGACCATTGCTACGCTGACGCTGGTAGCGGCGGCCGTGTTGGTTCCCTCGCTCGCATCGCCGCCCGCGCCGCCGGTGGTCTCGAGCGCCGGGCAAGCGGTGCCGTGGCGGCCCTTCGACGCGGCGGCGATCCGGCGCGAGGTCGCCGACGGTAGGCTCGTATTCGTGGACGTGACCGCTGCCTGGTGCCTGACCTGCAAGGTGAACGAGGCGGCGGTGCTCGACCGTGCCCCGGTCGCCGACTGGCTCAGGTCCCTCGGGACGGTTGCGATGCGCGCCGACTGGACCCGGCCAGAGCCGCGGGTCACCGCTTACCTGCAAAGCTTCGGCCGCTATGGCGTGCCGCTCGACGTGGTGTATGGCCCCGGACGCCCGGAGGGCGTGCCCCTGCCGGAACTGCTCTCTGCGACGGCGGTGCTCGATGCCATGACGCAGGCTGCGGGTCCCGCCGGTCCTGTAGCCGCGAAGCAGGTGGAGCGGTGAGCTTCTACGCGCGCCATGTCCTGCCATGGCTGCTGCACGCGGCGATGCGGCAGGAAGTGCTGCGTCCGTTCCGTGCCCGGACCGTCGGCGCGGCGAAAGGGCGGGTGCTGGAGATCGGCATCGGCTCCGGCCTCAATCTGCCGCTCTACGGTGCGGAGGTTCACGAGGTGGTCGGCGTCGATCCGTCCGCCGCGCTGCTCAATCGCGCCCGCCATGCCGCCAACCAGGCCCACGTGCCCGTCGCATTGATGGAAGGCTCGGCCGAGGCACTCGCGTTTGAGGATGGCGCCTTCGACACCGTGGTCACCACCTGGTCGCTCTGTACCATCCCGGACGCGGACCGTGCCATCGCCGAAGCCCGTCGCGTGCTGCGGCCCGGTGGGGCGCTGCGGTTCGTCGAGCATGGGCGCGCGCCGGAACCGGGGATCGCCCGCTGGCAGGACCGGCTCGACCCGATTTGGAGCCGAGTCGCCGGCGGCTGCCACCTGAACCGCGCCATCCCGTCCCTGCTCACGCGCAACGGCTTCCGGCTGGACACGCTCGCGACTTCGCGCGTTGCGGGGCCGAAGACGCACACGTTGTTGTTCGAGGGACGGGCGCGGCCGAGTTGACACAGGCGTACGGGAATGTTGCCGATGATATCGAATATGGGCCTCGCAAACCTTAAGGGGTCGACTTTCTCGCTGGCGGTTGCGGCGAGCCTTGCCGCGTGTTCCGGTCAACAGACACGGCAAGACGCCGGCCGGAAAGGCCGGTCAGCAGCATCGGGGCCAGCACCAGCCATGCTCAGAACCAGCTTCGCAGGCCCAGCAGGAAGCGCACGTCGTCGGCCTGGCCGCCTTCCTCGCGCGCCATGCGTGCGGTGGCGCCGAAACGGTGCTGGTAGGCGACGCCGATATAAGGCGCGAGCTTGCGCGTGATGTCGTAGCGCAGTCGCAGCCCGGTATCGATGTCCGACAGCCCGGGGCCGACGCCGCGACCGCGATCCTCCTTGGTGTACCAGTTGGTCTCGAACTGCGGCTGCAGCACCACGCGCTGGGTCAGATACAGATCGTACGACGCGTTGGTGCGCAGCGCGTCGTGGCCTTGGTTGCTGGCGTAGAGCGTGGCCTGCACGTTCCAGAAACCGATCGCCAAGCCTTGCACGCCGAGCGCGCCCCAAGTCCGCGTCGTGCCGCTGTCGAGATCGACGCGTACACCGGCCTGCACGTCGAAATAGCGGCTGACCGGCCGGTCGTACAGCAGCTCATGGTCGCCGTCCTCCATCCGACCGCGGTTGCTCGGGTTGTAGCGGCCCTCCGACTTGAGCCACAGCTTGTTGTAGTCGTTGCCGATCCACGCCTGGCCGTCCCAACGCAGATAGGCACCGTTGCCGAAGCGGCCCTCGAGCTGGTCGAACAAGCCGTGGATGTACACCCGGTCATCCGGGATCAGGTTGCCGTACGGCGTGGCGCCTTGCAGTGTGCTGGAGCCGAGGCCGGAGCCGAAGAACCGGCTTGCATCGAACAGCTGCGCCTGCACCGGCGAGGCCAGCGCGACCAACACCGCGCCGACCAACGCGCTGAACCCGGCGCGCATCTCAGGCCGACTTCGGCAGCACACGCAATGCGCGAAACATGCCGGCCTCGAAGTGATACAGCAGATGGCAATGCAGCGGCCATTGCCCGGTGGCGAGCGGCGTGACCAGCAGGCTCACATTCTCGGCCGGCTTGACGCTGATGGTGTGCAGGTAGGGCAGGTGATCGCCCTGGCCGTTCTCCAGCTCCATCCACATGCCGTGCAAGTGGATCGGGTGCGTCATCATGGTGCTGTTGACGAAGCGCAGGCGGAACCGCTCGCCCAAGGTCACGTCGATCGGCCCGACCTCGGAGAACTTGTGACCGTCGAAGCCCCAGATGAAACGGCCCATGTTGCCGGTCAGGGTCAACACGATCTCCCGCGTCGGCGGCCGCCGGTCCACTCCGGGATGCACCGAGCGCAGGTCGGCGTAGGTCAGGATGCGACGGCGGCCCACCAGATGGTCGAGCCCGTCACCCGGCAGGTCGAGGCGGGCGAACGCGGTGTCGAGCACGTATTGCTGCTCGACGCCGGGCTTGAGGGCGCGGGTCTCGGGCGGCACCTCCACCTTGGGCTGCTCGCCGACGCGTCGGGATTTCTGCGCCGCCGTCACGCCGTGCATCGACGGCATGATCCCGTCGATCCGGGTGCGGTCGGGGTGGGACGCGGCCACCTGGGCGGGCATCATCGCCATGCCCATGTCGGCCATGGAACGCATTGGCGCGGCGTCCATCGGCGGGATCGGCGCCGACATCCCGGCCCGCGGCGCCAGGGTGCCGCGAGCGTAGCCGCTGCGGCTCAGGCTCTGGGCGAAGATGGTGTAGGCGCGGTCCTCGCGCGGCTGCACGATCACGTCGTAGGTCTCGGCCACGCCGATGCGGAACTGATCGACCGGCACCGGGACCACGTCATTGCCGTGCACGTGCACCACGTCCATCGTCAGGCCCGGAATGCTGACGTCGTAGAACGTCTGCGCCGAGGTGTTGATGAAGCGCAGCCGCACGCGCTCGCCCGGCCGGAACAATCCGGTCCAGTTGCCGGACGGTGGCACGCCGTTGATCAGGTAGGTGAACAGCGCTCCGGTCGGCTGGTTGATGCCGCTCGGGTCCATGCGCATGTCGGCCCAGCGCCAGCGTTCCTTCGCCGTCGTGCCGAAGCCGCTCTGCTGCACGTCGGCGACGAAAGTGCCGAGCGTGCGGCGATTGAAGTTGTAGTAGTCGCTCATCTGCTTGAGGTTGTTCTGAACGAGCAGCGGCGAGCCATCCATCCAGTCGCTCAGCACTACGGTGTAGTCGCGCTCCGACTTGATCAGCGGCTCGCCGTCGGGCTCGATGACCAGGGCACCGTAGACGCCCTTCTGCTCCTGGTAGCCCATGTGGCTGTGATACCAGTAGGTGCCGCTTTGCACGACCGGGAAGCGATAGGTGAAGGTCTCGCCCGGCTGGATGCCGGGGAACTCCATGCCGGGCACCCCGTCCATCGGGTTGGGCAGGATGATGCCGTGCCAATGCACGCCGGTCATCTCGGGCAGGTTGTTGGTCACGTTGAGGGTGACCACGTCGCCCTGCCGCCAGCGCAGCACCGGGCCGGGCACGCTACCGTTGATCGCGTTGGCCCAGTCTTGCGCGCCGGTCTTGTTGATGGCGATGCGATCGAGCCGCAGGTCGAAGCGGTTGCCGCGCAGCACCGGCGGTCCGCCGATGCCGGCCTCGACGGCGCCGGCGCAACCCGGCCATCCGAGCGCCGCGCCCGCCCCGAGCGCGGCGGCGCCCTGCACGAAGCGGCGGCGGGGAAGATTGGCGATCTGCGTGAACGTGCTCATGGCGCGACTCTCAAGTCAGGAGGTTGCAGCAGGTTGGTGACGATACGGATGACGACCAATGGATTGCCCCCGTCCGGCGAACGACGTCGTGTGATCCTCGCAACGGGGGACGAGTGCTTCATGCTGAGCACGCGGGGTGGGTCAGCCGGTTCACCCCCCGCTGAGGTGTCGACGGCGTTTCGAGCGTCCCGACGCGCCCGGTCCATATCGGCAAGCATGCGGTCGAAGGCCGATCGAACCCGTGTGGTCGAGCATGCCCAACCTCGCCGTCCCCGGCATACCGGCGAGCACCGCGTCGATGCGCGCAGGAATTGCCGACGCAAACCATGCGCATCCGGCCCCATGCCAGGCGATCGACAATGGTGGCGCCCAGGCCCTTGTCGCGCGCCTCGGCGACGAAACTGCCGACCGTGCGCTGATGGAAGTTGTAGTAGCCGCTCTGCATCTTGAGATTGCTGACGATCCGCGCGGGGCTGGTATCCGACCAGTCGGACAGCTGGACCACGTAGTCGCGATCGAAACGTTGCGGGTAGCCGGCGCGCGGCTCGATGACGATCGGGCCGTAGGCTCCCGTCTGCTCCTGGTACATCGAGTGGCTGTGATACCAATAGGTGCCGCTCTGGCGCACCGGGATGCGGAAGACGAAGGTCTCGCCGGGATGGATGCCGCCGAAGCTGAGCCCGGGCACCCCATCCATGTTCGCCGTCGAGATGATGCCGTGCCAGTGGACCGAGGTCGTCTCGGCGAGCCGATTGGTGACGCGCAGGGTCACGGTGTCGCCCTCGCGCCAACGCAGGATCGGGCCCGGCAGCGAGGCGTTGAACGCCGTCGCCGTGGCGTTCCGCCCGGTGATGTTCACGGCACTCGGCCCCAGGGTCAGGTCGAACAGGTTGCCGCTGAGCACCGGCATTCGCTCGGCGAAAGCCAGCGCCGTGCCCGGCCGCATCGTTCCAGCCGCACCGGCCAGACCGCCCGCCGCCGCCGCGCCTTGCACGACACGCCGCCGGGTCAGCGGGGCCGCGATCAGCTTCGCGGATGCTACGCGGCTCTCGGGCATCCCAATGTCCCTCGGTGTGGTGATCGTGGTGGTGATCGTCTTCACCATGGGCCTGCGAGGCCACGCGCAGACGCTCGAAATCGTCGTGGCTCATGCCGGGCAGCTTTTCGAGCAAACCGACGGTCGACCACAGCATGTCGTCGCCATCGTCTTCCATCGACGGCATTCCGCTCATCTTGATGCCGTGCTTGAGGATCCAGAACAGTTGTGCCGGGCTGAAGCGCTGGCTCACGTTCGTCAGGTCCGGCGGCTGCGGATACATGCCGGCCCCGAGCTCGCCTTTGTCACCTCCAGGCGTGCCGTGGCACACGGCACAATGCTCGGCGAAGTGGCCTGCCGCGGAAACGATCCTGGACTGGTCGTCGAACCGGGCCGGAACCGCGATGCCGCCGGCGTGCGCCTCGATTGAGCGCGTGCGAGCGGCGTTCAGGAGCCAGTATGTAACCTCCCAATGCGGCTCGGTAGCCGCCACGTTGTAGGCGCCGGAATAGACGATCGCGGCCCCGGCGATGACGGCCGCCAGGATCACCGCGATGACGGTGAGGAGGACTGTCTTCATGTGCGGCTGTTCTCGGCGGACTGGCCGGTCATCGTCACGCGTCCTCTCGCAGGGCTGGTCGGTGAGTGCCTGCAAGATTGCCACGTTGGCAGGTCAAGCCAATGGCGCGTGATCGGCAGCTCGGTGCTAGCCTGAGCGGCCACGCAGGAGGAAACGGCCATGCAGATTGGAGCGTCGTTGCCGATTGGCGACATCGGCGCGGGTCCGGCGGTGATTCGCGACTACGCGCAGGCGGCGGAAGAGCTCGGGTTCGACTATCTGGTCGCACCCGATCACGTGCTCGGCGCCAATCCGGCCAGCGCCGAGGGCGGCGATGCGGTCGGCACCACCGACGTCGCGTATCATGATCCGTTCGTGCTGTTCGGCTTTCTCGCGGCCTGCACGCAACGCATCGGCTTCGCCGCCGGGGTGCTGATCCTGGCGCAGCGCCAGGCGGTGCTGGTCGCCAAGCAGGCGGCGTGCCTCGACGTGCTGTGCGGTGGCCGGTTTCGCCTCGGCGTCGGCGTCGGCTGGAACCCGGTCGAGTTCGTCGGCCTCAACGAGAACTTCGCCAATCGCGGCAAGCGCTCGGAGGAGCAGGTGCGCGTCATGCAAGCGTTGTGGGCCGAGCCGCATGTTGATTTCACCGGCGCGTTCCACCGCCTGGAGGATGTCGGCATCAACCCGCGCCCGCCGTCCGGTCGCGTGCCGCTCTGGTTCGGCGGCCATGCCGAGGCGACGTTTCGCCGCGCGGCGAAATACGGCGACGGCTTCATGCCGCTCGCGTATCCGGCGGACGACAGCGCGCTTGCCGCCTTCGACAAGCTGCGCCGCCTCACCCGCGAGGCCGCTCGCGATCCGGCGCGGATGGGTATTGAGGTGTGGGTCTCCCCCGGCGCTGGCACCGAGGCCGACTGGCGACGCGAGATCGGCTTCTGGAAGCAAGCCGGCGTCAGCCACGTGACCGCCCACACCACCTTCCCGCGCGGCCATCACCAGCGCATCGCCGGCCACACCGCCGCCGACCACCTCGCCGCGATCACGCGGTATCGCGAGACGGTGGCGGACCTGCTGTAATACCAAGACCCAATGATACTGACTCGTCATCGCGAGCCGCCGCGCAGCGCCGTGGCGATCCAAGCTCGCAGCTCGGAGTAGCGCGATGGATCGCCACGGCGCTGCGCGCCTCGCGATGACGGCGCTTGCCACAGGTCACCGTTCCCGAGTCTCGGTATAACCCGAGCGCGGCGCTGGCCGGGAACCTGCCAAAGGTGGACCGTGTCTACGTCAACGCCGGGATTACGCAGCCGAGCTGGGCCGCGCTGGACGCGCTGCGGCCAGGCGGCTGCTTGCTGTTCCCCTTGCAGCCAATCGCGGGGATGGGCGGGATGCTGCTGGTCGAACGGCCGCAACTAGGTGCCGCGTGCCGGCGCGGTTCGTCTCGCCCGCGAGATCTGCCGGCATTCGAGCGCGAGGGCACCAACACTACGGGTTGGCGGTGCGGGTCCGGGCGGCGATCTGCGTCAGCACGTGATGCGCCGAGCGCACCGCGCCTTCCTGCCAGCCATTGATGTACGACATGTGCTCGCCGCAAAACAGGAACGGCCCGTCGCCCTCCAGCAGCTTGGCATAGAAGCCGGCGCGCGCGTCGCGGCTCCACTCCGCCCAGGCGCCGCGACTGAACGGGATCTTCTTCCAGGCCACGCTGACGCCGTCGCGCAGATGGTCGCGACAATCGGGATGCACCACCTCGTCATCGGCGAGCGTGTCCTCGAGCCGCCGCGCCACCGACTTGTCGGCGAAGGCGTCGCCGATCTCGCCCGACCAGATATAGGCGCCGACCAGGATGCCCTTCCGCTGCTGGATGCCGGCACTCGGATACCAGATCTGCGTGGCAGGGCGGCTGGTCCAGGAGATCCCGCCATAGATCTGATCCTCGGTCTCCCAGAACCGGGTCCGTGCCTCGAACGCGACCTTTGCCGCCGGAACGTAGTCGAGCGTGGCGATCGCGCCTGAAGTCTCCGGCGAGAAATCCGCTGGCATGCCGCGCAAGGCCGAGAACGGGATCGTGCAGACCACCAGCGGCGCTTCGATCGCTTGCACCGCGCCGGTCTTGGCGTCCTTCCAGACCACCCGCGCCCCGTCCGCCGTCCGCCGCATATCACTCACCTCGGCGCCGAGGGTGATCACCGAGCCAAGCTTGCGGCCGAACGTCTGTCCGACCGTGCCCATGCCGCCGACCGGCTGCAACATCGTCGGCGCCTGATGCCTCGATTCGCCAAACTGCATCCGGCCCTGCCAGAAATCCGAGACCATGAGCTGACGCAGATCGAGCGGCTCGCGGAGCTTGCCCTCCGCCACGTCCGGCGGGTGCGCGAAGCCTGAACGGCTCGACCCGTGGTAGACGAGGTCGCGATCCAGCGCGCCGAACGCCCGAAGGAAATCGCGCAGGCGCTCCTTGTCCTCGATTGTCACGGGAGCGACCAGTTCGGCCGCGTCCACCGCTTTCGCGGCCATTTCGGCGACGTAGCCGCGCGCGTCGTTCACCACGGCGCCGTTGCGTTGCGGCTTGCCACCGAACGCGGCGTCGTCCTGCATGAACGCGCCACGATTGTCGTTGCACATCACCTCCAGCTTCACGCCGAGCGTGCGGCAATACGAGAGGATGCCCTCGTGGTGCCAGGGAATGCGCGCGGGTCCCGGGTTGAAATACAGATGCTCGCCGACGCCCCAACGCACCCGCTGCGCGCTGTCGGTCTCGATGATCGCGTCACCGGACCGCAGCGACCAGTTGCGTCCACCCGCCCGGTCGCGCGCCTCCAGCACGCTCACCGCGTAGCCGGCCTGGCGCAACTCCCAAGCCAGCACCATCCCCGCGATGCCGGCGCCGAGCACCACCACCCGCGTGCCGTTGCCCGGCGGCAGCACGGGCGGCCCGGCATAGGCAGGCGGCGCCGCCAGCAGCCCCATCGCCGCCATCGTCCGATACGCGGCGCCGACACCGCCGGCGCGACCGACCGCCTGGATCAGCGCGCGGCGCGACAGGCTCACGCCGGTCGCCGCGCGCGCAAGGCGGCGGCCAAGGTGCCGTCATCCAGCACGTCGAGCGCGCCACCCATCGGCACCCCCTGCCCGACGCGGGTCACCGCGACGCCAAGCGGTTTCAGCCGCTCGGTGAGCCAGTGCGCGGTGGTGGCGCCGTCCACCGTGGCGCCGAGGGCGAGGATGATCTCGCTGACATCGCCCTCGGTCACCCGAGCCAGCAGCGCGGCCGTGTTGAGGTCCTCCGGCCCGATGCCGGCGAGTGCAGACAGGGTGCCGCCAAGCACGTGATACAGGCCGCGATGCACCGACGCCCGCTCCAGCGCCCACAGATCGCCCACGCCCTCCACCACGCAGATCGAGCTGCGGTCGCGCCGCGGGTCGGCACAGATCGCACACGGGTCGCGGCTGTCGAGATTGCCGCACAAGCTGCACGAGCGGACCACGCGGGCCGCCTCGCTCAGCGCCGCCGCGAGCGGCAGCATGCGCAGGTGCGGCTGCTGCAACATGCGCAGCGCCGCCCGCTGCGCGCTGCGCGGGCCGAGACCCGGCAGCTTCGCCAGCAGCCCGATCAGATGCTCGACCTCGGGTCCGCCCATCAGTGGCCGTGATCAGTGACCAGCGACCAGGATGAAGCACCGCCGACTGATCACCGGCCACTGATCACTGAACACTAGAACGGCAGCTTCATGCCCGGCGGCAGCTGCATGCCGCCGGTGATCTTCTGCATCTCCTCGCCGGACAACGCCTCGATCTTGCCCTTGGCATCGGCGTGGGCGGCGACGATCAGATCCTCCAGCATTTCGGTCTCCGCCGGGTCGGCGAGCTTCGGATCGAGCTTGAGACGCTTCATCTCGCCCCTTCCGTTGAGCGTCACGGTCACCATGCCGGCGCCGGCGACGCCGTCCGCCTCCATGCTCTCCAGCTTGGCCTGCATCTCCTGCATCTTGGCCTGCATCTCCGAGGCCTGCTTCATCAGGCCGGCGAGGTTCTTCATGGCTCGGGCTCCCAGGAAGGGCTGTCAGGGTTGGCGCTGTCGGGGTCGGGGCTGTCGGGATCAAGGTCTTCGTCCGGCGCGGCCTCGGCCAGCTCGGCGTCGAGTGGCGCGAAGGGCGGCATATCGGGCTCGACACCGGGTTCCGCCAGCGCCAGACCATAGCGATCGACCGAGGCATCGACCACCTGCTCGATCCGCGCGCCGGGAAACGCTTCGAGGATGGCGCGGACCAGCGGATGATCGGCGGCGGTCGCGCGTCGGGCACTGTCGGCGGTGCTGCCCTGCTCGGCCAAGGTGGGCTCGCCGGGTGCTGCGGAGAGCGCGATGGTCCAGCGCGTGCCGGTCGCCTCCAGCAGCAGCTTGGCCAGCCGGGGAGCGAGGTCGCGCGGTGCCTCCGGCTGGGTCCGCAGCTCGATCACCGGCGGGGCGAAGCGCACCAGATGGGCGGAATGGAGCAGGTGGCCGTGCAAGGTGGGCTCGCGCCGGTCGGCCACCAGGGCGACGACCTCGCGGAAGCTGGCCAGGCGCGGGGCGGCGTCCGGCGCGGACACTGAAGGGGTCGGCATTGGCGCCGGCCCGTTGGCGACCGCGCGCATCCCGCCGCCAGGGCCGGACGGCGGCCCAGGAGAGACGGCGGCGGCGGGAGCGGATGGGTTCGACCCCGCCAGACGGCGGACCAGATCGCCGGGCGAGGGCAGGTCGGCCACGTGGCAGAGCCGGATCAGCACCATCTCGGCCGCCGCGCGGCGATCCGGCGCGGTCTCCACCTCCATCACGCCTTTGAGCAGCATCTGCCAGGCCCGGCCCAGCACCGGCATACTCAACCGCGCGGCGTATTCGGCCCCCCGCGTGCGCTCGGCCTCGGGCAGCTCCGCGCTGTCCTTCAACCCGGGGATCGATTTCAGCCGGGTCACGGTATGGATCAGTTCAAGCAGATCCTGCAGAAACGCGCCGAGGTCGGCGCCGTGCTCATGCGCCCGGTCGGTGATGGCGAGTGCTGCGGCGGGACGGCCCGCCATCACCGCTTCGAGCAGGTCGAACACGTCGCCCCGATCGGCCAGGCCCAGCATCTGCGCTACCTGCTCCGCCGTGATCGGCGCACCGGTGGCGCCACCGCCTTGGGCGCCGGCTTGGGCAATCGCCTGGTCGAGCAGGGAGAGACCGTCGCGCACCGACCCGTCGGCCGCGCGGGCGATCAGTTCGAGGGCGGGTTGCGCGATCGCCACCTGCTCCTTGGCGGCAATGCCGGCGAAGTGGCGCGCGAGCTCGCCAAGCCCCACCCGGCGCAGGTCGAAGCGCTGGCAACGCGACAGCACGGTCACCGGCACCTTGCGTATCTCGGTGGTCGCGAACACGAACTTCACATGTGGCGGCGGCTCCTCGAGCGTCTTCAGCAGCGCGTTGAACGCGTTGCGGGAGAGCATGTGCACCTCGTCGATGACGAACACCTTGGTTCGCGCCTGCAGCGGGCGGAACCGGGTCGCCTCGATGATCTCGCGCACGTCGTCGACCCCGGTGCGTGAGGCAGCGTCCATCTCCATCACGTCGGGATGCCGCTCGGCCAGGATGGCGGTGCAATTCGGGCACACGCCGCACGGTTCGGCGGTGGGGCCGCCCTGCCCGTCCGGCCCGATGCAGTTCAGCGCCCGGGCGATGATGCGCGCCGTGGTGGTCTTGCCGACGCCGCGCACGCCGGTGAGCATGAAGGCGTGCGCCACCCGCCCGAGGGCGAAGGCGTTGCGCAGGACGCGAACCATCGCCTCCTGCCCGATCAGGTCGCCGAAGCGGGTCGGCCGGTATTTGCGCGCCAAGACCCGATATGCCGGCGCGTGCCGCGCCTCCGCCGCGGCCGGTGCCACAGCCGGGTCGTCGCCGAACAGGCCCGGACCGGTCGGCAACGGGGGCGGCGGCTCGCCATCCGGCTCGGTGGTGTCATCCTGGAACAAGCCGGACATGCGAGTGTGGCGCTGACCGCCAACGCGGCCATCTCCGGGTCAGGTGTGGGTCGGGTGGGAGGCCGAACGAACGACCCGAGCGGAAACTCGTTGCGGCTGCTTCCTTCCGGACCTGACCGGGTTGGCGAGGCGCCCGTCCGCCGCCGACCTCCCGCGCCTGCATATCATGGATTGCCCCCGGCGCCGCAACCCTGGCCGGTTGCCGCTGTTGCGCCCGCGTGGCACCGTCCCGGCGACCCAAGCATCCCGCCCCCCGGAGTAGCCGCCTTGACGCTGATCCTCGCCAGCCGCCCGAACGTCTATTCCGGCAGCCCGCTCGAGCGCGTGGCGGAGCGGCGCGAGGACGAGGCATGGATCGAGCAGGCGCTGAGCAATCCCGACACCTTGCTGGTGCCGATCTGGCGGTCGCGCAACCTTGTGCGCCCCACGCCCCAGCCGGCGGAGGGTGCCGAGGCGAGCACCCAGTCGGAAGCGGTCTACCTCACCGGCGAGACCGCCGCCGCGTTGCAGATGCGGGACGGCCCGTGGAGCTTCCTCGGCATGCTCGCCGGCCGGCCGGTGTTCGCCGTCGACATCAGCTCGGCCGACGATCCGCTGCCGCTGCTGCCCGACGGTCTGGGCGACTTCGTCGATCTGCGGGCGGTGGGCGGCGGCCTGCTGCCGCCCGGCGACGCGTCCGTCCTCGCCCACGCCCGCGGGCTGATGCACTGGCGGGTCAAGCATCGGTTCTGCGGCGTGTGCGGCGCCCCCTGCGAGCCGACGACCGCCGGCCACGTCATGCAGTGCACCGGCTGCAACACGCAGCACTTCCCGCGCACCGATCCGGCGGTGATCATGCTGGTGTATCGCGGCGATACCTGCCTGCTCGGCCACTCCCAGCGGTTTCCGCGCGCCACCATGTATTCCACCCTCGCCGGCTTTGTGGAGCCGGGCGAGAGCCTCGAGGAGGCGGTCCGCCGCGAGGTGCTGGAGGAGGTCGGGGTGGAGGTGGGCCCGGTCTACTACCATTCCAGCCAGCCCTGGCCGTTCCCCGCCAACATCATGCTCGGCTTCTACGCCGAGGGGCTGACCGAGCGCATCACGATCGACCCGCAGGAGCTGCGCGATGCCCGCTGGTTCTCGCGCGACGAGATACGCAACCCCGAGGCGCACGGCTTCTTCCTGCCGCGCACCGACAGCATCGCCCGTCGGCTGATCGAGGATTGGATGGCGGCCGGATGAGGCGCCGGTGCGGTCCGCTGCCCCGACTGCAACCGACCCTGCTCCTCGCGCTTTGCTTCCCGCTGCTGGCCGCCTGCGGCGGGTCTCTCAAGCCGCCGCGCTATCGGGCGCCCGAGATCCCGCCCGAGTGCCGCGACCAGGTCTTTCAGGACCCCACCGTGCGGCGCCTGATCGCCGCCGGCACCGCCGTGCCGATCTATGCCGCGCAGCACCAGGACGAGCTGGCCTTCGCGCAAACGGAAGCGGTCCGCAGATGCCAGCGGGAGAAGGGACTGACGCAAGGCGGCGTCGAGCCGAAGAAGTACCGTTGGTATCCGGCGCCGTTCTGAACCCGCCCGCGCTGCGGACGATCGGCTACGAGGGCTGCACCCTCGGCGCGGTGATCGACGCCCTGCGTGCCGCCTCGGTGGCGCTGCTGATCGACGTGCGCGCCGTCGCCTCCTCGCGCAAGCCCGGCTTTTCGAAGCGCCTGTTGGCCGCGAGCCTCGCCGAGCACGGGATCGACTACCTGCACCTGCAGGGCCTGGGCACGCCCAAGGAGGGGCGGCTCGCGGTGCGCGCCGGCCACCCGGAGCGGATGCGCGCCATCTTCGCCGAACACATGACCTCGGACCGGGCACAAGCCGAGCTTGCCCGCGCGACCGACGAGGCGAGCCACGCGCCGTCGTGTCTGCTGTGCTTCGAGCACGATCACCGCATCTGCCATCGCGCGATCGTGGCGGCGCTGATCGCGCAACGCACCGGACAGCAGGTCGAGCATCTCGCGATCTAGTCGGCCGCGCCTTGCTCCAGCCGGAAGCGCGCCGCGGAATAGACGCCGAGAACACGGGTCTCGCTGGAGAAGAACTGGAGCTCCTCCAGCGCGCGGCGCGGCCCGGGCTGCTCGGGATGCCCATCCACGTCGCAGAGGAACTGGGTGGCGGTGAACTCGCCGTTCACCATGTAGCTCTCCAGCTTGGTCATGTTCACCCCGTTGGTCGCAAATCCGCCCAGCGCCTTGTAGAGCGCGGCGGGGACGTTGCGGACGCGGAAGACGAACGTCGTCATCAGGTCGGGCTCGGTCGGCTCCGGGATGCGCGGGCGGGTCGCCATGATGTAGAACCGCGTCGTGTTATGGGGGGCGTCCTCGACATTGGCGCGCAGCACGTCGAGCCCGTAGATCTCCGCCGCCAGCGACGAAGCGATTGCGGCGTCCTCGACATTGTTCCATTGCGCGACAAGCTGGGCCGCGCCGGCGGTATCCGCCTCCACCACGGCCTGCAATCCGAGCTCGCGCAGCACGCGGCGCACCTGCCCGAGCGCGACGGGGTGCGAGTGGGCGCGGCGCAGATCGGCAATCCGGCCGCCCTTGGGTGCCAGCAGACAGTGCTCGACGCGCTGGAAGTGCTCGCCGACCACGAACAGCCCGGATTCCGGCAGCAGGTGGTGGATGTCCGGCACCCGTCCGGCGAGGCTGTTCTCGCACGGCAGCATGGCGAGCTGCGCGCGTCCCCCGCGCACCGCCTCGATCGCCGCCTCGAACGTCTCGTTGGGCAAGGTCGCGTGGCCGGGGAAGGCGGCCCGGCAGGCGAGGTCGGAATAGGCCCCCGCCACCCCCTGGAACGCGATCACGCCCGCCATCAGCCCGTTGCCCCGGGCGCGAGCAGCTGGCGGGCCCGATCGAGATCGTCCGGCGTGTCCACCCCGAACGGGCCGGAGGCCACGCGGGCGGCGCCGATCCGCATGCCGGCTTCCAGCGCGCGAAGCTGCTCGAGGTTCTCCCGCCTCTCCAGCGCCGACTCGGGCAGCACGACGAAACGGGCCAGCGCCTCACGCCGCCAGGCGTAAACGCCAATGTGATGCCAGCGCGCGCCGGCGCCCCACGGGATCGCCGCTCGCGAGAAATACAGCGCCGGCGCCACCGATGCGGAGGGACCAAAATCGCAGGCGGCCTTCACCACCGAGGGCCGCGCCGCCTCCGCGTCATCCTCGATCGGCGCGACCAGGGTGCCGATATCGACGGCCGGGTCGGCCAGCGGGCTCAGGCAGGCACGCAGCGCCGCCGGCTCAATGGTCGGAAAATCGCCTTGCAGGTTCACCACCACATCGAAGTCGCCCGCCTGGTCGAGCGCGGAAAGCGCCGCATGCACGCGGTCCGACCCCGAGGGCAGCGACGGCTCGGTCAGCACCGCCATCCCGCCCGCCCGCTCCACCGCCGCGGCGATCTCGGGCTCGCCGCAGGCCACTACCACCCTCGCGCCGATGCCTGCCTCGCGGGCGCGGTCGAGCACGTGCGCGATCATCGGGCGGCCGTGGATATCCGCCAGCGGCTTGCCCGGCAGGCGGCTGGAGGCCATGCGAGCCGGGATCACCACGATCGGGTTCATCGGATTGCGCCAGATGGCGGTTGGAGCCCGGCTTGATGGACCAATGTCGGTTCCCTATGGTGCGCCGCGTTTTAGGGTAGGCCGAGGGGGGTTCGCAACGCCGCATGGATACGATGGAGGCCAACAAGGCGATCGCCGCGGTGCTGGTTGCCGGCATCGCGTTCTTCGTCACCGGCACGATCGGCGTCGGCCTGGTGCATGAAACACGGCCGAAGGAGCCTGCGATCAAGATCGAGGGCGCGCCCGTGGCCTCCTCCGCACCCGCGGCGCCGAAGGAAATTCCGCCGATCGCGCCCTTCCTGGCGACGGCCGATCCGCAGGCCGGCGAAGCGTACACCCATAAGATCTGCGTCGCGTGCCATACCTTCAATCAGGGCGGCAAGGCGGGCGTCGGGCCCAACCTCTACGGCGTGGTCGGCGCCAAGCACGGCCACATGGAGGGCTTCAACTATTCCGACGCGCTCAAGTCCAAGCAGGGTCCGTGGACCTTCGAGGGGCTGAACCACTGGCTCCTCAAGCCGGCGGCCTACGCGCCCGGCACCCGAATGAGCTTCGCCGGCATTCCGAGCGAGAAGGATCGGGCCAACGTCATCGACTACCTGCGCACCCTTTCGCCCAACCCGGAGCCGCTGCCGGCCGCGCAACCGGCCGCTTCACCCGGTCCGGGTGCTGGGAACCAGACGGGAAGCAGCCAGGGAACCCAGCCCGCCGCCACCGGCACGCCGGCGACCGAACCGCCGACCGAAAAACGTGCCCTGTCGACGCAGCCGGCCCCGAATCTTGGCGCCGCCCCGCCCGGCACGCCAGCCCCGGCCGCCAAGTCGCCCTGATCGCGGTTGGCTGAGCTCCACCGATTGATCGAGACCGCCGAGCGCGCCGCCGATCGCGCCGGCGCCGTGATCCGGCCGCTGTTCCGCGCCGGCCTGTCCGCCGAGCTGAAGCGCGATCAAAGCCCGGTCACCATCGCCGACCGCCAGGCCGAGGCCGCGATGCGCGAGACCCTGGCCGCGCACTTCCCCGAGCACGGCATCCTCGGCGAGGAGTTCGGCCTGGAGCGGGCGGAGGCTCGGTTGCGTTGGGTGCTCGACCCGATCGACGGTACCCGGGCGTTCATCACCGGCCGCCCGGTGTTCGGCACCTTGATCGGCCTGCTCGACGGCGACCGGCCGATCCTCGGCATCATCGACCAGCCGGTCACCGGCGAGCGCTGGGTCGGCGCCGCCGGCCGGGCAACCAGTTTTCGCGGCCCGTTCGGCGGCAACGCCGTGTGTCGGCTTTGCCCCGCGCTCGCCGCCGCCGAGCTCTCCTGCACCTCGCCGCACATGTTCGCCGCGTCCGACCTGCCGCGTTGGGAACGGCTCGCCGCGGCGGCGCGGCGCACCAGCTTCGGTGGCGACTGCTACGCCTACGGCCTGCTGGCGCTCGGCCAGATCGACGTGATCGCCGAGGCCGACCTCAAGGTCTGGGACTGGGCCGCCCTCGCGCCGGTGGTGGAGGGAGCCGGCGGGCGACTGACCGACTGGCGGGGCAGGCCGCTCCGGCCGGATGGCGATGGGCGTGCCCTGGCGGTCGGCGATCCCGCGCTGCTCGATGAGGCGGTCGCGCTGCTGGCCTGACGCGAAGCGCTGATTGAACCAGGGACGCCTCGATTTTGTTGATAAGTCGGAACGATCAGGTCACGCCTCTGCCCGGCGCCCTCACGCCGGCTTTTATCGTCTGATCGGTCGGATGCGCTCGGCCCAGGGTGGTGGTTCGCCGCTCGGGCGGACGTCGGGAAGTCGGACCGGCGGTTGCAGCCCGGCGTAGAACAGAGTCTCGGCAGGACGCCGCGTCCTGGCGGATTTTCGCTCGGGCGCGACGGCGTCACCGGACGCACTATCGGCGGCGGCCGCTGAGTCGCAAGAGCGGTTCCGGTGAGACTGGATCGACCCAACATCCTCATCGCGGAGCGCGAAGCGCCGTGGCGATCCACCACTCGTGCATTTCGTGCGCGCCGGCTGGTCGTGAATTGCTTCGCCCTCGGCTCGCAATGACGGGTGAGGAGAACTCCACCCGCCACCAGGCTGCTTCGTCACTGATGCCGATCCGCCCGAAGCCGCCTCGCGCATACGCCGCGCGGGTTGCAAAAGAGGGTGGTCGGATAGCCTGATACCCAGCATCTGGCAGAGCGGACGCAGCAGCCGGCCCATCTGCGGCGCGGCGGTCAACAGCGCCACCATCTCCGGGTCGGACAGCAGATGGTTCAGCTGACTGCCATAGACCGCCGCCTCCGGCACCAGCCGCAACAGCCAGGCAAGGCCGCGCGGCAGACGCTCGACCGGACGATCCGTCGGATCATCCGACTTGCGCCGCTTGGCTTGCCGGGCGCGGCAACCAGCCGGCCTCGCCGACGGGAGCTCGCCCGAGCGGACCCGGGCGACAAGCCTGGCGAACCGCTGGCCCGTGCGGCTCAGCCGCTTCCAGATCAGGATGTGGATGGGCCCGATAACCGCACCCCGCGCGGCAACGGCTTGGCACAATACTCCCATGATGTAGGCGAAGCGGTCTGCGGCGGGGAGGACAACGAACGTCATGAACAGAACATAACCAGAAAGCTAGCAGGTGGGCAAGCAGAATGTCAGATTCTCTAACGTAACCCCACTCGCCACCGCTCTCGGCCAAAGCGGGAGTCGTCAGATGCGGAAGCTGGTATTACACCGATTTCAGTATCCTGCCCGGAGGCGGCAGAGTAGCAGCCACGCAACACGGGAGATCACGGTGCGCGTCCTTGCCTTCATCCTGCTCCTCGTGTTCATCGCCCCTTCCCTCCACCCGGCCCATGCCGACGAAGCCGCGGTCAGCCGCTCGCACGCGATCTCGATGCTCGGCAAGCCCAACCTGCCGGCGGATTTTCCCTACTTCCCCTACGTCAATCCCGCCGCGCCGAAGGGCGGCGAAGCGGTGCTGTCGGCAATCGGCAGCTTCGACAATTTCAATCGCTTCATCGTCCGTGGCACTCCGGTCGGCGAGATCGGCCGCGTCTACGACACGCTGCTGGTCGGCTCGGCCGCCGAGGCGGCGACGGCATACGGCCATCTCGCCCAGACGATCGAGCTGCCCGCGAACCGCATGTGGGTCGCCTTCGAGCTGCGCCCCGAGGCGCGCTTCAACGATGGCACGCCGGTCACCGCCGAGGACGTCGCCTGGACCTTCGACACGCTGCGCAAGGACGGGCGCCCGTATTATCGGCAGTATTACGCCGATGTGGAGAACGTGGCGGTCGAGGGGCCGCGCCGGGTGGTGTTCCACTTCAAGTCCAACCAGAACCGGGAACTGCCGCTCATCCTCGGCGAGATGCCGGTGCTGCCCAAGCATTGGTGGCAGGGGCGCGACTTCTCCCGCCCGTTGACCGACCCGCCGCTCGGCTCCGGCCCGTACCGCGTCGACAAGTTCGAGTTCGGACGCACCATCACCTACCGTCGTGTCGACAACTGGTGGGCGCGCGATCTGCCGACCGGCAAGGGCATGTACAATTTCGACACGGTACGCATCGAGTATTTCCGCGACGCGACGGTCGCGCTGGAGGCGTTCAAGGCGGGACAGATCGACTTCCGGCAGGAGAACGTCGCCAAGCAATGGGCCACCGCCTACGACTTTCCGGCCCGACAACAGGGTCTCGTCGAGCTCGACGAGATCAAGCACCAGCTGCCCACCGGGATGCAGGGCTTTGCGATGAACACGCGACGCGGCGTGTTCAAGGACGTTCGCGTCCGACAGGCGCTCGCCTGGGCGTTCGATTTCGAGTGGGCCAACAAGAATCTTTTCTATGGGGCCTACAAGCGCGACACGACCTATTTCAGCAATAGCGAGCTGGCCTCGTCCGGCACGCCGCAAGGCGCGGAGCTGGCGCTGCTCGAGCCGTTTCGCGCCAAGCTGCCGCCGGAGCTGTTCACCCAGCCGTTCAAGCTGCCGGTGACCGATGGCTCCGGCACCAACCGCGAGGAGCTGCGCTTCGCCTTCAACCTGCTGAAGCAAGCCGGCTACGAGGTGAAGGACCATCGGCTGGTCGACCCGCAAGGTCAGCCCGTCTCCTTCGAGATCCTGCTGAGCGAGCCCGCGTTCGAGCGGGTGGCGTTGCCTTACACGCAGACGTTGGCCAAGCTCGGCATCGACGCGCACGTGCGCACGGTGGACCCGGCGCAGTACCAGCGCCGCATGGACACCTACGATTTCGACATGGTGGTGGCCTCGTTCGGTGAGAGCGACAGTCCCGGCAACGAGCAGACCGCCTATTGGACATGCGGCTCGGCCGCGTTGGAAGGCGGCGAAAACGTGATGGGCGTCTGCGACCCGGTGATCGACGCCTTGGTGGACAAGGTGCTCAACGCGCCCGATCGCGCCGCGCTGGTCACCGCCACGCACGCGCTCGACCGGGTGTTGCTGTGGCACTGGTACCTGGTGCCGAACTGGCACCTCGACTATTTCCGCGTCGCCTTCTGGAACAAGTTCGCCCGTCCCGACAAGGTGATCCGCACCGGTTTCGTGTTCGACGATTGGTGGATCGACACCAAGCTCGCGGCCGATACCGAGACCGGCAAGCAGAAGCAGAGCGTGGCCAAGTGACGGCGGCGGCTGCGTGACCGCCTATCTCGTCCGCCGATTGCTGCTGATCGTGCCGACCTTGTTCGGCATCATCGCCATCAACTTCGTCATCATCCAGTTCGCCCCCGGCGGTCCGGTCGAGCAGATGATCGCCGAGCTGAAGGGGCGCGGCGAGACGATGGGGCGCATGACCAGCACCGGCGGCGCCGAGGCGGCCGCTCCCACGCGTGGCGGCGACTATCGTGGCGCGCGTGGCCTCGACCCGCATCTGGTCAACGACATCAAGAAAATGTTCGGCTTCGACAAGCCGCCGCTGACCCGGTTCAAGGACATGATCCTGAGCTATCTGCGGTTCGACTTCGGCCGCAGCCTGTTCCGCGACCAGTCAGTGATCCACCTGATCCTGTCGAAGATGCCGGTCAGCATCTCGATCGGTCTATGGTCGACCCTGCTCGTCTACTGCGTGTCCATTCCGCTCGGCGTCGCCAAGGCAGTGCGCGACGGCAGCCACTTCGACGTCGCCACCACCGCGATGGTGCTGATCGGCTACGCCGTGCCGGCCTTCCTGTTCGCCATCCTCCTCGTCGTGCTGTTCGCCGGCGGCAGCTTCGTGCAATGGTTCCCGCTGCGCGGCCTGACCAGCTCCGGCAGCGAGACCTGGAGCTGGCCGGCCCGCGTGCTCGACTATCTCTGGCACATGGTCTTGCCGACCATCGCGCTGGTCTCCGGCGGGTTCGCCTCGCTGACCATGCTGACCAAGAACTGCTTTCTCGACGAGATCCACAAGCAATACGTCACCACCGCGCGGTCGAAAGGCGCCACCTCGACGCAGGTGCTCTATGGTCACGTGTTCCGCAACGCCATGCTGCTGATCGTCTCGGGATTTCCCGCCGCCTTCATCAGCATCCTGTTCTCCAGCGCGCTGCTGGTCGAGATCATCTTCTCGCTCGACGGGTTGGGGTTGCTCGGCTTCCAGGCGACGATCCAGCGCGACTATCCGGTGATGTTCGGCACGCTGTATATTTTCACGTTGCTCGGCCTGGTGATGCAGATCGTCGGCGACATGATGTACACCGTGGTCGACCCGCGGATCGACTTCGAGGCACGTCGATGACGCGCGCGTCCGGTTCACGCCGCGATGAGCAGACGGTGTTGCTGCCGCTGCGGGACGCGACACCGGCCGTGCGAACGACGACAGCGCACCACCGCTTCCGACTCTCGCCGCTCAACCGCCGTCGGCTGGCGATCTTCCGCGCGCACAAGCGCGGCTACTGGTCGATGTGGATTTTCCTCGTGCTGTTCGGCATCTGCCTATTCGCCGAGTTCATCGCCAATGATCGCCCCCTGCTGATCCGTTTCGACGGCCACTGGTACGTGCCGGTCCTCAACGACTACAGCGAGGACACGTTCGGCAAGGACTTCCTGCCGACCGACGCCGACTACCTGGACCCCGGCATCGAGAAGGCCATCAACGCCCATGGCTGGATGCTGTGGCCGCCGCTGCCCTATAGCTACCAGACCACGATGCGGCGGATGGCCGAGCCGGCGCCGTCGCCGCCCTCCTGGCGCAATCCGCTCGGCACCGACGATCAGGCGCGCGACGTGCTGGCGCGCGTCATCTACGGCTTCCGCATCTCGGTCCTGTTCGGCTTCACGCTCACCACCATCGCCTCGGCGATGGGCATCGCCGCCGGCGCGGTGCAAGGCTTCTACGGCGGCACGGTGGACCTGCTGTTCCAGCGCTTCATCGAGATGTGGTCGAACATGCCGCAGCTCTACATGCTCATCATCCTCGCCAGCGTCATCTCGCCTGGCTTCTGGGTGCTCCTCGTCTTTCTCCTCGCGTTTAGCTGGATGCACCTGACCGGCGTGGTGCGCGCCGAGTTCCTGCGCGGACGCAATCTCGATTACGTGCGCGCGGCCAAGGCGCTCGGCGTGTCGGATATCCGCGTGATGTGGCGGCACATCCTGCCCAACGCGATGGTGGCGACATTGACCTTCCTGCCGTTCACCCTCTCCGGCTCGGTCACCATCCTCGCCAGCCTGGATTTCCTCGGCTTCGGCCTGCCGCCCGGCTCGCCCTCGCTCGGCGAGCTCGTCTCGCAAGGCAAGAACAACCTCGCCGCGCCCTGGCTCGGCATCACCGCCTTCGTCGTGCTCGGCGGCATGCTCACCTTGCTGATCTTCACCGGCGAAGCGGTGCGGGACGCCTTCGACCCGCGCCGTTTGCCAAGATGATCCCCACGCGCCAGCTGTCGCGATGAGCCTGGTCGAGGTCGAAAACCTCACCGTCGCGTTCGGCGCCAAGCGCGTCGTGCGAGATGTCTCCTTCACCCTGGACCGAGGCGAGACCCTCGCACTGGTGGGCGAGAGCGGTTCGGGCAAGTCGCTGACCGCGCTATCGCTGCTGCAATTGCAACCCGCCGGCTGCACCAACCCCAGCGGGCGCGTCGTGCTCGCGGGCAAGGAGATGATCGGCGCGAACGCGGCAACCCTGCGTCGCGCGCGCGGCGAGCTCGCCGGGATCGTGTTCCAGGAGCCGATGACCAGCCTCAACCCGCTGCATCGCATCGGCAAGCAGATCGCCGAGGCGATCCGGCTGCACCGCCCGCTGAGTGGCGCGAAGCTGCGCGCGCGGGTGATCGCGGCGTTGTGCCAGGCAGGGTTTGCCGACGCGGAGCACCGGCTCGACGCGTTTCCGCACCAGCTCTCCGGCGGACAGCGCCAGCGCGTGATGATCGCGATGGCGCTCGCCAACGACCCGGCCCTGCTGATCGCCGACGAGCCGACCACGGCGCTCGATGTCACCATCCAGGCGCAGATCCTCAAGCTGCTGGCCGATCTGAAGGCCGCGCGTGGCCTGGCGTTGCTGCTGATCAGCCACGACCTCGAGATCGTCCGCCATTACGGCGATCGGGTCTGCGTCATGAAGGACGGCGCGATTGTCGAGAGCGGGCAGGTCGCCGAGGTGTTCGCCCGTCCGCAGCATCCCTATACCCGCATGCTGCTCGCCGCGCAGCCGAAGGGACGGCCGCGACCGCTTGCCGATCGCACGCACACCCTGCTGGAAGCCACCGATGCGCGGGTGCATTTCGCCATCCGCCGTGGCGTGCTGCGTCGCGCCGTCGGGCACGTGCGTGCGGTGGACGGGGTGAGCATCACGGTCCACGCCGGCGAGACCGTCGGACTGGTGGGTGAATCCGGTTCCGGCAAGAGCACCATGGGCTTTGCCGCGCTTCGTCTGCTGGCCGCGGATGGCCACATCGCCTTCGAGGGCCGCGAGCTCGCCGCGCTGGACAAGCGGACCTTGCGCCAACTGCGCGCGCGGATGCAGATCGTGTTTCAGGACCCGTTCGGCAGCCTGTCGCCACGGCTGACCGTGGGCGAGATCGTCGCCGAGGGGCTTGCGGTGCACGAGCCCTCCCTGTCACGCGCGGAGCGCGACGCCCGCGTCACCGAGGCGCTCGACGAGGTTGGTCTGTCGGCGGAGCAAAGCGAGCGCTACCCGCACGAGTTCAGCGGTGGCCAGCGCCAACGCATCGCGATCGCGCGGGCGATGGTGCTGAAGCCGCATTTCGTCGTGCTCGATGAACCGACCAGCGCGCTCGACATGTCGGTGCAGGCGCAGATCGTCGCCCTGCTGCGCCGACTGCAAGAACGTCACGGGCTCGGCTATCTTTTCATCAGTCACGATCTTAAAGTCGTTCGCGCGCTCGCTCACCGGGTCGTCGTGCTGCGTCATGGGCGGGTGGTGGAGCAGGGACCGACCGAGCGCATCTTCGCCGCCCCACGCGAGGATTACACCCGCGCCTTGATGGCCGCCGCCTTCTCGCTGGAGCCCAGACCAGGCTCCGACGCGGGTGACGAGGACGCCGCGCCCCTGCCGATCGCCACCTCGTCGTCGTGATCGTGCCGACCGGCTTGCGACCACACTGAGGCCGACCGCCGACGATGAACAACCTGCTCGCCTCGCCGCTGCGCAACCTGCTCGTCGGCGTGATCTACATGCTCGTCGTGATGAGCCTCGCCACCACCGCCTATATGTCGGCGGGCTGGAGCCTGGCCGACGCGGCCTACATGACGGTGCTGACCGTGTACAGCGTGGGCTATGACGAGGTCCGCAGGATCGACACGCCCCTGTTGCGCGCGATCACCATAAGTTTGATCGTGCTGGGCTGCACCGGGATGATCTTTCTCACCGGCGCGCTCGTGCAGCTCATCACCGCAACCCAGTTGCAGCAATTCTTGGGGCTGAAGCGCATGCACGGCCAGATCGACCGCCTCAAGCAGCACGTCATCGTTTGCGGCTTCGGGCGCATCGGCGTCATGCTGGCGCGCGAACTGCAGGCCGGACAAGCACCGTTCGTCATCCTCGAACGCGACGAGGACCGGCTGGCCGGGGCACGCGCGGAAGGCTATCTCTGCCTGGAAGCGGATGCCACCGACGAGACGGCGCTGCGCCAGGCCGGGGTCGAGCGCGCCCGATCGCTGGCGACCGTCCTGCCGGATGATGCAGCGAACGTGTTCATCACCCTCAGCGCGCGAAGCCTCAACCCGGCGCTGACGATCATCGCGCGCGGGGAACAGCCGAGCACCGAACGCAAGCTGCTCCAGGCCGGCGCCAGCCAGGTGGTGATGCCAACCCAGATCGGTGCCGAGCGGATCGCCGAGATCATCCTCTATCCCAGCGCCGCGCGCCTGCTGCACGGCTCGGGTGACGAGGAGAAGTTCGCGCGCGACCTGCGGCTGCTCGGCCTCGACATCGAGACGGTCGCCGCCGAGGAAGGCAGCCGCTGCATCGGCATGACCGTGCACGCCGTCGAACAGGAGGCGTTGGGTGCGTTCCTCATCGTCGCCGTCAACCGGCGCAACGGTGAGAACCTGACGCGGCCGTCGAGCGACGTCAGGCTCGAACGCGGCGACGGCGTGGTGGTGCTCGGGCGTCCGGGACGCGCCGAGGTGATGTTGGGTCTGTTCCAGGCCGAATGAGCGATAACGCCGGTCGCGGCGTGACGATCAGCCGAAAATATCCGCCGGACTGTCCGCGCGCAGGCGGGCGCCAAGCTCCTCGCCGAGCCGGACCGCGTCGGCCACGGCGCCGTGCAGGGCGCTCTTCAGCAGATAAGAACCGTCGGCGCGGGCCACCATCCCGGTGAGCATGAGCTGCCCGTCCGGCAACAGCCGCGCATGGCCGCCAATCGGCGTGCGACATGATCCGTCCAGCAAGGCCAGCATGGCGCGCTCGGCGCCGGAGACGGCACGCGACTCGGCATCCTCGATCGCGGCGAGCAGTTCGCGCAATCTGGTGTCGGCGGCGCGCACGGTCACGCCGATGATCCCCTGGCACGCGGAGGGGACCATCGCCTCGGGGTCCAGCACCACGGAGGCGGCCTGCTCCATGCCGAGGCGACGCAGCCCGGCGAGCGCCAGCATGCTGGCGTCGCACTGGCCGTCGCGCAGCTTGGCGAGCCGGGTCTGCACGTTGCCGCGTATCATCGTGATGCGCAGGTCGGGACGCGCATGCAGCAACTGCGCCTGCCGCCGAACCGAGGAGGTGCCGACAACGGCACCGCCCGGCAGCACCGCGTACGGATCGGCGGGATCGGGCGCGTCGCACGCCTGCGGCAAGATCAGCGCGTCGCGCGCGTCCTCGCGCGCCAACGTGCCGGCCAGCACAATCCCGGCCGGCAGCTCGGTCTCCAGGTCCTTCAGGCTGTGAACGGCAAGGTCGATCCGCCCGTCGAGCAGCGCCTCGTGGATTTCCTTGGCGAACAATCCTTTGCCGCCGATCTCGGCCAGACGCCGATCCTGCACCTTGTCGCCCGTGGTGTTGATCACCTGCTCGCGAACCGCGTCGCTGCCGCCGAGCGCGGGACAGCC
This sequence comes from Acetobacteraceae bacterium, assembly GCA_965218045.1. Classification (GTDB taxonomy): domain Bacteria; phylum Pseudomonadota; class Alphaproteobacteria; order Acetobacterales; family Acetobacteraceae; genus CAVRCA01. Next base: position 718,894 of record CBDCJX010000009.1, on the reverse strand, counting down.
AACGACGAACTGCGCCATGAAGGCTCTCGTTTGCACCAGCGCGAGCGGCGAGGCGCGGGTGCCGACCCGAAGCGGCGATGCTGGCTCAGGCATCCCGGAAGGATGTACAGCGTAGCCGGGCCTGTCCAGCGCCCGGAGAGATTGTAAACGGGAGCCGGGCCTGTCCGGAAGTTCCAGCGTCTGTCTGTTCGCCCAGTTCGATCCGGCCGATCGCATAGCGCCGCACGTTCTGCGCTACCTGTCGGCGCTGCGCGCGTGCGGCTTCACCGTCCACGTCGCCTGCTCCGGCACCAAGCGACTGCCCGACGCCGACCAAGCCGCTCTCGCCCGCATCGGCGCCGTGGCGCATGTCCGACCCAATCGCGGCCTCGATTTCGGCGCGTGGCAGCATCTGTTGCGACAGGGCTGCGCGTCCGACGCCACCGAGGTGCTGCTGGCCAATGACAGCGTGTTCGGCCCGTTCACCGATCTCGCCCCGATCTTCAGGACGATGCGCGCGCGGCGGCTCGACGCCTGGGGCATGGTCGCGAGCACCGAAGGCGTGTGGCATCTGCAATCGTGGTTCGTGTGCCTCACCGGTGCGGCGCTGGGATCGCCTTCGGTGCAGCGCGTCCTCGCTGCGCCGTTCGAGCAGATGAGCAAGGCCGAGATCATCCTGCACGGCGAGCTCGGCCTCGGCGCCGCGTTGCGCGGCGAAGGCTTCGCTTGCGCCGCTCGCCACGAGGCGTCACCACGCGCGCGCCTGCGCCGCTTTGCTCGCATCAACCCGATGCATCTCGATTGGGCCACCCTGATCGAGAGCGGCGCTGTGCCGTTCCTCAAGCGCGAGCTGGTGCGCGACAACCCGATCCGCATTCCGTGGGCGGACCGCTGGCCAGCGGTGGTGCAGCGCGTTTCGGACTATCCGCTCGATCTCATCACCGAACATCTCACGGCAGGCAATCGAACATGGCGTGGCACTCCGGTGCCGTCGCCGCGCTGGCGCACGCTGCTGCTCTACCTGCTGCTCACCCTCGACAAGCGCGAAGCATTGCGCGCCGTGGGACCAACACTCGTGCGCATGGCCGGCGCCGCGCTCCGCTCATCAACCTAGCCGCCGCTCAGTCACGCTGGCTGAACAAACCGCCGCATGCTATGTGTGGGATCCAAGCGCTTGCGAGGCTCCGTCCAATGCGCCGCTTTCTCATCTTGCTCGCGACGGTTGCAGGCGTGGTCATCGGATTGGTGGCGGTTATCGTGATCTATGCCGCGTCCACTGATCTTGCGCCTCTCGTAGAGACGTATTCGCAAACGTTGCTCGGGCGACCTGTTCGACTCGCCAGCCTGCATCTCGATCTTGGTCGCGCCCTGCATTTCGAGGCGCGAGATGTGCGGCTGCCTGCCGAAGCCGACCCGAAACTGCCTGACCTGGCCAAGATCAAACGCTTCGACACATCAATCCGACTGTTCCCGCTCCTCGTGGGGCGGCTGGTCATCCAGTCGGTCACGATCGACGGAATGGCAGTAACCTTGGTGCGCGACAAGGATGGCACCGGCAATTGGGCGACCTCGCGGACCGGTTCGGCCGAGAAACAAACCACAAGCAAGCGCACCACTCTGCCGCCGCTGCTCAATGCGACGGTGCGGAACGCGCAGATCACCTATATCGGTACATCCGGCGGTTCATTTCCGACACACATCGACACGCTCCGGTTGCGTACCCCAGGCCCGGCAAACCCGGTCGACCTCAAGATCGACGGCGCAATGGACCACGTGCCGCTGACGTTCAAGGCATCGCTGCAATCGTTCGACGACTTGCAGAACCTGACCAAGCCGTTCGGCGGCAAGCTGACCCTCTCGTCGGGGCGCAACACGCTCACCTACCAGGGGACGGCGACCGATCCGCTGAACTTCAACGGTCTGGACGGCAACATCGATCTCAACGCCCCGGCTTTGTCCGATCTCGCGACTGACATCGGTGCAAGCATCCCGGCGGATTTGGCCTTGTCCATCGCCGGCAGTCTGAAAGCGTGGAACGACAACTGGCATTTTCGCGATGTGCAAGGAAAACTCCAGGACGCAACCTTCAAGGGTGACGTCGAATATACCGGCGGCGCCCGCGGCGACCCTGACACTCTGGCTTCGACAGTCCAATTCGGCAGCCTCGACCTCGATTCCATCTTGGGCCAGACCAGCGCGGGCGGGTCGAGCGGATCGACCAAACTGCCGAACATTCCCGCTCACCCAGGCGTGTTGTTCGATACGCAGATCGATACGCAGTCCCTGACGTATCACGGCGTTACCTTGAAAGACCTCAAGACCCACCTGGTCACCAAGCCTGGGCAGGCGAAGCTGGAGCAAGCGCGTTTCAACTTTGCCGGCGGCAAGGTTTCGGCATTGGCAACGGCCGAGGCTGTGAAGGACGGCTTGCACCTGTCGGGTTCCGCCAGCGTCGACAGCGTCAATACCGGGCAAGCCTCCCGCGCGGCCGGCTCGTCATCGCCGTCGATGGATGGGCCGGTCAGCTTGCAGATGCAGTTCGATCTGACCGGAGCCACGTTATCCGACGCGCTGGGTCATGGTCGGATAGCAGGCGCCGCCTCGATGTCGAGTGGCACGGTCTCACGCAAGCTCGTGCGCATGGCCAAGGCCAACATCCGGGCGCTGTGGACCGACGACGGCGCGAAGACGCAACTGCGTTGCATACTCGCGGCGATTGATGTCCACGACGGATCGGGCGTCGCTAATCCGGTTCAGGTGGAGACGCCCATCGGCACCTTGATCGCTTGGGGCCACGTCAACCTGCAGCACCGCACCGTGGACATGACCCTGCAGAGCAAGGGCCAGACCACCGACGGGCTGGCGCTTGACGTGCCGATCCATGTCACGGGGCAACTGACCAGCCCGAGCTTTCAGCCCAGCCCCGACTTGCTGGAGGAACAGTCCCGGCCACAAAGTTCTGGGCCGTGGCCCAAGGAGATCGAGGCCGTGCTGCAAGGCAGCGCCTGCCGCCCCTAACCGCCGTGCGCCTCGACGACGGTGGAGAGCACCTCAACCAGCGCGTCGGTCTGCTGGTCGAAAGTGATCAGGGCGTCCTTGCGGGGATTGCGATACCCGGCGAGCCGTTCCGGCGCGTCGAGCAGTGCGGCGATCGCATCGCGCATCGGGCGGTGCTCGCCATCCATCGGAATGAGGTTGCCGTTCACCCCGTCCTCGATTGCCTCCGCCGGTCCGCCGCAATCGGTTGCGATCACCCAGACGTCGCGCGCCAACGCCTCGCGCACGGTCAGCCCGAAACTCTCCTTCCACTGCGACGGAAACAGCAGGACGTCGATGCTTTCGAAAAACTTGTCCATCGTGTCCTGACTATATGCCGGCGCCACCGATATCTCGCCGGTAATCTGCCAGTCGCCGCAGTTCAGCGAGGCGAAGCCAAGGTTCCAGGTGTTGTCGATCAGCAGCAGCTTCCAGTTCGCCTGGCTCAGCGCCTCGAACGCCCGGCGCAGGATGATGAACCCCTTGATCGGCTCGCCACCGCCGACGAAACCGAAACGCAGCGTGCGTCCGGCGCGACGCCGACGCGGCCGTGCCGGCATGCGAATGCCGTTCGCCAACACGCGCACCTGCTCGGCGGGCAAGCCATTGGCGAGATACAGCGCGCGATGCGCCTCGCTCGGCGACAGCACGGCGGCGGCGCCGTGTAGCCGGCGGAGCAGCAGATCAAGCCGTTCCTGCAAGTAGAACGCCTGTGGCACGCAGGCGCGGCACAAGTTGAGATCGATGCGGGTCTGAAAGCAATACTGACCATCACCACGCACCATGAACTGGCGGGAGCAGATCCACCACGCATCATGCACCGTGACCACGTACGGCACACGCTGCTCGGCGCACTTGTCGAGAATGCTGGAGCCGAGCCCCTGGATCGAGTGGACATGCACGACATCTGGACGCAACGCGCGCAGCACCTCGGCGAACCGCTCGGCGATGCCTGGATTGTCGAACTCGCCGATCGCGTCCGGATGACCGGGAACGCCGACGCTGATGATCGGCATGCCGTCCTGCTCGTAGCGTCGCAGTCCCTCCTCGCGAACGGTGGCGCGAGAATGTGAGGTGAAGACACCGACCGCGATGCCGTCGCGCGCGCCGAGCCGCCGCGCGGTTTCCTCGGCGACGATCGTGGCGCCGCCGAAACTGCGCGGCCAGAAGAAGATGTTGACCACCAGCACGTGCAGCGTCGGCGCTCGCACTTGCGCCAGCTTGGCGACCAGCGGCGCCACCTGGGCTCGCGCGATCGCGTCGGGTGCATAGCGGGCGAGCGCGCTGCGCCGGGCCGCCTCTCCCATACGCCGGCGCAACTCCGGCTTGTCGACCAGCTCGCGCAGCACCGACAGCCAGTCCGCCGCGCTTTCCGCCAACATCCCGTTCTCGCCCGTTGTGACGACGGAGCGGAACTCGGCGCGCGGCGAGCAGACGCAGGGCATGCCCAGGATGGCCGCTTCCAGGAACTTGATGTTGCTCTTCGCATCGTTGAACCGAGTCGCCTCAAGCGGAGCGAGGGCTATGTCCCCCTCGCTGAGCAGACGCAGCCAGGTTCCGTAATCCTTGCGATCCTCGCGTTCGATACGATCGGCGAAGGCGGCGAGCTCGGGCGGCAAGGTCAGCTCGCCGACGATGCGCAGACGGACCTGCGGACGCTGCTCCATCAAGCTGGCGATCGCGGGTGCGACATCGGCGAAATCGACATCATGCGTCTTGGTCCCGGAACCGTAGACGAGGCGCACCTGTCGCGGGTCCGCAGCCGACCGACCGGCGCGCAGCGCTTCGGCGATCTCAAGCGTTTCGGCATCCAGCGCATTCTCGACAACCATCGGATCCGCGACACCCGCATCCCGCATCGCCTCGGCCAGCGACGCCGTCGAGGCGATGGCCGTGTCGCAGGCCAGCATCGCCCGACGATAGAGCCGCACGCCGTCCAGCAGGTTCTCGACCAGCTCGGGCGCGAGCGCGTCGAGATTGCGGTTGGCGCGATACAGCTGCTCGTCGAAGATCAGATCGTCCACCTCCCAATAGCTGGTCAGCTTCAGTCGGCGCGCCTCGGCGATCAGCTCCAGCACCTCGGGTGTGCCGGGTACGCGGTAGAACACCACCAGCGAACAGACCTGCAGCGCCGAGCGCGCGGCGACGGTGTCGTGCCAGTCGTGCACCATGCAGGCGACGCCGAGCCGCTCGATGAACTCGCGCTTCTGCCAGACGCGGTATTTCGCGCATTGCGGCACGCTCAGCTCGGCGATGATGAGCACGCGCGGGGCAAACAGCGCCGCCCCCGACGTCGACAGCGGCGCGGCGTAAGCGAGATCGATCCTGCTCGCCTCAGCGACCTGCCGGCGTGCCAGACGCGCACCGATCCGCTGACGCACCGCGCGCGCTTGGTGGCGGCCGAAGGCGATACCTTTGCGCAGCACGATCCCCCAGCCCGCCTCGGCGGCGAGCGCCCGAGCGCGACCCATCCGGCTTGGTGCGGCCACTCCCGGCGGCGCGCCGCCGATCAGACGCGCCAGCAGGCGAAGCGGCGCGGTGATCTGCCAGAAGGTGGAGGCGTAGAGACCCTGCAGCACCGCCTCGTTGCGCGCCGCCCATTCGAGCAGTCGCTCGTTGCGAGCCGCTTGCAGGCTGGCACTTTCGAGCCCGATCCGCGTCTCATCCGTCAGGCGCGCTAGCTCGTCGCGCAACAACCGATTGGCCGCCGCTAGCCGGATCAACTCGGCTTCCGAGGGCGAACCGGCGGGCTCGGCCCGGGTCGGCGACACCCGGGCAAGATCGGTGGCATCGTCATCAAGCTGCATTAGCGCTTGCCACTCAAAGCCGGGTCGTTCCTCAGAAGGGTGGGTCTGGCTAACACACACTCCGGCAGTCGCCTAGCAGTGGCACCTCGGATCGAACGTTGGCTTGGGCGGGCACCCCCGCCATATGTTCCGCGCCTTCCGGAGGTAGAACCGACATGCGGGGTGTGACGAAGCTGCTCCTGATCGGCCTATGCGTGGTGCCGCCCGGCGCGATGCAGCGCGGGGCCGACGCCGCGGGCCGCGACCTGGACCAGGCAGACCTGATTGCGGCCGTAATGCCCGCCGTGGTCAACGTCTCGACGGTGATGGCGAACCGCTCGCCAGCCACGCGTTCGGCGCAGGATCTGCCGCCAGAAATTGTCCCCAGCCGGACACCAACCATCGTCCACGGCTTCGGCTCGGGTTTCATCATCGACAAGGGTGGCATCATTGTCACCAACCGCCACGTGGTGGACCGCGCCATCCGGATCACGGTGACCTTCCAGGACAGCACCAGCCTTCGCGCTGAACGGATCGGCCGGCTCAGCCGTGCCGATGTCGCGCTGCTGCGAGTCAAGCCACCCGAGAAGCTGCCGACGGTGAAGCTCGGCGACAGTGATCAGGTCCGAGTCGGCGATTCGGTGATCGCCATCGGCAATCCGCTCGGACTGGGTGGCTCGGTAAGCGGCGGGATCGTCAGCGGCCTCAATCGAGACATTCGCACGACGCCGTTCGACGACTTCATCCAGACCGACGCGGCGATCAATCACGGCAATTCCGGCGGCCCATTGTTCAACACCCGCGGCGAGGTCATCGGCATCAACACGGCGATCTACTCGCCGACCGAGACCAGCGGCTCAATCGGCATCAGCTTCGCCCTGCCGATCAACGTTGCCAAGTTCGTGATCGACCAGACCCTGAAATATGGCCGCGTCCGCGCAGGTTGGCTCGGGATCAGCATGCAGTCCGTAACCCCCGACATCGCCAAGGCGATCGGGCTCGGCATTCCGCGCGGCTCAATCGTCGCCGGCGTTGAACCCGGCGGACCCGCCGCCAAGGTCGGGGTTGAAGAGGGCGACGTCATCATGAGCATCGGCGAGGCAACCCCGCGCGACTCGCGGGCGCTATGGCGCGCCATCGCCGTCGCTCCGCTCGACGAGCCGGTTTCCCTGACGATCTGGCGGGACGGCAAGGTACTCACGCCATCGCCCGTGGTGCGGGAATTCCCCCAGCCGCCCGACACCGGCACGCCTTCCGAGCAGACCACGCAGCAGGTTGCCGCCGAAGCGTACGATCCCGGCTTGCAGCTCTCCGCCATCGACCGTGCCACGCGCGTCAAGTTCAAGCTGGCCGAAGGGCTGAAGGGCGTGGTTGTGACCGGCGTGGTCCCAAACAGTCCCGCGGCCGAGCGCGGGCTCGTCGCGGGCGACGTGATCGTTCGAGCGGGTCAGGACGTGGTCAGCAACCCCACCGAGATGCGAACCCGCCTGGCGGCGGCGCGCCAGCAGCAAGCGCAATACCTGCTGCTTCTCGTGCGCGGGCCGGGCGGGCAGCGCTTCGTCACGCTGCCGCTCCACCCGGATGGCTGAACCCTACGGCGCCACCCTCACTGGACAGCCTCGTAGGGCAGCCGGCCGACGCGGTCCATGTTCTGCCCTTCGAGCCGGATCAGCTTGGTCGACCCGTCCCGGCGCGGCGAATGCAACACGCCTTCATCGTAGACATGCGCCATGCCGGGCTCGAGCGCATAGTCGCGCACCGCCCGCGCCTGGCCCGGCTTGCCGTCGCTCGGCCGCTGCAGACACTCCCAATCCGTCATGATGGTCCGCCCAGCCGCCTGTCCGTAGATCGCCCAGGTCGGGCCGTGGTCGTGCGGCTTGCTCCCCTTCGCGCCATGATGCACGTGCGCAAGGATGCAGAAGCCGAGCTCGGGGTCTTCGTAGAGGACTTTTCGCTCCGGCACATCGTCGGCGAGATGCGTCGCGACGAAATCCTCGTCCAGCAGCATCTCGCGCAACACGTCGCAGACTCTGCGCCTGCCGTCCGGCCCCGGATCGGCGGCCAGGATGCGATGACACTCGGCCGCAAAGCTCGTCAGCGTGTGTTCCATGATGGCGGTCCCCGATGTGACTGATGCGATACGATCAACGATACGGATAGCACCGCGCCCGATCCAGCGGGATGCCGAAATGTTCGGCGAGCGCGCGGATCGCGTCGCCGTGTTGCGGGTAGGGATCGGCATTGGCCGGCCCGACGATGATCGAGCGGAAGCCGCGCTCATCCCGCCCGGCCGGCGGTATCATGGCGGTCGCCAGACAGGTGCCTTCGTCGTCGCGCAAGGTCGCGAACAGCGGCATCTCGCGCTGCACATGGTCCTTGAGCCCGATCTCCTGCTCGAAGAACACCGCGGATTTCGGCCGGAAGCTCTGCGCCGCCTTCTCCGCCTCACGGCGATAGTATTTCTCCACGGCGTGCCGCATCGTGGACGACTCAACCTCGGCCTCCGCCTCGGTCTCCAGTCGGAACCAGGTCTTGCTTTCGGGGGCGTCGCAAATGTAGCGCATGCATCCTCCCATTCTTGCCAGGCGGCGTAGCCACGCCGCGTTTGCTCCTATCCAACGCCACTCCGCGCGGGATGGTCAATCGTGCTTCGCCCGTCGGACGGCCGCCTCGCTTGGAACTCGCGGCCGGAGTTGATACCAGCAGGCGAGAAGGGGTCGGCAAGCGAGAGAAAGGGGCGGCGGATTGGAACATGATCCAAGGTAGCGACACATTCGACTACGTGATCGTCGGCGCGGGCGCGGCCGGCTCGGTTCTGGCAGCGCGGCTGTCGGAGGACCCCGGCGTGACCATCTGCGTCCTGGAGTCCGGTCCGGCCGACCGGCACCCGTTCATCCACGTGCCAGGCGGTTTCATCAAGATGCTGTTCAACCCGCAATTCACCTGGCAGTTCAAGACCGAGCCAAGCCCCGGTTCGGGCGGCCGGCCGATCCCCACCACGCAAGGACGCACGCTGGGCGGGTCGAGCTCGATCAACGGCATGATCTACAATCGTGGCCAGCGTGCCGATTTCGATCACTGGGCGCAGCGCGGCAATCGTGGTTGGGGCTATGTTGACGTCCTGCCCTATTTCCGGCGCACCGAGCACCGGATCGGGCCGCATGCCGGCGATGACGAAATCTACCACGGCCGCGACGGACGCCTGCCGGTCACCGACATGGACTGGCACCATCCGATTTGCGAGGCATTCATGGCTGGCGCCGTCGGCCTGGGCATTCCGCGCAACCCTGACTACAACGGCGCCCGCCAGGAGGGGGTCGGATATTACCAGCGAGCCATCTGGCGCGGCTGGCGCCATAGCGCCGCTCGCGCGTTCCTGCACCCCGCGCGGCGCACCGGGCGGGTGCAGGTCCGCGCCAATGCCCGCGCCAGCGCCATCCTGTTCGAGGGCAAGCGCGCCGTGGGCATCCGCTACATTCCCGAACGGGATCGCGGCGCGACGCGCGTTGTACGCGCACGTCGCGAGGTGATCCTCAGCAGCGGCACCGTGAACACCGCGAAGCTGTTGCAGCTTTCGGGTGTCGGCCCGGCGTCGCTGCTGCAAACGATCGGCGTGCCCGTGGTGCACGAGCTCGCAGGTGTTGGCGAGAACTTCCGTGATCATTATGGTGTCCGACTGGTCGCGCGAGCCAAGTCGATCCGCACGATCAATGAGTTGGCGACCGGGGTGGGCCTTGCCACGCAGGTCGGCCGCTGGGCTCTCGGCCGCCCCAGCATCCTCGCGGTGAGCCCCTCGCTGGTGCACTGGTTCTGGAAGTCGGAAGAACATCTACAGAGCGCCGACCTGCAAGGAGTGTTCAGCCCCGCCAGCTACAAGGACGGCTATGTCGGCCGGCTCGACGACTTCCCCGGCATGACCGCCGGTGTTTGGCCGCATCGGCCCGAAAGCGTCGGCCACGTCCGCGCCCGCTCCGCCGATCCGTTCGAGGACCCGATCATACAGCCCAACTACCTGGCCGATCCGATGGACCAGCGCGTGATCCTCGGCGGCATCAAGCTCGGTCGGCGCCTGCTGCACACGCCGGAACTGTCTCGCTACTTCGATGGCGAGCATTTGCCGGGGCCGCAGGCGGTGACGGACGACGAATTGCTCGACTTTGCCCGTCGATATGGCTCAACCTCCTATCATCTCGTCGGCACCGCTCGCATGGGTCCGCGAACCGATCCGACTGCCGTCGTCGACGATAACCTCCGCGTGCATGGCCTTGACGGATTGCGCGTGGTGGACGCATCGATCATGCCCAACATCGTCTCCGCCAACACGTACGCCTCGACAATGATGATCGCGGAGAAGGCGTCCGATCTGATACGCAACCGGGCGCCGTTGCCCGAAATCGAGGGAGTTTCGCCTGGATGAAGCACCGAGCGCGAGTGCACGAAGGACGCCATGACTGACGAGCAGACGTCGCTCGCCCTGAAGCTGCGGCATCGCGAGCTGCTGTCCGAACTCGGCACCGAAGCGCTGCGAACGCGCGATCTCGACCCGCTGCTCGATCGGGCGTGCCATATTGTCGCCGCCGGCATGGACGAACAGTATTGCAAGATCCTGGAGTATCGCCCGAACAAGGACACGCTGCTGGTCCGCGCCGGAGTCGGCTGGCACGCCGGCGTGGTCGGCCACGCCGAGCTGCCAGGCGACAGCGGCTCTCCCGCCGGGCACGCCTTGAAAACTGGCGAGCCGGTGATTTGCAACGACCTCGCTACCGAGGAGCGCTTCAGCACGCCCGCGTTGCTGGTGGAACATGGTGTTCGGCGGGCGATGAACGTCATCATCCGCGGCGATGATGCCGCTTTCGGCGTGCTGGAAACCGACAGTCGTCAGCCCGGCGCATTCGCTCCCGATGACATCGCCTTCATGCAAGCGGCCGCCAATCTCATCGGCGTGGCCGTCGAGCGCTGGCGACGGGTCAACGAGCTGGAGGGCGCCTTGAGCACGCATGGCGTGCTGCTGCGCGAGGCCGATCATCGCATCAAGAACAGCCTGCAGCTCGTGGCGAGCCTGTTGTCGTTGCAGCGCTCCAAGCTGACCGACGCCGGCGCGCTGGCGGCGATCGACAGCGCCATCAGTCGGGTCGGCGCCGTCGCGGAGACGCATCGCGCGCTGAACCGGAGCAACGATCTGCGTACCGTGGGCTTCGGCAAGATGCTGGCCGATCTTTGCGCGCACACCGCACAGTTGAACCCGCTGATGACGGTCCAATGCGGCAACGACGCGGCGCTGCCGCTTGACGCCGAGCGTGCCATCCCGCTGGGACTGATCGTCAGCGAGTTGCTGACCAACGCCTCCAGACACGCCTATCCGGAGGGCCAACCCGGCACGATCGAGGCGCGCGCCGTCGTCGACGGCGAGCTGCTCAACGTGAGCGTCGCCGACGTGGGCGTCGGAGTAGAGCTGCCCCAAACGCCGCGTCCCGGAACATTGGGCTCGACGATCGTACAAGCATTGTCGCGCCAGATCGGCGCCGAAATCCGCACCATCAGCCAAGCCGGCCAGGGAACAACCGTGCAGGTAAGACTGCCGCTGCGGGCGCCATCGCAGTCGATCTGAGGCCGGCCCCTCGCGTTAGGCTGGCGTCGGCGCCCCCCGCATGATGCCATCCGCCACTGTCCGAGCGCGCGAAGCGGCGGCGCGTGCCATGTCGCCGCACAGGCCAGTATAGCCGGTCGGGTCAAGCAGCGCCTCGATCGCGTCCGGCGCGAGATGCGCGGTGACCCGATCATCGGCGGCCAGCAGGCTGGAAAACGACCGCCCCTCAACTGACGCCGTTTGCGCCGCGTCATAGACCACATCGTGCGCGTGCTGGCGCCCTATCGTTGTGCCAAGCCGCAACATCACCGCCTCGGCCATGATGAGACCGCCGCCGAGATCGAGATTGCTGCGCATCCGGGCGGGATCGAGCCGCAAGCCGCTGACGATCTCCGTCAGCCGCGCCAGCATGTCACCCACCGCGACGCAAGCGCGCGACTCCGCGGCGTCCATCATCAGGCTTGTGGTGCGATCCGCTTCGTGTTCCGTCTGCATCGCCTCCAACGCCAGCGGCACGATGGCGCGCACCTCCGCCGCGGCGGCGATCACGTCCTGGCAGAGTTTCGGGTTGCGCTTCTGCGGCATCGTGGAGCTGCCGACCGTGCCGGGCGGCACCGGCTCCTCGACCTCGGCGAACTCGGTCTTCATCAAGGTATAGATTTCGCGGCCGATCTTGCCGCAGGTCGCGGCGAGCATGCCGAGCAGACAGGCATTCTCGGCCAGATGATCGCCGATCGCGCGCGACGGCACGTGCATCGGCGGCATGCCGAGATGCTTGCCGACGCCCGCTTGCACCGCGGGTCCCAACGCGCCAAGCGAGGCGAACGTCCCCGCCGCGCCGCCGAGCATCGCGACGAAGATGCGGGGTGCCGCCTGCCGCATCCGCTCGACGTGACGAACGAGCTCGTCGATCCACGCCGCCACCTTGAAGCCGAACGTCGCCGGCACCGCGTGCTGGCCATGAGTGCGTCCGGCCATCGGCATGTCGGCGCCGCGCTCGGTCAGCGCCGCCATGCCGGTCAGCGCGTCGGCGATCAGCCGGAGGAACACGCCGTGCGCCTGACGCAGCACCAGCAGATCACCGGTCTGCGTGATGTTCTGTGTCGTGGCGCCCCAATGCACCCAGCCGCCATGCGGCTCGCCGACAATGCGACCGAGTTCCCACACCAGCGGGACAAGCGTGTGACCGGTGCGCGCGAAACCTTCATCGATCCGCGCGCGATCCATCCGCTCGACACGAGCGGCAGCCGCGATGGCAGACGCCGCGCCAGGCGGAATGATGCCGAGTTCCTCCTGCGCGCGCGCGAGCGCCACCTCGACATCGAGCCAAGCCTGCCAGCGGTTCTCCAAGCGATACAACGCGCGGATGCCGGGGTCCGACACGCGGCTCGCCGTCGGCAACTGGTCGCTCATGGCACGGCGTGGCCTAGCCGTTCACTTGCTGCATCAGCGTCGCCCATGTGTCGATCACCGGCAGCACCTTGTCGGCCTTGTCCGAATCCAGGTTGAACACGATGCGCGACACGCCGAGATCCTCGTAGCGTTTCATCAGGTCGCGATCCTGCTTGGGGAACCAGACGGTGATGTGGATCGTGCTCGGATCGCGTCCCGCCTCGGTCGCCATCTGCTTGAAGCGCGGAATCAGGTCGGCGATCTCGCTGTAGGCGCCGCGAGACGCCTGCGGAATCCAGCCATCGCCGTAGCGGATCGCGCGACGCGCCGAGTAGGGGAACGCGCCGCCGACGATCACCGGCGGATGCGGCTTCTGCACCGGCTTCGGCCAGGCCATCATCGGGTCGAAATTGACGAACTCGCCGTGATACTCGGCTTTCGACTGGGTCCAGATCTGCTTCATCGCCTCGACATTCTCGCGCGCCCGCTTGTGGCGCGTCTCCAACGCCGTGCCGTGATTCTCCATCTCGTCCTGGTTCCAGCCATTGCCAATGCCGAACAGAAACCGGCCGCCGGTCACCTGGTCGATCGAGGCGACGAGCTTGGCGGTCTGGATCGGGTCGCGCTGCGCCACCAGGCCGACGCCGGTGCCGACCTTCAGCGTCTTCGTCGCCATCGCCGCAGCGGTCAAGGTGACGAACGGGTCCATCGCGTCGTAGTAGCGTTTCGGCAGATCGCCGCCTCCCGGGAACGGCGTCTTGCGCGAAACCGGGATGTGCGAGTGCTCGGGCGCCCAGACCGACTCGAAGCCGCGCTCCTCCAGCGCCTGGCCGAGCTCGGCCGGGGCCATGGAATAATCCGTGAAGAACATCGACGCGCCGAAATCCAGCATGTTTCTCTCCCAGTGTTGTCTTGCCGCGCGCAAGCGTGGGCCATCATGGCAAGCCGACGCTACGGCCGATAGCGGAAATCCGTCGGACCGAGCAGACCGCCGAGCAACGGGCGAGCCAGATCGAGCCACGCGCACAGCATCGGCCGCGTCTCGCGCGGGTCGATGATGTCATGCATCGAGAACGCCTCGGCGCGGGCGAATGGCGTCTGACCGGCGGCAAACTTTTCCTCGAGCCCGGCGCGCAACCCCGCCGGGTCTTCGGCTTGCGCGATCTCGCGCCGGAACGCGACCGCCACACCGCCTTCGACCGGCAGCGCGCCCATCTCGGCGGAGGGCCAGGCGAGCACGTACGCGCCCGGTCCGAAATGCGCAGCGGCGGCGAGTCCCATGCTCTTGCGCACGATCACGCTCGCCCAGGGAACCGTGCAGAGTGCGGCCGCCAGAACCGCCGAGGCTCCCGCGCGCAACGTGCCGGCGCGCTCCGCCTCGGGGCCGATCATGAAGCCCGGCTCATCGACGAAAGTGATGACCGGCAGGTGGAACGTCTCGCAGAACTCCACGAACCGCCGCGCCTTGCGCGCCCCCTCCGATGTCATGGTGCCCGCCGCGTGCCGGCAATCATTGGCGAACACACCGACCGGGACGCCGTTCAGCCGCGCCAGCACGGTGATGATGCCCGGCGCAAATCGGCGCCCCATCTCGAACACCGTTTCGCGATCCAGCACGGCATCGAGGATGCGACGCATGTCGTAGATGCGCCGCCGATTGACCGGGACGATCTCGACCAGCGCGTCCTCGCGACGATCCGGATCGTCTTGCGTGGCGGTCACCCGTGGCAGCTCCCACACGTTCTGCGGCAAATAGGAGAGAAACCGACGGATCGCCGCGAACGCCGCCTGCTCGTCCTCGACAACGTCGTCGATCACGCCGCTCCTCTCATGCAGCGCGGCGCCGCCGAGCGCGTCCTTGTCGACCGGCCGACCGAGCGCGCGTTCGACCAGCGCCGGACCGCCCGCCATCACCTGCGCGGTGTGTCGGGCCATGACGCAGTAATGCGACGAAACGAGCCGCACGGCAGGCAGCCCGGCGACCGCGCCGAGTGCGGCGGAAGCGACCGGCACGCTCGCAAGCGCACGACCCACCGAGGCGAAACGGGGCGGATCGTAGAGCGGCGCCGGCAGCGCGCGCGGCCCCGACTTGCCGCGGCCGCCGGTGATGCTGCCGCCCGCGCCCTCATGCAGCCTGACCAGCGGCACCCGGTATTGGCACGCCAGCTCCTCGGTGTAGATGCTTTTGCGCAGCCCCGCCGGCGACGGCGAGCCGCCGGAGATGGTGAAGTCCTCGCCGCCGACCACGCAGATCCGCCCGTCGATGCGTCCGGTGCCGAGCACGAAATTTGCCGGAGTAAACTCGCGCAACGCACCCGTGCCGTCGCGTTCGGCGCTGCCCGCCAACGCGCCGATCTCGCGGAAGCTGCCGGCATCCACCAGCCCGTCGATCCGCTCACGTATCGTCAGGCGCCCGCGCTCGTGTTGGCGCGCGACCGCCGCCTCACCGCCTTGCGCCAACGCCGCGCGCCGCATCCGCGCGACCTCATCCAGCCGCTCCCGCCAAGTCATGCCCGGCGCGCAGCACCAGCGGCCGCACGTTCCTGTGGCGAGTAGCCGAGTTCCGCCAGCACCTCGTCGGTGTGCTCGCCCAAGTCGGGCGCGCCCCGACGCAGGCTCACCGGCGTCGCCGAGAACCGTGCCGCCGCGCGGGTCTGCCGCAGTCGGCCCGCCGCCGGATGCTCGGTCTCCACGATGATGTCATTCGCCAGCACCTGCGGGTGTCGGATCGCCTCGCTGCGCGTCAGCACCGGGGCGCATGGCACACCCGAAGCCGTCAGCCGTTCAAGCCACTCGGCGGCCGGGCGCGTGAGCAGCACATCTTGGATCATCCGCAGCCGCTCGTTGATGTGCTTCTGGCGCAACGCGGGCGTGGCGAAGCGCGGGTCGGCCAGCCACTCCGGTCGTTCCAGCGCCTGCGTCATCGCCGCCCATTCGCGGTCGGTTTGCACCGCGGCGCTGATATGGCCGTCCTGCGTCTCGTAGATCAGGTCGATGAAGCTGGCCGCCTCCGCTTGCGGAAACTCGTCGCCGACAAAAGTCTGGCTGCCCATGTCCGACGCCCACAGAAAGCTCATGATCGCGTCGAGCATGGAGAGCCGCACGTGCTGGCCCTCTCCCGTCCGCTCGCGCGCGAGCAAGGCGGCGGTGATCGCCTGTGCCGCCACGATCGCGGTGTGCTTGTCCGGCACGATGGTGCGCACCAGGCGCGGGCGCGCCTCGTCCGAACCGCCTTGCAAGCTTGCCAGACCCGACACCGACTGGATCAGCGGATCGTAGACCGGCTTGCCCGCGTACGGTCCCTGCTCGCCAAAACCGCTGATGGACACATAGACGATGCGCGGTGCGACGGCGCGAATCGCCTGCTCGTCGAGCCCCATGCGTTCGATGACGCCGGGTCGGAAGTTCTGCACGAACACATCGGCGCCCGCGCACAGACGCAGCAGCGCCTGCACGCCAAACTCGGTCTTCAGATCCAGCGCGACGGACCGCTTGTTGCGATTGTTGTTGAGGAACGAGGCCGAGAACCCGCCGCGCCGATTCGCTCCGGCGCGCGTGTGATCGCCACCGTGCGGCGCCTCGACCTTGATCACGTCGGCTCCCTGATCGGCGAGCAGCATCGTGGCCAGCGGTCCGGAGATCATCGTCGTCAGATCGACAATCCGGCAGCCGTGCAATGGACCCGTCATCAGTCGCGATCTCCAATGTTCAGTGTTTGGGTCTGCTCACGCAAAAATTGCACCAGCAACGCGCTGACCTGCTCGGGTTGCTCCTGCTGCACCCAGTGTCCGGCGCCGTCGATCAGATGGAATCCCAGCATCCGCGTGCAAGCCGACTCGCGCATCCGGTCGGCCGCGCCGGGATTCTGGAACACGCCCCAATCCTGCTTGCCGGCGATGAAGGCCGAGGGCACGTCGATGGTGCGGCCCGAGAACAGCTGCATCTCGGCTTCGACGCGTCCGCTCGTGCGTATCCGATAGAGTTGCAGACCGCCCTGGAAGCCGGTCCGCGCGTATTCGGTGCTGTAGATACGCAGCTCGCTGTCGGGCAGCCAGCGGCAGTCTCGGATCTGCGCCTCGCTTGGCGTGTGCGGCGCCACCGTCTCGGCCATCGTGCGGTGCAGGTCCATGATGTAGTAGGTCGGCATCTTGGCGAGCTCCTCGGCGGTCCAGCTTGTCAGCCGGAATGGCTCGTTGTCGGGCCAATCCGCGCTCTTGTGGTGATAGTAGGCGCGCAGGAAGTCGTGGATACCCTGCGGACAGTTGCGCATGTCGTCATCCGCCGGCCGGGTGGAATAATACCAGTGGTAGTGCTTGCGCGGGCGATCCAACGCGGCCAATGCGGCATGGATGTCCGGACCGCCGGCCGCCGGCGGGGCGTTGGCCTTGGCGGTGTCGAACGGCATTGCCGGCGCGCCCGCGAAAGGCGCGCTCATCAGCACCACCGAGTGAAACACACCGGGCCGCACCAGCGCGCAGGCGGCGGCGACCGCCGAGCCGTAATCATGACCGATAACCGCCGCGACCGAGCGAAAGCTCAGTGCCAACACCAGCGCGAGCGCATCTCGCACGAAGTTGAGCATGCCGAACGCGGCGAGATCGGTGTCGTAGGACGTGTCCGCCCCCGTGGTGCGGCCGTAGCCCCGCAGATCGGGCGCGACAACGTGGTATCCCGCCTCGGCGAGCGGCATCATCACCTTGCGCCACGAATAGGCCAGCTCGGGGAAACCGTGCAGCAGCAGCACGCACGGGCGACCTGGCTGCTCGAAGCCAGCCTCCAGCACATGCACCCTCAAGCCATTGACGCCCGGGACGAACCGGGAGCGGACGCCATGCGGCAGCACGGTCTGGTCGAGCGGCGCGATCTCGCTCACAGTCCCGACACCAGATGGCCGCCGTCGATGGCAATGACGCTGCCGGTCATGTAGGAGCTTGCGTCGGAGGCCAGCAGCAGCAACGCCCCGTCGAGCTCCCGCGCCTCGCCCAGCCGACGCTGCGGCACACGCTTGGTGAGCGCCAGGCCGGCGGCGCTGGCGAAGAACTCGCGGTTGAGGTCGGTCTCGATGTAGCCGGGCGCCAGCGCGTTGACGCGTATCTTGTGACGCGCCCATTCCAGCGCGAGGCTTTTCGTCATCTGCACAATGCCGGCCTTGGAGATCGAGTAAGCCGACACGCCGCCGGCCACGCGCAATCCCAGGATCGAGGCGATGTTAATGATGCTGCCGCCACCGCCATGCCGCACCATGCGGCGCGCGGAGCGTTGCGCGGCGAGCCACGCGCCCTTGAGGTTGGTGTCGATGAGCTGCGTCCACTCGTCCTCCTCGACCTCCAGCGCCGAGCGCGTGAATGTGGTGCCGGCGTTGTTGACCAGCACCGCGACCGGACCGAACGCGGCCTCGGCAGCGTCGAGGCCGCGCTCGATGCTCTCCGCTTGCGTGACATCCACGACGACGCTCGTGGCTTGACCACCGCCGTCACGGATCGCCGCCACGGCGCCGACCAGCGCTTCCTCGCGCCGTGCGGCGAGCGAGACGCGCGCGCCGGCCTGCGCCAGAAACAGCGCGAAGTGTCGGCCAAGACCGCTCGATGCGCCGGTCACCAGCACGTGCCTTCCCTGCAGATCAAATAAAGCGGGCACGGAGTCCTCCTGCGGTCATTCTGGCCGATGTGAGAGCACGTCGGCCAAGAAGAAAAGGGGGATTCCGCCGCGCCCCTTTGCCGTGTCGCGCCCCCTTGACCCCGGCTGCCCGGACCGCTTCGCTGCTCGGCGACAGACGGTGGGGGAGACGATGGCGGAGCTGCGGGCGCTGGTGTTCGACACGTTCGGCACGGTGGTGGATTGGCGTGGCAGTCTGATCGCCGAGCTGACGGACTGGGGCACGGCACGCGGCGTCAACGCCGACTGGCCGGCGCTGGTGGACCAGTGGCGGGCGGCATATCAGCCGTCGATGAGCCGCGTCCGCAGCGGCGAGCGGGCCTGGACGAAGCTCGACGTGCTGCATCGCGAGACGCTCGACCGGCTGGTGAGCGAGTTCGGCATCGAGGGCCTGAGCGAGGCGGACCGGCAACGCATCAACACCGGCTGGCACCGGCTGAAACCCTGGCCGGACAGCATCCCCGGCCTCACGCGCCTGAAAGCGAAATACATCATCGGGCCGCTGTCGAACGGCAACGTGTCGCTGTTGCTCAACATGGCGAAGCACGCCGGCATTCCGTGGGACATGATCTTCGGCTCCGACCTGTTCGGCCACTTCAAGCCCGACCGCGAGACGTATCTCGGCGTCTGCACCCTGCTCGACCTGGAGCCGTCGCAGGTAATGATGTGCGCCGCGCACAACTCCGATCTCCGCGCCGCGCAGGAACTCGGCTTGCAGACCGGCTTCTTCCCCCGCCCCGGCGAATACGGACCCTCGCAGACGCGCGACATCACCGCCGACGGGCAGTGGACGATCGTCGCGACCGACATCGCGGACCTAGCCCGCCAGCTCGGAGCCTGACCACGCGATGAACTACGATTACATCATAGTCGGCGGCGGATCGGCGGGGTCGGTGCTGGCCAACCGGCTTTCAGCGCGCAGCGCCAACAAGGTGCTGCTCTGCGAGGCCGGCCAGGATACGCCGCACGGCAAGGTGCCCGAGCAGATCCTCGATTCCTACCCCGGCACCGCCTATCTCGATTCCCGTTTCATCTGGAATGACCTCAAGGTCACCACGGAGGTCATCCCGCACAACGACCCCGACGCACCGCGACCACCGCTGCGCAAATACGAGCAGGCACGCGTGCTCGGCGGCGGCTCATCGATCAACGGCCAGCTCGCCAATCGCGGCGCGCCGACCGACTACGATGAGTGGGAAACGCGCGGCGCCGCCGGATGGCGCTGGGACAATGTCCTGCCGTACTTCAAGAAGGTCGAGCGCGACATGGACTTCGACGGTCCGTGGCATGGAACCGAAGGCCGTATCCCGGTGCGGCGCATCTTTCCCGACCTTTGGCCAGAACACGCCAAGGCGCTCGGCGAGGCCCTGCGGAAGTCCGGCATGAAGTTCCTGCCCGATCAGAACGGCGCCTTCGAGCAGGGCTATTTCCCGATCACGATCTCCAACGCGTACGAGCGGCGGGTCTCGGCGGCGATCGGCTACCTCGATCCCGGCACGCGGATGCGCGAGAACCTCACCATTGCCACTGAAACGGTGGTGACCGGCCTGCTTTTCGAGGATACCCGCTGTGTCGGTATTCACGCGCGGGTAGCCGGACGCGAGCAGGAATTCCGTGGCAATGAGATCATCCTCTCCTCGGGTGCCGTCCACTCGCCCGCGCACCTGCTACGCGCCGGGATCGGTCCCGCCGGGCATCTGCGCGAGCTCGGCATTCCGGTGCTCGCTCCCCTGGCAGGTGTCGGGCAGCGGCTGATGGACCATCCCTCGGTAGCGCTCGCCGCCTTCGTCAAGCCGGGCGCGCGCATGAACCAGCACACGCGGCGCCACATGATGGTGGCGTGGCGCTACTCCTCGGAACTGGGCGACGCGCCGGCGGGCGACATGTTCGTAGGTGCTACGACGAAATCGTCCTGGCACGCGGTGGGCGAGCAGATCGCCTCGATGATCCTGTTCGTCAACAAGACCTATTCCGAGACCGGCTACGTCAAGCTGCGCACCGCCGACTGGCGCGACGAGCCCGAGGTTGCCTTCAACCTGCTGTCCGACGCGCGCGATCTGGAACGGCTGATGGACGGGTTTCGTCGGTTGGGTCGGCTCGCCGGAATGCCGGAACTGCAAGCGGTCACCACCGATCCGTTCCCGGCGAGCTATGGCGACAAGGTGCGCCAGGTCGGCGCCATCACGACCAAGAACCGCGTGCTGACCGACGTCATGGCGCGGCTGCTCGACGGCCCGGCGCCGCTGCGCTCCTATCTGATTCGCAAGTTCATTATGGAGGACTTCACCCTCGACGGCGTGATGAACGACGACGACCAGCTCGAAGCCTTCATCCGCAAGGCGGCGGTCGGCGTCTGGCACGCCTCGTGCAGTTGCCGGATGGGTGCCGACGACGACCCGATGGCGGTCACCGATCCGGCCGGCCGGGTGCGCGGCGTGCAGAGCCTGCGGGTGGTCGACGCATCGGTGTTCCCGGTCGTGCCCTGCGCCAACACCAACTTTCCGGTGCTGATGACAGCGGAAAAAATCAGCGACGCCATTCTCGACGGCCACTGATCCGCGTCAGGCCGCGCCACGCGCCGTGGCCTGCGCAACCGCCGACTCGCGCACCGCTTCGGCGCCGTAAGTGCGTTCAAGCCGGCGGATGACGAAATGCGCCCGGGCCAGCGCCTCGTAATGCGCGAGGAACGCACTGTTCACCAGCGCGCCGCCAGCCGCTCCGATCAGCGGCACGGCTTGCAGGGCGAGCTTCTGCGAGATGCGCAACCCATACGTCGCCGCGGCCTCCGACAGCAGCATCACCAACGGGCGCCCCTGCAGGAACAGGCGCGCGCTCCAGTAGCCCAGCTCCGGTTCCTCGCCCTCTTCCCACGGCTCATCGAGGCTCCCGCGTCCGAAGGCGAACACCTCCAAACACGCCGCGCGCGCTTGCGGGTCGGCGAGATCCTCGCCTTCCTCCACCGCGATCGCGGCGATCCGGCGCATGATGAGGAGCGTGGTCACCGTGATGTCGGGGACGAACCCGGCCATTCCCATGAACCCGCCCGCAGCACCCGAAAACGCCGCGGCGGCGCGGCTGGGGAGCGAGGACCTTAGGGCGCGCTGGCCACCCGATTCGAGTCCGAGCACCGCCACATCGAACGCGCGCTCCAGCGCGGCTTCGGCCAGTCCCTGCACGCGATGCCGCAGCTTGGCGGGCGGGCGCAGCCGACGCAAACCGTACGCCGCAGCGGAACCAACGAAGCCCGCCATCAGCTCCGATGCGCGGATGATCACCCCGCGACTGCCACGCAGCCGCTGGCGCGCCGCGTCGAGCTCGGTCCGCGCCTCCAGCGGTAGTCCGGTCACCAGTTCGCCCATGCACTTCTCTCCCCAACGAAGACGTGAACGCGGCAGGAGCGCACTGGTGGCAGGCGACGGATATCAGCGCTTCGCGCGAAGCTCCTCGAGGAAGTCGCGCAGCACCGGCGCCCACTTGCCGGCATCAAGGCCGGACGCCAGATGGCCGCGATCGCTGTCGATCTCGAAATAGCTGGCCCGCACCCCCGCCACCTTTAGCGCCGACATCACGCTCGCGGCGATCTCGGGCGGGAACAGCTTGTCGGTGCGCGACAGCACGAACAGCACGCGCGCCTTGATCCGCGACAACGCGTCGCGCACGTCATAGCGCAGCGACGCCTTGCGCAGCACGATGAGCGAGTTGGGATCAAAGCTTCTTGCCCAGTCCCCGGCAATGCGTTCGATCTCGGCCTCGCACGCCTCCGGGTCGGGGAAGCGCTCCGCCAGATCGGCATCCAACCCGTAATTCTTCAAGGTGCCGACGCGCAGCCGCGTCATGGTCTGGATGATGCCTACGTGGCCGTAATGGTGCCCGTTGTTCCAGGCTGGGTCCTTCGCCAGATACTCGACCAATCCCTCGAGGCTGCCGCCATCGACTGGCGGATGCGGCGCCGTCACCACCGGAACCACCGCATCCATGAAATCCGGGAAATCGACCGCCCACTGGAACGCCTGAAAGCCGCCAAATGACGGGCCGATCACCGCCACGAGGTGCTGCACGCCGAGGTGACGCAGCAAGCCGTGCTGCTGCGCCACGATGTCGGACAGCGTGATGTCGGGGAAATCCGGCCCGTATGGCCGACCCGTCGCCGGATTGGTCGAGGCCGGGCTGGTCGACCCGTAGGACGAGCCGAGCATGTTGGGTGCGACGACAAAGTAGCAATCCGTGTCGATCGGCTTGCCCGACCCGACCAGCTCGCCCCACGACCCCTCGGACGCGCCGCTGCCGCCGCCGGCGAAATGGTGGCTGCTGGTGTAACCATGGGTCAGCAGGACGACGTTGGACTTGTCGGGTGCGAGGGTTCCCTGTGTTGCGTAGGCCACCGTCGCTTCGGGCAGCGCCGCGCCTTCTTGCAGTCGGAAATCGCGAACCGTGTAAACGTCATCTGCGTGAGTCATACGTGTCACCTCGTCGCGCGGCGCTGCGCCGAACGTGGCCGTATCAGAACACCGCATCCCGCCCGCCTCAAGGAAAAGCGCCCGCGCGATTTGACCGCACCTGCGGCAACCGGCTTGATGTTGCCGTCGCAATGCTCCGGGAGGTCCCACGCCCATGCGGACCGGCCGCGATATCCTGATCGTCGGCGCTGGGACCGGCGGCCTGACGGCGGCATTGGCGCTCGTCGCCTCGGGTTTCTCGGTGCGGGTGTTCGAGCAGGCGGCCGAACTGCGCGAGCTCGGCGCCGGCGTGCAGATCGGACCCAACGGCGCGCGCGTGCTGATCGAGCTCGGCCTGCGCGAGACGCTCGAAGCCGTGGTGTGCGAGGCCGCCGGCAAGGAGGCGCGGCTGTGGAATACCGGCGAGATCTTTCGGCTGTTCGATCTCGGTCGGGACTGCGTCGCGCGGTTCGGCGCGCCGTATTGGACCGCGCACCGACGGGACATACAGCTCGTGCTCGCCAGCGCGCTCGAAGCTCGCTACCCCGGCGCGATCCGCCTAGGGGCGCGCGCTGTCGGGGTCGATGCCGGAGAGGACGAGGTGACGCTGATTTTGGCCGACGGCGCGCGGGTTCGGGGCGGTGCGCTGATCGCCGCTGATGGCGTCCACTCGGCGATCCGCCAGGCTCTGTTCGGCGCCGGTCCGGCCGAGTTCACCGGCTTGATGGCGTGGCGCGGCCTGGTGCCGATGGACCGCCTGCCCGCGCATCTGCGTCGCCCAGTCGGCACCAACTGGATGGGGCCGGGCGGGCACGTAGTCACCTACCCGGTGCGTCGCGGCGAACTGCTCAACGTGGTGGGCGTGGTCGAGCGCGACGACTGGCGGGTCGAATCCTGGACTGAGCGCGGCACGACGGAGGAGTTCGCAGGCGACTTCGCGGGCTGGCACGACGACGTCCAGACGTTGATCCGAGGCATCGAGACGCCGTTCAAATGGGCCTTGCTCGGGCGACCGCCGATGACGCGTTGGTCGGATGGGTGCGTCTGCCTGCTCGGGGACGCCTGCCATCCGACCCTGCCGTTTCTTGCACAGGGCGCCAACATGGCGATCGAGGACGGGCTGGTGATCGCGCGCTGCCTGGCGGCGGAGGAAAGCGACCCGGCCGCTGCCTTCCGCCGCTTCGAGCGGGCGCGGATGGAACGCACCACTCGGGTCGTGCGCGGATCGTCGGAGAACACCAAGCGCTTTCACAACGCCAGCTTGGCCGACCCTCTCGCCGCGCCCGCGTTCATGCGCCGCGAGATGGCGCCCGAGAAGCTGCGAACGCGCTACGACTGGGCCTACGAATACGACGCGGTCACCGTGCCGATCTGACGCGCCGTTGGCTTAATCGGGCCGGCGATGCACCCAGACGGTGACTTCGATGCCGCGCAGTTGCACGGTTCCTTCGCGGGTGGCGCCCAGCTTTTCGGCGACGCGCATCGAGCGGGCGTTGTCCGGCCTAATGTAGCTCACCAGCCGGGGAAACGCGTAGCCGTCGAACGCCCAGGCGCGGATGGCGCGGGCGGCTTCCGGCGCGTAGCCACGGCCCCAGACCTCGCGATGCAGGGTGTAGGCGATCTCCGGCTCCGGCCAATCCGGCTGGTGCAGGATGCCCGAGTGGCCGACAACGCGGCGCGACGCGACCTCCTCGACGGCGAACACGCCATAGCCGCGCAGTGACCAAGTTCCGTTCATCACCGCCATGCGGTCCCACGTCTCGACCCGCGTATACGGACCGCCGATGTAGCGGGCGACCTCGGGGTCCGCCCGCACGCCCGCGTAAGCGTCGAGATCGTCCGCGCGAAAGCCGCGCAGCAGCAATCGTTCGGTGTGGAGCTGGGGGATCATGCTGCTTGCCATGTCAGAATCACACCGCCGGCGCTTCGTGCAGACCTTGCGCGGCGGCGGCGTGTTCCTGCGCGGTCAGCGCGCGCTGGAACCCTTGCCGGTCGCGCAGTCGGTGCCAGTAATCGGCGACACCTGGGGAGAACCGCGCGGCGAGGCCGAGACGTTCGGCGAACATCAGGGCGTATCCGACCGAGATGTCGGCGGCGGTGAAGCGCTCGGCGCACAGAAACGCCCCGCTCTGCATTGCGGCCTCAACCGCGCGCAGCCGGCTCATGAACCAGCGGGCGTAGTCATCGACGACCTGGGGCAATCGCCGCTCCTCGGGTTCCAGCCGCGAATAGCGCAGCACCAGTGTCTGCGGGAAAGTCAGCGTCGCCTCGCCAAAGTAGAGAAAATTGAGGAAGCGACCATAGGCCGGATCGTCGGCAGCAACCGCCATCGGTGTCGGCCCGTAGCGCGTCACCAAATATTGGCAGATCGCCGAGGACTCGGTCATCGCGACATCGCCGTCGGTGAAGAAGGGGATGGTGCCGAGCGGGTTGATCTCCAGATAGTCCGGCGCTCGCGCGCGCGGCGGGAATGGCAGCATACGCAGCTCATAGGACAGCCCGAGTTCCTCCAAGGCCCAGAGCGGTCGGAACGAGCGGGCGTTGGCACAATGGTGGAGCACGATCACGGTGGCCGCTGCCGCGCTCATGTCAGCGCCACCGGGCGCACCGGGCAGCCGGTCGCGCCCTGATACTTCGTCGCGAGCAGAATGAAACAGAAGCAACGCACGCCAGCGCTAGCCAGCTCGTCGAGTGCCAGATTCTCGATGAGGTAGACACCTGATTCCACCAGAGCGTGCTGATGCACCGGCATCCCGATGCCATGGTCCGGATTGGGCAGCACCTCGACGGCCATGTTGTCCGCGCCGATCGCGACAACGCCGCGACTGGTCAGCCAACGCGCGCCCGGCACGTCGATGCCGGGCTCGCCTTGCAGGTAGCGCGCGTTGTCGACGCCGAAGTAGCGACCCCAGCCCGTGCGGATCAGCACGATGTCACCCTCACCGATACTGACTTCCGCCGCATCCTGCGCGCGCGCGAGCTCCTCCGGCGTCACCACCCGGCCAGGGTTGAGATGCGCGCCGCCATCGAACCCGGCAACATCAAGCAAGATCCCGCGCGTGATCATCGGCGGCGCCTGCTCGATGCCGAGTCGGTCCAAGCCCCAATCGGTCACCACCTCGTTGGCGTCCAAGCCGTTGTACAGCCTGTCGCCCTTGGTGAAATGACCGAGCGCGTCGATGTGGGTGCCGACATGGGTCGTCATCTCGATGCGTTCGAGATTGGAGCCGGCATCGTTGGTCATGCCCATCTTGCGTCGCCGTTTCACGCTGTCGCGCCATGAGGCGAAGATCGACAGCAGGAACGGCGTCTGGTTCGGCGCCATGTACGGCGCGCCAGCCGCAATCGTGTGGCTGAGATCGAATACGCGCCCCTCGCCGATCGAGCGCAGCGCCGCCAGACGCCGCTCGGGAGTGAGCAGGTTGCCCGCACCGAGCTGATCGGACGCTCCCCAGCGCGAATGGTCGTGGATCGTGTCGGCCATCGTCCTTCCCCGTTTCGATGCGACGTCAGTCTGACAGGCGGCGACCGGTCTGACGAGGCGATCTATCGGACGGAGAGGATGGTCGGCCGTGCGGGATCGAGCCGAAGCATGAGGCGGGCGACCTGGCCCAGTGACGTGCCGCTGCCGATGTCGGTGACCGCAGCGGGAGCGGGAAGCGTGAGAGTAACGACGGGCTCGCCCGGCGCGCCAGGGTCCCGCTGCAAGGCGACCAGCCGGCCGCCATCCGGCTCATCGTAGACGCGAGTCACCACCGAGGTGCCCTCGACGTGCACTGTGCCGCGCGCCAGGCTGAGCAGGCGAGAAGGCGCATCCGCATTGGCGGGTACGAGGTCGGCGAGCGGCGGCGTCGCGCGCTGCTTGCCATGCGTATCGAACAAACCCGGTGTCGCATCCGCGACCACCTTGCCCCCGGCTGCCACAAAGCCTCGGATCGCGGCGAGCTCCGCGCCCCCGAGCGCGATCGCTTGGGGCAACACCAAGACGTCGATTCCATCGAGACCGCCGTTGGCGAGCGTGCTCGGGGTTAGGAAACGAGGCGCGAGACCGCGGTGTGCCAGCGCGTCGACCACGCGATGGAAGGCTGCACGGACCGGCCCCTCGTCGGTGAACTCGAGATTGGCCGAACGCGTGGTCCAGTCGCCCGGCTCGGCGGCGCGATCCAGCAGCCAGCGGATGCGGAAGCTAGCGGGCGAGTAGAGCACCGCCACTCTGTCCCGATGCGGTGCCGCCGCAAGCAGCCGTGCCCCGAGCGGGCCGCGCAGCGCTTGGGCGGCCGCGAGCACCCCACGCCACTCCGATCCGTCGGGTAAGGTATGCCGCTCATCCCAGAGCACGACGCCGCGAGCGCCCTGCAGGGCCGCGCGCCACACGCCATGGGCCGAGGCCTCGCCCTGGCCGACGCTGGTGAGCAGAACCAGGTCGGGGAACAGGCCGTGGACCAGGTCGATGTTCGCCGCCGCGTCGTAGATCTCCATCACGTCGACCGCCGACGGCAGGCGGGCATAGTCGTAGCCGCCCCAGCCCGGGATCTGCGCGCCGGAGAGGCCGGCGAGCGCGGTCGGATCGGCGGCGTGCACCGCGTCGGTGCCGGCGCGCACGGCCCGGGCAAACGAGACATCCATCCACGCCTTGAAGTCCGACCAGGCGGCCAGGCTGGCGGCGTGGGATTGCCACAGCGCGTGCAGGGCTTCGTCGGTGGTGGCCGGCCGGACCTCGCTCCAGGCGGCGAAGTGGCTGTCCCACTCGGCGTTGAGCGCCGCAAGGTCGGGATAGACGTGCCGAAGCCAGTCCCGGAACTCGGCAAGGGAGGCCGGCGTGAAGTCGAAATCGACGGCGGCGGCCAGATCGCCGATCCCCGCTTCGTCGGCGAGGTCATAGAATAGCGGGCGATATGGCGCGTGCGCCCGGACGACACGATCGATCCGGGCGCGGATGCGGCCCAGCCACTCGGGGTCGGACAGGTTGGGCTCGCGCGCAAGGGCCGTCGGGTCGGCGGGATCGGCGCGGTAGCGACGGCGTGCCTCGTCAAACAGCCAGTTCACGCTCTTTCCGGCGGTCCACCGATGGTAGGGCGCATAGAAATCGGTGGCGATGTTCTCCACGTACCAGCGGAGTCCCGCCGCCAGCATCGGCGCAACGCGCGGGCCGGGTGGGACGGGTGCCGCGTCGTTGCGGCTGGCGATCACTACCCCGGCCGTGACACCGGCGCGCCGCAACGCGGCATAGTTCGCCTCGGTCTGGCTCTGCCAGATGATCACCTGATACTCGGGCCACGAGTCGCGCGGGTCGCCATGCGGCCCGGCCGCACGGGGCGAGGTCGGGGCGAGTCCGGCCAGTGTCGCGAGCCCGAACGCGAGCGCGCGCAGTCTTGGTGCGCTCACCTCGGCCCTGTCTCAGCCGGAGCGGTCACGCTCGGGCCGGCCGTGATCCAGGCGCATCACCGGCCAGCCGTCGCGCCAGACGCAGCAGGACCTGCCGATCGCCGGGGTGACACTCGCGGTAAAGCCGCAGCAGCGCCAGCTCATCCCCGCTACCCGCCTGCAGCGGCGCATGCTTGTCGATGCCGTGCAGCAGGAACTCCAGGCCCACGTCGAGGCTGCTGGCTATACGGGACAGATTGGCCGAAAGCTGGCCCGACCGACCGGTCTCCCATTGCGCTACGGCGCTGCGGCTCACGCCGACGGCGGTGGCCAACGCTTCCTGCGTCCAGCCACGTTCCTTGCGGACATCGCGGATCCGCTGCCCGACCTGCTCGGCGTTCTCCATAAGCAACCTCATACGTCAAGTTCCCTAACATTGCCAGCTTTGCGGAGTGAGGGAGTTACCGTTCAGCCTGGCCCATCAGGTGGAGCGTTGGGCTCGGTAACTCCTGTCTGTTATTGTTGTTGACATTAAAACGCCATCATGACTAACATAAGGGTATTGCAGATTTGGAACGACCCTTCATGCCCACCAGGATCAGCTGGACCAAAGCCCGAGACGGCCAGCTCCGCCGCCTCCGCGCCGAAGGCGCGACATGGGACGCGATAGCCGCGACGCTTGGCCTGACGCGCTCCACCGTGATCGACCGCGGTCGGCGCATCGGCGCGCGACGGCCCCCTCCGGGGCCGCCGTCGATGGTCGAGGATCCCGGCCGCGCGCCGCTGCCTCCCGGCCATCCGCGCACCTGGGGCGCGATCGTCGCCGGCAGTGTGCTGGAGGGCGATCCTTACCCGTACCCGGTGTTCGACATCTGACATCCGCCCGCGGGCGGCAGCCAGCCCGAACCAAACGCGCCGACCAAGGAGTCACCATGACGCATTTCAGCAATACGCCATCCGCGGCATCGAATAATCCCGCGCCCCGCGATGGCCAACTCGTGCGCACCGCCGGGCGGCGCGGCAACGGTAGTCCGCCGCGAGCGACACGCGCGAGCAGACCACCCGCTCCGATCGCCGCGGAGTTGGTGAGCGCTTACGATGCGGAGCTGGTGATCTCCCGGCTCGAGGAAGCGGGCGCTACGCTGCTCTCGATCCCGAACACGGGATGGAGCACGAAGCTGCGCACCTCCTCGCTCGACATCGTCCGCAACGCGATCGAGGCGTATGGCAGTGACGAACGGGCGGTCCGTCCCCCGGTTCCGAGCGCTGCCAAGATCGACCGCATGGACCAGGCGCTGGGCTGGATCCCGCTGATCCCGCAGGATAATTACGTCCTGCGTCGCATTGTCGGCGCGCGCTGCCTGGTCAGTCCGATGACGGATCGTCACCTGTATCCCTGGCGCCGGCTCGGCGCGGTCCTCCGCGCGGATCACAAGGCAGTGCAGCGCTGGCACGCGCAGGGTATCGATCTGATTGTGACAGCGCTCAACGCGTTGGGGAACGACGCTCGGAAGATCGCGGCTGGATAGGCGAATATTCCCTCACAATAGGAATTTGTTCTTGACAGCCTGCCGCCGCGTTCACTAGAACACATTCGTCAACGGGCGAGCTATGCCCGAAATGATCTTCCTAGAAACCGAGCCGCCGGCGTGGACCTCCACTCCGGCGGCTTTTTATTTGCAAGGATCACGGCCATGTCATTCAGCGTCCGCAACCTTTCCGTGCTCGCCTATGCCAACGGTTTCACCTTGTGGCACTACAAGGCCGGCACCGCGACGACGGCGCAGGTGAGCGGGCCGGCATTCTTCGATGGCGCCGCCGACCTGTTGGCCACGGGCGACATAATCATGGTCTCGGCCGCCGATGGCGCGCGCATCGTGGTGACCGCGAGCCGCGACAGCGGTGTTGTCATCGCTCCGTTGGCTTGACTACCAACATCCGGTGAGCCTCGCGCCCGGGCGGTGTCGCCTCGAAACGGCCATCGCCCCGGCGACGCGCGAGGCCCATTCCGGCCAGTCGGGCCAGACACGGACCGTCCTTCAATCCGGCCGGACGCCCGATATTCTCGGCAAGCAGCAGCCGGTGCAGCGCCGAACGGCAGCAGGTTTCGAGGTAGGGCTCGCTCCACATGCGTGGCGGTGTAGCACGACGCGGAGCTTGCGGGCATAACCCCTCACCGATGATCCCCGCCCTGGCCTCCGCCGTTGTTCCGCTGCTGCGCCAAATCGACGCCGAGCGCGCCCATCGTCTCACGCTCACCGCGTTGCGCCTGGGACTCGCCGGGCGGGTGCGGACGGTCGACGACCCGCGACTTCACGTGAGGGCGTTTGGGCTCGATTTCCGCAATCCGATCGGGCTGGCGGCCGGCTTCGACAAGGACGCAACGGCGCTGCGCGGTCTGACGAAGCTCGGCTTCGGCTTCATCGAGGCGGGCACCGTCACGCCCTTGCCGCAGCCGGGCAACCCACCGCCCCGTTTGTTCCGACTGCGGGCGGACGACGCCATCATCAACCGGATGGGTTTCAACAATCGGGGCTTCGATGCGTTCCTGGCCGAGCTCGCACGGCTGGCCGTCCGTGCTGTCCCGATCGGCGCCAATCTTGGCATCAACAAGGAGGGCGCTGATCCGGAGCGGGATTTCCCCGCCATGGTCGCCGCTGTCGCCGGCCGCGTCGACTACACGGTGATCAACGTCTCGTCGCCGAACACGCCGGGATTGCGTGATCTGCAGCAAGAGGCACGACTGCGCGGCATCCTGCAAGCCGTTCGCGCGAGGACGGCCGCGCGTCCGCCGCTGCTGGTCAAACTGGCGCCCGACCTGTCGCTCGACGCGCTGGAACCGGTGATCGAGACCTGCGTGGAACAGGCCGTGGACGGGCTGATCGTTTCGAACACGACCATTACCCGGTCGCCGACATTGATCTCGCCGGCAAGACGCGAGGCGGGCGGGCTATCAGGCAAGCCGCTGTTCGCGTTGTCCACCGCGCTGCTGGCGCGCTGTTTTCAACAGGCACGCGGGAGACTGGCGTTGATCGGAGTTGGCGGCGTCCGGTCCGGCGCCGATGCGCTGACCAAGCTGCGCGCCGGAGCGAGCTTGGTGCAGCTCTACACCGAATTCGCGTATCGCGGCCCGACATCGATCGCGCGGGTGCTCGGCGAGCTGACGAACGAGTTGCACCGCGCCGGTTTCGCCAGCGTCGGTGAAGCGGTGGGCAGCGATGCCGAGCGGCTGGCGCGTCTGGTCTGAAGCGGATGCTTACGATGCAACACCTGCCCGGCTTTGCCCCGCTGGGCGCCGAGTTCGACGGTTTCATCCTGGATCTGTGGGGTGTGGTGCATGACGGGATCAGGCCCACCCCAGGGGCGACCGACTGCCTGGAACGCCTGCGCGGCTTGGGCAAACGCGTGGTGATGCTGTCCAACGCGCCGCGCCGCGCCAGCGCGGTGCAAGCGTCGATGCGGCAGATGGGTATCGCCGATGAGCTCTACACCGACATCATGACCAGCGGCGAAGCGGTGCATCGCGCCTTGCGCGATCGGCCGGACGCCTGGTGGCGCGCGCTCGGTCGACGCGTATTCCACCTCGGACCCGAGCGCGACCTCAACCTGCTGCACGATCTCGACCTCGTACAAGTGGCGGCTCCGGCGGAAGCGGAGTTCGTCCTCAACACGGGACCTGACGATTCGCGCGATCCGACCGACATGGCCGAGTTCGAGCCAGTACTGCGCGACTGTGCCGCGGCGGTGCTGCCGATGATCTGCGCCAATCCCGACCTCGAGGTGATACGCGGCGGCGTGCGCGTTTTGTGCGCCGGCTCACTGGCGCAGCGATATCTCGCCTTGGGCGGCGTTGTACGCTCGCTCGGCAAACCCGACCCGGCGATCTATGCGGCGGTGATCGCCCGATTGAACGTGCCAACCGATCGCATCCTCGCCGTAGGCGACTCGCTGCGCACCGACATTGCCGGCGCGGCCGGGATCGGGGTCGCCTCGTGCTGGGTGCTGGGCGGCTTGCACCTCGACGAGCTCGGCGGCGACCCGGGCTCGGCGGACGCCGCCCTACGCGCCGCGAACTTGGCACCCTTGGCCTGTCTCAGCCACTTCACTTGGTGAGTCGGTCAGGCGTGGCCAGCGTCGCTGGAGAGCTGCCTCGGGTCGATATGCAACTTGGCCAACGCCCGCAGCCACTTCGTGTCGTGCTGATTGTCGAACACCAGGGTGTCGTCGGCCGGCACGGAGAGCCAGACGTTGTTGGTCAGTTCGGCATCGAGCTGCGCCGGTCCCCAGCCGACATAGCCGAGCGCCAAGAACCCCTCGCGCGGGCCGTTCCCCTCGGCGATCACCTGCAACACGTCCAGGCTGGCGGTGAGCGCCAAGCCATCATTCACCTGCAAGCTGGCTTCGCTGGTCCAGTCACTGGTGTGCAGGACGAAACCGCGCGCCTTGTCCACCGGACCGCCCGCGCAGAGCGGCAGTTGCCGGGCCGGCGGTGCCGGGTTGATTTCGAGCTGCTTCAACAATTCGCCGAAGCTCGGCTCTTCCAGGGGGCGGTTCACGACGATGCCCATCGCCCCGGCCGCGGTATGCGCGCACAGGTAGATCACGCTGTGTTCGAACCGCGTGTCGCCTATCGCGGGCATGGCGATGAGCAGCTTGCCCGTGAGGAAGTTATCGGCGTCGTCCTTGTTCATCATCGGTCAAATCTGGGGTTATCGCCCCAACTCCGCAAGCGTGACTCTGGTCGCCAGGAAGGCTACGAATTCAGCCAACGCAATTGGCACAAGCGAGGCTGCATATGACGATCAAGGTCGGCGACACGATCCCCTCCATGAAGCTAACGCAAGGCACGGCCGAAGGGCCGCGGGAGATCTCGACCGACGAGATCTTCAAGGGCAACAAGGTGGTGATGTTTGCCGTCCCTGGGGCGTTCACCCCGACCTGTAGCGCGAAACACCTGCCGAGCTTCGTGCAGAACGCCGACGCCCTGAAACAGAAGGGCGTCGACAAGATCGTCTGCACCGCGGTGAACGACGCGTTCGTCCTGGCCGCCTGGGCCAAGGAGGGGGGTGTGGACGACCGGATCATCATGCTCGCCGACGGGGCGGGCCAGCTCTCGAAGGCGCTCGGCCTGGAGCTCGATCTCATGGGTCGCGGGATGGGGATCCGCTCGCAACGCTTCGCACTCGTCGCTGAGGACGGCAAAGTCACCCACCTCGCCGTGGAGCCCCCCGGCGGCTATGAGGTCAGCAGCGCGGAATCCATTCTGGCGCAGCTTTAGCCCCAACCGCGAACGCCGACCGGCAGGCTCTATTTCGGCTTTACGGTCGGGTTGCCTCCCGGGGCCCCGGGAGGCGGTATCACCGGCATCGTATACTTGTCGGGATTGGGCTTCACCCTGGGCATCGCCGGATCAACATGGGCGGGCGGTCGGATCACGCCACGCGGTATCCTCCCGTCCGGCGGTGAAGCCACGGTCGGGCCGGTCTCAGCGGTCTTCGGCGGAAGCGGCGCCGGGGTGACGCCTTGTGCCCTGACGGTCGGCAGCGTGGCGAGGGCAAGTCCGGCAACCAGCAGCCAGGAAGCAAGGGAAACCCGCTTGCGAGGGACGGCGGCAGGGTTTGCGCGCGAGCTCATTGGTCGGTTTCCTTCAGCAGATAGAGAGAGAACAGCGCGTCGGGGTCACTCCACCACTCCGCCGAGCGCCAGCCGGCGGCCTCTGCGATCGCGATGACGCTCTCCGGCGTGTGCTTGTAGCTGTTCTCCGTATGGATCGTCTCGCCGTGCGCAAACGAGATGGCGTGCCCGGCCAGTTGCACGGTCTGCCTTCGCTGGCTAACCAAATGCATCTCGATGCGACCCTCGCGCTCGTTCCACACGGCGCGATGGGCAAAGGTGTCAAGGTCGAAATCGGCCGCGGCGTCGCGGTTCAGGCGAGCCAGGACGTTGCGATTGAAGGCGGCGGTCACCCCACCCGCGTCGTCGTAGGCGGGCAGGAGCAGCGCCGGATCCTTGCGCCGATCCGCGCCCAGCAGGAACATGGCACCACGGCCGAGGGTCCGCCGGGCTTGCCCCAGGAACCGTCCGGCCGTCGGCGGATCGAGATTGCCGATCGTCGAGCCCGGAAAGAAGCCGAGCGCCGGCAACCCGTCCAGGGTCGCGGGAAGCGTGAACTGGCCAAGAAAATCCGCCGCCACCGGCGTTACCGCAACCGCCGGAAAGTGCCGCGCGAGTCGATTGGCGCCCTGGCGCAGTTCCACCTCGGCCACGTCGATCGGCACGTAGGCCGCCGGCCGGCGCAAGGCGCTCAGCAGGATCGCCGCCTTAGTCTCGCTACCCGCGCCGTATTCGACCACCGCGACAGCCTCCGGCACCAAAGCCCTGATGCGCGGACCGATCCGGTCCAGCAAAGCGAGCTCGGTGCGCGTGAGATAGTATTCCGGCAGTTCGGTGATCTGGCCGAACAGTCGGCAGCCCTCGGCGTCGTAGAACAGCTTCGCTGGCAGGGTCTTGCGCGGTGACAGCAAGCCGGCGAGCGCCTCCCTTGCCACGTCGCCAACAACCTCCGTCACCTCATCCAGCATGTCTCTCTCCCGCTGATCTTGCTTGTTGCCGGCATGCCGGACGCCTGCATGGACGAGCGCTAGGCGTCCTGGGCGAGGCGGAGCCCGGTGAACTGCCAACGCCGATCGGGGTGGAAGAAATTACGATAGGTCCGCCGGCTGTGACCCGGCGCGGTGACCGACGATCCGCCGCGCAAGATCATCTGATTGACCATGAACTTGCCGTTGTATTCGCCGATGGCGCCGGCAACGGGACGATAGCCGGGATAGGCGGAATAAGCACTCGCCGTCCATTGCCACACATGGGTGTCGCGCTCGGCGACGGCAGGATCGACGCTGGCCACCTCCCACTCGGCTTCGGTGGGAAGTCGGGCGCCCGCCCAACGCGCGAACGCGTCCGCCTCGTACCAGCTCAGGTGACGCACGGGCGCGTCAAGGTCGAGCGGCGCGAGCCCGCTCGGTCCCATCTGCTGCCACGCCTGGCCAACCTGGTGCCAGTAGAGCGGCGCGCCCCACTGCTCGGACTGCGCGACCGCCCACCCATCCGACATCCACAAGCCGGGCGTGCAGTAGCCGCCATCCTCGATGAAGTGGATGTATTCGGCGTTGCGCACCAGGCGGTTGGCCAGGCGATAGGGCGTCATCAGCACCTCGTGGCGCGGCGCCTCATTGTCGAACGCGAATCCACCGCCGTCATGCCCCACCTCGCAGGTACCGCCGCGGAACGCGATCATGCGTGTCGGCCCCGGCGCGCCGGGCGGTTCCCGCCATTCCGGCAAGACCGCGGGCAAAAGGGGATTTTGGGCGAAAGCGTGGAGCATGTCGGTGACCAGCAATTCCTGATGCTGCTGCTCATGATGCAAACCGAGGCCCACGAGGTCAGCCACGACTGCGTCCGGCGCCGTCAGCCCTTCGCCGAGCGCGTGATCGACATGCGCCCGGTAGGCGCCGACCTGCCTGGCGCTGGGACGCGTCAGCAGGCCCCGCGAGGGTCGCGGATGCCGCGCGCCGACGCTCTCATAATAGGAGTTGAACAGGTAGCGGAACGCCGGGTCGAACGACCGATAACCCGCCAAGTGGGGGATAAGGACGAACTCCTCGAAGAACCAGGTCGTGTGCGCTCGGTGCCACTTCGCCGGGCTGGCGTCGGGCATCGACTGGACGCACTGGTCCTCGTCGGTCAGCGCTGCACAAAGCGCATCGGTGCGAGCGCGGACGGCTGCGAAATCCTGGCGCAACAAAGTTCGGGTGGGCGCGCCGGAAGCGGCTCGGCGCGACTCGCTTCGCGCGGGTAAACTGGATGGCTCCGTTTCGGCTATCTGGTCCATCGCCATGGTGCCTCCCGCTGGGATTGGTGAGAACGGCCGGCCGGCCGCCCGGTTCCGAGTCTCGCGGGAGAACACGTGTCTCGCATTTACTCACGCTTAACGGGAATTGGAACAAAATAGGGTCATTGCAAAGGATGAGGCACGATCCCCATGTCCGAGTTGATGCCCTTGATGTCGTCTTGGATCGTTGCTTGGGCCGTGGCCCCCGGCGCGCTGGCTATCGGATGGCTCAGCAGCGCGCGAACCCCTCGGGCGGAACCGCTTGCCGAGCCGGAGCCCGAGTTCGAACTCGGCCGGACGAAGCTCGCGGCGGAGCGGGTCGAGGTGGCAGTGGCGGTGCAGACCGTGCTGCGCCGGCTCGACGCGCAGCGGGCGCGCCTGCTGGCCCGCGTCAGGGTCGCCGTCCGCGACGATCTTCTGGTCCACGCCGATCCGCGTGCTCTGCGTCAAGCGCTCGACACGATGGTGCGGGTCGGGCTGAACCTATCACCAGCCGCCGACCTGCTGATCTCCGCCCGCCGTCATGGTCGTCGCATCGAGATTTCGGTGCTCGCGGACGGGCCGCCCGACAGCGAGACCGCATTGCGAGCGGCGCTGCGGGACGTTGAAGCGATCGTGGCGCTGCATGGTGGCTCGATCGAGGTCGATCCGCGGCTGGATGGCGCCGTCCTGCGGATGCGTTTGCCGGAATACATCGCGTCCCCCGCTCCGGCGAGACCATCCGGCGACACCGCGCGCGGCACGGCACTCATCGTGGACGCCGCACCGGTCAACGCCGCCCCGGCCAAGGCCACGCCTCGGCCCGTCTGCGCCACGGTGGAAGAAGGCGTATTGCGGTAGATGGAGTGAGCCGCGCCGGGTGATCCGCGGCAGGCATCTCCATCCAGCCATAATCGTGGCTCAGATCATGGGTAGATGGAAAAGGTTGGCGACGCCGCGGCCTACCTGGCGCAGATCATCGAACAGTGTCGCGACTTGGTGGCTGGCGAAGAACGCGAGGGCGTAGAAAACCGGTGGGTGGCGCTCGCTCCAACGCACGACGGCGCGCGCCGGACGTTGCAGCAGATCGAGCTGGCTCACCCCAACGCAGAGGCAACCCAAGGCCGCCCCGCCAACGATATCCGTCGGATAGTGATATCCGAGATAGACACGGCCAAGGTCGGTGACGAACGCCCAAAGCAGGGCGAGGATGCCGAGGCCGGGACGCGCGATGAAGACGACCATCGCGAGCCCGAACCAGACGGCGGCGTGATCGCTCGGGAACGCGTTCCACACGTTGAGCGAGTTCGGGTCGACGATCGGCGGCGGGTGAAAACCGAGGCTGGCGTCGTGCAGCGGCCGCGGGTGCGATGGCAACTTGTGCTGCGCGATGCGGCTGACCATCCCGGCGGCGACCGCCGCAGCGGTTCCATTCAGGACGCGGCCGCGCATCGCCGGCGTGCTGGAGAACCAGCAATACCAGAGCGCGGCGAGAAAAATGACGCCGGATAGCGCGTAGCGGTCGACGACAGCGGCGGCGATCAGGTCGAGGACGGGTCGGTTGGCTGCTCCGGCATTGAGCGCGTGCGTGATCGGACGATCGAACGCGGACGGAAAGTTCAGCAACAGCAGAACCAGCGAGAACGTCGCGACCGACAGACCCACGCACGCAAGCATTTTTTGGTCCGTTGGGTTCCGTCCGGCAAGACCCGATCGACGGGTTGCAACCGGCGCCGCGCTTCCTGGTGCCTGTTCGCGGTCAGGAAAATCCGTCGTACCCATGACCCAATACTTTCCCAGAACGCACCCGGCTTCGTGAGCGCGATGCGTCTACGGCAAAATTGCTACCAATTAATGACAGCACATCAACGGGATTGGGCGACTTGTCCAGCATCTCCGAACCGCATGGAACTTTTGGGCGCGGGCACGATTGCTGCCCG
Organism: Acetobacteraceae bacterium; assembly: GCA_965218045.1. Lineage (GTDB taxonomy): Bacteria > Pseudomonadota > Alphaproteobacteria > Acetobacterales > Acetobacteraceae > CAVRCA01. Next base: position 680,852 of record CBDCJX010000009.1, on the reverse strand, counting down.
CCACGTGAGGGGTGGCCATCGAGGCGACATCAACCGGGATGCAGCACTATTCGGATGAGGCGAACCGCCGAAGTTGGAGAGAGAGAGAGAGCAAGCTGGACCCCGCTTGCGCCGCAATTTTGCTATGTAAGAATATAATTGGCGTGTTTTTCACGCCCTAAACAGTATTAAGTTTCGCCGGTTGAAATAGCAGCCGCCGCTTCCACGCTGCGGGAGCTATCCGATTCTGGCTCACTTCGCAATGCAAGGTATTAGACGAAGGTGTTCTAAGGTTTAGCAAATATCGGCATGAACTTTAGCACACCACAACACTCGGATCGGGTTTCTCTCCAGAACGTAACGGGAATTGTGCTGGTTTACCGCACCTTCGCGCCTGTCGAAATACTGGTGAGCTCACGGTTCCGTTATCGCTCCGTTTGCCTCCAAGCGTCCCGCTGGTATGCATACACCCGTAGGTTGAATGCAATTCGAGCCTGTATTATCGGAGGTCACATGAGAGAGCCGTATTATTCCTTGGACGCCATGGTACGGACCCGCTTGAAACAGTGGCCGCAACGTCCACCCGGGCTGGAAGCGGGACGTCGCAAGGACGCCTGGATGAAGGGACGCCCCGCTGCCGATATGAACAACCCGTTCCTCAAGCTCCCCGGGAGCCATCGCTTCCGTACCCTGCCCGATGGGCTCTGGCTAAATTTCGGCGGCACGCCGGTCGAGCCCTATGTCGACATCTTTGCGATCGAAGCCTGCGGCACCTTGCAGAATCTCCTCGACAAGCGATCCCGCTTCGCTCCAAGCACCCAGTCGCTACTCGCGGTTTGCCCGGTGACTTGGCTGCTTGGGCCGGTGATGCCGGAGGATCCGACGCCCCGTTGGAAGATGACTGGACTGCTACGGGCCGAGCCGGTGCAACCGTTCATTCTTCCCGTACGCGACCTCAAGGTGATGTACGGCCTGAAGGCGCGGCATTACCAGGTTGCCACCGGGACTCTGCCGCACCCGCATGAGTATTTCGTGCCGATGGACTCGCTCACGGCCGAGGACGGCGACAAGGATCCTGCCTTGCAGGCTTTGGTGGCCCGCGCCTGCACCGCGGGGGGCAATTTCCTGAGGGCGCCTTGATGGCAAGCGAGAGCGGCAAGATTGTGCGCCGCGGCTCGGCGCGCCGCTCTTGGTCAAGTTCCGGTGAGCAATCGCTCGGGATCAAACGCAAGGTTGGTCAGTCGCAGGGGCAGCCTGGCGTTGCGCCACGGCGATTGCTGACGACATGGTGGTCGATCCACTCCGATACCAGCCGGCGCGCTTCGTCGACCGACGCTTCCGGATGGTGGATGCGATACAGCGTGGTACAAGCCTGGAAGGCGGACATATCATCGCTCCCAAACCCCCTGAGATCGCGATAGGCCGTTACCACGGCGCGCTCGCACCGTCGTCCGATCGCGCTCATCTCCTCACCCATCGCGGGGTTCCCCTGTGTTGCGAGTGACTCGCAAGCCAAGACGTAACCTTACGGGCGGCGGTCCGGGGTTACAAGCCACGGGCCGCCGATGCGTGCCATAGGTCGTCGCTACGGAACTAGGTATGAGTCGCTGATATTGCTGACGCGACCAGGAGACCTTGCTGGTGACAAGCCCCGGCGACCTTCGGCTCACCGAAGAGGAGTTGCACACGCTCGAGACCATCCTTGCAAAACTGCACGGGCGAGGAGCCGATCTGCCGACACCGCTGTTCCGATTCGTGACTGAGGTGACGGCCACGGCCAACATCGACCTGCTGGTCCAGGATGAACAGAAGGGCACGCTGCTCGCCTGGCGCGACGACCCGTTCGGCAGGGGCTGGCACGTCCCGGGCAGCATCATCCGCCACAGGGAGGAGATCGCGCATCGCATTCGGGCTTGTGCCCGAGACGAGTTCGGCTGCGAGCTGCAAGTGGCCGACAGGCCGATCGCCCTCATTCAGATCTTCGACGACCGGGGCCACTCTATCTCCCTTTGCTATCACTCGGCGCTGCGTAGCCGCCCCGGCAAGCGCGTCGTCGGCGAAGACGAGACGCCCGAGGCCGGCGACCTGCGCTGGTTCGCGGTGCCGCCGTCCCAACTCTACCCCAGCCATCTCGTATATCGCGACATCCTGGCGGAGCTGACCCACGGGCGGCTCGGTGCAGGCGTTCACCTGTTCACCCAGCGCGCCGGCCACCGTCGCGCTGCCCAAGTATCCCCGGGCGGCGTCATCCGCTCGGACGTGCCACTCACCGAGTAGCTAGCGGCTACAGCGCGGTTCGATACTGAACCAAATCGAGCGTCCGCTCGCGACCCACCCAGGAGAGGTTGCTCGGACTTCCAGGACGTCCGGACCGCTGAACCCGGCCGTCTTCCACGCCCTCGCAGCCGCTACGCTCCGAGCGCGATTGGTCGAGCGCTCAGATCGAGCCCGCTTGGACCCAGGGCTCAGACGGTCGTCGCGTGCTTGAAAGCCTGCTGGAAATCGTTCCGCAACGCATCCCAGCGCTTGGCGCCGAAGCGCCCGAACAGATCCTGCACTGTGAGGTCGCCGGGAATGGGGGGATGCACATTCGTGGCGCTCAACGAGTCCAGCGCTTCCATCGCGCGCGTCACCATCGTCCCCAGAATGACCACGGGCAGGATCGCGACGCGGTAGCCCATCTGCTGGGCCACCCTGAGGTCGTAAACGGGTGTGACGCCGCCCATGACGATGTTGAGCAGGCATGGCCCGCGCACCAGCTTCGGCACGGACGCCGCCTCCTCCACGGTACGGGTCGCCTCGAGAAAAATCATGTCCGCACCGGCCTCGAGCGCCGCGTTTGCGCGCGCCACCGCCTCCGCCAGGCCGGCGACCGCGCGCGAGTCAGTGCGAGCGATGATGACGAGGTCGGGATCCCGCCGGGCAGCGACGGCGGCGCGGATCTTGGCCAGGAACTCCTCGCGCGGCACGATCTCCTTGCCAGCCAGATGGCCGCATCGCTTCGGCGCGACCTGGTCCTCAATGTGCAAGGCAGCCACACCGCGCCCCTCGTAGTCGCGGACCGTGCGAGTGACGTTCAGTTCGTTGCCGTAACCCGTATCCGCGTCGGCGATCAGCGGAACGCTGACCGCACTCGCCATCAGACCGGCGCGCTCGGCCATCTCGCCGCCACTGAGCAGCCCGTAATCGGGCAGGCCGTAGGTCGAAGCGACGCCGGCGCCGGTCATGTAGACCGAGGGGAACCCGGCGCCCTCGACAAGCATGGCGGTGCCGCCGTCATAGGCGCCCGGCGCCACGATGATCGCGGGCTGCTGCATCAACGCTCGCAGTTGCCTCCGCATATTCATTGCAATCCCTCCAGATCGACACGTCGGCTCGGTTCCGACCTTGGCGCAGTCGCAGTCCAGTATCGGCCTCGGGCGAGCATGGTCGGCCAGAAGGTCGGTCCGATCTACCCATGGATTGAGGAGAGGCACGGCGAGACCATCACCGGCATCAAGCAAGTCCTGACCGCCTGCGAGAGCCTGCATCCGGCTGACCGAGAGGAGCATCGGACAATGGATGCCGGCATGCAGCCGCCCGTCCTGACATGAGCGTCCGCAAGACCGGGTCGGTTACGAGACAGTCTTCCTGCCGGAAGGCGCATCGGCCGGCAAAGCGACAGCCCGGCGCGAGATCCAGCGGGCTCGGGATCTCGCCAGGCAGCGGCTCCGCGATGGGTGCGAAGAACTGTGGTGACGCGGTTCGCAGCGCCTTCGAATAGGGATGCGCGGGGTCGTTCAGAACCGAATTGGTCGGTCCCGTCTCGACGATGCGACCCAGATACATGATCGCGATCTCCTGGCAGAGATAGCTCGCCACGCCCAGGTCGTGGGTGATGAACAGCAAGGTCAGACCCATGCTGGCCTTCAGCTCGCGCAACAGGTTCAGCAATTGCGCTTGCGTCGAGACATCCAGCCCGGAGACCGCCTCGTCCGCCACCAGCACGGTGGGTTCCGATGCCAGCGCGCGGGCGATCGCCACACGCCGCACCTGGCCGCCCGAAAGCGCCGTCGGATAGCGCTGGATCACGTCGGCGGGCAGACCGGTCCGCGCCAGGAGGTCAACGACCCGATCGGTGACCTCGCGCTCCTGGCAGCGCCGGAAGTGCCGCAACGGCTCGGCAACGAGATCGAGCACGGTCATACGCGGGTTCAGCGAGCCCCGCGCATCCTGGTGCACCATCGCGACGTCGCGGTGGAAGTCGCCGTGGGAACCCGCCCTGGCCTCGGCGATCGGCTTGCCGCGGAACATCGCCTTGCCGTTCGTGGGTTCGAGCAGGCCGAGGAGAACTTTGAGCAGCGTGGACTTGCCCGACCCGCTCTCACCGACCAGCGCCACGCTCGATCCCGACCTGATCGTGAGCCTCACCCCGTCGAGCGCCGGTAACCGCACGGTTCCGCGCGAGAGCAGGCCGCCGGGCCGACTGACCTCGAACACCTTCTCGACGTCGAGGAGCTCGAAGATCGCGTCGCCTTCCGTCACGGGTGCAACGGTTCCGGGTTCCAGCAGGCGAAGCTGCGGCCGTCGACCGTCTGCAACGGAGGTTTCTCGCGCGCACAATGGCGCAACGCCCGCCCGCACCTTGTGGCGAAGCGGCACCCCGGCGGCATGTCGTCGTAGGCCGGCATGGAACCCTCCGGCGGGTGCAGCAGCCCGGCGCCGATCTCCAGCACGCACGCCTTGAGCAGCGTGGTGTACGGGTGTCGCGGTCCGGCCAGCACCGCCCCCGACGGCCCTGCTTCCATGACCTGACCCGCGTAGAGCACAACGATATGGTCGCAACTCTGGCTCGCCAGGGCCAGATCGTGCAGCACGAACACGCAGCTCGCACCGTGCGCGCGGATCTGATCGAGAATCAGCCGCATGATCTGCGCCTGGATCGTGACATCCAGCGCCGAGGTCGGCTCGTCCGCGAACAGGAGCGCTGGATTGCAGGAGAGCGCGATTGCCACCATGGCCCGCTGCTGCATTCCGCCAGACAATTCGTGCGGATACGCCGAGAGCCGCGTGGCGGCATCGTTGATCCCGACGTCCTCGAACAGCTCGACCGCCCGATCCCGCGCGGCCCTGCGGCCCATGCCGAGGTTCCGGCGCAGCGCCGTCATCAACTGGCTGCCCACCGTGTAGCAGGGGTCGAGCGCGGCGCCGGCGTCCTGAAAGATCATCGCCAGACGCCGGCCCCGCAAGCGGGTCCAGTGCCGCTCCGGCACCGCCAGCAGGTTGACGATCTCGTCGAAGCGCACGGTTCCCTCGATACGCGCCTCCGGAGCCTTGAGGAGACCCATCAGGGCGATTGCGACGGTCGACTTTCCAGCACCGGATTCGCCCACGAGCGCGATCGTCTCGCCACGCTTCAGTTGCAGGCTCACGCCATCGAGGATACGCCGGCGACCGCGCCCGGCGCCAGCTTCAACAGGCCGAAAGTGGCGACAGAGACGATGAGCAGGACGAAGCTGGTCTGGAATACTTTGCCGAGGACGAACCTCAGCATCAATCGAGACTGACTGTGTGCAAGTTCAGCAGGTCGGCGGGAATGTACTCGAAGCCCTCAACCTTGGACGACATGACCTTGTAGACCGGTATGTGAGCCAGCATCGCCACCGGCGCTTCTCTCATCAGGATGTCCTCGGCTTCGTAGTAGAGCTTGCGACGCGGGTCCGGATTGAGCACCGCCTGCGCCTGCTGGCAGAGCTCGTCGAACCGCGCGCTCGACCAGCCGCAGAAGTTCCAGGCGCCACCGGTCTTGAACTCCGGATAGAGCGTTTCGTCCGGATCGAGGTCGGCCGCCCATTCGGCGTCGATCATGTCGAAGTCGCCGGCATTGCGGCGCTGCACCCAAGCTGCCGGCTCGATCAGTTGCAAGTTGGCCTTGATGCCGATGGCATCGAGCATCGGTGCGACGCTCTGCGCCACGCGCGTGCCGGTCGGGGCGTTGCCCTCGGACATGATGTAGTTGACCTGGATCTCGCCCTGGTTCTTCGCCTTCGCCCGCAACGCCTTCGCCTTGTCGAGATCGAAACGCTGGCCGCGATCCGATTCGGCGATGTTCGGGTCGTAGAAATGCGACATCGGCGGCGAGATCGGCGTGTACGCCTGGATCGCCAATCCGAAATAGACCTGCTTGAGGACGGTTTCGCGGTCGATGCAGGCGGCCACCGCCTGGCGCAGCGTCATGTCGTCGAACGGCGGCTTGCGGACGTTCATTCCGACCCAGGTGTAGTTGCCCTCGATCTGGCCATATAGCTTGGCGCGGGGGAACGCCTTGACTTGCTTGACGAGTTGCATCGGGCAATCGTTCATCGCATCGACCTGGCCCGCGAACATCGCGGCGACCGCGGAAGACGGTTCCTTGATCATCACGAACGTCGCCCGATCGAGCTTCGGCAGACCCTTCTCAAAGTAGTGCGGGTTCTTCTCGATCTCGATCCTGTCATTCTCCCGCCAGCTGACGAACTTGAACGGGCCGGTCCCGACGGGATTGCGCCCATAATCCATGCCGTATTTCTTCACCGCGGCCGGACTCACGATCGTGCCGGCTCGGCCGGTCGAGCCGGTCAGCGCGACCGGAAGGAATGCGTACGGCTTGGAAAAGTTGAGCTTGACCGTCAGCGGGTCGGGCGTCTCGATCGTGTCGAGCAACGCAAGCATCCAGGCGTGCGGGGATTTCGGCGTTCCCTCCTTGACGCGCAGCAACGAGAACTTGACCGCGTCGGCGTCGCACTTGGTGCCATCGTGAAACGTGACCCCCTCGTGCAGCTTGAACAGGTGCGTCTTGTCGTCGATGAGGTCCCATGTCTTGGCGAGATCAGGCACGAAGCTGACCACCTTTCCGTCGTAGGTCACCTTCAACAAGCCGTTATGGATGTTTTTGATGACCTGGATCGCGGAGAGAAAACCGGTGAAATGCGGATCAAGCGTGTCGATGTGGCCGAGCGAGGCGACACGAATGTGGCCGCCCGTCGCCGCCTGAACCGGGCGTGCGAGCGCGCCGGTGCCGGCAGCGAAGGCTGTCCCGGCGGCTCCCTTCAACACAACCCGGCGACCGATGCGAGCGGACAGCGTCGCGGCCAAGATGGTCTTGTGGTCGATTGCAGTCATGACGGGCCACCACTGATCGGTTGAGATCGGCGACTACCGTATGACGCTTCATATGAGGCAAGCTAAATCCGAGAAATTGGGCAAACCGGCGGCAAATGCTCAAAACAAATGCGATACAGCTACAAACTGCGCAGAGAAAGTGCAGATTGTAGAAACTGCGGTTCCGGCGCTTGAACCTTCCCCAGCACGCGGCATCACCGCAAACGGGCGAGATCGACCGTCACGGCGTGGTTCAGCGGCCCGTGTCCGGCGCCGAGGCCGGGTGCGGCCGCGATCGCCTGCCGCACGAAGCGGCGGGCCCGGTCGATCGACTCGACGAGCGGCAGGCCCTGCGCCAATCCGGCGGCGATGGCGCTGGCCAGGGTGCAGCCGGTGCCGTGGGTGTGGCGGCTCGGGATGCGCGGTCCGACGAACTCCGTGATGCCCTCCGCGGTTGCCAGCAGGTCGGTCACCGTGTCGCCGTCGAGATGGCCACCCTTCAGCAGCACGGCCGGCACACCAAGCGTCAGCAAACAGGCGGCGGCGTGGTGCATCGCGGCGGGATCGCGGATCGGCATGCCGGCGAGAATTTCGGCTTCGGGCAGGTTCGGCGTGAGCAATGCCGCCAGCGGCACCAGCCGTTGCTTGAGGGTGGCGACCGCGCCCGGATCAAGCAGCGACTGGCCACCCTTGGCCACCATCACCGGATCGACCACCAACGGCACGCCGCCAGCGTCGCGCGCCAGCACGTCGCACACGAGCTCGATCGTCGCACTGTCGGCCAGCATGCCCGTCTTGACCACGTCGGCGCCGATATCGGCCAGCACGCACTCGAGCTGCAAACGGAGGAAATCGAGCGGCACCGGCATCACGCCGTGCACACCGAGCGTGTTCTGCGCCGTGAGCGCCGTCACCGCCGTCGCGGCAAAGGCGTCGAGCGCGGTGATCGTCTTGATGTCGGCCTGTATTCCCGCGCCGCCGCCGGAATCCGAGCCGGCGACGATCAGCACGCGTCCGCGCATCAATCGGCGACTGCGGGCTGATGCGCGACCTCGGCGATGGTGCTGCAGATCTCGTCGACCACCTGACACACCAAGAATTCGTCCTCCGCCTCCGCCATCACCCGCACCACGGGCTCGGTGCCGCTCTCCCGGATCAGCAGCCTACCGGAACCGATCAGCACCTGCTCCGCCGCGCTGATCGCGCTACGCACACGCGCGTGGCCAAGCGGCGAGAACCCGCTGAAACGCACGCTACGCAACCGCTGCGGCAGCGGCGTGAAGACCCGGCAGACCTCGCTGGTCGGGCGCCCCTCCTCGACGAGCATCGCCAGCACCTGCAACGCCGCGACCAGCCCGTCGCCGGTGGTGGCGAAATCGGACAGGATCATGTGGCCCGACTGCTCGCCGCCGACATTGATGCCGCGCTCGCGCATCCGCTCCACGACGTATCGATCGCCCACCTTGGTGCGGTGGAGTTGCACACCCAGCTCGGCGACCGAGCGTTCCAGGCCGAGATTGGACATCACCGTCGCCACTACCCCGCCGCCGCGCAAGCGGGCGGTGCGGGTCCAGGAACGGGCGATCAGCGCCAGGATCTGGTCGCCATCGATCAGCGCGCCCTTCTCATCGGCCAGCAGCAGCCGGTCGGCATCGCCGTCGAGCGCGATACCGAGATCGGCGCCGTGCTCGATCACCTGGCTGCACAAGGTTTCGGGCACGGTGGACCCGCAACCCTTGTTGATGTTGAACCCGTCCGGCGCCACCCCGACCTTGACGATGGTGGCACCGAGCTCCCACAGCACATCGGGTGCGACGCGGTAGGCGGCGCCATGCGCGCAATCGATGACGATGCGCAACCCGTCCAGCCGCAAGCCGCGCGGGAACGTCGCCTTGGCGGCCTCGACGTATCGGCCATGCGCGTCGTCCAGCCGGGCGGCACGGCCGAGCCGGCTCGGTGGCGCGAGGCGGGCGGACAGGTCGGTCGCCATCAGCGCCTCGATCTCCGCCTCTTCGGCGTCGGAAAGCTTGAAGCCGTCCGGGCCAAACAGCTTGATCCCGTTATCCTCGTACGAGTTGTGCGAGGCCGAGATCATCACGCCGAGATCAGCACGCAGGCTGCGCGTCAGCATGGCGATCGCCGGGGTCGGCAGCGGACCGACCAGCATCACATCGACACCGGCGCCGATGAAGCCGGCGGTGATTGCGGGTTCGAGCAGGTAGCCCGACAGGCGGGTGTCCTTGCCGATCACCACGCGGTGCCGATGCGCGCCGCGCTGAAACATCAGTCCCGCGGCCTGGCCCAGGCGCAGGCCAGTGTCCGCGTTCATCGGCGCCACGTTGGCCCTGCCGCGAATTCCGTCCGTGCCGAATAGGCGCCTGGTGGAAGCCATCTTAATCCCTTCTTGTGGAATCGTTGCGTTAAAGGTCTAGCCGGCGGCGGCACCGGTTCCAAGTGACGCGAGCCTCATCGCGGGACCCCGGCCCACACCCGTGCAGCTTGTGTCGTGCGGGCCACATCATGCACCCGCAAGATCGAGGCACCCCGTGCCAAGGCGTAGAGGCCAGCCGCCAGCGATCCGGCGTCGCGATCGCGGGCGGATGCGACGCCCGACAAGGTGCCGATGAAGGATTTGCGCGATACGCCGACCAGGATTCGGCGGCCGAGGTTAAGCAGCAGGCCGAGCCGTGTGAGCAGCTCCGCGTTGTGCCGGCCGGTCTTGGCAAAGCCGAAGCCCGGATCAATCGCGATGCGCGCGGGATCGACGCCGGCGCGGGTCGCCGCGGCGACCCGTTCGGCGAGCGCTTCGACCACCTCGACCGCCACATCGGAGTATTGGGCTGCGCTGTTCATCGTCGCCGGCTCGCCTCGCATATGCATCAGCACCACCGGACAGCCGCGTGCGGCGATCAGGCGGGAAGCCGCAGGATCGCGCGTAAGCGCTGAGATATCGTTGACGATCGCCGCACCGGCGTCGAGTGCCGCCGCCATCGTCGCGGCGTTGCGGGTATCGACCGAGATGCGCACCCCGCGCGCGGCGAGCCCGCGTATCACTGGCAGGATGCGGTCCTGCTCGACCTCCGGACCGACAGCCAAAGCTCCCGGCCGCGTGCTCTCTCCGCCCACGTCGATGATGTCGGCGCCGGCTCGCGCCATGGCCAGCCCCGCCGCCACCGGATCGGCGTGCTCGCCGCCATCGCTGAAGCTGTCGGGGGTGACGTTGAGAACCCCCATCACCGCCGGCCGGTCGCCCGGCAGGTCGGCCCAGGAGGGAATCGGCCGGGTCAGGCGGTGCAATTCCTCGTGCCAGCTTGCGGGCACGCCCTCCACCCGGTGGATGCGATCGGGAGCGCCGTCACCCAGCAAGCGGCAGAGGCAGAACGCTTTCGGCCCCCCCACTAGCGGTAGCGCCAGGCCGGTCTCGATCGCCCGCTCGGCCGCTTCGCCAACAAGCAGACCAAGCGGTTCGACGAGACGCATCTTCGCCCCGTCATCCCCGGGAGAAAGCGGCTCAGCCGGGCTGTGGCGCCGGGCCGAGGCCCGGGGGCGGCTTGGGCAGCGGCCGTCCGGCGGGCGGCACCGAAGCGCGTCGGTTCTCCGGCGCGGGCTCGTCGACCACCTTCTTGATCACCGGCTCGCCGCGCAACACGGTACGGATCTCGTCGCCCGACAAGGTCTCGTGCTCCAGCAGCCCGCGCGCCAGGCGATGCAGCTCCTCGACGTTCTCGGTGAGGATGTGCTTGGCCCGGTTGTAGGCGCGGTCGATGATCTCCTTGATCTCACGGTCGATCTCGCGCGCGGTGGCCTCGGACACGTTCTTGTTCTGCGTCACCGAATGGCCGAGAAAGACCTCCTGGCTGTTATCGCCGTAGGCGATCATGCCAAGCTTGTCGCTCATGCCCCACTCGGTGATCATCATGCGCGCCTGGTTGGTCGCCATCTTGATGTCACCGGAGGCGCCGTTCGATACCTTGTCGGGGCCGAAGATGATCTCCTCGGCGGCGCGCCCGCCCATCGCCATGGTAAGCTCGGACAGCAGCTTGGACTTGCTCTTGGAATAACGATCGCCCTCCGGCAGGCTCATCACCAGACCGAGCGCACGGCCGCGCGGGATGATGGTCGCCTTGTGCACCGGATCGCATTCCGGCTCGTGCATGGCGCACAGCGCGTGCCCGGATTCGTGGTAGGCGGTCATTCGCTTCTCCGCCTCACTCATCACCAGCGAGCGGCGCTCGGTGCCCATCAGCACCTTATCCTTGGCGTGCTCGAACTCCGCCATTGCGACCACGCGCTTGCCGAGCCGGGCGGCGAGCAGCGCCGCCTCGTTGACGAGGTTGGCGAGATCGGCACCCGAGAAGCCCGGCGTGCCGCGCGCGATCACCTTCGGATCGACGTCCGAGGCCAGCGGCACCTGGCGCATGTGAACGCGCAAAATCTTCTCGCGCCCGTTCACGTCCGGGTTCGGCACCACGACCTGCCGGTCGAACCGGCCGGGACGGAGCAGCGCCGGGTCGAGCACGTCCGGCCGGTTGGTTGCCGCGATCAGGATGACACCTTCGTTGCTCTCGAACCCGTCCATCTCGACGAGCATCTGGTTCAGCGTCTGCTCACGCTCGTCATTGCCGCCACCGAGACCGGCGCCGCGATGCCGGCCGACAGCGTCGATCTCGTCGATGAAGATGATGCAAGGGGCGTTCTTCTTGCCTTGCTCGAACATGTCGCGCACGCGCGAGGCACCGACGCCCACGAACATCTCGACGAAGTCGGACCCCGAGATGGTGAAGAACGGCACGTTCGCCTCGCCGGCGATGGCGCGGGCGAGCAAGGTCTTGCCGGTGCCCGGGGGCCCTACCAGCAGCACGCCTTTCGGGATCTTGCCGCCAAGGCGCTGGAACTTCTGCGGGTCCTTGAGGAACTCGACAATCTCCTGCAGCTCGCCCTTTGCCTCGTCGATGCCGGCGACGTCGTCGAACGTCACGCGGCCCTGCTTCTCGGTGAGCATCCGGGCGCGCGACTTGCCGAACCCCATCGCGCGTCCGCCGCCCGCCTGCATCTGGCGCATGAAGAACACCCAGACGCCGATCAGCAGGAGCATCGGAAACCAGGACAGCAGGTAGTGGAACAGCGGGTTGACCGCCTCCTCCTCCGGCTTGGCGATCACCCGCACGCCCTTGTCAGTCAGCCGCTGCACCAGCGTCGGATCCTCGGGCGTGTAGGTCTGGAAGGTGCGTCCGTCGGTGAGCTGGCCGCTGACGGTGCGGCCCTGGATCACCACGTCGCGCACGTGGCCGCCGTTCACCTCGCTGATAAAGTCGGAGTACGCCACCTGCGTCGCCGAGTTGTGCGAGACGCCGGGCTGGAACAGATTGAAGAGTACCACGAGCAACAGGGCGATGATGACCCAGAGCGCGAGGTTGCGGCCGAAATTGCTCATGTGTGTTCGCTCATGTCCGGGAACGCATCCCGTCTTTCCGGGTCATCCTGATACGGCACGCAAATCAACCTGGAGACTAACCCGCAGGGCGTTGCGTGGTAAACACATAGGTTGTCGGCCCGGTTCCTGCACCCCCAGAACCCTCAACTCGTGTGCCAACAACTCGGGGATTGCCAATGCCGGAGCCACGGGTTCCGGGGCCAACTAGCCGGCGGCGAGGAACGGCGCGCAAGCCACCGGACGGGCGGGACAAAACACGAGCGACAGGCCAGCGCAGCGTTCAGCGTCGGGCCAGCCGAGATGCGGCACCGCGTACAGCACGCCGTCGAGCCGCAGCGCGGGGAGGGTCCGCAGCACGGCGGCAGGCAGCGCGGAGCAGCGTCGCAAGCCGGCCGCCGCATGGCCGAGCGCGCCGAGACGCAGCCCGGGATTTGTGCGGGCCGGTGTCGCCAGCCGAAACCGGCCGTCCCACGACGCGCCCGCCGGCACGGGCGGCGCCATCGCGGCCTGCTCGCGGATGACTAGCCAGCCCGGTCCAAGGCGTCCGGCCGGCATCAGCCGAATCCCGGCGAGGGTGATAGCGCGCGGCGCCGCGGCGAGGGCCGCGACGGGTGCGGGCGAAGGCGGGAAGCGCGCGCCCGAGACCGCCTGGATCACCGCAGCCAGAGCCGCCGCGTCAAGCGGCCCGGCGCGCAGCAGAGCGAACCCCTCGGGCCGCACGGTCACCCGCGTGGCCAGCGCCGCCGCGATGCTCCGTTCCCGCGCCGCCCGCTCCGCGCCCGCCTTCGCCGCCGCCGCCGCGAGCGCCCGGGTCGCCGCGCCGTCGCCATCGCGATCGCTACGCAAGCCGCGCAGCCTTGGGCGCAGCGCGCGCCCATCCTTGTTTGAGGGGTCTTCCACCCAGTCGAGACCGGCCGCGCACAGAGTTGCACGCAACCGGACGGGCGGAATCGCGAGCAGCGGCCGCAGCAGCCGGGTCGCACCGATCTCGCGTTGCCCCGCCATGCCGGCCAGCCCGGCCGCACCGCTCCCGGACAACGAACGGATCAGCACAGTTTCGGCCTGGTCCGCCGCATGATGGCCGAGCAGCAGGTGCAGAATACCATGCTCCCGACACAAGGTCGCCAGCATCGCAAGCCGCGCCTCCCGTGCTCGTTCGGCCAGACCTGTCCCGGCCGCAAGGTCGAGCCGGCGCAGCACGCAAGGCAGGCCGATGCGGGTCAGGCGCTCGCGGGTGAGCTCGGCCTCCGCCGAAGCCGCCGGGCGCAACCCGTGATCGAGCACCAACGCCAGCGCCGACCCGCTGCGCCCCTCAACCCAGCGCCGCGCCAGCACGGCAAGTGCCAGACTGTCGGCACCGCCCGACACCGCCACGGCCAGGCGGGGCATCGGCTCGAATGGCCCGAGCCGTTCCATGCAGGCGGCGAACTCCGCCGGGTCGAGTGGAGCCCTGCTCAGCGGCAGGCGGCCCGTTGTCGGACCCCGGCGGCGGCCTCGCGGATGCTGGCGCTCGGGCGGGAGAACTCGGCATTGAGCCGCGCGAGCGTCTCGCAGGCGGCGCGCTTCTCGCCGATCGCGCTCAGCGAGTTCGCCAGTCCGACCAGCGCCTCGGGCGCGTGCGAACCAGTGCGGGCGCGATTATAGGTGTCGTCGTAGGCGATGGCGGCCTGCGAGTAGTTGCGCTGCCCGGCGAGCGCCTGGGCGAGCAGCAATTGCCCGTCATAGGCACGCGGCGACGTCCGTTTCGCCAGAACCTCGCGCGCCGCGGATTCCGCCGCCGCGTAATCGCGCCGCGCCAACGCGGCATGGCCCTCCTGCAACGCAACTTCGGGCGTGCGCCGCGCCGATCCGCTTGAAGGCGACGGGCTCGACTCGCTGCTCGACGCACGCGGCCGAGGCGGCGGAGTCGTGCTCGCCGACGCGCCGCCTGACGCGGCCCCGCCCGTCGCTGTCCGACCCTGGGCAGCTCCCCCTTGTTGCAGGGCGAAATTGAGGTCGCCGAGCTGCTTGGCCATGTCGGCGTTCTGCCGCTGCGTCTGATTGCTCAGCTCCTCGACCTGGCCGCGCAGCTGGCGCATCTGCTCCTCGAGCGACTGCACCCGCTGCAGCAACTGGGCCGTGATGTCGCTGTCGCCGCCCGACGACGGCAGCGTGTAGGCGGGACGGCCGCCATAGCTGCCGCCCAGATAGGACGAACCCGGGGCGGTCGGCCCGCCCCGGCCGCCTTGCGATTGCAGCGTCTGCATGTCCCGGCGCAGTTCCAGGATTTGGTTCTGCAGCGCAATCCCTTCCCTGGTCTCCATCTGCGCCTTCGCCGACGGCGAGGCCCAGGCGAGCACCCCCGCCAGCAACACGACGCCGATGAGCCGGACCGTCATGCGAACTCTCCTTCAAGCCACCCAGCACCCGGCGAATAGCGCGATCCGGCACGCGCCGACCAGCGTCCGCGCGAAAACGGCGGCCCGAAGGCCGCCGGCTCCCACCGTCAGACCGGGATCTGTCGATCAGCGAACCGAGGTGATGGCGTTTCGGTTCTGCGCCCAGGCTTGCTCGTTGTCGCCGAGCGCCGTCGGACGCTCCTCGCCGTAGCTGATCGTGGCGATGCGGGCGGAGCTCACGCCGCGCGCCACCAGATAGTCGCGCGCCGCGTTGGCCCGACGCTGACCGAGCGCCAGATTGTACTCCTCGGTCCCGCGATCGTCGCAGTTGCCGGCAATCTGCACGCTCACCTGGGGGTAGCGCCCGAGCCAGCCCGACTGACGATCCAAAGTGCCACGCGCCTCGCTGCTAAGCTGGGACGAGTCGAACGCGTAGAACACGCGATCGCCGACATTGGCGACCAAGTCCTCCTGGCTGCCCGGGATCGGCCCGCCAGTCGAGGCCGAGGCACCCGTTCCCGCCCCGGTCGCGGCGGCGTTGGTGTCCGGGTTGTTTGAACAAGCGACGAGTAATGCGACGGCGGCGAGAGCCCCGAGGATTTTTACGTTCATAAGTTTTCGTCCCTGATTGGGAAGACAATGCATGCAGCCAGCGCAGATCGCAGAAGACGGTAATCCGTTGCGCCCGCGTCTGCCGATTAGCCAAGAGCGCGTCGACGGTCAAGTTATTGAGAGTGGGTCGGAGGGGAGCCGCCGCCCGGCCCTGGTCGATGCGTTGCGAATGCGCGACAAGGACGCGAGAGCCGCAGTGGAGGACGTCGATGGCACGCCATCTCAAGCAAGGCCGGGACGCCGGCGAGATCGCCGAGGACGACGCGAAGGTGCGTACTACCGTCGAGGCGATTCTCGCCGATATCGCGCAGCGTGGCGACAATGCGGTGCGCGCTCTCTCGGCCAAGTTCGACGGCTGGGAGCGAAAGGATTTCCGGCTGACCGACCAGGAAATCCGTGACTGCATCGCCTCGCTCTCGTCGCGTCAGCTCGACGACATCCGCTTCGCCCAGGCGCAGGTACGCAACTTCGCCGAGGCGCAGCGGGCCGCGCTCAAGGATGTCGAGGTGGAGACGCTGCCCGGTGTCGTGCTCGGCCACCGCAACATCCCGGTGGGATCGGTGGGATCATACGTGCCCGGCGGCAAATACCCGATGGTCGCGTCGGCCCATATGTCAGTGGTGACGGCGAAGGTGGCCGGGGTCGAGCGGATTGTCACCTGCGCCCCACCCTATAAGGGCAAGCCGGCGGCAGCGATCGTCGCCGCGCAAGCTCTGGCCGGCGCCGACGAGATCTACTGCCTCGGCGGGGTACAGGCTGTGGGCGCGATGGCGCTCGGCACCGAGACGATCGCGCCGGTCGACATGCTGGTCGGCCCCGGCAACGCGTACGTCGCGGAGGCCAAGCGCCAGCTCTACGGCCGGGTCGGCATCGACCTGTTCGCCGGCCCGACCGAGACGCTGGTGATCGCCGACGAGACCGTCGACGCCGAGATGTGCGCCACCGACCTGCTCGGCCAGGCGGAGCACGGTCCTACCTCGCCGGCGATCCTGCTGACCACCTCCGAAAAACTGGCGCGCGAGACCATCGAGCAGGTGGAGCGCCTGCTCGGCGTGCTGGCCACCGCCGCGATCGCGCGGCGCGCTTGGGAGGATTGCGGCGAGGTGATCGTCTGCGAGGATGACGAGGAGATGCTGCGCGAGGCCGACCGCATCGCCTCGGAGCACGTTCAGGTGATGACGCGCGACCCCGAGTTCTTCCTCGCCCGGATGCGGAACTACGGCGCGCTGTTTCTCGGGAAGCGAACCAACGTGGCCTACGGCGACAAGGTGATCGGCACCAACCACACGCTGCCGACCAAGCGAGCGGCGCGCTACACCGGCGGGCTGTGGGTCGGCAAGTTCCTGAAAACCGTCACCTATCAGCGCGTGCTGACCGACGAGGCCGCGGCGATCGTCGGCGAGTATTGCTCGCGGCTGTGTTTGCTGGAGGGCTTCGTCGGCCACGCCGAGCAGGCCAATCTGCGCGTGCGCCGCTACGGTGGCCGCAACATCCCCTATGGCGAGGCCGCCGAGTGACCGAGGCCGGCCTGCCCCGCACGCCGTCGTTCCGGCTCGACGGCAGGCGCGCCCTGGTAACCGGCGCTGGGCGCGGCATCGGACTGGCCGCCGCGGCGGCGCTCGCCGAGGCCGGCGCGCACGTTACCTTGGTCGCACGCACCCCCGAGGAGATCGAGCAGGCGGCGGTGGCTATCCGGGCCAACGGCGGCCGGGCCGAGACGCTGGTGCTCAACGTCACCGACCTCGATGGCGTGGCACGCTCGATCGCGGCGGCGGCGCCGTTCGACGTGCTGGTCAACAACGCCGGCACCAATCGGCCGGCCCACGTGCTCGACGTGCGGGTCGAGGACTACGACGCGGTGATGGCGGTCAACGTGCGCGCCGCGTTCTTCGTCGCCCAAGCGGTGGCGCAACGCCTGGTGGCCGCCGGACGCGGCGGCTCGATCGTCAACATCTCCTCGCAGATGGGCCATGTCGGCGGCCCGCAACGCAGCGTCTACTGCGCGTCGAAATGGGCGCTGGAGGGGATGACCAAGGCGATGGCGCTGGAGCTCGGACCGCACCGCATTCGGGTCAACACGATCGGTCCCACCTTCATCGAGACGCCGCTCGCCCGCGGCTTCCTCGCCGAGCCGGCGTTTCGCGACTACGTGCTCGGCAAGATCAAGCTGGGTCGCCTCGGGCAGGTCGAGGACTTGATGGGCGCGATCCTGTTCCTCGCTTCCGACGCGTCCGCGCTGATGACCGGCGCTGCCGTGGTGATCGACGGCGGGTGGACGATCGGGTAGGGGTCCGCTTCAGCCAGTCTCCATCGGCAACGCCGGGTCCTTCGCCCATTCGGATAGCGAGGCGTCGTACAGCTTGACGTCGGTGTGGCCGAGCATCACCAGGGCCAGCGCATCGGCGCTCGCCGCGATGCCGCCGCCGCAGTAGGTGATCACCTGCTTGTCCATGGCGCCGACCTGATCGAAGCGACGGCGCAGCTCGTCGGGCGGCAGGAACGCGTTGGTCTCCGGATCAAGCAGGTGCGCCGCCGGCAGGCTGACGCTGCCGGCGATGCGGCCGGGCCGACCGTAGCTGTTGCCGCCGCCACCGGTGTGCTGCTGCGACGTTAACGCGTTGATCGTGCAGATCGCACCGTCTTCAATCGCCGCCTGCACCTCTCGCTTGCCGACCATCAGCGGCCGCACCTCGCGGACGGTGAAATTGGCCGGCTCGGGCGTCCGCGCCGGGCCGGTCTCCACCTTGCGTCCCTCGCTGGTCCATTTCTGCCAGCCACCATCCAGCACCGTGGCGTTGTCGAACCCGAACACGCGCAGCATCCACCACACTCGCGTCGCCCACCACACGTTGGCCGTGCTGTAGAGCACGACCTTGCTGTCATTGCCGACGCCGAGGCGGCCCATCGCGGCGGCGAAGGCGTCCGCCGAGGGCAGCATGAAGCGCAATTCGCCCTGCTGGTCGGAGAGATCCGCCTGCAAGTCGATGAACTGGGCGCCGGGGATGTGCCCGCGCTCGAAATCCTCCCGCCCAGGCTTGACCGTGTAGGTGATCTTGGGGGCCGGGATCAGGTGGGTCGTGCAGTCGAACACGCGCAAGGCCGGATCGCGCAGATGATCCTCCAGCCAGCCGGTCTGCACCAGGTACTCCGGATGCGCGAATGTCTCGCCGTCCATGTGAACTCTCCCCCGCGTTGCGTCGATCATGCGCGCCGGCCGGCCTGCGGGCCAGCACCTATCCGGCGCGGCAGACCGATAGCGGCCACAAACGCAGCAGGCCGGCGAGGTGCACGATGGTTGGTTCGGCGTGCAGGTGCTCGCCGTGGAACACGAGCACCACGACGATCAGCACCGGCACCAGCAGGCTCTTGCGGAAGCGCTGCGGCCGCGGCCCGGCGAGGCGCAACAGCAAGCCCACACCCGCGACGCCGACCAGACCGCCCAGCACCACTTCGGAAATCGAATGCTCGCCGAGGATGACCCGCGACGCGCCGAACAGGGCGGCGGCCACAGCCGAGAAGGGCAGGGCGAGCGGTGCCGCGACGCCGAGCAGGAAGGCCAGCCCGCCATAGGTGATCGCCGCCGCCGCCGTGTGGCCGCTCGGGCTGTGGATGTGGAGCGAGCCGACCATGCCGCCGCAAGCCAGGAAGACCAGCTTGAGACCAAGCATCGCCCCGAGCGTGACGCAGACCGCAGCCAGCCAAGCCGCCGCGCCGCGCCGCCAGCCGAGCAGGACGAGCATCAGCGCGACCATCAGCCCGGCGGGGAGCACGACCGCCTCATCGGCGAAATCGGTCAGGAAGTTCATGAATTGCATGAAGCAGCAAACTTGCGGCTATAGAAGCATGTGCCGTGATAGCTGTGCGAAGCTTAATAATCCGCTCCAAGCGCCCATCCAGGAGAGCCCGTTTGCCGAGATTTCCGCCGCTCGCCGCCCTTCTCGCCCTTGTCCTGGCTGGCTGCGGCGGCTGGAATCATCTCGTGCTGACCGGGGTCACCGCCGCCAGCCCCGCGCTGGTGCCGGAGCAGTGGGACAAAATCGATGGCAACTACAAGGGCGCCGTGGTCCAGGTCGCCGCCCGATCCCCCGGCTGCCCGGGCAACAGCTTCGGCAAGCTGGAGATCGGCGATCTCGGGTTGTTCTTCGCCTATGCGCCCGACACGTTCTTCATCGCGCCGATCCGATCCGATGGCACGCTGTACGCCGTCAGCGGCCCCGCTCTACTGGAGGGCACTTTGGTGGAGGGGCGGCTGCGGTTCACCGTCCGCACCCCGCTCTGCGTGTCGCGTTACAACATGCGTCGCGTGCTGTAGCCGTTCGGATCGGCGAGCGCCCTGACTTCGGTCGGAGTGGCGCCGGCCTCCCTGAGGGAGCGCAGCGTCGCGGCGCGATCCCGCTTCGCCAAGCGCCGACCGGTGGCGTCCATCAGCAGCGAGTGGTGAGCATAGGCCGGCTCGGGCCAACCCAGCAGCACCTGGAGCAGCCGCTGCGTGTCCGTAGTCGGCTTGAGATCGACACCGCGCGTGACCAGGGTCACGCCCTGAAGTGCGTCGTCATGGGTGACGCACAGATGGTAGCTCGCCGGCGCGTCCTTACGAGCCAGCACAACATCGCCGAACCGCGCCGGTTGGCAGGTGATCCGCCCCTCGCCCAGCTCGGTAAAGCCGAGCGGCGCCTCGGTCCGGGCAAGCGCCCGGCCCATGTCGAGCCGCAAGGCGTACGGCTCGCCTGATGCGCGACGGCGATCGCGCGCCTTGGCGGAGAGATTGCGGCAGGTTCCGGGATAGAGCGGCGTGCCATCGGGGGCGTGCGGCGCCGAGACAGCGGCGGCGATCTCGCGCTGGATGTCGGCCCTGGTGCAGAAGCAGGGGTAGAGCACATGCATCGCCCGCAGGCGCTCCAGCGCGGCCCGGTACTCCGTTAGATGGCGGGACTGCCGCCGGACCGGGCCGTCCCAGTCGAGGCCGAGCCAGGCGAGATCCTCCTCTATGGCCTGGGCGTACTCGACGCGGCAGCGGCCGGGATCAATGTCCTCCAGGCGCAGCAGGAAGCGCCCGCCCGCCTGTCTCGCGCGCCGCCAGGCGAATAGCGCCGCGTGGGCGTGGCCGAGATGCAGCAGGCCGGTCGGGCTCGGGGCGAAGCGGGTGACGATGGACATGGCGGCCGAACGCAGACTACTCCGCAACGCAGCGGATGGAGAGAGTGCGATGGCGGATTTGAGCGGGCCGAGCTGGGGACCGAAATCGGGCGGCGCGGCGCGTCAGCTCGTGGTGTTGTGCCACGGCCTCGGCGCTGACGGGTTCGACCTGATTGACCTCGCACCAAGCTGGGGCGAGGCACTCCCCGACGCGGCCTTCGTCGCACCACACGCGCCGTTTCCCTGCGATATGGGTTCGACCGGGCGGCAATGGTTCAGCGTGGCGGACCGGACCCCCTCCCGCATGCTGAGCGGCGTGCGCGGCGCCGCCGAAGCGCTCGACCAATTCCTCGACACCACCTTGGCACGGCGCGACCTGCCGGCGGACGCCTATGCGCTGATGGGCTTCAGCCAGGGTGCCATGACCGCGCTGTTCGCCGGGCTGCGCCGCGCGGTGCCGCCGCGGGCCATCCTCGCCGTCTCCGGCGCCCTGATCGCGCCCGAGACCCTCGCCGGCGAGATCCGGCATCGCGTGCCGGTGCTGCTGGTGCATGGCGAGGCGACGACGTGGTGCCCGTATCGCGCTCGCGCGAAGCCGAGCGGGTGCTGCGCGACACCGATGTCCCGGTGGAGACCCTGTGGTGCGCCAATCTGGGCCACGGCATCGATCAGGCCGGGCTCGCGCTCGGTGGCCTGTTCCTGCAACGCGCTTTCAGCGCCGACTGATGCTGCTGTGGCGCGATGACACAACGGTGAATTCCCGCGCGCCCGTGCGGCGCTTCGGCTTGCGACGCCGTGGCGGCTCTGCGATAAACGACGCGGCTCGCGGCGGCGCACAATATCTGGTGGCTCCCTTTTGAGTTGGGTCCGCCGGTGGCATACCGCCCGAAGAAGGAGCGGCCCGATTGCCCGACGGCGGTCAACTGTTTCCGGCGCTGGTGCTGAACGCGGATTTCCGCCCGCTCTCCTATTTCCCGCTGTCGCTGTGGTCCTGGCAGGACGCAGTGAAAGCCGTGTTCCTCGATCGCGTGTCGGTGCTCAGCGAATACGAGACGGAAGTACGCTCGCCCAGCCACCGCATGCGACTGCCCAGCGTGATCGCGCTGAAGGACTACATCCCGACCGCGCGGCGACCGGCCTTCACCCGGTTCAACGTGTTTCTGCGCGACGGCTTCACCTGCCAGTATTGCTCCAGCCGCTTCCCGGCCCAGGACCTGACCTTCGACCACGTGGTGCCGCGCTGCCGAGGCGGACGCACGACCTGGCAGAACGTCGTCACCGCGTGCGGCGAGTGCAATCTGACCAAGGGATCGCGCCTGCCCCGCGAATGCGCGATGTTCCCGCGCAACGACCCGCGCCAGCCGACGACATGGGAATTGCAGGATAACGGCCGCGCCTTCCCGCCGAACTTCCTGCACCAGAGCTGGCGCGACTTCCTCTATTGGGACAGCGAGCTGGAAAGCTGATCCCACGTTCGCATCGCCGTCACGCCCGCTCGCTGAGGGCGATGGCGACCTTGCAGCCGGTCTTGATCAACGCCGTGAGGACTTGGTAGCCCGGCGCTTGTTCCGCCTCGTGCGCCAGCGCGGTCTCCCGATGGTCGAGCTCCTCGGCGCGAAACGTCTCGATGGTGGCGCGCAACTCCGGCTCATCGTCGCCCAACTCGGTGACCTGCGCCCCATAGTGCTCGTCGATCGCGTCCTCGACCGCCGCGGTACACGCCATCGCCGCTCGTTCGCCCAGCGCCGCCGTCATCGCACCCAGCGCGAAGCCGGCGACATGCCAGAGCGGCAGCAGGATGCTCGGGCGGACCCGCCGAGCGGCCACCAGCCTATCGAAGGTGCTGAGGTGTCGCTTCTCCTGCTCCTGCATGTGGCGCACCAGGTCGGCGTTGCCGCGATCGCCGAGCACCGCCAACTGTCCGGCATAGATCTGCACCGCGCCGTATTCGCCGGCGTGGTCAACCCGGATCATGCGGGCGACACTCGCCTCCCGCGACAGATCACCGGGCGCACCCATCATCTCGCTCATCCTGGCCTCGCTTGCCGCATACCGAGCGAGATGGCGATCACGGCCGAGATGCCCAGGGCGTAGATCAGGTTCATCGCCGCCATCGAGACGGGAACGCCGGGAACCAGCAGGGTCACCTCGTCGCACGGCTTGGCCGGACGCGCCGGCAGGTTGGCCAGCCGCTCGGCGATGGTATTGCCGTGCAGGCGCGGCGCGGCGCATTCCGGCAGCGGGCTCGGCCACCAGCCGCGCTCGACCCCGACATGGGTCGTCGCCAAGACAACCCCCGCCAGCATCACGAACAACATCAGCGCCAGCATGACCCGCACGAAGCGCGCCGGCACGACCAGGGCCAGCACGCCGATCAGGATGGCGATCCGATAGGGCCACCGCTCCAGCAGGCAGAGGGCGCACGGCACCAGCCCGCCCCAGCGTTCCGCGATCAGCGCCGTCCCGAGAACCAGCGCGGACGCGAGGATGCACAGCAGCGCGGCCGTCCGAGCAGGCAGCATCATGCGGCGCATGTGCCCCGCTTTGCACCAGGGTGCAAGCGCGCCGCACCGCTGCGGCTATCCCTCCGGCGCCGAACCCGGTTTAGGCTGGAGGTCGGGAGCAAACGGAGGGTCGTCATGCACCGCATCCTGTGGGGTCGCGATACGTCGAGCAACGTCATGAAGGTCATCTGGCTGCTCGAGGAGATGGGGCTCGCCTACGAGCGCCGCGACGTGGGCGGCGCGTTCGGCAAGACCGACACGCCGGAATACCGCGCGATGAACCCGACCGGCCTGGTTCCCACCTTGCAAGAGGACGGGTTCAGCCTGTGGGAGAGCAACGCCATCCTGCGCTATCTCGTCGCGAGCGAGGGCGGCGAGGCGTTCTATCCCGCCGACGCGCAAGGCCGGGCCGACATCGACCGTTGGCTCGACTGCCAGCAGACGCAGCTCAACCGGCCGCAGGCGGTGGTGTTCTGGAGCATGGTCCGCACCGCGCCGGAGAAGCGGGATCAGGCGGCACTCGACCAGGCGATCATTGACGCGGGGCGAGCCTGGGCCTTCCTGGAGAGGCCGCTGTCACAGCACCAGTTCATCGCCGGCGACAGGCTGAGCCTGGCCGACATGGCCTGGGGCGTACATGTGCACCGCTGGTTCACCATGCCGATCGACCGGCCGGAGGTGGCGCACCTGCGGGATTGGTACGATCGGCTGTTGCAGCGTCCGGTATACGCGAAACACGTCGCCCGGCCGCTGGTCTGATCTATCCCAGTGTCCCGGATCTGAAGTTCGTCATCCGAACTTCAGATCCAAACTGGAAACTAGGTTATTGATATCACAGTGTGCCGACCGCTTCGAAATACGCCGGCAAAGCCGGCGGACTTCGAAACTGGCACACTAGAGTTCGGGCCAGGCGCCCGACTGGGCGGCGCGGGCCAGCCAGTCCCTGACCTGCGCGGGGGCGCCGCCGAACGCCTCCGGCACGCGCAGGCCGGCACCACCCAGCGCGACCGACGCGGCAATGCCGTCCTCGTCGGTCACGTCGTCGCCGATGAACAACGGAAGCCGCCCGACGAACGGCCGTACCCGCATCAGGGCGGCGACCGCGGTGCCCTTGTCGGCGCCATGTGGTCGCACTTCCCAGGCCATGCGCGCGGGCTGGATCGCGAAGCCCGCTGCGTCCCGCAGCATCATGGCGAGCTCGCCTTCGGCAACCGGGCCGAGCTCAGGGGCTGCCCGGTAATGCACCACGAAGCCGTTCTCCTTGCGCTCCAGCAGCAGCTTCGGATGCCGCGCGATCATCTGCTCCGCCTCGGCGAGCCATGCCGGGGCGGGGCGAGGGAGTGCGAGGCGTTCGAGCGGGGCACCGGGCCGGTAGCGCAGCGCGCCACCGTGCTCGCCGGCGAGAGCGAACGGCGCGTCTCCGAGCAGCGCTTCGAGCTGGTCGGCTGGTCGGCCGCTGACCACCGCGACCGCATCATTGAGCCGGGTGCGAAGCAACCGCAGCGAGTCGAGCATCTCGGCGGGAGCGGCCACCGCGTCGGGTGTCGGCGCGATGTCGATCAAGGTGCCGTCCATGTCGAGCAGCAGCGCCGTCCGGTCGAACGGCGGCAAGGCGAAACGTGGGCTCACGAGGAGCACGCCATGACGCGGACATCGTAGATCGGATGTTGCAGCATCGACACCGCCGGGTCGGACTCGAACATCCAGCCGCGGAAGGCGGGCGCGCCCGGATGGGAGTCGGCGATGACCAGGAACGCGGCCGCGTCGGCGGGTTGATCGGGCGGGTGGATCACGCAGGAGCGGACGGTGATCGCCAGCGAGCCATACCGCCCTTGCTCGCCGTCGCGCAGCTTCAGCACGGTGCTGCGGGCGTTCACCTTGTCCAGCACCTGGAGCTCAGCCCCGCCTCGTTGCACCCAGACAGTCCCTGGAGGCGCCGGCTCGGCGTCGGGCGCCGCCGGGAGCTGCGCGTAAGCTTGCGCGCCCGCGAGCAGGCTACCGGCGAGCAGGATACCGGCGGCCGTCGCCAATGCCCGCCCGGGCCGGCTCATGGCTCCGCTGCCGGGCGCTTCGGGCTCCGCAGCGATTCGACCAGCTCGATCAGGATGCGACGCATCGCTTGCTCGTCGACCCCCATCAGCACGGCGTCCTCGAACGCGTCCCGCATCACCTGAGCGAGCTCGTCGTGGTTCTCCGCCAGCATCTTCAGCTTCTCGCGGCAGGCGAGGGGTTGGCCGTCGCTTTGCGGCCAGAAAGCGGGTGCTTCGCTCATTTCTGCCCCGATGGGGTGCCGCCCTGCGGCCTCGCGGCGTTGCCGACTTCAGCACCCTTCACGTTGTTGACCAGGTCGGTCACACTGAAGATGAACTTGCCGAGCAACTGCTCTAGGCTGACCGAGGACTGGGTGATGGTGATGGTGTCGCCCGCCTTCAACAACGTCGTGTCGCCGCCCGGCGTGAGGTTCAGGAACTTGCCACCGAGCAGCCCCTCGCTGGTCACCTCAGCGCTGGTGTCCTTTGGCAAACGCACCGAATCCGTGACACTCAAGGTCACGTCGGCGAGATACTTGCTCGGATCGATGCGCGTCGACAGCACCGAGCCGACTTTCACACCGGCCATGCGCACATCGGAGCCGACACCCATGCCGTCGATATGGTCGAACGTGGCGTGCAGCGTGTATCCCGATTCGATGCTGCGACCGGAATGCGCCACGGCATAGTACAAGAACGCGGCCGCGACCAGCAGGACCACGGCACCGGTCAGGATCTCGGCGAGATTGCGGCGAGCCATCGCGCGCCCCTCAGCCACCCGGGGTCCACGCTTCGTAGTCGCCCGTCGCCCGTGCTCGCACCCCGCCGCTATAGTCGTGGCCAGCTGGGCGATAGCCTGCCGGCGTGCCAGTAAGATTGACCACGTGCGGCTTTTGCCAGGGCAGTCGGCCGCTCATGGGCAGCGGCGCGTCGGTCGTGTAGTGCAGCCAGGGGTGCCATTCGGGTGGCACCGCGCTTGCTTCCACGGGACCGGCATACATCACCCAGCGCCGCGCACGAACGCCGCGACGCGGCGTCTTCTCCTCGTAGTAGATGTTGCCAGCTGCGTCGCTGCCGACGCGCCGACCCTTCAGCATGGTGAACAGGCGAGTGCCGAGATTCATTCGCCCGATATACGCACGCCCCGCCGCCGGGTCCACCATCCGCCCGCCTCGCCGCCGATCGGGCGGATCTAGCGCCCGTGATGTAGTGGTTCAGCCGCGTTAAGGCCCAAAATATGGCTTTCGTCGCCGACCACCCGGGCCTAGACTCGGGTCATGACAAGAACCCGGACATGGCACGGTGTCAGGATGCGCCAGGTCAGCGCGGGCGCCGACCCGGACGCCCCGGCGCGGATGATTACCCTGCCGGCAAGTTGGAGCGACAGCGCCGCCGGTGCGCTCGCCGCGCTGGCGCCGGGGTGCGGCCCGGCGGAATTGGCGCGCGCCGCAGATGCCTGGATCAGGCCGCTTGCCGAGCGTGCCCGCGAAGCGGGGTTGGAACGCCCCATCGGCCCGCAACTGCACCGGCTGCTGATGACGCGCCGAGGAGCACCCACCGGTGCGATCTGGCGGCGCGAGGTGCCGGCGTCTCCGGGATTCGTGCTCAACCTGGCCGCGTTTCACAACGAAAGCGGGTTCGACGCGGCCGGGTTCGCCGAAGCCGTGCAGACCGCGGCACTGGCGCTCACCGTGGCCGCACCCGCCGCCGAGCGCCTCGAAATCGGCTTTGCCGACCTGGCGCTGCTGCTGGCGACCTTGGGACTGGACTATGACAGCGACGAGGCGCGGGACGTCGCGCGTTGCCTCGCCGCCGTTTTGCGTGGACATGCCGATGTCGCTGCGGCGCAAATCCCCTTCCTGTTTGGCAGGAAGCCGGTGGCGCGACTGTCCTGGCCGCCGCCGCCCGCTGACTGCTGCGTGCCGGCGCTCGCCGAACTGGCCCGCGCGGCTTACGCGGCGAGCCACGCCTTCGATCGCCCGCGCCATGCGACGACCACCGCCATTCTCGCGCCGGGATCGACCGAGGCCCTGCTGGGCGTCGAGACCGGCGGCATCGCACCCGCCTTCGCGGCGCTGGACGACGCCGGTGGGCTCGCCCGCTGGGCCACCGCGCTGCTCGCCGCACGCGGCCAGTCGCTGGCATCGGCGCTCGCCGCGACGCTCGCCGGCGAGGAGGTGTTTGCCAGGCCGGCGCCGAGCGCTCACGCCGCCATGCATGACGCGGTGGCGCCCTCCGTGGCCGCCTTGCCGAGCCGACCGCGCGTCGACAACGCCGCGTCCCGCCCAAGCAGCCTCGGGCGGGAGCTGCCGCCGCGCCGGACCGGCTACACCCAGAAGGCTACGGTCGGCGGCCACAAGCTCTACCTGCGCACCGGCGAATACGAGGACGGCACCTTGGGCGAGATCGCCATCGCCCTGCAGAAAGAGGGCGCGGCGTTTCGCGGCCTGATGGACAATTTCGCCGCCGCCGTCAGCCTCGGCCTGCAGCACGGCGTGCCGCTCGAGAGCATGGTCGAGGCGTTCACCTTCACCCGGTTCGGCCCGGCCGGCGCGGTCGAGGGCGATCCCGCCGTCGCGCACGCGACCTCGCTGATCGACTACGTGTTCCGCCACCTCGCGGTAAACTATCTCGGCCGGCGCGATCTCGCCGAGGCCGAGCCGGAGACCGCTGACACGGTTGGCGATGGAGCGCGCGACCACGCGCCGTTGCTGCCGCTTGAACTGCCGACCGAGACCGCACCTCGGGCGCGTCGCCGCGCCTTGCGCCTGGTCACGCGATAAGTGCGCGCTTAGTCACACGATATAAGTTCGCGCGTAGTCACACGACAGGGAGACAGCAATGCCCGGCCGGATCGACGCCAAGCTCGCGGAACTCGACGTGACCCTGCCGACGCCGGCCGCCCCGATCGCGAACTACGTGCCGTTCGTGGTGACCGGCAAGCTCGTCGTCATCTCGGGACAGGGCCCGGTGCTCGACGGCAAGGTCGCGTTCACCGGCAAGCTCGGCGACACCCTCTCGGTGGAACAGGGACAGCAAGCCGCGCGGCAATGCCTGCTAAATCTGCTGGCGCAATTGCGGGCCGCGTGCGGCGGCGATCTCGACCGGGTGCGCCGGGTCGTCCGTCTTGGCGGGTTCGTCGCCGCTGCCACCAGCTTCACCCAGCATGCCCAGGTGATGAACGGTGCTTCCGATCTCGCGGTGGCGATTTTCGGCGAGAGCGGCCGCCACGCGCGCAGCACTGTGGGGGTGCCCTCGCTGCCCGCCGACTTCGCCGTCGAGGTCGAAGGCATGTTCGAGATCGATTGAACCAGGTCGAGCTTGCTTTCCGGCGCGTGCTGCGCTGCGATAACCGCCACATCATGCCCGATTGCCCCGCCCCCTTCACCTTGACCTTGCACACGCGTATCGCCGAGATCGACGCGGCGGATTGGGACGGTTGCGCCGGCAGTGACAACCCGTTCGTCAGCCACGCCTTCCTGGGCGCGCTCGAGGATAGCGGCTCGGCCGGGCCACGCACCGGCTGGCTGCCACAGCATGCGGTGCTGCGCGACGCGACCGGGCGCGTGGTCGGGGCGGCGCCGATGTATGCGAAATCGCACAGCTATGGCGAATACGTGTTCGACCACGGCTGGGCGCACGCCTTGGAGCGAGCACGAGGGCGCTACTACCCGAAGTTGCAGGTTGCGGTGCCGTTCAGCCCGGTGCCCGGCCCGCGCCTGCTGGTCCGACCCGGTTCGGGCGTCAGCGTGGCCGCACTCGGCATGGCGCTGGTGCAAGCGTGCCAGGAACTCGAGCTGTCCTCGGTGCACGCCACGTTCTGCACCGAGGCGGAGTGGCGGGAACTGGGCCAGAGCGGCTGGTTGCAGCGCCTCGGCATGCAGTTCCACTGGTACAACGAGGGCTACACTAGCTTCGACGACTTCCTTGCCGCGCTGAGCTCGCGCAAGCGCAAGGTGCTGCGTCGCGAACGGCGGGACGCGAATGCCGCCGGCTTGAAGTTTCGCAGCCTAAGCGGCGGCGATATCACCAAGCGCGACTGGGACGCCTTCTACCGCTTCTACACCTCCACTGTGGATCGCAAATGGGGCAGCGCCTATCTCACGCGCCAGTTCTTCACCTTGCTCGGCGATCGGCTCGGCGATCGGGTGGTGCTGATGCTGGCCGAGAACAACGGCACGCCAGTCGCCGGCGCGCTTAACCTGGCCGGCGCCGACACGCTGTATGGCCGCAACTGGGGCTGTCGCGGCGACTGGCCGTTCCTGCATTTCGAGCTGTGCTACTACCGCGCGATAGACTGGGCGATCGAGCACGGCCTCAAGCGGGTCGAAGCCGGCGCGCAGGGCCGCCACAAGATCCAGCGCGGTTATCTGCCGTCGCGCACCTTCTCGGCCCACTGGATCGCGCATGACGGCCTGCGCGACGCGATCGGCAATTTCCTCGACCAGGAGCGGCCGGCGATCCTGGCCGACATCGACGCACTCGCCACCGAGTCGCCGTTCCGCCACGACGACGCAGCGGACTGACTTCCTCGGTCAGCCGATCACCTTGTCGCCGCGCAGCTCGGCAATCTCGCCGCTGGAAAAGCCATATTCCTGCAGCACCCCGTCGGTGTGCGCGCCGCGCGCCGGCGCTTCGCGCACCTCGCCACGGGTGCGGGAGAAACGCGGTGCCGGCGCCGGCTGCTGCACCCCGCCGACATTGACGTAGGCGTTCCGCGCCTTGGCATGCGGATGCTCCGGCGCCTCGGCGACGGTGAGCACTGGCGCGAAGCAAATATCGGTGCCCTCCATGATCGCGCACCACTCATCGCGCGTCTTGCCGCGAAACACCTCGGTCAACCGCTCGCGCATCCGCGGCCAGGCGCTGCGATCGAGCTGTTCCGGCAGGTTCTCGCCCGCGAGACCGGTTTTTTCCAGCAGCAGCTTGTAGAATTGCGGCTCGATTGAGCCAACGCAGACGAACTTGCCGTCCTTGGTTTCGTACGTGCCGTAATAATGCGCGCCGCCATCGAGGAAGTTTTCGCCGCGCTGATCCTGCCACAACCCCGCCGCGTGCATACCGACGATACCGCCGAACAGTGCGGCCGTGCCGTCGACCATCGCGGCGTCGACCACCTGGCCCTGGCCAGAGCGGATCGTCTCGAGCAGGCCGCACACCATGCCGAACGCCAGCAGCATCCCGCCGCCGCCGAAATCGCCGACCAGGTTGAGCGGCGGCACCGGCTTTTCCTTCGGTCCGATCGCGTGCAGCGCGCCGGAGAGCGCGATATAGTTGATGTCATGCCCCGCCGCGCGGGCGAGCGGTCCCTCCTGGCCCCATCCGGTCATCCGCCCGTAGACGAGCTTCGGGTTGCGCGGCAGCGCGACCTCGGGGCCGATGCCAAGCCGCTCGGCGACACCGGGGCGGAATGGCTCCATCAGCCCGTCGGCCTTGTCGGCGAGGCGCAGCACCACCTCGGCACCGCCCGGTTTTTGCAGGTCGACCGCGATCGAGCGGCGGCTGCGACCATGCACGTTGTAGCGAGGGTCGGCATAGCGCGGCGGCGTGTTCGGGTTGACCCGGTCGATGCGGATGATGTCGGCGCCGAGATCGCCCAGCATCATTGCCGCCATCGGTCCCGGACCGATCCCGGCCACCTCGATCAGCTTGATTCCGGCTAGCGGACCCATTCTATCCTCCTGCTATGTGGCACCCCCCTTGCCCCTACCACAAGGGGAGGCGCAAGGGGTCAATACCCCATCAACGTCGCATACCGATCCCGATGAAACACCGAGTTGCCGAACGTCGCCATTGCGACGCGCGCCCGCTTGGTGAAGAAGCCGATCTCGTGCTCGTCGGTCATGCCGATGCCGCCGTGCATCTGCACGCCTTCGTTGCCAACGAGAAAAAATGTGTCATTCGCCTTGGTCTTGGCGAGGCTCGCCAGCACCGCCGCGTCGTTGGCGCCATCGTCGAGCGCGGACAGCGCCGCCAGCACACCGGAGCGAGTGACTTCGAGCTCGCAGAACATCTGCGCCGCGCGATGCTTCAATGCCTGAAAGGAGCCGATCGGCACGCCGAACTGCTTGCGGTCCTTGAGATACCGCACCGTGCGCTCGAAGCACTCCGCCGCGCTGCCCAGCATCTCCGCTGACAGCCCGACCCGCGCGCGGTCGAGCACAGCGTCGAGCACGTCTGCCCCGCCGTCGATCGGCCCGAGCGCGGCCTCGTCGGCAACCTCCACTTCATCGAAGCTGGATGTTGGCGGCGTTGCGGCTGTCGACCATGATGGTGCGAGTGCGCGAGACACCGGGCGCGTCGGAGGGGACCAGGAACAACGTGATGCCGCCGCGATCCTTCGCTCCGCCAGCGGTGCGCGCGGCGACGATCAGCGTGTCGGCGACGTGTCCGTCGAGCACGAAGGTCTTGCGCCCGGACAGCCGGTAGCCACCGCCGTGCTTCTTCGCCGCCGTGGCGATGTGAGTCGGCGCGTGGTGCGGCGTCTCTTCCAGCGCGAGCGCAAAAATCGTCTCGCCGGCGACCAGGCCGGGTAGATGCGTGTCCTTCTGCATCGCGCTGCCGGCGAGCACCAGCGCGCTGGCACCGATCAGCGATGTCGACAGCAGCGGCGTGGCCGCCAGGGTGCGCCCGGCGGCCTCCATCACCAGCCCAAGGCCGACATTGCCGAACCCCGAGCCGCCATGCTCCTCGGGCACCAGGAAGCCGGTCCAGCCGAGCTCCGCCATTTCGCGCCACAGCGGCCGAGAGAACCCGTCCGCGTCCTGCGTGTCGCGTAGCTTGCGCAACGCGGAGACCGGGCTCTTCTCGGCGAAGAACTCAAGCGCGGTGTCCTGGATCAGCCGCGCTTCGGAGGAAAGCGTGAGCGCCATCGGGTAAGAATCCTCAGTCCGGCAGACCAAGCACGCGCTTGGCGATGATGTTGAGCTGGATCTCGGAGGTGCCGCCCTCGATTGTGTTCGCCTTGGCGCGCAGCCAGTCGCGCGTGGTGCGCAGATTGTCGGGCTCGAACCCCTCGCCTTCCCAGCCCAGCATCTCGGTCCCGGCCGCGTCGAGCAGCGCCTCGTAGCGGCGCTTGTTCAGTTCTGTTGCGTAATACTTGAACATCGCCGAGGCGGGGCCGGGCGAGCTGCCGGACTTGGCCTCCTCCGCCGCGCGCTGGCGGGTGAGTGCGAAGCTTTGCGCATCGATGTTGTAAGCCGCGACCGAGTTGCGCAGCGCCGGATCGGCGATCCGTCCGTTGGTCTCGCCCACGTATTTCTTCGCCGCGTTCTCCGGCTTGGCTTCGGCGCGTTCGCGCGCGCGTTCGCCGATCGAGCCAATCCCCTTGCGCTCGTGCTCGAGCAGGCGCTTGGCGATGGTCCAGCCCTTGTTCGGCTCGCCCACGAGGTTGCTGGCCGGTACCTGCACGTTCTCGAAGAAGGTTTCGCAAAAAACCGAGTAGCCGCTGATCAGGCGGATCGGTTGCGGCCGCACGCCGGGATCGCTCATGTCGATCAGCAGAAAGCTGATGCCGTCGTGCTTCTTCGCCGCCGGATCGGTGCGCACCAGACAGAAAATCCAGTCTGCGAGGTGCGCGCCCGAGGTCCAGATCTTGTGGCCGTTGACCAGGAAGTGCTCGCCCTGCAGCACGGCGCGGGTCGACAGGCTGGCGAGGTCGGAGCCGGAGCCCGGCTCGCTGTAACCCTGGCACCAGCGGATCTCGCCGGTGGCGATCGTCGGCAGGTGCTGGCGCTTCTGCTCCTCGGTGCCGTACTCGAGCAGGGTGGGGCCGAGCATGGAGAACCCCATGCCGCGGATCGGCGGGCGGCAGTTGAGCGCCCGCATCTCCTCGTCGAGCACCTTTGCCTGCTCCGCCGACAGCCCGCCGCCGCCGTATTGCGTGGGCCAAGTCGGCGCGGTCCAGCCCTTCGCCGCCATGCGGTCGAGCCAAAGCTTGCTTTCCGGGTTCTTGTATCTCTCCTTGGTGCCACCGCCGACCGCCTCATCATCCGGCTGCGCGGTGCGCGTCGAGAGCGGGCAATTGGCCTCAAGCCAGGCCCGTGCCTCGGTGCGGAATGTGTCTAGGTTGGGCATCGCCATGCTCGTGTTCCTCCGGCCGCCCGGCGTTGGGCCTAGTGGGCGAGGAAGTGTAGAGGCGGGGAACGGAATTGGACAGACTCGGGCTGGTTGACGTGCCGCAAGCGGTCCGGTGAGCATTGCACATCGCTACGACTGGCAGCTGCGCTTCAAGGCCAGCGACCGTGAGAGGCTGCTTGTGTCCTCACCAGTCAACCCGGCGTTCAACGTCCATTCCGGATGGCTGACCACATTCCCGGATGACGCTTGGCGGAACGCATTGGTCAGTCGGCTTACAGTCGACCTTGCGGGCAAAAGGTCGGCGGCTGTCACCAGTGTTGTCCAGCGTGCCATACGCTATCTCGACAGGAAGGATGATGACCGCCTGACCGGTTTCGCCATCGCATGCAGAATACTCGCCGAAGCGAAAGGGGCGCCACCTCGGCTCGAACTCGAAGCGAAACCCCGAGACGACTTGCTCGCCGCACTCACGCAGGCGAACTTGACCTGCTCCAGCAGTCCTCGGGCGTCGAAGCAGCCCTAGCTGCCAAGACTACTCCTTCCGCTCCCGGTAATCGCCGAACGCCTTGTCGCGGGCGCTTAGCACGTCGCGTACGCTGCCGCCGTCGCGTTTGAACTGCTTGCGATATTCGAGGCTCGGCTCGGTGGTGAAAGCCAGCGCCTGCAACTCGGTGCCGGAGCGGATCGCCGCCCGCAGACCCATAATCTCCATCGCGCGGTGGATGCTGCGCTTGTTGATCTGGTTGAGCTCCACCGGCACCAGCGCCACGCGCTCGGCGATCGCCAGCACCGCCTCGTCGAGCCGCTCGGCCGGATAGGCGCGGTTGGCGAAGCCGTCGGCCGCCGCCTCGATGCCGGTGATCGCGTCGCCGGTCAGATACATCTCCATTGCCCGACGCAATCCCAAAAGCCACGGATGAAACTGGTTGTCAGGCGGGCTCATCAGCCGCGTTGGCGGGTAGCCGATCTTGGCGTCCTCCGCGACGTAGACGAGATCGCAGCACGCGGCGAGCTCGCTGCCGCCGGCGAGGCAGTAGCCGTGCACCTGCGCGATCACCGGTTTCGCCAGATCCCAGATGCGGGTCCAGCCGTCGACCACGTGCCGCGCCCACTGGCCCGCACCGCCCGCCGTGTAATACGGCTGATCGACCGCGTTGTTGGCCGACAGGTCGTAGCCCGCCGAAAAGCTCGGGCCGGCGCCGCGCAGGATCGTCACCTTCACCGAAGAATCCTGGTCGGCCTCCACCAGTGCGGCGAGGATCGCGCCACGCAACGGATTGTTGAGCGCGTTGCGCTTGTCAGGCCGGTTCATCGTGAGCCGACGCACGCCCTCGCGCGGGTTGTCGATCAGCAGGACTTCGGTCATGTGCGGCCTCCACCGGTCGGCACGTCCTTGAATGCCATGCCCTTGTCGGCGCGCATGTCGGGGGGCAGCTTCAGCACTCGCTCGGCGATGGTGTTGCGCAGGATCTCGTCGGTGCCACCGGCAATGCGCATGGCCGGGGCGTAGATCAGCGCCTCCTCGAAGATGCCGGCGAGCGGCATGTCGCGGCCGTTCATCACCCCCGCCGCGCCGAGCAGTTCGAGCCCGTACGACGTGATCTCCTGCAGCTTGCTGGCACTCACCAGCTTGCCGATCGACGCTTCCGGCCCCGGTGTCTCGCCCTTGGAGAGCGCCGTCATGGTGCGGTATTTGGCGAAACGCAGCCCCTGGGCGCGGACGTAGAACTCGGCCAGCTTCTCTTGCACGCCGGCATTGTCGATCGCTGGCCCATCTTCCAGTTCCAGATTGCGGGCGATCTCGAACAGCTCCTCGAAATCGGGGCCAGGGTTCTCCGCCGTGGCGTAGCGCTCGCTCATCAACAGGGAAATGGCCACCTTCCAGCCGCCGCCGACCGGGCCGAGGCGCTGGCTGTCGGGAATACGCACGTCGTTGAAGAAAACCTCATTGAAGTGCGACGAGCCCGACATCTGCTTGATCGGCCGCATCTCGATGCCGGGCGTCTTGGTGCTGAGGTAGAAGAACGTGAGGCCCTCGTGCTTGGGCTTGTCGAAATCGCTGCGCGCGATCAGCACGCCAAAATCGGCCTTGTGCGCCATCGAGGTCCAGATCTTCTGGCCGTTCACCACCCACTCGTCGCCGTCCCGCTCGACGCGGGTGCGCAGCGCGCCGAGGTCGGAACCGCCGGCGGGCTCGGAAAAGAACTGGCACCACACCTCGTCGCCGCGCAACGCAGGTGGCGCGAAGCGGTCGCGCTGCTCCTGCGTGCCCCAGCGGCAAATGGTCGGGATGCACATGCCGAGACCGAGGCCGAAGATGCCGCTCAGCACCTTGTACTTGGCCTCTTCCTGCGAGTAGATCACCTGCTCGATCGGAGTGCCGCCCTGGCCGCCCCACTCCTTCGGCCAGGTGATCCCGGCGAACCCGGCGGCGAACTTCTTGCGCTGGAACGCTTTCGCCTCGTCCATCGCCCCCGGCGCGTCCTGCCCGCGACGATAGCCCAGCACCTCGCCCGGCTTGCGCTTCTCGGCACTCGCATCGAGAAATTCGCGGCAACGCGCGCGGTACTCGGCTTCCTCGGGCGAGTCCTCGAAATCCATGTTCTTCTCCGCCTTATGCCGCTTCGAGGCTGGTCACGTTGCGGGCGCGCAACTCCGCGATCAGCCGGTGCTTCCACTCCCGCCCGCTGCCGAGCGCCAGCCCCAGTAGCTTGGCGCGCCGATACAGCAGGTGGCAGTCGAACTGCCACGTGTAGCCCATGCCGCCATGCGTCTGGATGTTCTCCTTGGTCGCCAGCCAGCCGGCCTCGCAGGCGGCGACGCGGGCGGTCGCGGCGGCAATCGGCAGCTCGGCCGCCTCGCTCTCCAGCGCCCAGGCGCCGTAATAGGCGTTGCTCCGGGCCAGCTCGACGGCGACATACACGTCCGCCAGCTTGTGCTTGATCGCCTGGAACGAGCCGATCGGCCGGCCGAACGCGTAGCGGGTCAGGGCATAGTCGCGCGCCATCTCCAGCGCGGCATCGGCGTTGCCCACCTGCTCGAACGCCATCATCACCGCCGCGCGGTCGAGCAAGCGGGAGATCGCACCTGGCCCGATCGCGCCAGGCAGCGCCTCGGCGGCGGCGTTGTCGAAGCGGATGCGGGCATGGGCGCGCGTCGGGTCGAACGTGGTCACCGCCTCGCGCGTCACGCCTGTGCCGGCGAGTTCGACGAGATAGAGCGACGGCCCTGACTCGCCGGCCCGCACCGCGACCACGGCGAAATCGGCCGCCTCGCCGTCCGGCACCGGCGCCTTGACCCCGGACAGCCGACCATCGGCGACCACACAGTCGAGACGCTGCGGCACGACGACACCTGGGCGCTCGGCGTAGGCGAAGCTGCCGACGGCGGCGCCGGCGGCGATCGCGGTAAGCCAGCGCTGGCGTTGCGCCTCGCTGCCGAACAGCATCAGCGCCTCGGCGGCGAGATAGACCGACGAGGAGAACGGCACCGGCGCGATGGCGCGGCCAAGCTCCTCGGCGAGCACGCAAACCGCGAGCCGACCAAGGCCGGCGCCGCCGAACTCCTCGGGGATCGAGGCGCCGGTCCAGCCCATCTCGGCCATCCGCCGCCACAGCGCGCGGTCGTAGGGCTCGGCGTTGTCGATCACGCGTCGCGGCACGCTGCTCGGGCAATGGTCGCGCAAGAACTCCCGCGCCGTGTCGCGCAACTGCTTCAGCTCGTCGGGGAAGTCGAAATCCATGCGTTTCCTCTGCGCCGTGCTACCGACGGGTATCGCCATCAGCAAACCCGATTTGCGCGGGGGCGGCAATGGCCGGTGGGACAGGCATTGGGCAGGCAATGGCGCGAGATGGTGTAGCATCGACGGTTCAAACCGACGCGCGGCGGGCCATGACCGAGACAGTCTCCGATTCCACCTCCATCCTGGTCGGCAAGGGCGAGGCCCCCGTATGGCTGGCGCTCCCGCTCGCCAACCGGCACGGCCTGATCGCCGGCGCGACGGGCACCGGCAAGACCGTTTCCCTGCAGCTGTTGGCGGAGAGTTTCTCGGCCGCCGGCGTGCCGGTGTTCTGCGCCGACATCAAGGGCGACCTCTCCGGCATCAGCCAGCCCGGCGCGCCGAACCCGAAGCTCGATCAGCGCGCCGCCGCACTCGGGGTGACCGACTTCGCCTATCGCGCCGCGCCGGCGGTGTTCTGGGACGTGTTCGGCAAGCAAGGCCACCCGGTGCGCGCGACGGTGGCCGAGATGGGCCCGGTGCTGCTCGCGCGCATGCTGGAGCTCAACGACACGCAGGAGGGCGTGCTGAGCATCGCCTTCAAGGTGGCCGATGACGAGGGCCTGCTGCTGCTCGACTACAAGGATTTGCGCGCCATCCTTGCCAGCATCGCCGGCCGCGCCGACGAGCTGGGAACGCTGTACGGCAATGTCAGCAAGGCGTCGGTCGGCACCATCCAGCGCAGGCTGCTCACGCTGGAGCAGGCCGGCGGCGAGCCGTTCTTCGGCGAGCCCGCGCTCGACCTCGGCGACCTGATGCTGCTCACGCCAGATGGGCGCGGCGCGGTGAACGTGCTCGCGGCCGACAAGTTGGTGGCGAGCCCGCGGCTCTACGCCACCTTCATGCTGTGGCTGCTCTCCGAACTGTTCGAGGAGCTGCCCGAGGTGGGCGACCTCGCCAAGCCCAAGCTCGTGTTCTTCTTCGATGAGGCGCACCTGCTGTTCAAGGACGCGCCGCGCGGGCTGATCGAGAAGATCGAGCAGGTGGTGCGGCTGATCCGCTCGAAAGGCGTTGGCGTCTATCTCATCACGCAGAACCCGGCCGACGTGCCGCCGACGGTGCTGGGCCAGCTCGGCAACCGGTTGCAGCACGCGCTTCGGGCCTTCACGCCGGTGGAGCAGAAGGCGGTCCGCGCCGCCGCCGAGACGTTCCGGCCGAACCCGAAGTTCAAGACGGAGAGCGCGATCACCGAGCTTGCGGTGGGCGAGGCGCTGGCCTCGATGCTGCAAGCGGGCGGCGTGCCCGGCGTGGTGGAGCGCGCGCTGATCTGCCCGCCGCGCAGCCGGATCGGCACCATCACGCCCGAGGAGCGCGCGGCGGTGATCGCCCGCAGCCCGATCGGCGCGAAATACGACACCGCGATCGACCGCGAGTCCGCCTACGAACGATTGCAGGGACGCGCGACCACGATTCCCGTCGACCCCGTTCCGCAAGCGCCGCAATTTCCGTCCGAGTCCCCCTGGGGCACGCCGGCGACGGCCGGCGACCCGTGGGGCCAGCGCGGCGGCGCTTTCCCGCCGATCGCGCAACCGGCCGAGCTGCCGCCGCTGGTCACGCGGGCGCGTCGTCCGGCGTCGCCGCCCAGCGAGGGCGGGCTGCTGGGCGAGCTGTTCGGCGGGCACGGCGGGCGGCAGGGCGTGGGCGAGGCGATGGTCAAGTCGATCGCCCGCAGCCTCGGCAGTCAGGTGGGCACCCAGGTCGGCCGCGCGGTGCTGCGGAACGTGCTCGGCTCCATCCTGAAGCGCTGAGGCGCCGGGATTGACCCGCGCCGGCGCCGTTTCGATGATGCGGCAACCACGGAGGGAACCGGCCATGAACGCGACACAGCTCGCCCCGTATCAGGTCGAGGCGTACAACACCGCCCAGGAATCGGAAAACAAGATCCACGACGATGCGGTCGCCAAGAAATTCGGTTTCTCCGGCGGGCTGGTGCCGGGGGTCGACGTCTACGCCTACATGGCACACCTGCCGGTGCAGAAGTGGGGCGTGGCCTGGCTCGAAGGCGGCACGGCGACCTGCCGGTTCGACAAGCCGGTCTACGATGGCGAGATCGCGATCGTCACCGCGACCGACACCGTTGACGGGCTGGCGCTCGAAGTTGCCAGCCGGGGCCAACCCTGCGCCACCGGCACGGCGCATTCGGACGCAGCCACTCAGGCGCCGTCCGCGACCGAATACGAGGTCGTGCCGGTCCCCGATAACCGGCCGGACGCATCCGAGACTTCGCTCGCCGCCGGCCGATGGCTTAACAGCAAGCCGATCGAGGTGACGCCGGATTTCGCCGCGCAATACCTGCGCGACTTGCGCGAGACCGATCCGATCTACCAGCGCGAGGGTTTGGCGCATCCCGGGTTGGTGCTGCGCATGTGCAATTGGGCGCTCAGCCACAACGTCGTGCTCGGCCCCTGGATACACGTGGGCTCGGTCGTGCGCCACCTTAGCGCCGCGCGGGTCGGCGAAACACTAACGGCCCGCGCCCGCATCGCCGGTAATGAGGAGCGCAAGGGGCATCACTTTGTCGATCTCGATGCCCTCGTGCTGGCCGGCGAGCGACCGGTGGCGCGCGTGCTGCACAAGGCCATCTGGCGTCCCCGCCAGCTTGACGCGGCCTGAGCCGCGCGATGATCGTCTCCACCCATCTGCCGCTGCGCGACTGGAAGGATATCGGCCCGTCCGCCCGCGCCGCCGAGAAAGCCGGTTTCGACGCGATCCAGTTTCCGGAGATCAAATACGACCCGTTCATCCCGGCGGCGCTGGCGGCAATGGCCACGACGCGCGTCCGCCTCGTCACCTCGGTCGCCATCGCCTTTCCGCGCAGCCCGATGGTGGTGGCGAACCTGGCCTGGGACCTAGCGCGCAACTCCGGCGGGCGGTTCACGCTCGGTCTCGGCAGCCAGGTGCGCGCGCACAACGAGCGCCGCTTCAGCGTGCCGTGGATCGCGCCGGCGGCACGGATGGGCGAATATGTCGACGCACTCCGCGCCATCTTCCACGCCTGGCAGAGCGGGGAGAAGCTGAACTACCAGGGCAAGCACTACCAGTTCACCCTGATGACGCCGGAGTTCTCCCCCGGCCCGCAGGATGTGCCCGCGCCGCCGATCAGCATCGCCGCCGTGGGGCCGGTGATGCTGCGCACATCGGCGCGGCACTGCGACGGCGCGCGGCTGCACGGCTTCGCCACGCGGCGCTATCTCGAGGAGGTGGTGCGCCCGCTGCTGAGCCAGGAACTCGAGGCGAGCGGCAAGTCGTGGGACGGGTTCGAGGTCTCCGGCGGCGGCTTCGTGGCCACCGGCCCGAACGAGGCGGCGGTCGCCAAGGCAGCGGAGGGCATCCGCTACCGGGTGGCGTTCTACGGCTCCACCCCGCAATATCGCGGCGTGTTCGAACTGCACGGCATCGGCGAGCTGGGCGACCGGCTCAACGCCATGTCGCGGCGCGGCGAGTGGAGCGAGATGGCGAAGCAGATCGACGACGACGTGCTCGACCTGTTTGTCGCCCGCGCCACTTACGACCGGCTGCCCGAGGCGATCGAGCGACGGTTCGGCGGCGTGGTCGACAGCGTCAGCTTTGAGTTCCTGCCCGACGACCCGCCGGAGCTACGCCGCGAGGTGGTGGCAGCGGTGCGCACCATCCCGCATCGGTTCAGCGGAACCCACCAGCCGTAGGTCCGCCGCCCTGGATGCGCGTCGGGTGCGAAGGCGGGTTGAGGCGCGCGTTGCTCCGTTACAGGATGGCCTAGCACCAGGGAGGCAAGCATGGGTCAGGTCGAGGGCAAGGTCGCGCTAGTCACCGGCGGCGCGTCGGGCATTGGCGCGGCGAGCTGCGAAACGCTCGCGCGCGAGGGTGCCACGGTCGTCGTCACCGATATCGACGAGGCGGGCGGGCAGGCGGTGGTCGGGCGCATCACCGAGGCGGGCGGCACGGCGGTGTTCCTGCAGCAAGACGTCACCGACGAGGCGCGCTGGCAAGCGGTGGTGGCAGAGACCGAGCAGCGCTTCGGCAAGCTCGACGTGCTGTTCTCCAACGCCGGCATCGGCGTGCTGTGCTCGATCTTCGAGATGTCGCTGGCCGACTGGCGACGGCAGAACGCGATCAACCTGGACGGTGTGTTCCTGTCGGTGAAATACGGCATCCCGGCAATGCGCCGTTCCGGTGGCGGCTCGTTCATCATCACCTCGTCGATGGCCGGGCTGCGCGGCTCGGCGGGGCTCGCCGGCTACTGCGCGACCAAGGGCGGCGTGCGCCTGTTCGCCAAGGCAGTGGCAATGGAATGCGTGGCGATGGATGACAAGGTGCGGGTCAACACGGTGCATCCCGGCGTCATCGACACGCCGATCTGGAGCAAGATCCCGAGCGGTGGGGTCACCGGCCGCTCCAATGCCGCGCTCGATCCGGACCAGCTGGCCGCCGCCGGCGTGCCGATGGGCCGCGCCGGCACCGCGCAGGACATCGCCAACGGCGTGCTGTTCCTCGCTTCCGACGCCTCCAGCTACATGACGGCGACCGAGCTCGTGATCGACGGCGGGATGTTCGGCGGCGGCATGCCTCGTCGTGGCTGGACCGCGCGGGTCGGCGAGGGCTGATCGAAGCAATGTCCATTTGAGAGAGGAATTAGGATCATGGCCTTGAACCACGTGGCGCCGCGCCCGGCCGCGACCGTCATGCTGCTGCGCGACGCGGCCGACGGGCTCGAAGTGTTCATGGTGGTGCGCCATGACGCGATCGACTTCGCCTCGGGCGCGCTCGTCTTCCCGGGCGGGCGCGTGGATACCGGCGATCATGACCTCGCCGAGCGGCCGGAGTTCTGCCCCGGTCCGGAGGGGCTCGACGCAATGGCGATGGCGCTACGGGTCGCCGCGATCCGCGAGACGTTCGAGGAATGCGGCATTCTGCTGGCG
The DNA here is from genome assembly GCA_965218045.1 of Acetobacteraceae bacterium. Lineage (GTDB taxonomy): Bacteria > Pseudomonadota > Alphaproteobacteria > Acetobacterales > Acetobacteraceae > CAVRCA01. Next base: position 638,905 of record CBDCJX010000009.1, on the reverse strand, counting down.
CGACCGCGCGGCTCCGATGAACTGGTCGCGGCCGATCGCATACGCGAGATCGAGGCGGCGCAGCGGGTGCCGCTGTGTCAGCAGGAGGTCAGCTTCGCCGACGTGCTGGGGACCGAGCAGCTTGTGCTCGCGACCGACCTGCTCGTGCCGTACGCCCACTGGATCACGCCCACCAGTCAGGCCAAGCGCTACGATACGCATTTCTTTCTCGCGGCGGCACCGACTGATCAGGTTGGCGTGCATGACGGCCTGGAATCGGTCGATTCGACCTGGATCTCCACCGCGAATGCAATCGCCGGTGTGGGCGCCGGGCGCTACAAGATGGTGTTCCCGACGCATATGAATCTGCTGAAGCTCGGCGCGCACCAGACGATGGCGGGCGCGCTCGAGGCGGCACGCGGCGCCACGGTCGTCACGGTTCAGCCGGAGCTGCTGAGCAGCGAGAAGGGACTCCGCCGGCTGCGCATCCCGATCGAGGCGGGCTATGGCGGCGACGTGTTCAGCGTCAACCTGCCCTCCGCAATGCGCACGGCGGAGCCGAGCTGATCAGTCCTCGCGGAAACGGTAGCGCCAGCCCGCGCCATCGGCCTCGATGAAGCCCGCCGTCGGCGACGGGAAATGCACCGGCAGGATCACCGCGCCGGTGTCGGCGACCTCGCCGAAGAACCGCCGACGTGACTGCGCCGACTGCGCCGGGTCCCAATCCACGCTGGCGGACCAGTCCGGTTCGCGCACCTGCAACGCGTGGTGCATGAGGTCGCCCACCACCGAGGCGCGCTGGCCCTTCGAGTGGATGTTGACGCAGCAATGGCACGGCGAGTGGCCGGGTGTCGGTGTCAGGGTGACCAGATCGTCGAGCGCGTAGTCGTCGTCGACCAGCAGCCCCTGCCCGGCCTGCATCACCGGCTCGCAGTTGAAGCGCCAGACGTTGCCCGGCGGGTTGTCGCCACGCTTGGTCGCCTCCTCCCATGCCGCGTATTCGCGCTTGTGGAAGATGTATTTCGCGTTCGGAAAGGTCGGCACCCAGCGCCCGTTCACCAGCCGAGTGTTCCAGCCGCAATGGTCGATGTGCAAGTGGGTGCAGAACACGTAGTTGATGTCTTCGGGACGCAATCCGGCGGCATTGAACTCATCGAGCCAGCGCTGCTTCGGGAAGTCGAACGGCGCCGGGTGGCCCTTGTCCTCGCCGGTGCAGGTGTCGACCAGGATGGTGTGATGCGGCGTACGCACCACGAAGGTCTGATAGGTGATCACCATCCGGTCCGACTCCTTGTCGAACACGAAATCCGGCAGATCCGCGAGGTGGCGGTAGGCGACCTCCCGATCATAGGACGGGAAGAAATCCTGCGGCCGCCGCCACGGCCCGTCGCGCTCGATGATGCTGGTGATGCTGACGTCGCCGATCTGGATTTGCCGCATCTGTTTTCCTCCCTTTTCCTATGCCGTCACGTCGAGCCGGTAGAACCGCGACGCGGTGCGGGCGAACAGATCGGCCTTGTCCGAGGCGGAGGCGCCGCTCGCCAGGCGCTTGCACGCGTTCCAGAACACGCCGTAGCTGTACGAGCCCTTGTCGACCGGGAAATTGCTCTCGAACATGCAACGCGCCGGTGTGAACGCCTCGATGCAGGTCTCGATATAGGGCTTCCACGCCGCCGCCAGCGTCTCCGACGAGGGTGGCTCCGGCTGCTCGTGGAAATCGTAGCCGTTGATCCGCATCCCGAGGCCGCCGAGCTTGACGAACACGTTTGGGCACGTCGCCAGCTCGCGGATCGACGCGGCCCAGCGCGGGAAGATCGCGTCCCGCTTGCCCTCGTAGGCGCCGATCGCCAGCGGCCCGCCGACATGGTCGAGCACGATCCGGGTTTCCGGCGATGCACGCGCTAGCGCGGTCAGCTCGTCGATCTGCGGGTGATACAACCAGGCGTCGAAGGAGAGCCCGAGTGGCGCAAGGCGAGCAAACCCCTCGCGGAACGTCTTGTCACCGAGCAAACCAGGCGCCGGCGAGTACGCGGGGTTCAACAGCGAGCGGTCGGGATCGGTCGCGGTGATGTGGCGAATGCCGCGAAACCGGCCGCCGCCGGCGCGCAGGTGCGCCTCCAGCACCGCCTGCACGGGCGCGCCGAGTGCCAGATCGGCGTGGCCCACGATGCCGGCGCAGATCGCCGCCGGGCCGTAGCCGCCGCTGGCACTCATCGCCGCGACGCCGTTGACGAACTCGGTCTCGCCAACCGGGCGGAACTCCTCCGGGCCACCGCCGCGGTGCATGGCGCGGCATTGCACGAACACGGTGGAGATGACGTTGTGGCCGCTGTCGATGTCGGCGAGCAGCTCGTCGAGCAGGTAGCGCCAGTCCGGCCGATCCCACAGATGATGGTGCGGATCGACGATTGGCAGCCCGGGCTCCAGCGCCTGCTCGCGGTGACGGGCGAGCCAGTCCTGCCGCACCAAAAGATAGCTCGTCTGAGCCGCGCCCGTAGTGCTCATTGCGGTCCCCTGTCGGTGTGCGGGACCATGCTAGCCGCCCGCTAGGCGGTCAGGAAGCCGATCCGGTCCTCCTCCAGCACGGCGCAGGTCAGCTTCCCGCCAATGCCGGCGCCGGTGTCGAGGCCGATGCGGTTCGGCTGCACCACGGGTGTGACGCCCGAGGTGTGCCCGTGCACGACCACCACGCCATGATCGCGCTCGCTGTGCAGGAATGGATGGCGGATGCGTTGCAGGTCCTCGCGGGTCTGCCGCGCGATCGCCACGCCGGGGCGGATGCCGGCGTGAACGAACAGATAACCGCCGCTGCGAAAGCGCAGTTCGAGGCCGCGCAGGAAGGCCACATGCGCCGGCGGCAGCGCATCGGCCCAGCTTTCGCGCGGTGTCGTCGGGTCGATCCCCCAGCTGCGGAGCGCCGCGTCGCCGCCGCCGACCAGGAAGTCGGTGGCGGCGGCTCGGTCACCGTCGAGCGCGTCGAGCAGCATCTGCTCGTGGTCGCCGGCGAGGTTGATCACGCGCAACCCGGTCGGCGGCTCCGCCGCGAGTCGCGCGATGACGCCGGCGCTGTCCGGGCCGATGCCGATATAGTCGCCGAGATGGACCAGCCTCGTGTCCGCGACCGGCCGCTGCCGCGCATCCTCGCCGACGGCTTGGTGCAGCTCGGCGAGTTGGGCGGCACAGCCGTGGACGTCGCCGATGGCGTAGACCCGCCGCCCCGCCGGCAGCCAGCCGGGCGATGCGGCGAAGCCGATCGCGCCCGGCGCCGAGCGCGGCCGGGGCGCATCGCGGGTCGGCAGCACGGTCGCTTCGAGGGCCTGGCGCAAGCGGCGGGACGGGGGGCGGCGCAAGGGGCGTCTCATTGCAGCCCTATTTGGCCGATCCCGCCGCATCAGGCCAGTGGCGTGATGGCGGACGCCTGCCGCAGCGAGCTGATCGCGCGGGGACGACCGGCGGGTGATATGCTTAGATCGCCAGCCGGTCGGGAGGCGCGCGATTGGACACGCTGGGAAGCTGGGAACTGCCGAGCGAGCTCGTGGCCCTGCGGGAAACCGTGCGTCGGTTCATGGCGGCGGAGGTGAAGCCGGTCGAGGATCGCCTGCCGCACGACGCCTATCTGCCGCCGCCGGAGGGCCTGCAATCGCTGCGGCTGAAAGCGCGTGAAGCGGGGCTGTGGTTCGTCCAGTCGCCCGCGGCCTATGGCGGGGCGGGGTTGAACGTGCTGTCGCAATGCGTCGTCGCCGAGGAGGCGGCGAAGTGTCGGATGGGTGCCTATTTCCCGGCTGCCGGCGCGTTTGGCTGGGACCCGCCGAACGTGATCTTCTCCGGCACCGACGCGCAGATCCAGCGCTACGCCGTGCCGACCATCGCGGAGGGCTGGTCCACGTTCGTCGCGGTGAGCGAGGCGGCGGGCGGCTCCGACCCGGCGCGCGCCATCGCGACGCGGGCGCGGCGGGACGGGGATGATTACATCCTCAACGGTGCAAAGATGTGGATCTCCGGTGTCGATCGCGCGCGCTGGGGCATCGTCTTCGCGCGGATGGAGGGTGTCCAGGGGCGCGCCGGTATTACCAGCTTCATCGTGGAGCCGCAGTGGCCGGGTATCTCGATCAAGCAAATCCCGGTGATGCGCTCGTTCCAGCCGTTCGAGGTGTTGTTCGACAACGTCCGGGTTCCCGCCGAGAATCGGCTGGGCGAGGAGGGGCAAGGCTTCCAGCTGGCGGAAAAGTGGCTGGTTCACGCGCGGATGCCCTATGCCGCGACCAGCATCGGCCTGGCGCAAGCGGCGCTCGATCTGACGATCGAATGGGCAAGCCAGCGCAAGACGTTCGGCTCGTTGCTCGCCGACAAGCAGGCTATCCAATGGATGATCGCCGATTCGGAGATCGAGCTGCGCGCCGCCCGGCTGCTCACCTGGCAAGCGGCCTGGCGCGCCGATCTCGGACACGACGCCAAGATCGACGCGTCGATCTGCAAGATCCACGCGACCGAGACATCGTTCCGCGTGCTCGATCGCTGCATCCAGATTTTCGGTGGCCTCGGGGTGTCGCAAGAGATGCCGCTGGAACGCTGGTTCCGCGAGGCGCGCATCCGGCGGATCGGTGAAGGCCCATCCGAGGTACACCGCATGGTGGTGGCGCGGGACATCCTGTCGAGACACGGAGGACGCGGATAGTGTCGATCGATTTCACGGTCGAAGACGGAATTGCGCTGATCACCATGAACCGCCCCGAGCGGATGAACGCGCTCGACGCCGAGCACTATCGGCTGTTGTCGGAAGCCTGGGTCCGGGTGCGCGACGATGGCGGTATCCGCGTCGCGATCATCACCGGCGCCGGTGACCGGGCTTTTACCGCCGGCGCCGACCTGAAGACCTACGTGTCGCAGCCGGCGGACATGTCGGAGATGTGGCTGACGCAACGCGAGCAGCTGCTCAACCGCGGGCTCGAGGTGTGGAAGCCGGTTGTCGCCGCGGTGAACGGCGCGTGCCTGGGAGGCGGCTCGACCATGCTGTTTGCCACCGACATCCGCGTCGCGGTGCCGCACGCGACGTTCAATCTGGCGGAGGTCGGTCGTGGCCTGGTGCCGGGGAATGGTGGCACGCAACGCATCCTCAAGCAGGTGCCGTACGCGATCGCGATGGAGATGATGCTGACCGCCGACACGTTCGATGCGCCGACCGCGGCGCGTTGGGGGCTGGTCAACAAGGTGGTTCCGCCCGAGCGCCTGCTCGATGAAGCATTCCGCTACGCGCGGCGGATCGCGGCGAACGCGCCGCTCGCGGTGCAGGCGGCCAAGGAACTGGCGATACGCAGCGAGGACATGAGCCTCGCCACCGGGCTGCGGATGGAGCAGGTCGTCAATCGGCTGCTGTGGTCCACCGAAGATGTGCGCGAAGGCCCGGCGGCGTTCACCGAGCGTCGGCCGCCGCAGTTCAAGGGGCGATGATGGCGCGGGATGAGATGGCGCAGCAGGGCACTCCGCGCGGCCCGCTTTCCGGCCTGCGCATCCTCGACCTGACGCGCGTGCTGGCCGGGCCGTTCTGCACCATGGTGCTGGGCGATCTCGGCGCCGATATCATCAAGGTGGAGGAGATCGAGGGCGGCGACCAGACGCGCAACATCCCGCCCTATCTGGGGAGCGAGAGCCACTACTTCCTGGCGATCAATCGCAACAAGAAGAGCCTCGCGCTGGATGCCCGCACGCCGGGCGGCCGCAAGGTGTTGCTCGATCTGGTGCGGCATTGCGACGCGGTGATCGAGAACTTCCGGCCCGGAGTGATGGCACGACTTGGCCTCGGTGCCGAGGCGCTGCGCGAGATCAATCCGCGACTGATCATCTGCTCGATCTCGGGCTACGGCCAGCACACGAGCCTGAGCGACAAGCCGTCGTTCGATCTGGTCGCGCAGGCGCTGAGCGGCGTGATGTCGATCAACGGCGAGCCGGACGGTCCGCCCACGAAGCTCGGCCTGCCGATGGGCGACATCGGCGGCGGGGCATGGGCCGCCATCGCCATTCTCTCCGCCTTGCAGCACCGCCACGCGACCGGCGAGGCGCTGACCGTCGACCTCAGCCTGCTCGAAGGGATGTTCGGCATGCTCGGCTATCTCGCGCAGGGCTACTTCGCAACGGGAGAGAGCCCGCAAAGAGTCGGCTCGTCGCACCAGAGCGTGGTTCCCTATGGACGTTTCCCGACCCGCGACGGGCACATCGTCATCGCCCTGATGGTGGAGAGCTTCTGGGTGAAGTTCTGCGCCACGATCGGACAGCCCGAGCTTGCGCAAGACCCGCGCTTCGCCACGACCAGTGGCCGCAAGCAGCACCGTGTGTTGCTGGAGGCTCTGGTCGGCGACGTGCTGTCGGCTCGGACGACGGCCGAGTGGCAGCACATCCTGACTGCCAGCGACATCCCTTGCGCGCCGGTCAACACCGTCGCGGAGGCGCTGCGGATGCCCATCGCGGCGGAGCGTGCGGTGGTGCAAGAGGTCGATCATCCGATCGCAGGGAGGGTGCCGACAATTCGCTCGCCGGTTCGCTTCCTGGGCCGATTCGAGGATGCCGCGATCCGGCCGGCGCCGCTGCTGGGTGAGCACACCGCCGAAATCCTGCAGGACCTGCTGCAGTACAGCTCGGCGGAAACCGAGGCGCTGCTGAGCGACGGCGCAGTGGGCACATATCGGCCATCGGGCGAAGCTGACCGCAAAACCCAGTGACTAGGACATGTGGCACGCACCGTCAGTGTCTCGGATCTTGGCATTGCTAGAATTATTCGCTCGCGGTGCAAACGGAGCACTCTAATGCAACTTGCTTCCAAGGTTTATGATCTGGACAACCTCACGGCGGTTCAGGAACTCTATCACAGCAATGGCTGGACCGATGGCCTGCCCATCGTGCCGCCCACACAACAGGCGGTTCAGGCTTGCCTCGAATGGGCGATGACCCCACCCGGGGAGCTGCTTGGGGTCGAACCGGTGCGCGGCGTGGCGATCACCGGGGAGAAGCTCGCCATCAACGCCGTCATGGCAGGTTGTCTGCCGATGCACTTCCCCGTGGTCGTGGCCGCTTTTCGCGCGATGCTGCAGCCGGAATTCCTGCTGCACGGCGCCTCCGCCTCGACCGGCGGCTGCGCCGTCTTCGTGGTGCTGAACGGACCGGTCCGGCGCGAGATCGGCGCCAACACGCGGTTCAACGCGCTTGGCAACAGCGATCGTGCCACCGCGGTGATTGGCCGCGCCCTGCGGCTCGCGCTCATCAACATCCTCGAGGTCCGGCCGGGCGGCATCGATCGCTCCACGCTCGGCCACCCCGGCAAGCTCAGCTTCTGCGTGGCCGAGGACGAGGAGGACACGACCTGGCTGCCGCTTTCGGTCCAGCGCGGACTGCCGCCGGACGTGTCGGCGGTCACCGTCATGGCGGCCGGCTCGCCGCGCCAGATCATGAACGAATGGACGACCGAGCCCGAGGAGTTGCTCGAGACTTTTGCTGCCGAGATGCGCGCCAACCTCCGGCACTACTCGATCTTCGGCGGCAATTACGCGCTGATCATCCCCAAGCAGCTGCGTGAGCCGCTACAGTCGGCGGGGTGGGGCAAGGCCGAGATCGCCGGTTTCATCCATCAGCGGGCGAGGATTCACCGCCGCGAATGGGCCGAGGTCGGCAAGGGCGCGGTGGTGCGCGACCGGGGCGACAGCGTCTATCCGGCGCTCGACGGGCCCGACCAGCTCCTGGTGATTGCCGCCGGTGGACCGGCCGGCGGCTTTGGCGCGGTGATCCCGCCCTGGCTCGGCCACAAGAGCCGCGCCGTTACCATGCCGCTCGGCCTCTGTGTTGACTGTGGCCCGCCAAACCGGTGAAGCTTCGAGCCAGCTTTTGGTAAGGTAGTCCCATGTCGTTCCAGGTGCTCGATCCGACCAACGAGACCGCACCGCCGCTCGGCCGGCCCGCTGCTCGCGCCGTTACGCTCGCGAGCAAGACGATCGGCTTCATCTCCAACGGCAAGGAAGGCACCCGGCCCTTCTTCGCGCATCTCGATCGCCTGATGCGGGAAGAGTTCCGCGTCGGCAACGTTGTCTTTCGCGTCAAGTCCAACTTCAGCGCGCCGGCTGATCCCCACATCGTGGACGAGATCCGTGGCTGGGACGCCGTCGTCAGCGGGATCGGCGATTGAGGCAGTTGCTCGTCGTGCAGTTTGCATGACGCAGTGGCCGCCGAGCGCCTCGGGGTTCCAGCGATGGCGGTGATGACCACTCGCTTCATCAGCGGCGCCGAACTGATGGCGCGTGTGCTCGGGTTCGCCAGCTATCCGTTCGCCGTCATCCCGCACCCGATCAGCAGCGCAAGCGACGACGCCCTCGCCGAGATGGCCGCTGCGACGATTGCCCAAGCGCGTAGGTTGTTGTTCAGTCAAGGCGTGCCTGGCTAGGATATCGTGTGTTTGTGCGGATTGGGCGGTGCGTCGGATTGACGATGCGGAAACTGTCGTCGAACCGTCTGCGATGCAGGTTGCCGCAGACCGCCGTCACGCCGGCGCTCTGCGGCAAAGGCACGCGCCGTCAGCGCGCCGAACACCAAGCCGATTGTTGTCCACATCACCAACTGCAAGCCGAGTGAAGCGATCCTGAACTGCCACAAGACGTCCGCCGGAAAACCATCAGGGACCTCATTGGCACTCGGCAGCAGCAGGGCGGCAAGAGCGACGACCACCACGTAGCTGGCCACCGCACCCAGCGTTGCCCTCCAGGCGTCCCAATGCACCAACAAGCGCTGGCGCAGCACCACCGATGCCACCATAGCCGCGATCGAGATGGCCAGCATGGCGAAATAAAGCGCGGTACGAAGCGCGATCGTATCTGACTCGCCGACGGCTGGCGGGCTCGCAGGGTATTTCAGCATCGGCACGATATAGAGTGCGACGGCACCACCCAAGGCGAGCAACGCGGACAACGCCCGCGGATCGCTCGGGCCAACCCGGCCGTAAGCATAGGCGAAAACCAGCGCGAACAGCCCGCCGAACGCCGTGGCATAGACGACGACCCCCGTGAGCAACCCCAAGCCCGCCTGTGTCGGCCGGCTCACCAATGTTTCTTCGTCGTGTTTGTGCTCGTGCGCCGCGCCCGCTTTCTCGAAGGCGATGGCTCGGTCGACCTGCGGCTCGCCATAGATCTTGCCGAAGCCAAACATGAGCAGCCCGGCCAGCAGCCCGACAAGCATGCCGCGGACAAGCGTCGTCCGGGTCATCGCTTCACCCCCTGATCACGCCATCCTTCAATGGCAAGGGAAGCCGAGCAAGTGACGCCCATCATGCACGAACTCATGGACGTACATCCCCTTGATCAAGGACGTCGCGCCTTCTTCGAAACCCACGAAATACAATGCGAGGAGCAGCAGCAGTCCGAAGATCGCCCAAGGCAGGATCTCGCTTAATGGGATCGGCGGCGCAACAGCTCCAGGCACCAAGGCGGAATCGGACATGCTCAGGGACTCCTCTACGCTCGCTGCATTTGCAAGACATGGGTTGCGAAACATTGAAAGCGCATGCAAGCGGATTTGACCGTTCGACGCAATCGCGACGCCACGCCGCAACTTGCGCCACGTGAGCGGTGACCTTCCCGATTGACAAACCGGCCCGATTGACAAACCGGCCCGATTGACAAACCGGCCCGATTGACAAACCGGCCCGATTGACAAACCGGCCCGATTGACAAACCGGCCCGATTGACAAACCGGCCCGATTGACAAACCGGCCCGATTGACAAACCGGCCCGATTGACAAACCGGCCCGATTGACAAACCGGCTGGGTGCAGCGCACCTGCCCCGCTCCCGACAACTTGTCGTCGACGTCTCTTGCTCCGGCCGCGCCGCTCATGAACGCTCGCTCCGAGATGAACTGCTCCGAGGTCCGTCATGCCAAGCAACGCCTCCGACGTGATGTGGTCCGAGGCTCTCGCAGCGCTCGCCCGGATCGACCGGCTGCACCGCGACTTCTTCCGCCCCGATCCGAACGGATGGGAACCGCCGGTGGACGTGCTGCAGACCCAGGACGAGCTCGTCATCATGGCGGCACTGCCTGGGGTCAGCGTGGACGAAGTCGAGATCGTGGTGCATGAGGGCAGTCTCGCCATCGTCGGCACGCGTCCGCTTCCCGCCTTCCTGCGGCGTGCCCGTGTGCTCCGTATGGAGCTGCCGCACGGCCGGTTCGAGCGACGCGTCGCCATTCCGCCTGGACGCTACACGCTGGCCCGGCGCGACCTCGTCGACGGGCTGCTCGTCATCGCGTTGCAGAGAATCGCCTGATGGACACGCAACCACCGCCGCCGGCCGGGCAACAGGACGACGAGCTGCTGCTCGTGCCGGTGCGCGAGATCGTGCTGTTCCCCGGGGTGGTCATGCCGCTGATCGCCAGCCGTCCCGATACGGAAGCGGTGCTGCAGGAGGCGGCGCGTGCGTCACGCAACTTCGTCGTGGTGCTGCAACGCAGTTCTGACACCGAAAACCCACGCCTCTCCGATCTGCATCCGATCGGTGCCGAGGGCAGGCTGCTGCGTTACGTCACCGGGCGCGACGGCCGGCACCACGCCATCGCCCAGGGGATCGGCCGGGTCCGCTTGCTGGACATGGTGGACGGCGCGGAGCTTCGCACCACTCGCGTCGAGCGCATCGCCGAGCCGGCCACGAGCGGCGCCGATGTCGACGCGCGATTCCACCAGTTGCGCGAGCGGGCGCTGGAGACGCTGAGCCTGCTCGAGCAGGCCCCGCCCGAACTCGCCGCCGCCGTGCAGTCGGTCGAACAGCCCGGCCAGCTCGCCGACATGGTGGCCAGCCTGCTCGATCTCACCCCCCCCGAGAAGCAGGAAATTCTCGAAACGATTCCCCTGCTGGCCCGATTGGATCGGGTGTTGTGGCGCCTCGCCTACCGGCTGGAGGTGCTGCGCCTGTCGGCCGACATCGGCAGACGCACCCGCGAGACCATGGAGGGGCGGCAACGCGAGTTCATGCTGCGCGAGCAGCTGAAGGCGATCCAGAAGGAGCTGGGCGAGGACGAGGGCACCTCGCCCGAGCTGGCCGACCTCAAGCGCGCGCTGGACGAGGCGGGGCTGCCGGAGGAGGTCGGCAAGCAGGCCCAGCGCGAGTTGCGGCGATTGGAGCGCATGCCGGAGGGCGGGCCGGAATCCGGCATGGTGCGCACCTATCTCGAGTGGCTGTCGGAGCTGCCCTGGAAGCTCGGCGACGAGCCCGGCATCGACGTCGCCGAGGCGCGCCGGGTGCTCGACCAGGACCACTACGCGCTGGAGAAGATCAAGCGCCGCATCCTGGAATTCCTCGCGGTGCGCAAGCTCAACCCCGATGGACGCGGGCCGATCCTGTGCTTCGTCGGGCCGCCCGGCGTGGGCAAGACCTCGCTCGGACAATCGATCGCGCGCGCGATCGGCCGGCCGTTCGTGCGGGTGAGCCTGGGCGGCGTGCACGACGAGAGCGAGATTCGCGGCCATCGACGGACCTACATCGGCTCGCTGCCCGGCAACATCGTCCAGGCGCTACGCCGCGCCGGCTCGCGCGCCTGCGTGATGATGCTGGACGAGGTGGACAAGCTGGGCGCGGGCGGCTTCCAGGGCGATCCCGCCTCCGCGCTGCTCGAAGTGCTGGACCCCGAGCAGAACGCCACGTTCCGCGACGCCTATCTCGGCGTGCCGTTCGATCTCAGCCGGGTCTTGTTCATCGCCACCGCCAACCAGATGGACACGATCCCCGCGCCGCTGCGCGACCGCATGGAAGTCGTGGCGTTGTCCGGCTACACCGAGGAGGAAAAGCTGGTCATTGCCCGGCGCTACCTCGTCCCGCGCCAGATCGAGCGCAATGGATTGACTTCGGAGCAGGTCGAGATCAACGACGACGCCCTCGCCCTGATCGCGCGCGGCTACACAAGGGAAGCCGGCGTGCGCAACCTGGAGCGCGAGATCGGCGCGGTGCTGCGCAACGTGGCTGCTCGCTTCGCCGAGGGCCATGCCGAGCCGGTGCGCCTCGGCCCCGACGACCTCGCGCCAATCCTCGGTCCCGCTCGCTTCGAGCCGGAGGTTGCCGATCGGGCCGCCATACCGGGGATCGCCACCGGCTTGGCATGGACCCCCGTTGGCGGCGACATCCTGTTCATCGAGAGCACGCGCATGCCCGGCAATGGCAAATTGATCCTGACCGGCCAGCTGGGCGAGGTGATGAAGGAGAGCGCGCAGGCGGCGCTGAGCCTGCTGAAGTCGCGCGCGAGTGGCCTCGGGATCGAGCCCGGGCTGTTCGAGCGCAGCGACATCCACGTTCACGTCCCTGCCGGGGCGATCCCGAAGGATGGCCCATCGGCGGGGGTGGCGATGTTCCTGTCGCTGGCGTCCTTGATGGCGGGCCGCGCGGTCGATCCGGCGATCGCGATGACTGGCGAGATCAGTTTGCGCGGCGTCGTGCTGCCGGTCGGCGGCATTCGCGAGAAGGTGGTCGCCGCCGAACGCGCGGGCATCACCACCGTGATGCTGCCAGCGCGCAACCGGCGTGATTTCGAGGATATCCCGACCAGCGCGCGAGATCGGCTGCGTTTTGTGTGGCTGGAGACGGTCGAAGACGCGATCACTGCCGTGATGCCGGGTAGGTGACGCGCCTGCGGTTTTGCTAAAGTGTGGCCTCGCTGAGCACGCGTCGGACGTCGATCTGGCGAGACATTCGTCGGACGGGAAAAGCGGGGCTCATGGACCTGCCGAGAGACGTCGCGGGACCGCGCGGCGCTGAACTCGGAATCGATCGTTCGTAGCACAGACCGGCTTCGCGCGCGCTCGGCCAAGCCGAGAATGCGCGTATATTGCTGCGATACCGGAACGTTATTGACGTACCAAGGCAACGCCGCCTCAGGCACGGAAGAGCGGCGGTGGCCAGGGTGGCAGGGAGGTCGGCGGCTTGGCGGACGCGGCCCGGCGACGGCGCGGCGGGACTTGGGATGGGGCTTGCGGTTGGGTGTCGGGCGCTGCCTCGCCCGGCGCCTCGCCCGGTGCTTCGGCGAGCGCCGCCGGAGCGAGCGGTGGCTCCGATTGCGGCGGTTTCGGCGGCAGCCGCAGCGGCGCGGGTAGCGGATCGTTGGTCAGTCGCCGCCATAGCGGGCGCAGCAGCCGACCCGCTTGCGGCGACGCCGCGAGCAGCGCCTGCATCTCCGGATCATCCACCAGCGCCAGCAGCCAGGCGCCGAGATACCCGGCGCCGAAACGGGCCAGCACCGGGCCGCTCGGCAGCGGCGTCCCTCGCGAGGTCGACTCGGCCCGCTCGGCTGCCCGGCGCGGCGCCCGGTCCTTGCGCGGCGCAAGCGTCCCGGCGGCGAATTGCGCATGCAGCGCGGCGAGTTTGCGCGTCGTGCGCTGCAAGTACTTCCACAGCAGCAAGGCGAGCGGCCCCAGCACGTCGCGCTTCCGGGGGTTCCGGTCGACCCAATCGGCGAGCGTCCACCTCAGCCGCTCGACGAGCAGGCCGAAGCGGCACATCAAGCCGGTTGGGGTGGAGGGGGCTGGGGACATGGGCGGAGTTTATACGCCTCTGTTATCCTTGGTGTCAACAACTGTTATCATCCCGATCGATGGAGCGGCGCGACATCCGGTTCACCGTCTCCGGATCACCGCGCCGCCAGGGGCACCAGCTCGCGCAATGGAGCGGGCGAAGCTCCGTGGCTCCCGTGGGCTGATGCGCAACGCCTGCGCGATGAGAGAGAAGTGGCGTGCGCCACAAACCTGTGACGCGCCTCACAATGGCGGATGAAGGCTGCGGTTATCATTCCGGCCATGACCGATGTCCCTCGCGGTCGGACATCGGCCTCGAGACGGAGATCACCACGTTTACGCGGGCGTAGGCTCCAACGGCTGACAGACAGTGATGGGCATGCCGCCGCGACCCCGCCGCGTTGTCACACATAGTTTGGAGGAAAGCGGTGCCTGGTTTCAATCGTCGACTGTTCTTCGGAACCGTGGCCGCCGGCGCCGGCCTGTTCGCGCGGATTTCGGCGTACGCCGAGCGGCAGGATGGGCACGCCGCCGGCCACGATGTTGCGCCGGCCTCGGAGCGGATGGCGCTCGTTCCGCGCAAGTCCGGCGATCCGGTCACTTTCACCGCCTCGCTCGACCGCGCCGCACTGAAGTCGACCTCCGGCGGCTGGGCGCGCGAGATCACCGCTCGCCAATTGCCCATCGCGACCGGCGTCGCGGGCGCACATCTGTTCCTGAACCCGGGCGGAGTGCGCGAGATGCATTGGCACAATTCGGCCGAGTGGGCCTGCATCCTGGACGGGCGCTGCCAGGTGACCGTGGTCGATCCCACGGGAGAGACCGAAGTCGCGAACTATTCGGCGGGCGATCTGTGGTATTTCCCACGCGGCCACGCGCATGCCATCCAGGCGCTCGGCTCCACGCCCTGCCACGCGATACTGACGTTCGATGACGGGCTCTATGGCGAGCACGGCACATTCGGCCTCACCGACTGGATCAGCCGCCTGGAGCCCGCCGTCCTGGCACAATCGCTCGGCGTTGCGGCGAAGGAGTTTGAGGACTTCCCAAAAGGCGAGACCTACATCATGCAAGGACCCGTGGTGCCGCCAGACGGTCTCCAGGCACGCAGTGCTGCGGAGTTCGATGCGGCACGCACGCACCGGTTTCCGATGATGAGTTTGCCGCCGCGCGTCGAGCTACAAGGTGGCTCCGTCCATGTTGCCTCGGCGCGGGAATTTCCGCTGTCGCGCACGATGACAGGGGTGGTCACCCGACTGCAGCCGGGCGCGATGCACCCGCCGCACTGGCACCCCGAGGCGAACGAATGGCACTACGTCGCCGCTGGCCGCACCCGCGTCACGCTGTTCGCCCCCGACAAGCGTTTGGCGGTCGCCGAACTCGATAGCGGAGACTGCGCCTACTTGCCGCGCGGCTGCGGCCACTCGGTGCAGAACATCGGCAGCGAGGCGTGCGAGATCATCGGCGTGCACGATGACGGCTCCTATGTCGAGGCCGCGTTGGCGGACTGGATGTGCCATGCGCCACCGTCGCTCCTGGCCGCGAATCTCGGGCTCGCGGACGCAAGGCTGCCGCGCTTCCAGGAACCGTCCGGCGCAATCGTCGCGGGTCCCTGAACCCACCCGCGCTAGAGCGGTTTCAGCCAAGCTGTAACCGCTCTAGCTTTTCGTTTCACGCGGCTACTCGGCAGACTGGATCGCTGCGCGATTCCAGTCAGGCCGAAGCCGCTTTAGGGCGGCTACACCGTCAGGTAGCGGCTGCGGATCGCCGCTTCCTCGGCGCGAAACACCTCGGGGACGGCGGCGTAGACCATGCGGCCCTTGACCATGATGTGCAGCTCGTCGGCGACCGCTTCGGCGAGCTTCATGTTCTGCTCGATCAGCAGGATCGTCACACCCTCCTCGCACAGTCGGCGTACCACCGAGGCCAGTTCGCGCACCACGAGCGGTGCGAGGCCCTGGCTCGGCTCGTCCAGCAGGATCAGCTTGGGGTCGCTGACCAGGGCCCGGGCGATCGCCAGCATCTGCTGCTCGCCGCCCGACAGCTGCGAGCCACGATGGCCGGCGCGCTCGCGCAGCGATGGAAACAGGTCGAGCAGTCGCTCCAGCTTCCAGGACTTCGCCGGTTTGCGTTCGCCGACCCGGATGTTCTCGATCACCGAGAGGTCGGGAAAGATCAGGCGCCCTTCCGGCACGTAGGCGACCCCGGCGCGCGCCACGCGATGCGGCTGCCAGCCGGCGATGTCGCGACCGTCCAGCAGCACCCGCCCCGAGGTCGGCGGGACCAGCCCCATGACACTGCGCACGGTCGTGGTCTTGCCGACGCCGTTGCGGCCCAGCACGGCGCAGATACGGCCGCGCGGCACCGCCAGATCGACACCCTGCAGCACATGGCTGGCGCCGTAAAACGTGTTCAAGCCCTCGATCTTCAGCATCACTCGTAGCCGCCGAGATAGGCCGCCTGCACGCCGGCATCGGCTTTCACCACCGCCGGGACATCGTCGGCGATCACCGCGCCCCGGTGCAGCACGGTGATCCTCTGCGCCAGCCGGAACACCACCTCCATGTCGTGCTCCACCAGCAGCACGGTCAAGCTGCCATCCGCGAGCAGCGAGGCGAGCGTGTCCACCGCCGAGACGGTCTCCTCCACGGACAACCCCTGCGTCGGCTCGTCGAGCAGCAGCACTCGTGGCCGCTGCGCCAGCGTCATCGCGACTTCGAGCAGCCGCTGATCGCCGTGCGACAGCAACCCGGCCGGATGGCCGGCGACGCGCCCCAGACCGAGCCGCTCCAGCGCCTCGTCGCCGCGTCTTGCCGCCTCGGCGAACACCGCCCCGCCGCCCCACGGCTGCCAGCGCCGCGCCAGGCGGGACTGGGCCGATAGGCGCGCGTTCTCCCGCGCGGTCATTTCAGGAAACAGCGAGGTGAGCTGGAAGGTGCGCGACAATCCGGCCTGGCAGACCCGATGCGACGACAATCCGATCAGCGATCGCCGATCGAACCGCACATCTCCCTCGGTGGCGCGAACGACGCCGGTGATCAGGTGGAACAGGCTGGTCTTGCCGGCGCCGTTCGGCCCGATCACCGCCCGCACCTCCCCGGCCTCCACCCGCATGTTGACGTGATCGACTGCGACGAGCCCGCCATAGCGCTTGGTCAGCCCGTCGAGCTCCAGCAACGCCATCGTCTCAGGCCCGCACGCGTCGGCTTGCCAGCCGCGACGTCAGCAGGCCCCAGATGCCTTCCGGCGCGAACACCACGACGCCGATGAAGATTAGGCCGAAGAACAACGCCCAGGATTCCGTGTAGCCGCTAAGCACGTGTTCCACGAGCAGGAAGAACGCCGCGCCGAGGATCGGCCCCACCAAGGTGCCCTGGCCGCCGACGATCACCATGATGAGGATCTGACCGGACAGCAGCCAGAACAGCAGCTCGGTATTGGCGAACCCGGCGAACGGCGCATACAGCGCGCCGGCCAGCCCGCCCAGCGCGAACGACACCGCCACCACCGCGATCTTGTAGAGCCGCGTATTGTAGCCCAGCGACAGGGTTTTTGGCTCGTTCTCCCGGATGCCGCGCAGCACCGCGCCGAACGGCGAGGCCACCAGCGAGCGGCAGAACGCGTAGCAGCCAAGCAGACAGGCCAGCACGAGATAATAGTAGCCGTTCTTGGTCTGCAACACCGTGAGGCCGAACGGGCCGGCGCGTCGGGGGATGCCAGCCAGCCCGTCGGACGCGCCGGTCACGCTGGTCCATTTGAAGGCCACCGCGTACAGCAACTGCGCGAATGTCAGGGTCAGCATGGAGAACGATACGCCGGTGGCCAGGGTGCAGACCCACGCGATGCCGATCCCCACCACGCCCGCCAGCAGGCTCGCCGCCAGCACCGCGAAGGGCAGCGGCAGCGGCGTGTGCAGCAGAAGGTAGCCCGAGGCATAGGCGCCGAGACCGTAGGCGGCGGCGTGGCCGAAACTGATCAGCCGCGTGTAGCCCACCATGAGATCGAGGCTCATCGCCAGCAGCCCGAGGATGAGCGCTTCGGTCAGCAGGGTCATGGCATAGAGCGGCAGGCCGAGCGGCGCCGCCGCCAGCACGATCGCCGCCAGCAGCAGCGGCCAGCCGCGCACTCAGGCCTCCTTGCCGAGCAGGCCGCCGGGGCGGATCACCAGCACCAGCAGCATCAGCAGATACATCGCGGCGAGCGCGAAATCGGGGAAATAGTAGGTGCCGAACACCTGCACGAAGGCGACCAGCACCGCCGCCAGCAGCGAGCCCAGGAAGCTGCCCATGCCGCCGATGATGACGATGACGAACGCATCGATGATCGCGTTGGCGGCCATGCCGAGCGACGCCGTCACCAAGGGTGCGGCCAACACGCCGCCGAGTGCGGCCAGCCCGCAGCCGATGCCGAACACGGCGGATCGCACCAGATGCACGTCGACCCCGAGCGCGTGCACCATCTCCGCGTTCTGGCTGGTCGCGCGGATCAGCAGGCCGAGCCGCGTGCGTTCGAGGAACTGCCAGATGGCAAGGGCAAGCACCACGCCGGCGCCAGCCAGGAACAGCCGGTAGCGCGGGAACGGTTCGTCGAACAGGAAGACGATGCCGGCAAACGCCTCGGGTACCTCGACTTGCAGCGCCTGCACGCCCCAGAGCAGACGGATCAGCTCGCCGAGCACCAGGGTCAGCCCGAACGTGACCATCAGGAAGGCGCTGGCGTCGCGACGATAGAGCCGACGCAGCACGCCCATCTCGAACGCCGCGCCGACGGCGCCGGCGAGCAGCGGACCGACCAGCAGCGCGACCCAGAAACTGCCGCTGTAGCGCGAAGCGGAATAGCCGATGAACGCGCCGAGCATGTAGAACGCACCGTGCGCGAAGTTCACGATCCGCATGATGCCGAATATCAGGGTCAGACCGACGCCGAGGAAGAACAGCAACGCCGCCTGCGACAACGCATTCAGGCACTGCGTGAGGAGAAACGGCAGCAGGCTCATGCGATGGACGTGGAGCGCGGGGCGATCTCGCGCGCCCTCAGTCCTTGTAGACCATCTGGTTGCAGGGCGGCGTCACGCGGTCGGCCGGGTACGTCGCGATCACCTGCGGCACGACGTTCTCGGTGCCCTCCTGCTTGACCACCCGCACGATGAAGCCTTGCTGCTCGGCCTGGTGATCGCAGGCCCGCATCACGATGTGGCCCTTGACGCTGTCGATCTCCAAGCCCTCCAGCGCGGCGCGCAGCTTCGCCGCTTCGATGCTGCCGGCTTTTTCGATACCCGCTTGCAACATCATGCAGGACTGATACTGGTCGCCTTCAAACATCTGCGGCGGGCGTCCATATTCCGCCTGCCAGACCGCGACGAACGCCTTGTTGACCGGGTTGTCCAATGTCACCGGATAACGCGTCGAACCGATCATGCCGACCGCTGAATCGCCGGTGGCTTTCAGGCTCATCTCCTCGACCTGCTCGGTGAGCAACTGCACCTTGTCGCCAAGGCGATATTGCTTGGCCTGTGCGAGGAACGCGTTGTTGTCGTCGCCGGCCAGCACCAGGTACACGCCGTCGGCGCCGGATTGGCGGATCTTTGTGATGTAGGTGGCGAAATCCTTGGTTCCCGTCGGCGAGAACACCGCGCCGAGGAACTTCTTGCCCGCCCGCTTCGCCTCCGATTCGAACACTTCCATCGAGTTGCGTCCCCAGGCGTAATCCATGCCCAAGCCGTAGAACGTCTTCAGCGGCGAATCGCGCAGCCAGAGCGCCACCGCGCGCGTGCCCATCGGTCCGGAAGTGTTGGGGCGGAAGAAGTTCGGCACCAGCGATTCGGCGGTCAGCCTGCCGTCGCCGTTATCGCCGGAGATGAAGATCGTGTTCCATTGCGCCAGTCGCGGCACGATGGCCAAGGCTTCGTTGGAGGCAACGATGCAGGTGAGCAGCCGGGCACCGTCGCGCTCCACCATCTCCTGCGCCTTGCGCACGGCGGTGGCCGGATTGGCGGCGGTGTCCTCGATGATCAGCTCGATTGGCCGACCAAGCAGCCCGCCCTTGCCGTTCACCTGCTTGGCCCAGAATTCGCAGGCTTGCCGCATCTGCGCGCCAATGCTGCCAACGGGGCCGGACAATGCCACCGGCATGCCGATCTTGATCGGTTCCGCCTCGGCGCCGGCGCGCCCCGCGGGCGAGAGACCCGTCGCGGCGGCGCCCGCAACGGCGGTTTGCAGCATCCGGCGACGCGAAATGGTCGCACTCTTGAGCATTCGATCCTCCCAAATCCGTGGCGGTCTTGCTTGGCTCAGACCACTCTCTTGGCCCTTCCGCGCCATGGTCCGAAGGCGGTCCATCCACGGCTTCATGCAACGTGTCGCGAAGCACGTCGATCCTCGGCCTTTGCCGACGAAAGCGGGCGAAGCTACCACGATCCGTTCCCCACGGCTCGTGGCATACCACGGACGAAGGCGGATTCACAGCCGGACCCGACCTGCGTAGGCTCTCGCCACCGCCAACATCGAGGAGACGCCCCGTGTCGAAGATCACCCCCTGTCTATGGTTCGACGGCAACGCCGAGGAAGCCGCCGACTTCTATGTTTCGGTGCTGCCCGACAGTCACGTCGACAACGTTCACCGCGCGCCGGGCGACTATCCGGCGGGCAAGGCGGGCAACGTGCTGACGGTCGAGTTCATGCTGATGGGCCAGCCGTTTGTCGCACTCAACGGTGGGCCGTATTTCAAGTTCAACGAAGCCATCTCGTTCCAGATTCCGGTCGAGACGCAGGCCGAGGTCGATCGCCTCACCGACGCGCTCTCATCGGTGCCCGAGGCCGAGCAGTGCGGCTGGGTGAAGGACCGCTTCGGCGTGTCCTGGCAGATCGTCCCGCGCCAGCTCATCCGGCTGATTGGCGACACCGATGCCGCGCGGGCCAAGCGCGCGTTCGAAGCGATGTTGGCAATGAAACGGATAGACATCGCCGCGCTCGAGCGCGCCGCCAACGATGTCGCCGAGCCAGCCTGACCCGGCCCCGCTGCGCGGGCTCGATCACACCAATCTGCTCGCCGCTCGGCCGACACTCGCGGCCTATCAGGCGCGTTGCCTCGATCGACCTGGCTATCGCGTCGCGACATGCCTAGGCTTGCGCCTTCAGGCCGAAGGACGTCGTCATGACCCATATCGCCGCGAATTCGGTGCACGCGCGAGACGTTGCCTCGTTGGTGCATCCGCAGACCAACCTGGTCAGGCATCTCGAGCAAGGGCCGCATCTGATCGAGCGCGGCGAGGGCATCTACGTCTATGACGACTCCGGAACACGATTCCTGGACGCGGCGGCGGGCCTGTGGTGCGCCTCGCTCGGCTACGCCAACGAGCGGCTCGCGAAAGTCGCCTACGACCAGATGCGCAAGCTCGGGTATTATCATCTGTATCGGCACACCTCGAACGAGCCGGGCGTGGACCTGGCCGAGAAGCTGCTGGCGATCGCGCCGCCGGCGCGAGGCGGGCGGATGAGCAAGGTGCTGTTCCAATGCTCGGGGTCGGAAGCGAACGACACCGCGATCAAGCTCGTGTGGTATTATCACGCGGCGATCGGCAAGCCGGCCAAGCGCAAGATCATTGGCCGCAAGATGGGCTATCACGGCAGCACGTCGGCTTCGATCAGCGCCTCCGGCAAGGCCGACATGCACGCCGATTTCGGGCTGCCGTTCCCCGAGTTCCGACACACCGAGTATCCACATTACTACCGCGAGCACCGGGACGGCGAGACCGAGGAGCAGTTCGCGACGCGGATGGCGGACGCGCTGGAAGCGATGATCCAGGAGGAGGGGCCGGACACGGTTGGCGGCTTCATCGCCGAGCCGGTGATGGGCGCCGGCGGCGGCCTGGTGCCGCCGCGCACCTACTGGGACAAAATGCAGGCGGTGCTGCGCCGATACGACGTGCTGTTCATCGCCGACGAGGTGATCTGCGGTTTCGGCCGCACCGGCACCATGTGGGGCAGCCAGACTTACGCGTTGGAGCCGGACATGATCTCCTGCGCCAAAGCGCTGTCGGCGGGGATGCAGCCGATCAGCGCCACATTGGTGAACGAGCGGGTGTTCGCGGCGATGCTGGACGAGAGCCGCAAGCTCGGCAACTTCGCGCACGGCTTCACCTATGCCGGGCATCCGGTAACCACCGCCGTCGCGATGGAGGTGCTGCGTATTTACGACGAGATGCGGATGGTGGACCACGTCCAGCGCGTCGGCCCATACATGCAGTCCGCCTTGGCGACGTTCGCCGACCACCCACTGATCGGCGACGTGCGCGGCGTCGGCCTGTTGACCGGCCTGGAGATGGTGCAAGACAAGGCCAGCCGAACCCCGTTCGACCCCGCGCGCAAGCTGGGCATGACCGTCGACGCGCACGCGCGCAAGCACGGGCTTATCACCCGCTTCATTGGCGACCGGATCGCTTTCTCCCCGCCGCTAATCATCACCGAGGCCGAAGTGGACGACATGGCGGTGCGGCTGCGGCGCGCGTTGGACGATACCTGGAGCGAGTTGCGCGCGGTCTGACGGAAACTCCGGCCTAGCATTCGCATCGGCACGAAGCGCAAGCAGGTATCAATGCTGCGTCCATTGCGGATACATCGCGTAAACCCGTGAGGCGGACGAGATGGCCCTCAGCTTGGCCGGCGCGCTAATTGCCGAGTGCGCGGTCGATCGAGCGACCGGTCGACTGGGCGGGGCCCTTCGGCGGATTGACGGTGTCCTCGATCTTGTCGCCGGCCTTGTCGATCTTGCTGCCGGCGCGCTCCGCCGGGCCCTCGCGATCGCAGGCCGCAATTCCGAGCAGCGCGGTGAGGGCGAGCGGGGCGAGCAGTATCGGTCGGATCATCAGGCAACTCCAATTGCTTAGCTTGAGCGTGTCCAAACGCTGCTACGCGACGGCGGTTGCGCAAACCTTAATAGTGAACGCGGGTAGGCGGCTTGCGTGACTTCGCGACCAAGGCGGCGATCAAGCGAGGTCACCGTTCAGTTATGGCCGCTGATGTTATCGGTGTGCTTGTTGCGGGCCGCGGACTAGGCGGCCGGGCAACGCGGCGGTGGCCTCGCCATCGCGGTAGATCGGTTCACCGGCAACGATGATGGCGTCGAAGCCGTCGGTGCGCTGGATCAGCCGCTTGCCGCCGGCGGGCAGGTCGTAAACCATCTCAGGGGCGCGCAGCCGCAGCCGATCATAGTCGATAACGTTGATGTCGGCGCGGCGTCCGACCCGCAACTCGCCGCGATCGCCCAGGCCGATGGCGGCGGCGTTGTCGCTGGTGAGGCGCTTGATCGCCCAGGCGATCGGAAACAGTTCGCCGCGCGCGCGGTCGCGAGTCCAGTGCGTGATCGTGTAGCTCGTCGCGGTGGCGTCGCACATGATGCCGACATGGGCGCCGCCGTCGCCGAGGCCGAGCAGCGTATTGGGATCAGCGATCATCTCGCGCACCACGTCGAGGTTGCCGGCAACATAGTTGGTCACCGGCAGGTAGAGCATGGCGCGCCCATCGCGTTGCAGCAGCAGGTCGTAGGCGACTTCCTCGGGCGGGCGACCCTCGCGTGCTGCGCGGGCGGCAACGCTCTGGTCGGGCGCGGGCTCGTAGTCGGGCGGATCGCCAAGCGGAAACACCCGCTCCCAGCGCTGCGCGCGGCGGGCCGTGCGGCCGGCAGCACTTTCCTCGGCGAGCAAGCGAGCGCGGAACAAGGGATCGCGCAGGGTGGTGATCCGTTTGGCGAAAGGCAGGTGGGCGATGCGCTGATAGCTCGGCCGACCCATGAACGGGTTCTGCGACAGTTCGAAGCCGAGCAGCACGCTGGTGGGACGCGAGCGCACCTGGCCGGTGATGCGTAGCCCGGCGCGGTTAGCGTCGCCGATGCGGTCGAGCAGGGCGCGCCAATGCGCGGGGTCGGTGTCGGACTGTAGCAGGGTGATGCTCATCGGCCGGCCAGATCGCTCGACCAGCCGACGCAGCAGAGCAAATTCCTCGTCCGGTTGCTCGAAATCCGACACGACCTGCAGCCAGCCGGCGCCGCCCATCGCCTCGGCGATTTCGGCGAGCTCGGCTTCGGCGGCGGCCAAGGTCGGCGTCGGTTGTCCGTCGACGGTGCGGTGGTTGAGCGTGCGCGAGGTGGAGAAGCCGAGCGCGCCGGCGCGGATGCCCTCGCCGGCGAGCGCTGCCATGCGCGCGCGGTCCTGCTCGGTCGCCGCCTCACGCGCTGCACCGCGCTCGCCCATGACGTGGACCCGCAGTGCCGCATGCGGCACCTGGGTGGCGATGTCGATGTCGTAACGGCGCTGGTCGAGTGCGTCGAGGAACTGTGGAAAACTCTCCCAGTTCCACGGCAGGCCCTCGGTGAGCACGACCTCGGGGATGTCCTCGACACCCTCCATCAGCTTGACCAGCATGTCGCGTCGTTCGGGCCGGCAGGGGGCGAAGCCGACGCCGCAATTGCCGAGCAGCGCGGTGGTCACGCCGTTCCAAGACGAGGGAGTAAGTCGGCTGCTCCAGGTGACCTGGGCGTCGTAGTGGGTGTGAACGTCCACGAAGCCGGGCGTTACCAGCTTGCCGCGCGCGTCGATTTCCTCCCTGCCGTCGGGCAGGGCCGGTCCGATCGCGGCAATGCGACCGTCGGCGATGCCGATATCAGCCTCATAGGGGTCACCGCCCGAACCATCGAAAATGGTTCCGCCGCGGATGACGAGGCTTGCCGGCTGCATGGGCCGCTACTCCTGGCTTCGCAATGGCTGCTCGAGAGAGGCTATTCCCGTGTCCTCGGAGGCGCAATGCGCCGAGCCGCGTGCGGCTCAGCCGGCGCGGCGATTGTACCAGGGATGCGGCAACCCTGGCGTCCTGACACGCAGCGTGTAGACCGAGGTGCTGGCGGTGAACAGCAGGCTACGCAGGGGTGCCACAGCGGTCCCTCGATGAACACGAAGCCGCTCGCCAGCTGCTCGAACGAGGCGGTCTCCAGGATGTCGGACATTGTCGTCATGGTCGTTTCCCTGCATCTGTCATGCTGGACCTGGGGCGATTTCTGTGCAGCTACCCTTTGCTCGATCAGTGCATCCTTGCCGGGTTCGGCTCGGGGTTAAGACCGGCGCAGCCGCCAGCGAAGCTGGCTTGGTCTTGAGGCGGAGCCGGACCCGGCCGCACAATGAGCGATCGAAGCAGGGACGGGCCCGGATCAGCCGGTCTGTGGATGGGCTGAAATTTCCCGCACGGCGTCTGCCTTGTGGGTAGCGGCTTCGAGCAGGAAACCGAGATCGGTGCCGGTCGAGACGTAGCGCGCGCCTTGGCGCACATACTCGGCCACCAGGTCTGGCCGCGACGCGAGGCCGCCGACGCCGACATGCTTGCCGTGCTGGCGACAGCCGGCGAGGGTGCGCGCGTAGGCGTCCCGTACCTGCGGGTGGTCGAACTGGCCAGTAATACCGAACTCGTTGCACAGATCGTTGGTGCCGACCAGCAGCAGGTCCACACCATCCACCGCGGCGATCTCCGCGACATTGTCGAGTGCAGCCGCGGTTTCCACCATGATCACGACTATCGTTGCGTCGTTCATCGCCTGGTTGGCTTCGGCAACTGGAAAGCCGCGATAGTGGTAGTGCGGCAGGGCGCCGCCCGCGCCGCGCTCACCCATCGGTGGGAACTTCGCCTGGCGCACGATGCCGCGTGCTTCCGCCGCCGAGCGGACGTGCGGCGCGATCACGCCCAACGCGCCCCCGTCGAGCAGGCGGCCGATAAACTCCGGGGTGTTGGCCGGCACGCGCACCAATGGCGTGATGTCGCATTGCAGTGCCGCCATGCAGATCTGGCTCACGCTGTCGATCGAGAAGCTGTTGTGCTCGACGTCGACATAGAGCGTGTCGAAACCGGCGGTCGCGGCGATGCGGGCGATCTCGATCGAGCGGGTCAGTCGCACCGTCATCGAGGCGACGACCTCGTCGCGCGCCAACTTTTCCTTGACGCGGTTGTGCAAGATTTCCTGCAGCGCGGGCGCCATGTGGACGATCCCCCTGTTTTCCAACCGGCCGAGTGTGTCGCGCCAACGGTGCGGCGGCAATGCCCTCAAACCGACTGGGCGACCACGCTCACCGTGTCGCGAGTCTTCCAGAAAATGACGTTTACTACGAAACTTAATAAGTGTTCGTGTGGCTAGCGCCGCCGCCAAGGAGTCGACGTCGGTGATCGGCAAGCCACACACGCCGCGACGACAGAGATATGCGGCGGCTCCCTCGGGACCGGGCTGCTTGCCTTGCGCCGGATGCCGCAGGGGCAGGTCTTCGGGCGTCGCGGCACGCAACACCGTCACCATTGGATCGGCGGCGGCGAGCGCTGCTCGACCCAGCGCGCGTGACAGCGCATGGTCGAGCGGGCCGGCGATCACCACACTGGCGGCTTCCTCGAGCAAGTCCGCCGCCGCCAGCAAGGTCGGCATGGCGGCGAGCTAGGCCGGCGCGCCGGTGAAGGCGCGGATCACCGCTTCGGCGCGAGTTCGCCATGCTGGCGCGCCGGTAAGGTGGTGCAACCGCGCGCGTGAACACCTCGGCGAGCAGGCCGTTGCCGGAGGGGGTGGCGTGGTCGGCGGCGAAGCGTGGACGGGCGAGCGGTATGTCCGTCGCATCATCGGCGCTGGTGAAGAAGCTGCCATGCTCGTCAGCGAAGGCGGTGAGGGTCCGGGGGGGGTGGGAAATTTCGGCGCGCCACGCAAGCCGCCCTCGACCGGTTCGGTGAGGCGGAGCAGGGCGGCAGCGATCCGCTCGAGGTCGGACAAGGTGAGCAGGCCGCCCGTGCGCAACGCCGACCTGGTATTGAGCGCCGAGCGTAAGGCACGGCTGTTATGGCCGACCATCTCGTGGCCGCTGCGATATGCCTCCGCGACCCCTTGCAGCACGCGGCGGAAGGACGGACGACCCCAGCGTGGTTCGGGCGGGAAGTAGGTGCCGCCCCAGAACGGCTCGCCGGCCGGGTTGAGGAACATGGTCAGTGGCCAACCGCCCTGCTCGGCAAGGCGTGGAGGACAGACATATAGATGTGATCGACGTCTGGTCGTTCCTCACGGTCCACCTTGATGTTGACGAACAGGCGGTTCACCAGCACCGCGGTTCCGCACCCTCGAAGGATTCGTGGGCCGTGACGTGACACCAATGGCAGGCAGGTTAGCCGAAGGAGAGCAGGATCGGCCGGTCCGCCTCGCGCGCCTCCTGCAAAGCCGCTTCACCCCAAGCCGGCCAATGCACCGGATTGTCGGCGTGCTGCAGCAGATTGGGCGAGGTCTCATACCGGAGCAGATTGGCGGGTTCGACCATGCTGGATCCCTCGTCGGCCAATGCAATCAGACGGGTAAACACAAGCGCCAGGACGCAAGTCTGCCGCCGGAAAGATCGTTTCCGAGTTCCGTCGGCGCCTGTCTGCTGTTAGGTGAAGGCGCCGGCCGGCTCGGTTCGCCGGTTCATCCAACCAACTCCCACTCCGAACCCCGGGTTGCACGCATGGGCCGACAGCGCGACGATGATCCTCCACTGTATTACCACACTCACTTGTTCGTATGCTGTAACCGTCGACCGGGAGGGCATCCACGTGGCTCCTGTGCGACACGTGGCTCCGAGGGATTGCGCGATTACATGAAGGTGCGCGCCAAGGAACTTGGCCTTGCGGCGGTGAGGGTGAACTTGGCCGGCTGTCTCGACCGATGCGAGTTGGGTCCGTGCCTGGTGCTCTACCCGGAGGGAGTCTGGTATCGGATCGGATCGGCAGAAGACGTCGACGAGGTGTTGCGGACCCATGTGCGGGATGGCGGTCGGGTGAACCGGCTGCTGCTGCCAGGTGAGACTGCCTGACGACGATACGATCTTTGCCGTGGCGTCCGGGGCAGGGCGGGCAGCGATCGCAGTGCTGCGAATCAGTGGACCAGCGACCGGCACCGCCCTGGATGCGTTGTGTGGCACCCGACCTGCACCGCGCCGGGCGTCGCTGCGACGGCTCCGGAATGCGAGCGGCGAAGAGCTGGATCGCGCACTGGTGTTGTGGCTCCCCGGACCTGCAAGCTATTCGGGCGAGGATTCGGCCGAGCTACACCTGCACGCCGGTCGCGCGGTGATCGACGGCGTGTCCGATGCGCTGGTCGCGTCGGGAACGCGCCCGGCCGAGGCCGGCGAGTTTACTCGGCGGGCCTTTCTCAACGGCAAAATGGATCTGCTCGAGGCCGAGGCCGTCGTTGATCTTGTCTCGGCAGAAACGGCAGCGCAGCGGCGGCAAGCATTACGCCAGCTCGAGGGGACGCTGGGCGATCTATACCGCGGCTGGTCCGAGCGGCTGCGACGGATGCTGGCGCATCAGGAGGCACTGATCGACTTCGTGGATGAGGATTTGCCGCCTGAAACGGAGCGGGCAATGGTGGCTAATCTCGGCACGTTGCGTGGTGAGATCGCGGCCCATCTAGCCGACGGACATCGTGGCGAGCGGGTGCGCGAGGGATTGGTTTTCGCAGTGACCGGCCCGCCGAACGTCGGCAAGTCCACTCTGGTCAACCTCCTTGTCGGGCGAGATGTGGCCATTGTCACGCCGGTTCCTGGCACGACGCGGGATCCCATCGAGGCACGGATTGAACTGGGCGGCGTGCCGATCACATTGGTGGATACGGCGGGCATTCGCGAGACGCGAGACGTGATTGAGGCGGAGGGTGTCCGGCGCGCGTGTCAGCAGGTCGCGCGTGCGGACCTAGTGCTCGCCCTCTGCGATGCGCGTGATCCCGGCATGGATGTTTCTGGGATGCCTGCCTCGCGGGTGATCCGAGTGGCCAGCAAGTTTGATCTGGCGAGCTGCGCGCCCGCCGGAATGTTGGCAGTGAGCGCGCATAGCGGCGCCGGGATCGCGGAGCTCTGCCAGCAACTGGCGGAACAAGCGCGCGTGCTCACTGGCATCGAGGGGCCGCCGCCGCTCACGCGTGCGCGGCATCGCGCTGCCCTGCGGTCTACGTTTGAGCGGCTCGGTGCAGCCGAAGACGCTGCGTGGCCGGAGTTGCGGGCCGAGGATCTTCGCGTGGCGCTCCGCGCCCTGGGTGGCATCACCGGCGACGTGCGGGTGGAGGATATCCTTGACACGATCTTCGGGCAGTTTTGTATCGGCAAGTGAGTCGCAGCAATCTGGCGGGAAGGGCGACGGGTGAAGCCTTCATATGACGTCGTGGTAGTGGGGGGCGGCCACGCCGGGTGCGAGGCCGCTGCGGCGGCGGCGCGGATGGGCGCTCGCTGTCTGTTGCTCACCTCTCGGCTCGATCGGATCGGCGAGATGTCCTGTAACCCGGCCATTGGGGGCATCGGCAAGGGCCACCTGGTTCGGGAGATTGACGCTCTCGACGGGCTCATGGGCCGTGCGGCGGATCGGGCCGGGATCCATTTCAAGCTGCTCAATCGCAGCAAGGGGCCGGCCGTGCGAGGCCCCCGTGCGCAGGCCGACCGCGCCCTGTATCGACGCGCTATCCAAGAGTTGCTGGCGGAGGTGAAAGGTCTGGAGCTTCGGGCTGGCTCGGTCGAGGATCTGGAAATCGGCTGCGACGGACGTGTCGCAGGCGTGATTTGTGCCGACGGGGTTCGAATTGCGAGCCGAACGGTGGTTTTAACGACCGGCACTTTCCTACGTGGGGTCATTCATGTCGGCCATCGGCAAACCCCGGCCGGTCGGATCGGAGAAGCGCCCTCGATAGCGCTAGCGGAAACTCTTGCTCGTCTCGAACTGCCTCTGGGGCGGCTGAAAACGGGAACGCCGCCGCGGCTGGATCGGCGAAGTATCGACTGGGAAGGGTTGACCGCGGATCCGGGCGAGACACAGCCGGAGCCGTTCAGCACGATGACGTATCGAATAGACAATCCGCAGGTGGCATGCCGGATCACCGCCACCACGCCTGCGACTCACGCGCTCATTCGCGCCAACCTGCATCATTCTGCTGTGTATGGAGGCACCATCTCGGGGCCGGGTCCGCGCTATTGTCCCTCGATTGAGGACAAGATCGTCCGCTTCGCCGACCGCGAGCGGCATACGATCTTTCTCGAACCCGAGGGTATCGATGACACAACTGTCTACCCCAACGGGCTATCCACCAGCCTGCCGGAGGCGATTCAGCTCGACGTGCTTCGGACCATTCCCGGTTTGGAGCGCGCGCAGATGGTCAGGCCGGGCTATGCCGTGGAATACGACTATGTTGATCCAAGATCGCTGACCCATGGGCTGGAACTGAAGCGGGTGTCAGGGCTGTTTCTGGCCGGACAGATCAATGGCACGACCGGCTACGAGGAAGCGGCGGCGCAGGGCGTGGTCGCAGGTGTAAACGCGTCTCTGAGCGCAGCAGGGCGCGATTTAATCCGGGTCAGTCGCGCCGATGGATATATTGGGGTGCTGATCGACGACTTGGTGATCCAAGGAGTGTCCGAGCCGTACCGCATGTTCACGTCTCGGGCGGAGTTCCGTCTCACTCTCCGGGCGGATAACGCTGATCTTCGGCTGACTCCAATCGGCATTTCCTGGGGTTGCGTTGGCCAGTGCCGCGCGGCGATGTTCACGGACTATCGGCAAAGAGTCGACCGGGCGCTGGAGCGGGCTGCAAAAGATGGCGCCACCCCAGCCAAGCTGGCTTCTCACGGCATCCGTGTGCGATCGGATGGGCGCTGGCGCTCGGCAATGGACGCAGCCTCCGTTGGCGACGGAGGCACGCTCGCGGCAGCGTTCCCATGGATAGGCGAGTTGCCGCGAAGAGTCCGACAGCAACTAGAGACGGAAGCTCATTATGCTGGGTACTTAGCACGGCAAGCTGCCGATCTGCGTAGCCTCCGACGCGAGGAGGAAATTGTTCTGAGTGGGATTGATTTCACCCAGATTGGCGGGCTGTCGGCGGAGCTTCTCGGGAAATTGTTAATCCAGCGTCCTGTCTCGCTCGCAGCCGCCTCCCGAATCGAGGGCATGACCCCTGCCGCACTTGCCGCCATGTTGGCTTATGTTCGCAAGCGCCAAGTCGAAGCCGCGCCACAGTGTTTAACGTGAAACACCCCGTTTCGCTGGACAGGTTTCCTGTTTCACGTGAAACACTCGGCCGCCTGAGGGATTTCGCCGACGTTCTGCTGCACTGGAACCGAACCGTCAATCTGGTGAGCCGTAACGACGAGCCCTTCCTCTGGGAGCGCCATATCGAGGACTCGTTGCAGCTGACTCCTTTCGTCGGTGGCGCTGCTCACAAGGTTGATATGGGTTCTGGCGGCGGCTTTCCCGGCCTTGTTCTCGCCCTAGTGACTTCGACGCATTTCACACTGATCGAAGCCGATCACCGCAAAGCCGCCTTTCTGCGTGAGGCAGCGCGGTTGACGGGCGCGCGGGTCGCGATCCAGGCCAAGCGGATTGAGGAAACTAAGCTTGCTCCGGCAGGCCTAATTACCGCTCGCGCTCTAGCGCCGCTCCCCCAACTTCTTGCCTGGGCGGCGCCTCGCCTGACTCCACAAGGGGTTTGCCTGTTCATGAAGGGCCAAACCGTCGAGAGGGAATTGACGGCGGCACGCCTGCAGTGGCAGATGCGGGTTCAATGTTTGCCGAGCCGCACGGCGGTGGGCGCTAGCATCCTGCGTATTAGTGAGATCCAGCGTGTTGGAGCCGGCGTGTGACACATCAATCCCGGTAACTCCCCGTATCCTTGCGATCGCCAATCAGAAGGGCGGTGTTGGCAAAACCACAACGGCAATCAACTTGGCGGCCGCTTTGGCAGCATCCGGCCGGCGAACCCTGCTTATTGATCTCGACCCGCAAGGAAATGCTTCCACTGGCCTTGGCGTCACCCGTGGTGAGCGAGCCAACGGCAGCTATCGCCTGCTAACCGACGGTGCCGAGTTGTCGGAGCTCACCAATCTTTCTGGCTGGCCCGATCTTCTCATCCTCCCGTCTGGGCCGGACCTAGCTGGGGCGGAGGTTGAGCTCGTTACCATGGATCGACGCGAGTTTCGCTTGCGGCAGGCGCTGCAGGGAGCCAGCTCGACACATGACTTCATACTCATCGATTGTCCACCTAGTCTCGGGTTGTTGACGGTTAACGCACTGGTTGCCGCGGACGGCGTTCTCGTGCCCCTCCAATGTGAGTTCTTTGCGCTAGAGGGGCTGAGCCAGCTTGTGCGCACAATCGAAACGGTCCGGCGCGGTCTTAATCCATCGCTGCAGTTGGCAGGGATTGTTCTGACTATGCACGACCGTAGGAACAATTTGTCCGAGTTGGTGGCCGCCGACGTGCGGGGCTTCTTTGGTGACTTGGTCTTCGATGCCGTGATCCCGCGCAACGTGCGTGTCTCGGAGGCGCCAAGTCACGGCCAACCCGTTTTAGGCTACGATCCCAAATCCCCGGGAGCACAAGCATACCTCCGACTTTCCCAGGAACTTCTCGCCCGTATTTCCGAGCGGGGAGCTAAGGCATGACCGCCCGAGAGCCGCCCCCTCGCCTCGGTCGCGGGCTCGCCGCCCTGCTCAGCGACACCGCACCGGCTATTGGCTCACCTCTACAGGGGACGTCAGCACAGGGAGCGGGTGTGCAGCCGCTCTCGGTTGAATGCCTCGAGCCAAGCCCGTTCCAACCACGAGCACGTCCTGACCAGGCCGCACTCGATGAACTGACCCAGTCCATACGTGAGCGGGGCATCCTTCAGCCGCTCCTTGCCCGCGCCCACCCGACGGCGGCCGAGCGGTTCCAAATTATTGCTGGTGAAAGACGGTGGCGCGCGGCGCGGGAAGCGGGGTTGCGTGATGTTCCTGTGCTAGTGCGCAGCTTGAGCGACGCCGAGGCGATGGCGGCTTCCCTGGTGGAAAACCTTCAGCGGCTCGATCTCAATCCGATTGAGGAGGCTGAAGGCTATCAGCGCCTAATTCGGGAATTCGGCCAAACACAGGACGCTCTTGCCCAGACCATTGGCAAGTCCCGCAGCCACGTCGCCAACACGTTGCGGTTGCTGCAACTGCCCGACGCGGTTCAGATCGAGGTTCGCAACGGTGCGCTATCAGCCGGTCACGCGCGTGCCCTGCTTGGCCACCCAGATCCCGCAAAGGTCGCGCTCAACGTTATCGCGCGAGGCCTGAGTGTTCGCCAAACCGAGGCACTTCCCACGCAGCCCGCACCACCGCACGTCGCGGACCGGGCCGAGTTGGCTGATGCGAATACCAGGGACATAGAGCGGCAATTGACCGAGCGGCTCGGCCTGCGCGTGCGCGTCACCTTCGATGGCAAGAACGGCACGGTGCGCATCCACTATCGCGGGCTAGAGCAGCTTGACGGTTTAATCAGCCTGCTTGACCGTGACTGACTCCACCACTTCGGACACGGAGATCCGTCGCTCGCCGCGCGATCGCCCCCAGAACGTCGCG
This sequence comes from Acetobacteraceae bacterium, assembly GCA_965218045.1. Classification (GTDB taxonomy): domain Bacteria; phylum Pseudomonadota; class Alphaproteobacteria; order Acetobacterales; family Acetobacteraceae; genus CAVRCA01. Next base: position 606,008 of record CBDCJX010000009.1, on the reverse strand, counting down.
ACAGATTGCCTCAGCCGGTGAGCCGGTGGATCGGCAGGCTCGCTCCGCCTCGGTGAGCTGCCGCATGGTCCATTCCACGCCGGAGACACTCCACCGCGACAGCGCCTGCCTAAACTCCGGCTCTCGACGCCAGAACAGGGGCGGGCGGAGAGCGCGCAGTGTCTCTTCGATGCTGCACCCGCTGGCGATCGCCAGAGTGGAGCGGTGAAGCCGCTGCACATGGCCCAGCCCCGCGCGAATGATCGCCGCAGGGGCAATGCCGCCGGCCAGTGTGCCATCAAGGGCTCGATCCATTCCGGCCGGATCGCTCGCGGTCATGGCGAACAAGGCGTCATCAAGCGACAGGGAAGCAGTATTGCCGGCACAAGCCTCGGCAGCAGGCAAATCTACGATGCCGCCGGCGCCGACATACAGCGCCAGCTTGTCCAGTTCTTGCCGCGTCATCGCTCGGTCGGCCCCCAGGTGAAGAACCAGCCAGTGCAGCGCATCGTCGTCGATCCGCACCTCGTGCTCGTCGAGGCACGCACGGATCGTACTCCCCAAAGCGCGCCCTTCCTCCGGATAACAGCCGATCGCCGCGCCTCCAGCCGCCGCCTCGATAGTGCTCCGCAGGCGCGAGCGCGAGGGCAAGCCGGGGGCCTCGAGAACGACCAACGCGTCGCCGAGCCCATCCAAAACCGCTTGGACGACGGCCAACGCGGCGTCGGTGACCTCGCGCACCCGCACAACAAACCGTCCCCCGGTCATCGCCAGGGCGGTCGCCTCGATCGGTAGCCGGGGGATCGCGTCCCGCTCGAGGTTGGCGACCCGGAATGGATCGTCGAGCGACCCCGCCACGGCACGCACTATCATCTGGCTTCGCTCACGAATGAGCCCTACGTCATCGCCGTACAGCAGCGCAACGCGACAGTCGCCGGGATCACGCAGGAAAGCCCCGACTCGTCGGCCGTCAAGCTTCATAGCGGCCCAGAGCTAGCCCGCAGCGGTCGCCGGAGCGGAGCGGCGGCAAAATAGCTGGCCAATTGCAGTACGATCTGATCCGCGAGAGTCTCCGCCAGTCGCCGCCGCGCCGACTCCGTGTCCAGATCGGAGGCGAAAAATTGCTGGTTCAGCACATTGAAGTCGTCCACCGAACGGACCGAGTCGCTGATCAGCGGGGTTCGCGCCGCATCCTCGGCCCGCAACACCCAACGAGCCCGGGCCAGCAGGCGAAGCCGGGTCACCGTGTTGTCCTGCCGAATGCCGATCCCCTCGCCCGCGATGCTGTAATCGACCGAAAGTGCATAGCGTTGCGCCACACTCGTCCCGGCCCATCCGAGCCGCTCCTGCAACGCTTGACGCAGCAATTGGCCGGGCCGGTCACTGATCACGTCGACGGACACCGCCCCCAATTCGCGCGCCACGGCACCCGGCTGACCCGCCGCGTTGCGTCGATACAATGGCGCAAATCCGCAGCCAGCCAGAGACGATGCAGCCCCGATCATCATCAAGCGCCGGCCAAGTCCTTGCTTTGGCACCCAGCCAAGCCACACTCGACGTGCCCTCCGAGCGCCCATCTCAGCTGGCGACCACGAAGTTCACTATACGGTTCGGCACATGGATCTGCTTGACGATCCGGCGCCCTAGCAACGAGCGCGCCACGTTCGGTTCGGCCAAAGCGGCAGCCAGAACCTCGCTCTCCGCCGTGTCGGGGGCTATGTCGATCGTCCCGCGCAGCTTGCCCATGATCTGCACCGCCACGGTCACGGTGCCCAACTCGAGCAACGCGGGATCCGCCTCCGGCCACGGCATCTCGGCCACCAGCATGGTCGAGTTCGGGCTCAACTTGGTGTGTATCTCCTCCGCGAGATGCGGCATCATCGGGCCGGCCAGCCGCGCCAGCGTTTCAACCGCCTCCTGCCGAGTGGCCAGCAGCCCAGGGCCGTCGGTGGCGCGCTCCGCGTTGCTGATTGCATTGGCAAGCTCATAGAGCCGTGCGACGGCGACATTAAAGGCAAAGCCTTCGAGCGCCTCGGTGACATCGGCGATCGTGCGATGCACGGCCCGACGCAAAGTCGAGGCTGCCGGGCAGAATGGCTCCTGCCCGATCTGGGCTGGTGCGAACCGAACCGCTGTCTCCACCGCCTCGGCCAGGCGATGCACGCGCTGGATGAAGCGGAACGCGCCAGCCACGCCGGCTTCGGTCCACTCCATGTCACGCTCGGGCGGACTGTCCGACAGAATGAACCAACGCGCCGTGTCGGCACCGTAGCGCTCGATGATGGCACCCGGATCGACGGTATTGCGCTTCGACTTCGACATCGCCTCGACCCGGCCGACGCTCACCGCTCCCCCGGTCTCGCGATGCACCGCGTTGCCGTCCAACCGCCGCTCGACCTCCTCGGGATAGAGCCAGCGGCCATCGACGGCGCGGTAGCTCTCATGCGTCACCATGCCCTGGGTGAACAGGCCGGCAAACGGCTCGGCCGCGCCGATATGTCCGGTATCGCGCATGGCCCTGGTGAAGAAGCGGGCATACAGCAAGTGCAGGATCGCGTGCTCGATGCCGCCAATATACTGGTCCACCGGCATCCAGTGATCGACCGCGTTGCGCGCTACCGGTTGGATCGCGGTCGGGCTGCAGAAGCGAGCGAAATACCACGAGCTGTCGACGAAGGTGTCGAACGTGTCCGTCTCGCGCTCGGCCGCCGCGCCGCATCGTGGGCAAGTGACGTGTTTCCAGCTCGGGTGATGGTCGAGCGGGTTGCCCGGCCGGTCGAACGCGACGTCCTCCGGCAAGATAACCGGCAGCCGCTCGTCGGGCACCGGCACGACGCCACAGGCGTGACAGTGAATAATGGGAATCGGGCAACCCCAGTAGCGCTGCCGACTGACGCCCCAGTCCCGCAGGCGCCAGTTGACCACGCCGGCGCCAATGCCTTGCTGCTCCAACGCGGCGATTGCCGTTCGCTTGGCCGCCTCGGTGTCCATGCCGTCTAGGAAGCCCGAGTTGATCAAAGTGCCTGGCCCGACATAGGCGTCGACCCCGACGGCGGATGTCGCCGCCTCGGCGCCAGGGGACAGCACCACCGGGATCACCGGCAGGCCGTATCTGCGAGCGAAGTCGAGATCGCGCTGGTCATGCGCGGGACAACCGAAAATCGCGCCCGTGCCGTATTCCATCAGCACGAAATTGGCGATCCACACCGGAAAGGTCACGTCGGTGAGGAAGGGGTGGCGCACCCGCAGCCCGGTGTCGTAGCCCCGCTTCTCGGCGGTTTCTATCACCGCCTCGCTGGTTCCCATCCGCCGGCACTCGGCCACGAACGTGGCCGCGTCGGCATCGCGCGCCGCCACCATGGCGGTCAGCGGGTGCTCCGGGGCCAAGGCGATGAACGACATGCCGAACAACGTGTCGGGCCGCGTGGTGTAGACCTCGACATCGACCGCCTCGCCGGCCGAGTCCGGGTTCGCCACCGGGAATCGCAGTCGCGCGCCCTCACTGCGTCCGATCCATTTCGCCTGCATCACCCGCACCCGATCGGGCCAGCGATCGAGTTCGTCGAGTGCCGCAAGCAACTCGGGCGCGTAATCCGTGATCTTGAGGAACCATTGCGCCAGCAACTTCTTCTCGACCGGCGCGCCGGAGCGCCAGCCACGTCCGTCGATCACCTGCTCGTTGGCGAGCACTGTGCCATCGACAGGGTCCCAGTTCACCCAGCTCTCGCGACGCTCGGCGAGGCCGGCACGCAGCATGTCGAGGAACAGCTTCTGCTGCTGGCCGTAATAGGCCGGATCGCAGGTGGCGATCTCGCGCGTCCAGTCGATCGACAGCCCCATGCGCTTGAGCTCATCGCGCATGACGGCGATGTTGTCCCAGGTCCAGGACGCCGGGTGGATGCCACGCTCGCGTGCTGCGTTCTCCGCCGGCAGCCCGAACGCGTCCCACCCCATCGGATGCAGCACCGAGCAGCCCCGCGCGCGCTTGAACCGCGCCACCACGTCGCCGAGTGTGTAGTTGCGGACGTGACCCATGTGAATCTTGCCGCTTGGATACGGAAACATCTCCAGCACGTAGTATTTTGGCTTGCTGTCCTCTGGCCGGTCAGCGACGCGAAAGCAGCCGCGCGCGTCCCACTCACGCTGCCAGTGCGGCTCGGCGGCGCGGAAGTCGTAGCGCGACTCACTCGCGATCGGGGCAACAGTGGCAGGCAAAGCGCGCTCCCTGGGCATACAAGCCGTGCGTTCTAGAGCGGCTTCAGCCAAGCTGTAACCGCTCTAGCTCTTTGTTTCGCGCGGCTACTCGGCAGACCGGATCGTCTTCGCGATTCCAGTCAGGCGAAGCCGCTCTAGCTCTTGTATCGACCCCGCCGGCGCGGCGGCAAGCCCTGCGATGGGATCTCCCCACGGCGCGCGAATTCGGTTGTCATTGACCCCCTCCGGCCGCAGCCTGCGGCAGGCCGGCGATGCCGACTCAAGGGGTGACACGACGAGAGGGGTGACCCGACGAGAGGGGTGACCCGACGAGATGCCCCAACAAAAGGCAATGAGGGAGCGGATCATGCAACACGGACTCAGCGCGGCGCGGCTGGCGGTGATCGTCGGTCTCGCCCTACTCTCCTGCCTACCCGCCGCCGCACAGCAACGCGGCGGCACCCTCACGATCGAGCACATCGACAGCCCACCGAGCGCCTCGATCCACGAGGAAGGGACGGCCTCGGTGGTGATCCCCTTCATGGCGATCTACAACAATCTCGTGATCTACAATCAGCACGTCGCGCAAAACAGCCGTGAAGCGATCGTGCCGGACCTGGCGAGCGCGTGGCAGTGGGACGAGAGCGGCACCGCGCTCACCTTCACCTTGCGCGAAGGCGTGAAGTGGCACGATGGCACGCCGTTCACGGCCGCCGACGTGAAGTGCACCTGGGATATGGTGGCGGGGCTCGGCGAGACGAAGCTGCGACGCAGCCCGCGTCAGGCCTGGTACCGCAACCTGGAATCGGTAACCGTCAGCGATGCGCATAGAGTAACGTTTCACTTAAAACGAAAACAGCCCGCACTGCTTGCGCTGCTCGCCTCGGGATGGTCGCCGGTCTATCCGTGCCGCGTGCCGCCGGCGACGATGCGCACCCAGCCGGTCGGCACCGGCCCGTTCCGCTTCGTCAACTACCGGCAGAACCAGAGCATTAGGCTCGAGCGCAATCCGGATTACTGGAAGCCCGGCCTGCCCTACCTCGACGCCATCGAATACAAGATCATCCCGAGTCGGGCGACGCGCATGCTGGCGTTCATCGCCGGCCGGTTCGACATGACCTACCCGCCCGACGTCTCGGTGCCGCTGCTAAAAGAAATTCGCGCGCAGGCGCCGCAGGCGCAGTGCCTGATGCGTCCCACCGCGGTGAGCACCAACGTCATCATCAACCGCGACGCGGCGCCGTTCGACGAGTCCGACATCCGCCGCGCGTTGGCGCTGACGCTCGATCGGAGCGCGTTCGTCGATATCCTGAGCGAAGGGCAAGCAAAGATCGGTGGCGCGATGCTGCCGCCGCCGGAGGGGTTGTGGGGATTGCCGCCCGAGGAGTTGAGTGATTTGCCGGGCTATGGGCCGGACGTGGCGGCGAGCCGCGAGCAAGCCCGCGCCCTGATGCAGAAGCACGGTTACGGCCCGAACAACCGGCTCAGGATCAAGCTGTTCACCCGCAACCTGGCCAGCTTCCGCGACCCGGCGCTGATCCTGATCGATCAGCTCAAGCACATCTACATCGACGCCGAGCTCGATGTCGTCGACACCGCGCTGTTCTACAACCGAGTGTTCAAGAAGGACTACACAATCGGCATGAACCAGACCGGCAGTTCGGTCGACGACCCGGACCAGCACTTCTTCGAGAACTACGCCTGCGGTTCGCTGCGCAACTATACCAATTACTGCAACCCGGGACTGGAAAAACTGTTCGTGCAGCAGTCCACCGAGGCCGATTTCGCCAAGCGCCGGGCGATAGTCTGGGAAATCGAACGCACACTTGCCGAGGACATCGCCCGCCCCGTCCTGTTCCATGGCGACGCGGCCGCCTGCTGGCAGCCGGCGGTGAAGAACCTCACCATCATGGTGAACAGCATCTACAATGGCTGGCGCTTCGAGGATGTGTGGCTGGAGCAGTAGGCCCGCGGCGTAGCACGGTCCGGCTCGACCCTGCTCGCCGCTCGATCAAGCCGACCGCGCCCGCTTCTCCGCCGCCAGCAGCGCGTGCTTGCGTGGCAGGCCCCAACGGTAGCCGGTGAGGTCGCCGTCGCTGCCCAACACCCGATGGCACGGTACCGCCAGCGACACCGGGTTGGTGGCGCAGGAGCGAGCGACGGCGCGGACCGCGCGCGGCGCGTCGATCAGCACCGCCAGTTCGGCGTAGCTGCGGGTCTCGCCCACCGGGATGCGGCACAGCGCCTGCCAGACCCGAAGCTGAAATGCCGTTCCGCGCAGGTCGAGCGGCAGGGCGAGCGCTTGTCTCGGTTCCGCGATGAAGCTCAGCACGGCGCGAACCGTCGCGGCCAACCCCGTGTCATCGGCGCGCAGCCGGGCGCGCGGGAAGCGACGGCGCAGATCGCCGAGCAGCGCATCGTCGGGCTCGGCGAAACCGAGGAAGCACACACCCTTCTCGGTGGCACCGAGCAGCAGCCGCCCGAACCGGCAATCGGCGAAAACCGTTCGGATCTCCTCGCCGGCGCCGCCACGCGGCAACCCGCCTGACGTCATGCCGAGCAGGGTGCCGGTTTTTTCGCAGACCCGGCTTTTCGACCCGTAGCCCGCCTCGGCCACCGCATCGGCGACCCGCGCGCAATCGACCAGCCGCGCCTGCAAGCGCCGCGCGCGTACCCCCTCGGCGTAGCTGCGCGGGGTCAGGCCGGTGTGAGCTCGGAACAGGCGCAGGAAGCGGACCCGCGAATAGCCAGACCGCCGCGCCAGCGCCTCGAGCGAGGGGAAGGTCTCGGACGTCTCGATTGCCGCGCAAGCGTCGCGCACCACCGCCTCGGCGAGACGGGCGCGCGCGCCGTCCGGATCGCAGCGCTTGCAGGCATGGAACCCCGCCGCCTCGGCTTCGACCACGGTGTCGAAGCTGCGGACGTTGCGGCGCAACGGGCGGGGCGAGGGGCAGTCGGGCCGACAGAATACACCCATCGCGGTCACCGCGTAGAGATAGTCGCCGGCTTCCCGACGGCGGAGCCGGTCCAAAGCTGGTCGTCAGGCCGATGCTCGGTCACGATGTGCGTCATGGTGGCAGATCCAATATGGCTGATCGCTGGTTCGCCTGCACGGCACTGTGCGAGCGAGACGGTCACCGCGCTATCCGGCGCTGGCCCTCACTCAAGCCCGCCACACGCCAAATGAAGGCGCTGCTGATCGTGTTCCACTCCCGCACCGGAGGAACCCAGCAGATGGCGCAAGCGGCCGCGCGCGGTGCGGCGGGTGAGGCGGATGTGGAGGCGCGGCTGCGTCCGGCAGCGGAAACGCAGCCCGAGGAAGTTCTGGCAGCCGATGGATACATCTTCGCCAGCCCGGAGAACCTTGCCGCGCTGGCCGGACTGATGAAGGATTTCTTCGACCGCGCTTACTACCCGGTGCTGGACCGCATCAACGCCCGGCCCTATGCGACGCTGATCTGTGCCGGCAGCGACGGCGGCAACGCGGCGCGGCAGATCGAGCGGATCACCACCGGCTGGCGCCTGCGCGCCGTTGCCGAGCCACTGATCATCTGCACCCACGCGCAGACCCCGGAGGCGATCCTGGCGCCGAAGACGATCGGCGCCGCCGACCTCGCCCGCTGCGAGGAACTCGGCGCCACGCTCGCGGCCGGTTTAGCGATGGGCATCTTCTAATTGGTTGCACGGGGCGCATAAGTCATGCGTGGGCCCTGGCATACTCGCCTGCTAGTGGTGATTGCTCATGCCAATCGACCTTATCTGCCTCGATGCCGACGACACCCTCTGGCACAACATGCGCCACTTCGATGCGGCCGAGCGCGCATTCGGCGCGCTGCTCGCGCCGCTCGCCGAGCCGGGGATCGCGCGCGAGCGGCTGGATGCCGTCGGAGCGCGTAACCTGGCGCTCTACGGCTTCGGTGCGAAGAGCTTCACCCTGTCGATGATCGAGACCGCGCTGGAGCTGTCGGGCGACAATCTCCTCCCGGCCATGGTCGCCGCAATCCTGCGCGTCGGGCGAGACCTGCTCGCGCATCCAGTCGAATTGCTGAATGGCGTCGAAGACACGCTCGACCGACTCACCGAACGCGCGCGGCTGGTGCTGGTCACCAAAGGCGACCTATTTCACCAGGAGGCGAAGCTCGCCGCCTCGGGGTTGGGCGAGCGCTTCTCGGCCATCGAGATCGTCAGCGACAAGACGCCGGAAACCTTCCGCCGCCTGTTCGCGCGCCACGATGTTGCGCCGGACCATGGCTTGGTGGCCGGGGACTCGATCCGCTCCGACGTGATACCAGCGTTAGAGGCAGGCGCTTGGGCCGCCTACGTGCCGCATGAGATCGTATGGTCGTACGAGCGTGCCGACGCCCCTGACCACCATCCGCGATACCGACGACTGGATCGCATCGCCGATCTGGTCGGCTGGGTCGATACGTTGACCTGATGCTCAGGCGAGCGTCTCGACAAGCCGTGCCGCCGTGCCGTCCGACAGCATGAACCGCGTCCAGCGGCAACGGCTCGGAATGATGGGGACGAGCCTTGAGCCGTTGGCGCCGGTGCGCAGTTCGATCGGCTTCGGGCTGGGGCGTTCTTGCCAGCCCAAACCGGGCAGCGATGCTTCTGCCTGCGCAAGCTCGGGGTCGGCCGCGTGCGCCTGCTTCACGCGGTGGAGCACCCGCCACCGGCGCAACGAGCGTCCGAGCACCTTCGGGGTCGCGGACGGCGTAAGGTTCGGCTTCTATGACATCCTGCGCGTCGATTTCGGGCCAGGACGGCGCGATGAACACCAGGTCGTAGCGCTGACGCTCCGCCGCTTCCACCCTGCCGGATCGGCGCAAGCATCGGCAAGGCCCGCGACAATACGCATCAGCCTTGCCTTCCAAACACGCGAGTCCTGCCAAGGGTTACTAACATTATCTTGACACTCTATTTGACCGAGCCTATAACTTCGCCCATGTCCCCAGGTGCTTCCACCCCAACCGGCTTGATGTGCCGCTTCGGCCTGCTCGTCGAGCGGCTGAGGTGGACGCTCGCCGATTGGGTCGACCGGAACCCCCGGAAGCGCGACGTGCTGGGGCCGCTTGCCTTGCTGCTGTGGAAGTACCTGCAGCGCACGACGCGGCGCCTCGCCGCGCTGCATGCGCAGTTCGCCGCCGGGACGCTTGCACCGCGCAAAGACCGGGCGCCGCGCCGGGCAGCCGAGCCGGCCGAGTCGACCTCGCGAGGGACGCCGCTGCCGAGCGGCCCGGTGCTGGCCCGTTTCGGCGCCGGGTATCTCGGCGCCTGGCTGCTGGCTCTGGTCGAGGATGCGGAGATGCAGGCGCTGCTCGCGGCGTCGCCGCAAGCGGGTCGGCTGCTGCGCCCGCTGTGGCGGCGACTGACCAACGATCCGCTGCCCGCGCCGCTGCGGCTGCCGCCGAAACCGCCGCGTTCGGAGCCACCACTCACTCCGGCGGCGCTCGCCGCAGCGCCGGGCGAGGCGTCGCCCGACGTAACGCCCGACACCCAACCCCAAGCCCCACCCGGACCTCGCCCGGCGGAGTCTGCCAGGAAGTCCGCCAGCCCGCCGTCGTTCCTGCCCCCCTGGCCACCGCCGCTTTTCCGGGCCTGAGGTGGCGGTGCTTCAGCGCGCCTATAATGTTACGTTTACAAAACAAAGACGGCTGGTCTGATACCCGTTGTCTCGTCCGCTGACTCGGATGTGATGTACGGAGGCGCTGTCGTGTGATTCCCTTGCAATCTGGTCGATTCGAGGGAGGGCTTGATGGCGGGACGTGGGCTGCCGATCCGGGGCGATCTTGACGCCGCGGACCTGCGCCGGTTTGCGCGCAGCGAGCCGGATCGGCGCGCAGCATTGCGCGCCCTGGCGATCGCCCAAGCATTGGAAGGAGCAAGCCGGGGAGAGGCGGCTCGTCTGGTCGGGCGGGAGCGGCAGTCGCTGCGTGATGCTGTGGTGCGCTACAACGCCGAGGGCTTGGCAGGGCTGCATGACCGCCCTCGGTCGGGTCCGCACGGGAAGCTGGACGAGGAGCAGCGCGACAACTTGCGGGCTTGGGTGCTGCAAGGCCCCGACCCAGAGGCGGACGGGATGAGCACCTACCGGCTGATCGACATTGTTGCCCATATCGAACACGAGTGGAGCGTGAGCTACACGCTGTCCGCCCTCTCCAAGTTGCTGCGACGGATCGGTCTATCCTGGCAGAAAGCACGGCCCGCACACCCGCAGGGCGATGTCGAAGCGCGCGAGCTATATAAAAAAACTGGCCGCCGAACTGGAAGCGCTTGTCGCCGCCCACCCCGGGAAGACGTTGCAGCTTTGGTTTGAAGACGAAGCGCGGGAGGGCCAGAAAGGCCGCACCGGCCATCGCTGGTTCAGCCGCGGCCAGCGTCCGCCAGGACGCTGCGACAAGCGTTTCCTGTCCACCTACATCTTCGCCGCCGTCCGGCCCGGCACTGACGATGGCTTCGCCCTCGCCCGGAGGCAACCGCCGCGACCATGGATCTGTTCCTTGAGCGATTCTCCGTAACCCTGCCTGCTGGCGTGCACGCCGCGCTCGTGACGGAGCCGGATGGCATGGCAAGGCTTCAGCGCGCCTATAATGTTACGTTTACCAAAACGAAATCGTGGATGCACTCTGCACAGCATGGAATGCGCTCCGCGCCGAAGCGGGTCGGCTCACGACCCTGACCAGCTATCCGTGGATCACCCGCGCACGCGAACGGGTGGAAACTCAACATGAGTTCGTCACCCGAACATCGGCCCGCTGTGGATGAAATCTGTGGCACGCCAGCGGTTTCTGTTTCGTGACCACCTACGAAGAAAGTCGACGGGCGCATCGCCGAGGATCAAGGCCAAGCGGTCCCGCCCGGGTTGCGATCCAGCTCACACCCGACCGAACCGGAATGTGGCCATCCTGCGTCCTCACCAGGCAGTCGAGCCGGAGGGAGGCAGCTTCATGGCAATCGAGGTGTTCTTCGCGACCAATCGGAACCGTCTGCCCGATCAGGATGGCGCGGCGTCATTCGGCTCGCTCGTCGCCCCGGACGCGCCCGGCCTCGCCTTCGGGTCCGCCACGGTGGCGAACGTCCAGTTCGACGATCCCGGATCGGGCGTGGTCTCCGACGCGCGGGTGGTCGATTTCGGCGAAATGGGGATCGAGCTGCAAGCGCGGTTGCTCGCGGACGGGCGCGACGTGTTCGTCTTCGTCCACGGCGCGGCCAATACTTTCGTCGACTCGCTCCAGCGCGCGGCGTTCAACGTGAACTGGATCAACCAGGGGCCGGGGCGCGACATGGTCGCATTGGTGTTCTCCTGGCCGGCGACGCACTACAACGTGTGGAACATGCTCGGCGATCTGCGCGATTACCGGCTCGACCAGGGGCAAGCCCGCGATTCGGCCGGCCATATGGTCGAGTTCCTACGGGCGCTGCACCGGCTACGTGACGGGTTGGGCGAGCGCCGCATGAGCCTGCTGGCGCACAGCATGGGCAATTACGCGCTCGCCTTCGGCGTGGAGCGCTGGTTCCGCACGCAGCGTCACACCCGGACGTTGTTCGACAGCGTGGTGCTCGCGGCCTCGGACGTGGTCTCCACCACCTTTGCCGCACCGACCGACGCCTTCCCCGCTCCCACTGGCGAGCGGCTCGCCGATCTGTGGATGCTCAGCAACAGCATCAGCGTCTATGCGAGCCGCAACGACGTGCTCATGCTGGCGAGTCACATCGCCAATGGTGATTGGCGGCTCGGGTTCGATGGCCCACCCAACCGGGCGGAAACCCGGTCGTTTCCGCTCAGCCAATACGCCTTCATCGACTGCACGACGAACCGCGACTTCACCAGCAACTCGCTCGACGAGACGCACCAGTACTACCGGCAATCAGCGACAGTGCGCGTCGACGTGGCCCGCGTGCTGAAGGGCGTCGCGCCCCCGCCGGACGCACGCGCGTACGACGGAAGGCGGAACGTCTATACCCTGCCTCCGGTGAGCAGCCTGATCGCGGAGAACCCGATCGCGCCGGTTGCCTGACCTACGCCGCCTGGCGCGCCGAACGGGCGTGGTCGAGCAGCGCACCCTCGGCGACCGGCTGGATCGGCGTGAAGTCCCGATGAGCGATCCACTCCGCGCGGGTCGGTGTGCGGATGTGGTTGGAGACCGCGTTCAGGGTCAGATAGACGATCTTGCGCGAATACGGCGTGATGTTGCCGGCCGAGCCGTGCACCAGGTTGCCGTGGAACATCAGCACGCCACCGGGCTTGCCGATCGGGGTGACGATGCCGCCTTCGTCGACCAGCCGGGTCACCGTCTCGTTGTCGAGCGTCCATAGCGGGTAGGAGGTCGTGCTGAGATCGTGGCCCGCCGCCAAGGTGCCATGGCGCTGGCTGCGCGGCACCAGCATCAGCGGCCCGTTGATGTGGGTCACTTCGTCGAGGAACACGGAAATATTCATCGCCCGCGGCTCCGGCATGCCGTCATCGCGGTGCCAGGTACCGAAATCCTGATGCCACTGCCACACTTCGCCATCGAACGCGGCTTTGGCGTTGATCTTGAACTGGTGCATGTAGAGATGGTCGCCGAATAGCTGCTCGACCGGCTCGATCAGCCGCCGATCGGCACCCAGCAGACCGAACGCCTCGTTGTAGGTATGCGCGGCGAAGGCGGTGCGCGGTGCGCCCGACTTCTCGAGCCAGATCTCCTCACGCTTGGTGCGGAAGAGGTCCTGCGCCTCGTCGCGCAGCACCGCGACCTCTTCGGCCGAAAACAGCTCCGGCAGGAATAGCCAGCCCTCGGTCTCGAACTGCTTCACCTGTTCCATGCTGAGCTTCATGGCGCGTCTCCCGTTGCCTGAGTGACCCGAAACTACTCCGGCGCGAGGCGGTTGCCTACGGTTACCCTCGGGGCTGGATCGGCGGCGCGGTCTGGCCCAGCACCCAGCCCTCCCAACAGGTGATCCACGGATCATCGGGGGCTTGGTCGGTGCGGTTGCCGGCCAGCACGTTGAGTATGCAGAGCAGCCCGAGCAGGCTGTCGAACCGGTCCTCGCCGGCCGCATCGGCGCCGAAGCCCTCCACGATCTCGCGGCCGAGCACTGGGTCGGCCAACGCGTCGAGCCCGGCGACCGCGGCGAGCAGCGGCGCCGCCACCGCCGCCCGATCGGCTTGCCGCCGCTTGCTGCCGGCGAGCTTGATGCCGAAATGGCGCAGCGCCTCGGCCGGGTAGGTCTCCGCCAAAGCGATCGTGCCGGGGGCGAGCAGCGCGCGGAAGCCGCCCGCGAACGGCCAGAGCCGCAGCGGCAGGCCGGCGGCGAACGCGGGCAGCAGCATCTCGCGCCAGCCGCTGATCGCCGCCTTGCCCGCCTGGTTGGCGCCGAGGGTCCAGAACAGCGGCGCGCCGGCCGGGCGCTCGGCGGTAGCGTGATCGCAGGCCCGACGCAGCGCCAGCGGCCCCGCGAGCCCGAGTGCCGCCGCGTGCGGGGCCAGACGCATCCCGCGTATCCCCCGACGCGGGTAGAATGGCCGGTCGGGGCCGACCTCCTCGATCGTCGCGGCAACCTCGAAGAACCGCGCCGCCGGATCCAGACCTCGGAGGAAGGCGACGAATCCCGCCTCCGGACGAGCCGCCGCGTACTGCCGTGGCAGACCGAGCGGCATGTCGAGGCCGAGTGCGACCGGAGCTCCCGCGGCTTCGACGAGCAGCCCGGCGAGGAAGCGGGAGACCTCGCCCACCGGCCGCGGCGCGGCGATCCGCCAGCCGTCCGGCAACCGACGCGCGACGCACACCCAGCGCTTGCGCGGATCGACGCTCCAATCGGCGTGAGCGGCGAGCATCAGGCCGTCACTTTCAGCGGCGGGCGCTTGCGCGCTCGGGGCGCTTCGTCTGTAACGGCGCGACATACAACCGCCGCGAGTAACGGAATGGCCCTGCGGGTCGGCATCGGGATCATCACATACAATAGGCGCTACATCGCCCGCGCGACGGTGGAACGCGTGCTGACCCATTCCGACCCGGATTGCGAGATCGTGGTCGCCGATGACGGCTCCACCGACGGCACCGCCGAGCATCTGCGCGCCGCCGGCGTCCCGCTCATCACCGGGCGCAACATGGGCGTTGCCTGGAACAAGAACCGTGCGCTGTTCCACCTGATCGCGGTGCGTGGCTGCGACGTCGCGATCCTGCTCGAGGACGATGCGCGGCCGACCAAGGATCGCTGGGAGGCGGAATGGGCCGCCTGCGCTCAGCGCTACGGCCACGTCAACTACGCGGGCGCCTGGCTGGCGCACAGCTTCCTGCATGGCAGCGGTACCGCGGCGGACCCGATCTGGGGTATCAGCGTCACCGCCCAGTGTAGCGCCTACAGCCGCGAGGCAATCGCCCTGGTCGGCTACATGGACACGCGGTTCAAGGGCTACGGCTACGAACATGTCGAGCACAGCTTCCGCCTCGCCCGGCTCGGCTATGGCGGCGAGCCGCTTGACGACAGCGGCCCGATCAGCTTCCGCTCGGTCATGCTGAAGGGCGGCGTCGAGGTGACCGAGGTGCCGAGCCACGGCACCCAGGCCGAGATCACCCGCAATGGCGCGCTGTGCGGCGAGATCATGGTCGGGCCGGTGTTTCGCCAAGCCTGGCGCGACGAGGCGGAACTCGCGCAGTTGCGCGCCGAGCTGGCGGCGGTCAGCCCGGCAAGCCGCGAGCCGCCGAAATCCGCCCCTCGCCCGGCCGAATACACCTCGCCTCGGACAGAACCTGGCCTTCGCCGCTTGGTGATCGAGCGGCTGTATCGTGGCGCCGACCCGCTCGCCGGCACCCCGACCGGCCTCTACGTCCGCGACTTGCAGGGCTGGAACTCGGAGCATCCCTACCTGACCGACACCATCGCGCGACTGCGGCCCGGCATCGCGATCGAGATCGGCGTCTGGAAGGGTGGCTCGACCATCGCCATGGCGCGCGCGATGCAGCGACTGGGCCTGGACGCGGTGGTGATCGCGGTCGACACCTGGCTCGGCTCGTGGGACCACTGGCTGGAGCCGGCGTGGTTCCAGGAGATCGCGCTGGTCAACGGCTACCCGGCGCTGTTCCACAAGTTCGCGGCCAACGTGGTCGGCGAGGGGTTGCGCGATCAGGTGGTGCCGCTGCCGCTCGATTCCGCCAACGCGGCCGAGCTCCTCGCGCGATTGCATCTCTCCGCGGGCGTGATCCACATCGACGGCGGCCACGACCACGCGGCGGTGCGCGCCGATCTGGAGCGCTGGTGGCCGATCTTGCAGCCGGGCGGGGCGATGATCCTCGACGACTACATCGCCGACGGCAGCGTCTGGCCGGAGGTCAAGCGGGCGATCGACGAATTCTTCACCCACACCCCACACGCCTCGTTCGACGCGTTGCACCCGAAGGCACTGGCGATCAAACCGGCGCGCTGATCGCCCCCAGGGCCCAAGGCGCAGTCGCTGAAAGCATGCCTTCCGTGACCTCCACAACAAGGCGTGTTGGGGGAGACCCGATGATGCGAGCACCTGCTACACCATCTCGTCAAAGGCCTCGCCTTGCTGCGCCTGCACTGGCGAAACGTGGGTCTCAGACGACCGCCGCTGGTGTCAAAGCGGCTTTTGCGCGCGCTCCAACAGGCGGGAGAGAAGGTTGTTCTTCTTCTCCTTGGGCAGCTCGGCCGTCTTCTGGCGCGCCTTGGCCTCGGCTTCGAGATGCCGTTGCTTGCTGTCCAGCCAGCGGTCGAGGCTCATGCCCGCCTTGGCCGCCCGACGCGCCTCGTAGGCACGCTGGCCTTCCGTCAAGTTTCTGCTGGTCTTCGCGCTCATGGTCCTGTCCGCCCGCTCAGCCGGTTCTCGCAAACCCCCGCCCCGGGTTCAAGTCCGACCGGGACTGGAACTCGGACCGCCCCGGCCGGGACGTCGCATGAACAGCAGAAGCAGCAGCGGCGGCACGACGATGAAGGTCATCATGCGGTAGTCGTTGTTGTAGGCGATGATCGACGCCTCCCGGCCGACCAGCTGGTCCAGCATCGCCATACCGCGATGCATCGCCGCCGCCGCCCCGTGCACCGGGGTGGTGACCCAGTAATCGCCGATCGCGCCGCCGGCCTGCAGCGCGCGGTTGAACGGCGTGATCGCGGCGCCGATCTCCTCGTGCAGCTGCTGCGTGCTGCGCGCCAGGGTGAAGGTGGTGACCGAGATGCCGATCGCGGCGCCGACGTTGCGCGCCAGCGCCTGCATCGAGGTGGCGTCGCCGCGCAGCGACGGTGCGAGGGTGGTGAAAGCCACCACCGTCATCGGGTTGAACACCAGACCCATGCCGAAACCCTGCACCACCAAGGTCAGCAACACCGCGCGCCCGGCGATGTCCGGCGTCCAGCCGCTCATCACGTGCAGCGACCAGCCCAGCATCAGCAGGCCGGCCGCCATCACCTTGCGTTGATCGAGCCGCAGCGCCAGGCGGCTGGCCAGCAACATGCCCACCGCCGTGCCGATGCCACGCGGCGCCATGATCAGGCCGGCGGTGGAGACCGGATAGCCGGCGAGCTTTTGCAAGTACGGCGCGAGCAGCGCCGAGCTCGACATCAGGATCATGCTGACCGAGAACATCAGCACCATGCAGGAGACGAAGTTCCGGTCACGGAACACCGCCGGTGCCAAGAACGGCTTTTCCGCGGTCAGCATGTGGACGATGAACAGGTAGAGCCCGAGCCCGGCGAGCACCGCCTCGATGATGATCTCCCGCGTGCTGAACCAGTCCTGGCTCTGGCCGCGATCGAGCATCAATTGCAGGCAGCCGACGCCGAGCGCCAGCACGCCGAACCCGGTCCAGTCGAAGCGCAGCTCGGTCCTCGGCGAGGTCTTCGGCAAGAACAGCAGCAGCCCGGTGATCGCCAGCACGCCGAACGGCAGGTTGACGTAGAACACCCAGCGCCAGTTGTACCATTCGGTGAGATAGCCGCCCAAGGTCGGCCCGAGGATCGGCCCGAGCATCACGCCCATGCCGAAGATCGCCATCGCCTGGGCGCGCCGCTCGAACGGGTAGATGTCGAGCATGGTGGCTTGCGACAGCGGCACCAGCGCCGCGCCGCACATGCCCTGCAACAGCCGGAACAGCACGATCTGCTCGAGCGACTGCGCCGCGCCGCACAGCATCGAGGTGGCGGTGAAGCCGCACAGGCAGCCAACGAACAGCCGCTTGCGACCGAACCGAACCGCTAGCCAGCCCACCGGTGCCGTCATGATCGCCGCCGCGATCACATACGACGTCAGCACCCAGGTGATGTCGTCGGCGCTCGCCGCGAAGCTGCCCTGCATGTAGGGCAGCGCCACGTTGGCGATCGTCGAATCCAGCGCCTGCATCAGCACCGAGAGCATCGCCGCGGCGGTGATCAGCGCCCGATGCGGCACCACCCGGGGGACGGCTTCGGCCATCGCCCCCGCGCCGCTTGGCTAGTCGGCTCCGAGCGACAACTGGTTGCCGAGGAAGGTGGTCACATCGCCCCACAGGGTGAAGGCGGCGTCGCGCTGATAGCTCGGCCGGTAATCCGCGAGAAAGGCGTGGCCGGCGTTCGGGTACACCTTCACCTGGTGCGGCAGGCCCGAGCGGCGCAACCGCTGGCGCAGCTCCTCGGCAACCTGCGGCGACGGGTTCTCGTCCTCGGCGCCGAACGCGGCGAACAGCGGACCCTTCAGCTTGTCCACCATCTCGATCGGCTTGTTCGGCCGGTTCGCGGTGGTCTCCTGATCGGGGGTGGCGCGGTCGATGAACCCGCCCCAGCAATCGACCGCCGCGTCGATGGTCTCGTTGCTGCACGCAAACAGCAGCGACTGCCGGCCACCCGAGCAGAAGCCGATGCAGCCGACCCTGCCGTTGGTGTTCGGCAATCCCCTGGCGTGCTCGGCGGCGGCGGTGAGGTCGGCCACCACCTGGGCGTCGGGCAGGCCGAACATCTTCTCCATCACCGACGGCATGCTCGACGCGTCCGGCG
The DNA here is from genome assembly GCA_965218045.1 of Acetobacteraceae bacterium. GTDB lineage: Bacteria > Pseudomonadota > Alphaproteobacteria > Acetobacterales > Acetobacteraceae > CAVRCA01. The sequence continues at coordinate 587,867 of CBDCJX010000009.1, read as the reverse complement.
CGCCGGCGCGGGCGTAGAGGTTGGGCGCGATCGCGGTGTAGCCGAGATTGGCGAACCGGCGGCATAGATCGTGGATGTGCTCGACCGGCCCGAACGCCTCGTGGATCACCACCAGGGCCGGGCTGTTGTGCGGCTCAGCGGGGCGCGCCAGATAGCAGGGGATCGTCGCCCCGCCCTGCTGGATCTCGATGTTCTCGCCCTTGATCCGGCTCGGGTCCTCGACCGCCCCCGGTACGTCGGTGCGTGCATCCGCCATTGTCCGTCCTCCCCTTGACCGTCAGCTCTGCCCGCAGGATCGCGCCGGAACGCCGCCGAGGCAACCGGGCGCGATCGCGCCGAGGCGTCAGCGAGCGATGAACATGCGACCGGTCGCGTAGGACAGCCCGACCCGATGCGCCATGAACCAGCTCGCGCCGAGCAGCAGGGGTGTCTGCTCGGTGACCCGGGTGACGGTGATGACCGGGCGGCGCGCGGTGACCGGGCCGATCGCCAAGCTGGCGAAGCGGTGCCAGTGGAACGTCAGCTCGCGCATGTCCGCCCCAGCGGCGATACCGCCGGGATCACGCGCCAGGGCCGCCGACGTCACACCGAGCCGCAGCGCCGCGTCGGTGTCCAGCACGACGGAGAGCGCGCCGGTGTCGACCAAGGCGTCGAGCTTCTGGCCGTCGAGCCGCGCCGTGACGATCAGCCGGTCGCCCGAACGGCGCAGCGCGACCGGCTCGTGCGACGCAAACGGCATCGGCGCGGCGCAGTCAGGTGCGGCCGGCTCGCGCAGCACCAGCCGGCCGCCGGCGAAGTCGATCTCCACGTCGAAGCCGGGCAGCAGGTCGGCCGCGAGCAGCCCGGCGACGGGTGGGTCGATGCGCGGCATTCCCGGCAGCGGCGCCACCGCCACGCTATGCGTTGGTGCCACGTAGGCGCCGAGCGCCAGCCCGTCCAGCATCGCGTGCGGGACTATTTCGCCGCGGCCGCCGGTGCCCTCCACCAAGGTGCGGCGCGTCGGATCGGGCGACAGGCCGAGCCGGGTGACGGCCTCCGGGGTCAACAATGCGGCCTCGGCGCCGGTGTCGAGCAGCAGGGAGACCGGTGTGCCGCCGATCGTCGCCGACACCACGACGAAGCCCACCACCGCGCGGAGTGATATTTCGGCCACGGTGCGGCCGCCACAGAACGTGGTCGTGGCCGGCTCGGCGGCTGCACCCGGCGCCGCCACGTTCAGAAAGACGGCGAGGGCGGCGAGCACGGCCTTTGCGGCGCGCCGGCGCACGCGCGCCGTGGCGAAAAAGTTACGGCTGGTTAAGCTGGTTGACATACAGTGGACGCCTATCGGATGTGCAATGCAGGTCCGGCGCTCGATCCCGAGGCGGCACCCTGCGAGTTGATGGACGAGACGTGGCAGAACGCAACGGACCGCCCCAGGATGGGGCAGCTTCGGACGGCGGCGGAGCAGCCCCGCCCGCAACCTATCGTCGTGTGACGTGACGATCACGTCCGACATGCTGGCCCTGGTGACCGACGCCGAGGCTCTGGCACTCGGCTTGCGCTCGGCCGGGCAAACGCTTTCGGGCTTCCCGGCCGTGCGGCCGCACCAGCTCGACCCGATCTTCCGCGTGATTGACCAGGCCACCGAGTGGCTCGCCCGCGAGCGGCCCGGTGGCGGCGACGCGGTACGCGATCGGCTGCTGGCGTTGTGCCAGGCGCTGACGCTCGATCCCGCCGGGCAGTTCGAGCCGGTGCGCAACCGGTTGCTGCTGCAGCAGGCGCGACTGCATATCCATCGCCATGAGTGGGTCGAGGCGGATCGCGTGCTGGAACCGCTGCTGTTCCGACCCTTTGCGGCGGCCGACGACATGGGAGCGGTCATGCAGGCGATGCTGCTCGACCGTTTGGTCCGGCCCAATCTGGTGAGCGACCAGTCGGCACTCGCCGCCCTGTTCTTCGAGCGACTGCTGTTCCTGTTCTCGCGGTTCCGCGCCGTGCACGAACGGCTCGATCTGCTGGAGGCTTTCGCGCCACAGCTGCTGCTGCTGATGAAGCTCGCTGGCGTGACCGAGCACGTGATCCGCCGCACCGGGCTGCCGGCGGAGGTCGTCGCCAGCTTCGAGCCGGCAATCGCCTATCTGCGGGTTCGCAGGGCGTGGCGGGGCCGGACCGATACGCCGGCCCGCGTGATGTATCGGGCACGCCACGGCAAGGTGTTTCGGCAGTTCCACGGCGGTCTGTGCGCCGCCGCCGCCGCGCGCACCACTTTCGCGCTCTCGGCGGCAAGTCTGCGCGCGACCGGTCCAATCCGGCCGACCCACCGGACTCTCGCCACGCGCGGCATGGGTGGCATAGGCGACATCGCGACGATGATCCCCGGGCTGGTCGCGTTGGCCGACAAGACCGGCGCGCCGGTGCACTTCGCCGTGCCGCGCGCCATGCGCGCGCTGGTCGCCGGCTTCCCGCAGATCGTGCCGCTGGCGATCGAGGACCCCATCGCCATCGAGGACTACGAGACCTGGTTCAACCTCAGCGAATGCCCGGCCGCGCGCGTCGAGGTCGCGACCGTGCCCAATGTGGATCGCGGCCGGATCGAGGCGTTCGCCAACGCGCTCGGCGTCACCGCCGCCGATCTCGACCGCGTCGGCTGGACCGCGCGGTTCCAGCTCGACGAGCGCCAGCTGCGCCTGCGCGACACGCTGCGTGCCCGCGTGCGCGATCGCGGCCGGACCTTGGTTGGCGTCGCGCCGTTCAGCCGCGAGGAGTACAAACGGGCGCCGGCTTTGCTCGAAGCGGCACGGACCCTGGCGCGGCATCACGAGGTCGTCATCCTGCACTCGCGCCAGCTCCCCGCGCTGGATCGCGCCGGGCTGCGCATCGCCGAGACACCGGACCTCGCCAGCCTGATCGCCGTGATCGCCGCCTGCGACCACGTGGTGACGATCGACACCGCGCACGTCCATCTCGCCGGCGCGCTGGGCGTGCCGACCCTCGCCGTGTTCGGGCCGACCGACGGACGCTTCATGACCCGGCACTACGAGACGACCCGCCTGTTGCAGCCCTGGGGGCGTTGCCCGGTGATGCCGTGCTGGCGCAACGAGGACCACGCCTGCCGCCAGTCGCTCGGGCCGCAGAGCCTTTGCCTCGAGCATCTGGGTGCCGCCGAGATCATCGAGGCTTTCGCCCGGCTGCAAGCGGAGCTGCCGGCCCAGGCCGAAACCAGGCCCCACAGGACACTGACCGCCGCGTGACGCCGCGGGCGACGGGCAGAACGGAAGCGACGATCGCGCGCCGCTCGATCGGGGCGCTGCTCGCGGCCTCACGCGATGTGCTGCTGCGCTGGCCGCGCGAGGCCGATCGCGAGCGCCGCGCGCAACTCGTGGACGATTTCCTCGCGCGCGCCGCCGCGATCGTGGACGGCACGCTGCGGCGCAATCGCCGGCTCAACGAGGCGCCGCTCCCGGCGCTGCTGCGCCGCCTGCGCGAGCGGGTCACGGCGATCGGCGCGCTGATCTCGCCGGCGAGCGATACGTTTCATCGGCTGCTGCTGCTCGAAGCCGGCATCGACGCGCTCGCCGGCGAGCCTGACGCGGCGATGCGGTGCGTCACCCGCGCGGTGTCGCGCATCCATCTCATCCAGGACTATCTCCTGCGCGACGCGGTGCTTTTCCGTTTCATCGATCTGGCACTCGCACTCGGCCGGCTGGAGGAAGCGGCGGCGGCGTGCGTGCGCGACCTGATCGAGCGGCGGCAGGCGCGCACCCTGGGCCTCGCGTGGTTCGACCGGCTCGCCGCCATCGCGGCGCGCGCCGACAGCTTGCATGATCCGGCGTTGCGGCGCGCGGCGCGCATGCTGCGGCCGGCGACACGCATCGCCGCCCTGCGGCCACGCAGCATCAGCTTGATGCTGGCCTCCGCCTATCTCCAGCGGCTCGGCCGCGCGCGGATGCGTCGCGCGATGCGATCGGCGCGTCGCGATCCCGGCGCGCCGCCGCTGGCGATCCGCGCGATGGGTGGCGCCGGCGACATCCTGACCATGACACCGGCGTTGCGGGTCTTGGCGCGTCGCGGTGGACAGAAGATCGACATGCTGCTGCCTCGCCGCTTCGCCCCATTGCTCGAAAACAACCCGGATGTCCGCCTGCACTTCATCGAACAGCTCGACGACGACTGGCGACCGCCGCTTTCGGTGATCGACCTCACCGATTGTCCAACCGTCGTCGGCGAGCTGGCCGAGATGCCGAACATCGTCACCGATCGCATCGTGCTGTTCGCGCGCGGCATGGGGGTGACGGAGGCGGAACTCGACCGCGTCGGACGTCGGCCGATCTTCGAGCCCCCCCAAGCGGCAGAGGCGGCGGCCGAGCGCTGGCTGCAAGGCAACGGTCTGGACGGTGAACGATTTGTCGCGGTACAGGCGCGCGCGGCGGAGAGCTACAAGAGCTGGCCCGGCATCGCCGCCGCCGCCATCGCACTTGCCTCCTTCGTGCCGGTGGTGGTGTTCGACGAAACCGGGCTTGCCGGCTTCGACGATCCGCGCATCCGGACCGCGTTCGGGCTGGAGCTCGGTACCGCCTTCGCGATCGCCTGCCGCGCCGCGGTGATCGTGAGCGCGGACTCCGCCTTGCTGCATCTGGCGGGTGCGCGCGCGATCCCGAGTGTCGGCATATTCGGCCCCACCAGCGGCGCCGCGCGCGTTGCCGCCTATCCGGAAGCGATGGTGGTGGACCAATCCGAGCGGTTCCGCTGCATCGCGTGCTGGCGCAACGAGTTCACCGAGTGCCGGGTGACGCAAGGGATGCGCAGCGCGTGTCTCGACACGTTGCCGGTCGATAAGGTGGTCGAAGCGGTGCGCGCCGCACTTGCGCGATTGTCGTAGATGACCAATCGGATCTGGTTGGACGTCGAGGACATCTTCGAATACGCCGCGTTCAACGCCCGTCCCACCGGCATCCAGCGGCTGCAGATCGAGCTGTGTCGCGCGCTGGTGGCCGCCGATCCCACCGGTGAGCGCATCGGTTTCATACGCCACGACCCGGCTCGGCAATCGTTCCGCAGCGTCGCCTGGCGCCAAGTGCAGGCGTTGTTCGATACGTTGCAACACCAGCCGGAACCATCTCGGCCGCCGACACGAGCCGCCGCCGAGATGGAAACCAGCAATGCACTGAAGCGACGCCTCTATCGGCTGCCGGCGCCGATCCGCCAGCCGCTGTTGCAGGGATTGGTCGAACAGCGCGCCGCCGTCCGTTCCTTCGCGCAAGTCCTGCGCGCCTCGGTGCGAAGCTCGCGATCACAACGTTCGCCGGCGCCCCTCGCCGCTGACAACGACGCTACGCGGGTCGAGTTCGCCAACGCAGCGCAGCGCGGCGACGTCGTGCTGGTGCTCGGGGCGATCTGGTATCATCCCGATTATGCCGGGCTGATCCGCACCGCCTGCGCGGCGCATGGCCTGCGCTTCGCCGTCCTGGTCTACGACATCATCCCGCTGCGCCGGCCGGAATGGTGCGAGCAGCGCCACTCGCGATCGTTCCGTGCCTGGTTCACCGCGATGATCGGTCACGCCGACCAGGTCTTTTCCATTTCGCGTGCCAGTGCGACGGATATCGAGCGCTACGTTGCCGAGCACGCCCTCGATCTGCGCCGTCCAGTTACGGTGCTGCCGCTCGGCACCGGCTTCACCCCCGATGGCGAGACGCCTGACACGACGCGTGCTCCACCGTCGGGGTTGCCGAAATTCGGCAGCTACGCGCTGATCGTCTCCACCATCGAGGCGCGCAAGAACCACGCGCTGCTGTTCCGCGTCTGGCGCCGGCTGCTCGACGATCTGCCACGCGAGCAGGTGCCAACCTTGGTGTTCGCCGGCCGGGTCGGATGGATGGTGGCCGACCTGATGACGGCGCTGCGCAACTGCGACTTCCTCGACGGCAAGATCGTGCATCTACCGGACACCAGCGACGCCGAGCTGGGACAGCTGTATCGCGGCTGTCTGTTCACCGTGTTTCCCTCGTTCTACGAGGGCTGGGGTTTGCCGGTGAGCGAGAGCCTCGGCTTCGGCCGCCCATGTTTCATCTCGCGCGCGACCGCGCTGCCCGAGGCGGGCGGGACGCTCGCGCGCTATTTCGACCCCGACAACGCAACCGAGGCCTACGCGGTGATCCGCGACGCGCTGGCCCGGCCCGAAGCGCTCGCGGCGTGGCAGGAGCAGGTGACGCGCGATTTCCGCCCGATACCGTGGAGCCGCACCGCCGAGATAGTGCTGCGCGTGCTGCTGCCATAGAGGTCACGCACTGCGGCCGCTGGTGCAAGGTCGCATCGGCACCAGTTGCCTCAGCAGCAGCTCGGCGCAGGCGCGCCAGCTGAAGCGCTCGGCATGCCGCCGACAGGCGTCACGATCGGCGCTCAACGCATCGAGCGCGGCTTGGCGCAGGTCCGCATCCACCGCGCCGATCACGCCGTCCGCGTCGGCCAGCACGTCCTTCGGGCCGGTCACCGGAAACGCGGCCACCGGCGTGCCGCACGCCAACGCTTCGAGGATCACCAGGCCGAACGTGTCGGTCAGGCTTGGAAAGACGAACACGTCGGCGCCAGCGTAGGCGGCGGCGAGGTCGGCACCGAAGCGCGGCCCGGTGAACTGCACCCGGGGAAAATCCCGTTGCAGTTCGGCAAGCTGCGGGCCGCCGCCCACCACCACCTTGGAGCCCGGCAGGTCGAGCGCCAGAAAAGCAGAAATGTTCTTCTCGACCGCGACGCGGCCGACATAGATGAACACCGGTCGCGGCAGATCCCACGCCGCGCGCGGCTCGGGGCGGAACAGGTCGAGGTCGACCCCGCGCGACCAGGCGCGGATGGTGCGAAAGCCGCGGGCGACCAGTTCCTCGCGCAGGCTTGGCGTGGCCACCAAGGTGGCCGCGGCCGCGTCGTGAAAACGCCGCATCCAGGCATAACCGAGGCCGGTCGGCAGCCGAGTGCGTGCCCTGATGTATTCGGGGAACCTTGTGTGCAACGAGGTGGTGAACCGCACGCCCTGCCGGAGCGCCCAGCGCCGCGCTGCCATGCCGAGCGGCCCCTCGGTCGCGATATGCAGCCGGTCCGGGCCGAATGCCTCGATCGCGTGAACCAGTCGCCGGTATGGCAATACCGCCAGGGCGATCTCGGGATAGCTCGGCATCGGCAGGGTGCGGAAACGGTCCGGTCCGATCACCTCGACCGCGTGACCCAACGTACGCAGCTCGTCGGCGACGGTTGCGAGCGTGCGCACCACCCCGTTCACCTGCGGTCGCCAGGCATCGGTCACGATGGCGATGCGTCGCTGCTCGGTCGGGGCAGTTTGCAGGTCCGTCACCTCAGCCGGCCGGCGCCAGCGTGTGGCGCGCCTGGGTGACGAGCGAGACGGCGTTCAGCGCCGCCCAGTCGATCAGTTCGAGCCGGCCGTCGTGGTGCTCGACCAGGGCGGTGCAGCTCTCCACCCAGTCGCCGTCGTTGATGTAGAGGACCCCGTTCACCTCGCGCATCTCGGCGTGGTGGATGTGGCCGCACACCACGCCGTCCAGGCCGCGCCGACGCGCCTCGGAAGCGAGCGCATTCTCGAACCGGTCGATCGCCTTCACCGCCTCCTTCACCTGGCGCTTGAGCCAGGCGGAGAGCGACCAGTACGGATAGCCGAGCCGCCGGCGGCCGGCGTTGAACCAGCGGTTCAGCACCAGCGCCCGCGAATAGGCCCAGTCGCCGAGCACCGCCAGGAACCTGGCATAGCGCACCACGCTGTCGAACTCGTCGCCATGCATGACCAGCAGCCGCTTGGCGGCGGCGGTGACGTGGATCGCATCCTGACGCAAGCGGATGCCGGCGATCTCGAGCCCCATCGGCAGCCAGGCGCGAAACAGCTCGTCGTGGTTGCCCGGGATGTAGGTGACCTCGGCCCCGTCGCGCGCGTGGCGCAGGATCAGCCGCAGCACCTCGTCATGACTCGCGTCCCAGAACCAGGATTTGCGCAGCCGCCAGCCATCAATGATGTCGCCGACGAGGAACAGGTGCTGGCAGGAGACCCGGCGCAGGAAATCGGCCAGGAACTCGCAGCGAGCCCCGCGAGTGCCGAGATGGACGTCGGAGATGAACACGCTGCGGTAGTGCGGGCCGACGCGGTCCAGGATCGGTGCATTCATCGGAGGAGACGAATCTGCCGCTAGCTGCCGTTGTTACGCGACCAGATACGGGATTCGTCACCGTTCTCTCAGTGAAGATTGCATGACTGCGTCGCACATCTACCCAGGCGCGAGATTTCACCCGCTTGACTCGAAAGCGTCACGAAAGTCACACAAGACGGTGCCATCGTAGGGGCTTGCCTTCGGGGTCGATTCGCGCCGGTGCCAGCAACGGTGATCATCTTCAACCCGACCGCCGGCCGGCGGCGAGCGCACTACCTGTGGCATGTGCTCGATGTGATGGTCGCGAACGGGATGCGGCTGGAGATCGCCGAGACGATGCGGCCGGGCCACGCCGAGGCGCTGGCGCGCGCCGCCGCCGCGTCGGGCGCCCGCGTGGTGGTCGCCGCCGGCGGGGACGGCACCATCGCCGAGGTCGCCAACGGCCTGATCGGCACCAGCGCCAAGCTTGGCGTCATCCCGCTCGGCACCGCCAACGTGCTGGCCCACGAGCTCGCGCTGCCGTTCGCGCCGCGCGCAGTGGCGGCGGCGCTGGCCTTCGGCCGCACCCGCCAGCTCTGGCCCGGCCTGGTCCGCTACACCGAGGGCAGCCGGCTGTTCGTGCAGATGCTCGGTGTCGGCTTCGATGCCCAGGTGGTGCATCGCTTGCCGCTGCGGCTCAAGCGCGCCTGCGGGCGCGGCGCCTACGTGCTGCAGACCATGCGCGAGCTGCCGCGCTATCGGTTCGCGCCGATCCGCCTGCGCGTGGACGGCATTGAGCTACAGGCCACCAGCGTGATCCTGAGCAAGGGCATGCTCTACGCCGGCCAATACACGCTCGATCCGGCGGCGCGTCCCGGCGAGCCGGGCTTCTCGGTGGTGCTGTTCGAGCGGGAGGGCGTGCGCGCGGCGATCACCTACGGCGCCGCGTTGCCGTTCAACCTGCTGCCGACCTTGTCGGGGATCCGACGCCTGCGCGGAACCGAGGTCGAGCTCATCGGCAACACCGGCATTCCCGCCCAGAGCGACGGCGACCCGGCCGGCTTCTCGCCGTTGCGTGTGACCGACGGGGCGGGGCCGATCCAGGTCGTCACCGGCGGCTGACCGATGGCAACCCGGATTGGCCTGGCCACGCTCCGCTGGTTCGGAGCCCGATATCTCGGAGCATGGCCGACGCGATCGGGCCGGCCGGATCGCAAGAGCGGGGTCCGGCCGGCCCGACGCTGCCCTTAGCTCCGGCGGCGGCGGCGGATCAGGCCCATGCCGAGCAGGCCCGTGCCCATCAGCGCCATCGAAGCCGGCTCCGGAACGCTCACACCGTCATCGGCGCTGAGGTACGCGCCCTGGCCCTTAGCGGTGATGTTAATCACCTCGGTGATCGAGTACGGGCCGCTGAGCGAAACCTGCTGCGAGAAGCTTTTGTTCGCTCCCTTGGTCGACCCGATAAGCGTCGTCTGCAGGCCGCTGTTGGTGGCGTCGTAGTAGATCGACCGCTTCACGTCGGCATTGCCGAACCGGCTGCTGAAGCTGCCGGAGAGCACCGTCGCCGACACCGCGTTGATGTTCGTCTCGGTGAGCACCAGCGAGAGGCTGCCTGCGCCGGTGGCCGAGATGTTCAGCGAGCTGGCGTCGAAGATGTCCCGGCCGTTCTTGAACGCGTCGACGCCGGCCAGGGTGATGAAATTCACCTGGAAGCCGTCGATCACGCCGTTGAACGAGGCGATGTTGTTGGCCGCGGCCGATGTTTTCACATTGCCGTTGGCGGAGATGATGAGGTCGGCCTTGGCCTGGGATGTCAGCGCGAGTCCCAGGGTGAGGACCGATGCTGCAGCGAGCGTGCGTAGTTTCATTGAGTGTCTCCTGCTCCCACCATAGGAGCTCTTGCCCACTCATCTTTGCCAAAGTCGTGCCAGTTGGGATTTGTCTAATTTATCATCCTGTTAGCAAACAGGGGGTTAATCCCGGTGTAAAACTCTCCGTCACCGGCGGCGCGTTAGCTCATACAGGGCTATGCGTGGACGCTCGACGCGGTGGAAGGCGCTTCCGGCGGAACCACGCCCGTGCGATTTTGCGCGCCATGCTTGATCAGCTCCGAATTGACGACTCCGGCGAGGCCTTGGTGTGGCGGGTCGAGGGCATGGACTGTGGCGCCTGCGTCGCCAAGGTGCGGGGCGCGGTGGAGCGCCTGCCAGGCGTGTCCGGCGTCGAGGTGAACCTGATGGCCGAGCGCCTGACCTTGCGGCGCGCTTCGGATGGGGCCAGCGCGGCGGCGATCGAGCGGCAGGTGTCCACCCTGGGCTACCGGCCGACGCGGCTGGTCGCGGCCACGGCCGCAACACCCGGGGCTGAATCGGGCGGAGGTGCATCGCGTGACGCCGCGCCCTGGTGGCGCACCGGCAAGGCGCGGCTGGTCCTGTTGCTGAGCGGGCTGGTCGCCCTCGCCTGGCTGGTCTCGCGCCTGTTCCCCGCCGAGGCAAGCTGGGTCTATCTCGCGGCCACCCTCGTCGCGGTGTTGCCGTTCGGCCGCCGCGCCTTCGCACTGGCCCGCGCCGGCAGCCCGTTCTCGATCGAGACCCTGATGTGCGCGGCCGCCCTCGGCGCGGCGGCGATCGGCGCGGCCGAGGAGGCGGCGGTCGTCGTGCTGCTGTTCGCCATCGGCGAGCTGCTGGAGAACGTCGCCGCCGGCCGGGCACGCGCCGGCATCCGCGCTCTGGCCTCGCTGATCCCCCGCACCGCCCGGCGCGAGACGGCGGCGGGCGAGATCGAGCCGGTGCCGGCCGCCGAACTGCGCGTGAACGACCTGGTGCTGGTCCGCCCCGGCGACCGAGTGCCGTGCGATGGCGAGATCGTCGCGGGACACTCGGCGCTCGACGAGAGCCCGGTGACCGGCGAGAGCGTGCCGGTCGCGCGCGGCCCCGGCGAGACGGTGATGGCGGGTTCGATCAACGCCGATGGCGGGCTGCGCGTGCGGGTGACGCGCGCAGGGGCCGACAACACGGTGTCCCGCATTGTCCGCCTGGTCGAGCAGGCCGCCGCCTCGCGCGCGCCGACGCAACGCATCGTGGAACGCTTCGCGCGTTGGTGGACGCCGAGCGCCATGCTGGCCGCGCTGCTGGTGATTCTGGCGCCTCCTCTGCTGCTGGGCGGGGACTGGTGGACCTGGACCTATCGCGGCCTCGCTTTGCTGCTGATCGCCTGCCCCTGCGCGCTGGTGATCTCGGTACCGGCCGCGATCGCCTCCGGCTTGTCGGCGGGTGCCCGGCGCGGGCTGCTGGTGAAGGGCGGCGCCGCGTTGGAGGCGATCGGCGCGGCCCGCGTGGTGGCCTTCGACAAGACCGGCACCTTGACCGAGGGCCGCCCGCGCGTGACCGACCTGGTGCCGCTCCGCGCCGAAGCTGACGCGGACGCGGTGCTGACCTACGCCGCCGCCGTCGAGAGCGGCTCATCGCACCCGCTGGCGCGCGCCATCACCGACGCCGCGACGGAGCGCCGCTTGACCATTCCGCAAGCGAGCGAAGCGCGCGCCCTGCCCGGACGGGCGGTGACGGGGAAGCTAGGCGAACACTGGGTTGCGGTCGGCAGCCCACGCCATGCCGCCGAAGCCGGGCCGGGCCTTGATGCGGCGGCCAACGCACGCGCCGAGGCGCTGGAGGCAGCCGGCAAGACGGTGGTGGCGGTGCTGCTGGACGGCGAGCCGCTGGGGCTGATCGCGTTGCGCGACGAGCCGCGCGACGACGCGGCGGCCGGCGTCGCCGCACTGCGCCGGCTTGGGGTGGAGGCGGTGATGCTGACCGGCGACAACGAGCGCACCGGCCGCGCCATCGCCGGCACGCTCGGTCTCGAGATACGCGCGAACCTGCTGCCGGCGGACAAGCTGCGCGAGATCGCGGCGCTGCAAGTGCGCGGCGCGGTGGTGATGGTGGGCGACGGCATCAACGACGCCCCGGCGCTGGCGGCCGCCTCGGTCGGCGTGGCGATGGGCGGTGGCACCGACGTGGCGCTGGAGACGGCGGACGCGGCGCTGATGCGCGAGCGGGTCGGCGGCGTGGCCGAGCTGCTGGCGCTGTCGCGGTCGACCTTGACCAACATCCGGCAGAACATCGCGGTCGCGTTCGGTCTGAAAGCGGTCTTCCTGGTCACCACCTTGGCCGGCATCACCGGGCTGTGGCCCGCCATCCTCGCCGATACCGGTGCCACCGTGCTGGTGACGCTCAACGCCTTGCGCCTGCTGCGCTGGCAGCCGGCAACCCTGGTCCGCTAGAAGGGTCCACCATGCCGCACGACGGACGCTCGCATCACGGCCATGCCCATGCAGGCGGCAGTCACAGCCACGCCCCGGCCGATTTCAGCCGCGCCTTCGCGATCGGCGTGGCGCTCAACATCTTGTACGTTGTGCTGGAGACGATTTTCGGGCTGATCGCCGGCTCGCTCGCCCTGCTCGCCGATGCCGGGCACAACCTCTCGGACGTGCTCGGATTGCTGCTGGCCTGGGGCGCCGCCGCGTTGGCCAAGCGCGGCCCGACCGCGCGGCGCACCTATGGCTACAAGCGTGGCCCGATCCTGGCCTCGCTCGCCAACGCGGTGATCCTGCTGGTGGCGATTGGCGCGATCGCCTGGGAGGCGGTCCAGCGCCTCGCCACACCCGAGCCGGTGGCCAGCGGGACGATCATCTGGGTGGCGCTGATCGGGGTGTTCGTCAATGCCGGCACCGCCTGGCTGTTCATGTCCGGGCGCAAGGGCGACCTCAACATTCGCGGCGCCTTCCTGCACATGGCGGCCGATGCCGGCGTCACCGTGGGCGTGATCTTCGCCGCCCTGCTGATCATGTGGACCGGCTGGCAGTGGCTCGATCCGGCGACCAGCCTGGTGATCGCGGCGGTGATCCTGGTCGGCACCTGGGGCTTGCTGCGGGACTCGGTCAATCTCGCGATGGACGCGGTGCCGCCCGGCATCGACCAGTCGGAGGTCGAACGGACGTTGCGCGCGCTGCCGGGGGTGACGGCGGTGCATGACCTGCATATCTGGGGCCTGAGCACGACGGAGACGGCGCTGACCGCCCACCTGGTCCGCACCGACGCCTTGGCCGACGGCGCGCTGCTGCATCGGCTCACCGAAGAGGTCCGCGAGCGCTTCGGCATCGGTCACGCCACGATCCAGTTCGAGACCGACGAAATGGCGCAAACCTGCGCGCTACGCCCCGAGCACGTGGTCTGATTGTCTCTGGTTGATAAGGTCGGCGTGCCAAGAGGCATCTTGTTACGGCGGCGCCAAGCGTGTCCGCGCAGCCGCCAGAATGCGGTCCGACAAGTCGGGATCGTCGACGGCCCGCGCCAGGGTCAGCGCGCCAACCATCGTCGCGACAATGGCCAGTGCCTCGTCCTCGGACTTGCCGCCGCCCGGCAATAGGCCGGCGATCCGTTTCATTGCCGACCGCACCGCGTCGGTGAAGTTGTGCCGGATCGCGACGCCCTGGCGCGGGATTTCACACCCCAGGGCCGCCATCACACAGCCATCGCCGGTCCGTTCCCGATGGTCCGCGGACAGGTAACGGGCGACGTAGTCGCCTAGCGCCATGGCGTCGCTCATGTGTGCCGAACTCGTGCTCAGGGCATAACTTAACGCCTCGGCGGCCAGACGTTCCTTCGAGCCGAACTGGCTATACAGGCTGCCGTGGGTCAGCCCGGCGGCGTCGGTCAGGGTATCGACGCCAACGCCGGACAGGCCGCGCTCACGGAACAGCCGCGCAGCCTCAGTCAGAATACGCTCCCGATTTTCTGCCACCTTCTCCTTTGAAACCCGCATGTCTCCACCTTCCCGGGGGCGCGACAACGCGCCTTGACATTGTTAATGGCGATCGTCATTAAAGTCAATAATGACGACCGCCATCAATAAGACCCGACGGAGGCCCCCGATGTCGAATTCCAACACCGCGCTCATCACCGGCGCATCGGCCGGCATTGGCGCAGTCTACGCGGACCGATTGGCGCGCCGCGGCCATGACCTGATCCTGGTGGCACGCGATGAAGCCCGGCTGAACGCCCTGGCCGAGCGCCTGCGGGCTGAAGTCGGCCGCTCGGTGGAAGTTCTGGTCGCCGACCTGCTGGCCCGGCCGGACCTGCTGCGGATCGAACACCGACTGCACCAGGATCCTTCCATCGGCGTGTTGGTGAACAACGCGGGCGTCGCCGTCGCCGGGCCGATGCATGGCTCCGACGTCGACCGGCTGGAAGCGATGGTGAACATCAACGTCACAGCGGCGCTCCGCCTGGCTTACGCGGCCGTTGAGGGTTTCATCGCGCGCGGCCAGGGGACGTTGATCAACATCTCTTCGGTGCTGGCCCTGGCACCCGAGCGGTTCAACGCTGCCTACAGCGGTACCAAGGCCTTCATGCTGAATCTCAGCACGGCGCTGCGGACCGAGCTGGCGGACACCGGCATCCGCATCCAGGCGGTGCTGCCTGGCGCCACGCGCACCGAAATCTGGGGCAAGGCGGGCGTCGACATCGCGGCGATGCCGGCGGACAGGCTGATGGACGTTGACGAAATGGTGGACGCCGCCCTCGCCGGTCTGGACATGGGCGAGGCGGTGACAATCCCATCCTTGCCGGATATGGCCGACTGGTCGCGGTTCAATGACGCGCGTCTGGCAATGGGGCCGAATTTGTCGCGGGCGCACGCAGCCGAGCGATACGGAAGGGCGGGAGAAGCGGCGTGAGCGCCCCGACGAGGCCGGGTCAGGTCCTGGCCATCGTTTGCGCCGGCATCGTGCTAGCCAATCTCGACCTATTCATCGTCAATGTGGCGCTGCCGAACATCGCCCAGGACTTCAAGGACGCAAATCTCGGCAATCTGTCCTGGATTCTGAACGGTTACGCGATCGTCTACGCGGCCCTGCTGATATTTTGCGGCAGGTTTGCCGAACGTTACCCGCGAAACTACAGCTTCCTCGTGGGCATCGCCATCTTCACCGTCGCGTCCGCCGCCTGCGCCCTGGCGAACAGTGTCGAGACCCTGATCGCGTTCCGGGTTCTGCAAGCGGCCGGGGCGGCGCTGCTCACCCCGACGTCGTTGGGATTGATCCTGGCGACCTTCCCGGCGGAGCGCCGCGGCGGCGCGGTGCGCACCTGGGCCGCCGTCGGCGGGTTCGCCGCCGCTCTGGGGCCCTTGGTGGGCGGATTGCTGGTCACGGCCAGCTGGCGGTGGATCTTTCTGGTCAACGTGCCGATCGGCCTGCTCGCGCTGGTGGTGGGCTGGTTCAAGCTCCCGAGAGTTTCCGGCCATGATGTTCCGGCACCATATCTTTGGGCAGCCGCTCTGATCACGGCCGGCATCGGCGCGCTGACATTCGGGATCGTGAAGCTCAACGATTGGGGGTGGAGCTCCCCCGGGGTCTCGCTGAGCTTCGCGCTGGCCGCGGTGCTATTGGCGTTGTTTGCCGCGCACTGCCTGCGGTCCGACAATCCGTTCATCGATCCGGCGTTGTTTAGGGTGCGGGATTTTACCGGCGCGTCCTTGACGATGGCACCGTTCTCGATCGCGTTCGGCGGCTTCCTGCTTTCGATCGTGTTGTGGGAGCAGGGCGCCTGGAACTGGTCCGCCATGAAGATCGGGCTGGCTATCGCTGCTGGGCCTTTTCTGGTTCCGGTTACGTCGCTGCTGGTGGCGGGCCGGTTGATCGCGCGTTTCGGCGCCGCGCTAGTCGTGGCGGCCGGACTGGTCTTCTTTTCCGCCAGCGTGATCCTGTGGGCGACCCTGGCCGGACCACGCCCCGACCTGGGGTTCGCCATCCTTAGCATGATCCCGTCGGGGATCGGTGTCGGCCTCGTGTTGCCGACGCTGATGGGAGTGGGCACAGCGGCGCTTCCGGCGTCATCATTCGCGACCGGGTCGGGCGCGATCAACATGATTCGCCAGACCGGTTTCGCCATCGGCGTCGCCATTTTCGTTGCCATTGTTGGATCGTCTGGCGCGGCGGATGCGCAACTGGCGGCGTTCCATCGCGCCTGGTGGGTAATGGCGGCGATCACCGCGCTTGGCCTGCTCCCGTTACTCCTGTTACGGCGGCGGAGGCACGCCCTGGCAGTTGCGGAAGCCGCGTAAATCGATGCTAACGCGGCGCCGCGCCGAGCATGAGTCGCATGGCCCGGCGCAGCCGCAGGATGCCGCGCCGCGTCTCGCCGTGGTCGCACATGAGCTGCCCCTCGTCGGACAGCGTGACCACCTCGCGCGGCGCCGCACCCCCCCGGTCGTGCTCGACCTGCCGCAGCCGGTCGACCAGATGGGCGCAGTATTCCGCCGTATCCGTGGTCAGACGCTCGGCGGTGGCCTGCCCGGCCACATCGGCGACGCCGAACGACCCGAGCGCGCCGCCGACGATCAACGTTAGCCCGGCGGTGCGCGCCCAGGATATCATCGCGTCACTCTGCCGCCGCGGCCCTGACCGCACCGTGTTCCCGCAATGACACCGGTGTCACGTGGTCTGCTCGGATGCGGCCATCGGCCAGGAGAGCACCGCCCGCAAGCCCGGTTGCGCGTCCTCCAGCCGCAGCACGCCGCCATGCAACTGTGCCACCGCCTGCACCAAGGCGAGGCCGAGGCCCGCGCCGGGCGTGCTGCGCGCCGTCTCGCCGCGAAAGAACCGCTCGGTGGCCCGCGCCCGATCCCCCGACGGGATGCCCGGGCCGTGATCGCGCACGCTGATCCGCAGCCCACCCTCGGCAATAGCGGCGTGCAGCAACACCGGGCCATCGTACGACGGCGAGAACTTCACCGCGTTGTCGAGCAGGTTGGCGACCGCCTGCTGGACGAGCGCGCGGTCGCCGTAGGCGCCCAGGTGCTCGGCGGCGTCAAGCTCGACCCGCAGCCCGCGCTCCTCGGCGACAGCGGCGTAGAGCTCGGTGAGGTCGGCGAGCACCGGCCCGAGATCGAACGGCGCGAAAGCCGAGCGGCGCGAGCCGGCCTCGATCTCGGCGATGCGCAGCAACGCCTGGAACACGGTGACGATGCCATCGAGATCGACCGTCGCCCGCTCGATCGCGGCGCGCAGCTCCGCCTCGCCGGCGGCGTGCAGCGCGGCGTCTTCCAGCCGCGTGCGCGCCCGCGTGATCGGCGTGCGCAGGTCGTGCGCGATCGCGTTCGACACCTGACGCACCCCGTCCATCAGCCGGCCGATCCGGTCGAGCATGTCGTTGATCGTCTCGGCGAGCTGGTCGAACTCGTCGCCGCGACCCGAGAGACGCACTCGCCGCGTGAGGTCGCCGGCGGCGATCGCGCCGGAGGTGGCGGAGATGTTGGCCAAGGTGCGCAGGAACAGGCTGCGCACCACCAGCGCGCCCGCGCTCGCCATCACGATCACCACCAGCAGCGCCCAGATCATCGCGTCGCCCATCAGCCGACGCAGCTGTGCCCGCACCCGCACGTCGCGCCCAACCAGCAGGCGGAAACCGCCCAGCAGGTCGAAGCTCTGCACCAACGCGCCGGAGCGGACGCCGCCGCGCTCGATCACCAGGTCGGTCGGCGTGCTGGTGGCCATCGCCGGCCAGCGTTGCAGGTTGCCGGCGATGCGGTGGCCTTGCGCATCGACCACGAGGTAGATCGCGTCGTCGTCGATATCCTGCGATAGCCGGTCGTCGATCGTCATGATCAGGGTCGGCAGCCCGCCCTCTTCCCAGCGCTCCGACAAGCCCTGCGCATCGGCACGGATCGCCACCTCGGTCTGCCAGTCGAGCAGCCTCGCGGTCTCGTACCAGAGGAACAACGCCAGCGCCAAGCCGCTGAACGCCAGCAGCGCAGCATAGAGGGCGGCGAAACGAATGCCGGCGGAGCGCAGCAGGCCGGGGTTGCCGGGACGGGAGCGCCCGGCCCAGCGCAGCATCATGCCGGTTCGGCGCGTAGCATGTAGCCGGCGTTGCGCACCGTGTGGATCAGCGCCGAGGGATACGGCTTGTCCACCTTCTGCCGCAGCCGCGAGACATGCACGTCGATCACGTTGGTCTGCGGGTCGAAATGGTAGTCCCACACGCCCTCGAGCAGCATGGTGCGGGTCACCACCTGCCCGGCGTGCCGCATCAGGTATTCGAGCAGCCGGAACTCGCGTGGTTGCAGGTCGATCTTCTGCCCGGCCCGGCGCACCTGGCGCGACAGCAGATCGAGCTCCAGGTCGCCGACCACAAGGCGGGTGACCGGCGCGTCGCCCTTGCCGCGACGGGCCAGCGCCTCGACCCGCGCCAGCAGCTCGGCGAAGGCGAACGGCTTGGTGAGATAGTCGTCGCCACCGGCCTTGAGCCCACGCACCCGGTCATCCACCTCGGCCATCGCCGAGAGGAACAGCACCGGCATGGTGTTCTTCTGCGCCCGCAAGGTCTCCAGCAGGCGCAGCCCGTCGATGCCGCCGGGCAGCATGCGGTCCAGGATCATCGCGTCGAAATTCTCGCTCGCGGCGAGGAACAGGCCGTCGCGCCCGTTATCGGCGTGCTCGACGACATGGCCCGCCTCCTTCAAGCCGCGCACCACGAAGTTCGCCACATCCTTGTCATCCTCAACGATCAGGATGCGCATCGCCTCTCCCCCTCACTCTCACGAACGGTTCGGCCGCTGGCCGACGGTGATCGGCACGTCCATGTCGCGCCCCTGGCGGCGCACCGTGAGCTTCACGCTCTGACCCGGCGGGGTCGCGGCGATGGTCTTGACCAAGTTGTGCGCGGTGTTGATGCGCTCGCCGTTGATCGCGGTCACGACGTCGCCCGCCCGCAGCCCGGCGCGGAAGGCGGGACCGTTGCGTTCCACCCCGGCGATCCCCACCCCGCCCGTGCTGTTGCGCCGCTCCCGCACCGAGACGCCGAGCCAGCCGCGCTCGATCGTTTCGCCCTTGCGCAAATGTTCGACGATCGGCTGCGCCACCTCGCTCGGGATGGCGAAGCCGATCCCGACCGAGCCGCCCGAGGGCGACACGATCGCGGTGTTGATGCCGACTACCTCGCCGTCCAGGTTGAAGGTGGGTCCGCCCGAGTTGCCCGGATTGATCGGCGCATCGAGCTGCAGGAAGTCGTCGAATGGACCGGCGCCGATCTCTCGGCCGCGCGCCGAGACGATGCCGACCGTCACCGAGCCGCCGAGACCGAACGGGTTGCCGGCCGCGAGAATCCAGTCACCCACCTCCAGGCGATGACTGTCGCCCCATTTCACCGCCGGCAAGGAGCGCGACGCCTCCACCTTGATCACGGCGATGTCGGTGGGTTCGTCGGAACCGATGACGCGCGCCGGCAGCTCGGTGCCGTCGACCAGCGAGACGACAATGTTCTCGGCATGCCCGACCACGTGATTGTTGGTCACGATGATGCCGGTGGGGTCGATGATGACGCCCGAGCCGGCGCCGAGCATCCGCTCCTGCCGATTGCCGAACCGCTTGCGGAACTGCCGCTCGAACGGCGTGCCGCGCAGCTCGGGCGGCAGTTGCGAGAGCAGGCTCTCGCCGGTGAGCACCTCGGTGACGGCGATGTTTACCACCGCGGGCAGCACCTTGCGCACCAGCGGCGCGAAGCTGCTCGGGGTATCGCCTACGCGCGCGCGGGCGGCACTCGGGCCCATCGTGTCGCACGCGGCGGCGAGCAGGGCGACAGCCACGAGCAGCAGCCTCGCTTGGCGCAAGCACGTGAACCGCACGGCGATCGGGCGTGGATCGGCTGAGAGACGAACGGCTCGGATCATGGGTTTGGAAGGTGGCACCGGGGCGCGGGGGCAACAAGCGTCATGCGTTGGCGCCATCCTCCGGCCAGCGGTGCTTGGGGTAGCGGCCGCGCATGTCCTTGCGCACGTCGGCCCAGGCGCCGCGCCAGAATCCCGCCAGATCGGCGGTGATCGCCACCGGACGGCCAGCCGGGGAGAGCAGCGCCAGTTGCAAGCCGACCCGCCCGCCGGCCAGGCGCGGGGTGTGTTGCATGCCGAAGAACGCCTGCGCCTTGGCCGACGCGGTGGGCACCGGCTGGGTGTAGTCCACCACGGCGCGCCCGCCGGGCAAGGCGAGCTCGCTCGGCAGCTCCTGGTCGAGGCGGGTGGCGAGCGCCCAAGGCAGCATCCCGCGCAGCAGCTTCGCCAGATCGAGCCGCGCCAGATCGGCCATGCGGGCCATGCCGAGCAGGCGCGGCGCGAGCCAGTCACGCGCCCCGGTGGCCAGTGCTGCATCCGACAGGTCGGGCCAGGGCTCGGGTTCCAGCCGGCGCATCCAGCCGACCCGCGCCTGCAACTGGCGCGCCGCCTCGGTCCAGGGCAACGGCCGCAGCGCTGCCGCGCCAACCGCGTCGGCGAGCGCGGTGGCGATCGTCGCCGGATCGGCCGGCTCGGTGCGATCGGTCAGCACCAGCGCGCCGAGCCGGCGCCGGCGCCGGGCCAGCACCGCGCCGGAGACCGGATCGAAGCCGGTTTCCACGCTCTCGGCGACGCGTGCGGCGATCGCGGCGGGCAGCGCGTCCGGGTCCAGCGGCGCCGCCAGGCGAATGCGCGCGGCGGCCTTCATCTCCAGCGCGGCCACCGCGAGCAGCTTGGTGTTGGCCAGCCGGTCGAGGCGCCCGAGCCGCGCCCCGCCACCGCCGGCCAGACGGAACGATCCCGCCTCGCCGCGCGACTGGGCGATGCGGTCGGGAAAGCCGGCGGCGATCAGCCGGCCCGGATCACCGGAGGCCACCGTATCGGCCGGCAGCCGCAGCCGGCGGCGATACTGCGCGCCGGCGCGACGAATGCGGCCGAGCGCGCCGCGATCCGCCACCGCGTCCTCGCCGGCGATGGCCGCAAGCCGCAAGCCGATATCGGCCGGCGGCTCCGCCCCGGTGCGCAGCGGGTCGCGCTCCTCGAGCAGGGCGGCGATGTCGGCGGCGAGTGCCGCTTCCGCCGCGCTGCCCGCCGCCAGCATCATCGCCGCCAGTCGCGGATGCGCCCCCAGCGCCGCCATCGCGCGTCCGGCCTCGCTGATCCGACCGTCGCCATCCAGCGCGCCGAGTTCCGTCAGCAGCGCGGTCGCCGCCGCCAGCGCGCCGGCGGGTGGCGGGTCGGCGAACGGCAGGTCGGCGGGCTTGGCACCCCAGGCGGCGCAATCCAGCGCCAGGCCGGCGAGCTCGGCTTCAAGGATCTCCGGCCGGTCGTGCGGCGGCAGGCCGCGATGCAACGCCGTGCTCCACAACCGGATCGCAACGCCCGGCGCCTCGCGGCCGGCGCGGCCGGCGCGTTGCTCGGCGGCGGCGCGACTGATCCGCACGGTCGCCAGCCGGGACAGCCCGGTCGCCGGATCGAGCCGAGGGGTGCGTCGCCAGCCGCCATCGATCACCACACGTACGCCGGGCACGGTCAGCGAGGTTTCCGCGATCGAGGTCGCCAGCACCACGCGCCGGTCGGCGGGATCATCGAGCGGGCGGAGCGCGCGATCCTGCTCGCCCGGCGGCAGCTCGCCGTGCAGCGGCAGCACCAGGGCGCCACACCCCTGCAACAGAGCCTGGGTGCGGCGTATCTCGGCCATGCCGGGCAGGAAGGCGAGGATGTCGCCGGCGTGCTCGGCCAGGGCGGCGCGTACGGCGCGGGCCATCGCCTCCGGCAGCTCGCGCGCGCCGGGGATATCGCGCGGGCTGTGCCGGATGGTGACCGGGAACATCCGCCCAGCGCTCTCGATCACCCGCGCGTGCATCAGGCCAGCCAGCCGCGCCGCGTCGGCGGTGGCAGACATGGCGATCAGCCGCAGCTCGGGGCGCAACACGCGCTGCAAGTCGAGGCACAAGGCGAGGGCGAGATCCGACTCGAGCGAGCGCTCGTGCACCTCGTCGAGGATCACCGCTGCCACGCCAAGGAGCCCCGGGTCGGCTTGCAGGCGACGCACCAGCAGCCCCTCGGTGACCACCTCCACCCGCGTGGCCGCCGAGCCGGCCCCGTCCAGCCGTGTACGGTAGCCGACAGTCTCGCCGGGCTGCTCGCCAAGCAGCGAGGCCATGCGCGCGGCGGCCGCGCGGGTCGCGAGCCGGCGCGGCTCCAGCAGCAGGATGCGTTGCTCCCCACGCCACGGCGCGCGCAACAAGGTCAGCGGCACCAGGGTGGTCTTGCCTGCGCCGGGCGGTGCGACCAAAACAACGTTGCTTCCCGCCGCCAGCGACGCTTGCAGCGCGGGGAGGGTCTCGGTCACGGGCAGGTCAGGCAGGGCGAGCATGATACCGGCGCAGTATCAGACCAGGGCCTGGATGCGTAGGTTGTCCGCCGCACTCGGCCTCCTGCTGCTCACCCTGGCCGGCCCGGCCCTGGCGGGCCCGTTTCGAACGCCTCCTGGACTAGCTTTAACGCATCGCTCGGTTCGATTGTAAGCGAGCTGACCGACGGGACAGGTTGAGCGGCCTAGAGGTGAGGCATGCTATCCGCAGCAAAATCATGCGCCCCATCAGGTCCTGTGATCGCCGGCATCCTCTTGACCAAGCAGCCGGCGAGCCACGCGCAGGAGCTCGGAAGGGGTGAAGGGCTTGGCGACAACGACGTCGTTGCGGCCGAGGTTCTCCACCGCGCCGAGCGCGTCCGGCCGGCCCGTGGTGTAGATCACGGGGATGCCCGGGTGGCGCCCCCGCATCAGCCGTGCCACCCCGATCCCGTCGAGCCGGCCCGGCATGTGAATGTCGGTGACCAGCAGGGTGAATGCGTGCTGTGGATGTTGAATGAGCGTCGCGGCGGTGTCGCCGCTTTCGGCTTGCTGGACGTCGTAACCCGCCGCGGCGAATTCCTCGGCGACAATCAGGCGGATGAGAAATTCGTCTTCAACGATGAGGATAGACAAGGGCAAACCAGAGCGTCGGACGGTGCTCTCCTTCCGCGAGGCTCAACGCCACGCTTGTCAGTCGGTTTTTGGCTCCTCCCCCTCGGGATTTTCCAACACCCGGCTGCAATCCCTCATAATGCGAACAGGGCTCATGGAAACTTTGTGGCGCTGCACGGTGAGTGACGACGGGATTTGGGATGGCGACGGCAGCCAGCCGGCTCCGCCGCCCCATCTGGATCAGCCGGCCCCGGTTCGTATCCGCCCCGACGCTCTGGTCGCGCTTCAAGCCAACACGACCAGAGCCGACGATCATTCGGAGCAAGGCAACCTGTCCGGCGTGATCGCGACCGGCGCGGTGCACGAGCTGAACAACCTGCTAACCATCGCGCTCGGCAGCTTGGAGCAGTTGCGCCGACAGGCGTTGGACGAGCGCGGACAGACCCAGCTCGGCCGCGCCCAATGGGGTGTGGAGCAAGCCGGACGGGTCGCGCGGCAGATGCTCGCCTTCGCCCGTCGCGAGGCCAGCCAGCCGAAGATCGCTGACCTCAACGCGATCGTGGGCGAGTTCGACAAGATCATGGACCACGCCGCCAAGGACCGCAGCACCTTGGTGGTGGAGCTGCACCCGGCGCCGCTGCCCGTGTGCCTGGACCCCGCGCAGCTTGAGCTCGCCTTGATCAATCTCGTGCGCAACGCTTCCGACGCGATGGGTGGTGACGGGTCGATCGTTCTGCGAACCGCCGGCCATCGCGTCGATGGTCTGGGCGGTCAGCCCACCGTCGAAGTGTCAGTCACGGATACCGGCTCGGGCATGTCGCCGGAGGTGGTTCAGCGAGCGACCAAGTCGTTCTTCACCACAAAAGCACCCGGCCGCGGCACCGGCCTCGGGCTGTGGATGGTGGAACGCTTCATGACGGCGTGCGGCGGCAAGCTTGTCCTGGAAACCGCAATGGGCCAGGGCACGACGGTGCGCCTGGTATTTCCGCGCGCGGAATAGACGCTCCCCGCCGAGGCGGCGGTCAGCTGCCAGCAGGCGCGTCCAACTCGCGCATCGCCGCATAGAACGCCAACGTCCGCTCCTGCGGCCCGAGAACGTCCCACACCTTCCCACCGCCGACCTGGGCGACTGCCTTGGCGACAATGTCCACGAACGGCGCCGCCGTCGTCACATCGACGTCCCTTCCACCGCCACCGGGTGGCTTGGGTGGCGTAACGCTGACCACTTTTTGCGGCAGGCGCTGTTGTTGTTCGGCGGGTTTGGATACGGCCACGGGGTGTCCTCATTTTCGAGAGACAGCGGACCGTTCATGACACTGAAACGCTGATCGGTCTGTCGGCAACAAGACAAAGGCACACGTTTGCGTGTCGAATGCTGCAACATGGGTTAAGTTTGCAGGCGAAATGTGACCGGCGAGGATATCGCTATGCCCAGTCGCCTGGTCCTGAAGCTCGCGCTCGGTGCGCTGCTCACGCTGCAGGATCGGGAGGTGCTGGAACGGATGGTCGGCAATGGCCAGTGGATCGGGGCGCGGCAGGATCTCATCCGGCAGGGTGATCGGCCGGAAAACGTGCATGTCGTGCTGGAAGGGTTCGCCTGCCGCTACAAGATCCTGCCAAGCGGTGGCCGGCAAATCATGGCTTTGCTGGTGCCGGGTGATTTCTGCGATCTACGCATCTTCCTGCTCGGCGCGATGGATCATGGCATCGCCACGCTCTCCGCCTGCCGCATCGCCCGGGTGCCGCGCCGTGTCATCGACGATCTTACCGCCAATCGTCCAGCGATCACGCGCGCGCTCTGGTGGGCAACCCTGGTGGACGAGGCAATTTTGCGGGAGTGGCTGGTGAGCATGGGCCGGCGTGCCGCCGACAAGCAGATGGCCCATCTGTTCTGCGAGCTGCTCGTGCGCCTGCAGGCCGTGGGCCTGGCGACGGAGAACGCCTACGAGTTCCCGCTGACGCAGATCGAGCTCGGCGACACGCTGGGTCATACCCTGGTACACGTGAACCGGGTGTTGCAGCAGTTTCGCGCCGACGGGCTCATCACCTTGCGCAGCAGGCGGCTCACCATTCACAACGTGCCGCGATTGAAGGCGTTTGCGGAATTTGACCCGAACTACCTCCACCTGCAGGGCACCGAAAGCCGCTCAGCCGATGAATGAAACGATGCGGTACGTGAACGGAAACAACCTTCAGGGGTAAGGGACGTCCACCCTTCGCATTGAATTCGCCGAGAAACGCGCAATAGTTGCCGGTTTATTAACATAAGTGAATGGCAAGTCTTGGTTCTGCACGCGAATGTATGCCATAGTACATAGCGGGGCTTTACCGATGGTTGCTGATCCGCCCTACTCTTCTCGCGAGCTACAGCAGCGCATTGCCGATCTTGAGGCAGTGAACCGGATGCTCCGGGCCGAGGCGGAGCAAGCCCGCTGGACCCTGGGATGCGCCCTCGATTACGCCATCATCACGCTCGACCTGAGCGGGCTGGTGACGAGCTGGAACGCCGGCGCCGGGCGAATTCTGCAGTACGACCTAGACGAGGTGCTGGGGCGCTCGGGTGAGGTGATCTTCACGCCGGAAGACCGCGTTGGGCGGGTATTTTCCACCGAGCTCCTGCTGGCCCTGGATTATGGCCGCGCCGCCAACGAGCGATGGCACATACGCCGCGACGGCACGCGCTTCTGGGCCAGCGGCGTGATGATGCCCCTATTCGACGACGACGGGAGGGCGCGGGGCTTCCTCAACGTCTTCCGCGACGGTTCGGAACCCCATGCCGTCGCCCAGGAGCGCGATGTTCGCCTGCTGGAGACGCAGCATCGGCTGCGCGACATCGCCGTGATGGTGCAGTTGGCCGCCGCGCAGACCGGCCGCTACTCCCAGGCGAGCCGACGGTTTCGCGAGACTTTCGGTGCCAGCCTGGTGGCACTGGCGCGCTCGCACGGGCAGACGCTGGTGAACGGAACCGGCGCCGACTGACCGCGCCGGCGGCGCCCCACCCTAGCCACTCACCGCCTGATGCGCGGCGAGGCAGGCCATGTCGACGATCTGGCTCACCGAGGAATCCATCGGCACGATCTGCGCCGGATGCGTCATGCCGATCAGCACCGGGCCGATCGTGCTCCCCCCGCCGAGGCGCGGGGCCAGCCGCGAGACGATGTGCGATGAGTGCAGGCCCGGCATCACCAGCACGTTGGCCGGTCCGGTGAGGCGGCAGAACGGATAGAGCGCGCGCAGCTCGGGCTCCAGCGCCACGTCCGGGCTCATCTCGCCGTCATACTCGAAATCGACCCCGCGCGCGTCGAGCGTCTCCACCGCCTGCCGCATGACCTCCGCCCCGGCATGCATCGGCTGGCCGAACGTTGAATGCGAGAGCAGTGCCACGCGCGGCTCGTGGCCGAGGTGTCGCGCGGCGGCGGCCGCGCCGAGCGCGATATCCGCCATCTGTTCGGCGCTCGGGCGGAAATGCATCAGGGTGTCGGCGATGAAGATGGTGCGCCCGCGCATCCCGACCATCAGAGTGAGGCCGAACGCAACCCCGCCCGGCGCCGGCTCGATCACGTGCGAGATGTCGTCGAGGCACACCGCGGCGGCACGCGTCAGGCCGGTGACCAGGGCGTCGGCCTCGCCCGCAGCCACCATGCAGGCGGCGAACACGTTGCGATCCTGGTTGACCATCCGTTGGCAGTCGCGCAGCAGGAAGCCACGGCGTTGCAGCCGGCCGTAGAGCAAGTCGACATACTTGCGGTTGGCTCCCGAGAGACGGGCGTTGTGGATCTCGATCCCGTCCACCATGCCAAGGCCGAGACCCGCCAGGGTCTGCGACACCCGGTCCTCGCGCCCGATCAGCACCGGCGTGCCGTAGCCGGCGTTGCGGAACGCGACGGCGGCGCGCACCACCTTCTCCTCCTCGCCCTCGGCGAACACCACCCGCTTGGGATCGGCACGGACGCTCTCCATGATGGCGTCGAGCGCGTTCGCCGTGGGATCGAGCCTGCCCGACAGCTCGCGCGCGTAGCGGCGCAGATCGATCAGCGGACGTCGCGCCACACCGCTGTCCATCGCCGCGCGGGCGACCGCGGGCGGAATCCAGGCCATCAGTCGTGGATCGAACGCGTTCGGAATGATGTACTCCGGGCCGAAGGCGAGCCGCCGGCCGGAGGAGGTGTGCACCTCGTCGGGCACGTCCTCGCGCGCCAGATTGGCCAGCGCCTCGGCCGCCGCGATCTTCATCGCGTCGTTGATCGTGCTCGCGCGCACGTCGAGCGCGCCACGGAAGATGAACGGGAAGCCGAGCACGTTGTTGACCTGGTTCGGATAGTCGCTGCGCCCGGTCGCGATGATCGCGTGCGGGCTCGCCGCGCGCGCGTCCTCCGGGGTGATCTCCGGGTCGGGATTGGCCATCGCGAAGATGATCGGCTTGTCCGCCATGCGCGCGACCATCGCCTGCGTCACCGCACCTTTCGCCGAGAGGCCGAACACCACGTCCGCGCCCTCGATCGCCTCGGCCAGGGTGCGCGCGCGCGTCGCCACCGCGTGCGCCGACTTCCACTGGTTCATGCCCTCTTGGCGGCCCTGATACACCACGCCCTTGGTGTCGCAGAGTGTCACGTGCTCGGGCCGCATCCCCATCGCCTTCAGCAACTCGACGCAGGCGATCGAGGCGGCGCCGGCGCCGTTCACCACCAGCCGGGTGTCGCGCAGTTCGCGCCCGGTGAGGTGGCAGGCGTTAATCAGCCCGGCGACGGCGACGATCGCGGTGCCGTGCTGGTCGTCGTGGAACACCGGGATGTCCATCAGCTCGCGCAGGCGCTGCTCGATGATGAAGCACTCCGGCGCCTTGATGTCCTCGAGGTTGATGCCGCCGAAGCCGGGGCCGAGATAGCGCACGCAGTTGACGAACGCGTCCACGTCGTCGGTGTCGATCTCCAGGTCGATGCCGTCGACATCGGCGAAGCGCTTGAACAGCGCGACCTTGCCCTCCATCACCGGCTTGCTCGCAACGGCGCCGAGATTGCCGAGGCCAAGTACTGCGGTGCCGTTGGAGATCACCGCCACCATGTTGCCCTTGGTGGTGTAGTCGTAGGCCAGCGCGTTGTCGCGATGGATGTGCAGGCAAGGCTCGGCGACACCGGGCGAATAGGCGAGCGAGAGGTCGCGCGCGGTGGCGATCGGCTTGCTGATCCGGGTCTCCAGCTTGCCCGGCCGACCCTCAGCATGAAGTGCCAGCGCCTCCTCGGCGGAGACACGGGCGCTCCGCTGGTCGCTGCCGCCCTCAGTCATGACGCGTCGCCTCCCTAGCTCTTGCAACCATACTGCGGCGGGATCGCCCGAGGGGAAAGCCGGTGCCTTGCATCTGGCGCGACCCCCTGATGTGGTAAACGGCTGCTCATGCAGCATGAGGTCCCGGCAGTTCAGGGCGCGACACCGGCGATGGCGCAGTGGTTCGCGATGAAGCAGCAGCACCCCGACGCGCTGCTGTTCTTCCGCATGGGCGATTTCTACGAGATGTTCTTCGCCGACGCGGAGGCTGCCGCCGCCGCCCTCGATATCGCGCTGACCGCGCGCGGCGAGCACGCCGGCGCGCCGATCGCGATGTGCGGCGTGCCGGTCCACGCCGCCGACGCCTATCTCGCCCGGCTGATCCGTCGCGGCTTCCGGGTTGCCGTCGCCGAGCAGATGGAGGACCCGAAATCCCGCCCGCGTGGCGCCAAGACGCCAATCCGGCGCGAGGTGGTCCGGCTGGTCACCCCCGGCACCATCACCGAGGAAGCGCTGCTCGAGGCGGGGCGGCCCAACCTCCTGCTGGCGCTGGCGCCGGATCGGGACGCGGTCGGCGCCGCCTGGCTCGACGTCTCCACGGGCTTGTTCGAAACCACCGTGCTGCCACGCGCCGAGTTGCCGGCGTTGCTCGGCCGGCTCGACCCGGCGGAAATCCTCGCTCCTTCCGGCTTGGCGCCAGGCGATTGGGCGGCGCGGCTGGCGCCGGAGACCAGCCCGCCGCCACCGCTGATTGCCCGGCGTCGGCTGGCCGAAGCGTTCGACGTCGCCAGCCTCGACGCGTTCGGCAGTTTTGCCGACGCCGAAGCGGTTGCCGCCGCGCTGGCGCTCGACTACGTGCGCGCGACGCAGGCGGGTGCGATGCCGCGCCTGTCGCGTCCGGCGCCGCAAGGCAGCGCGGGTCTGCTGGCGATGGACGCCGCGACCCGGGCCAGCCTGGAGGTCGTCCGCGCCCGCGATGGCGGCACCACCCACACCTTGCTCGGCGCGGTGCAACGCACCCTCACCGCCGCCGGCGCGCGGCTGCTCGCCGCCCGGCTCGGCGCGCCGTTGACCGATCCCGCCGCGATCGCCGCGCGGCAGGATGCCTGGTCGTGGCTGCTCGCCAACCCGGACGCCGCCAACCGGCTGCGCGCGGCACTGCGGGCGGCACCCGACATCGCGCGTGCGCTCGGACGCCTCGCCCTCGGCCGGGGCGGCCCGCGCGACCTCGCCGCGTTGCGTGACGGGCTGCGGGCGGGGATGACGGCGGTGGCGTCGCTGACCGGTCCGCTCGCCGGCGAGCTGGTCGAAGCGCACGCGGCAATGCAGGTCGATCCCGGGTTGGCGGCGCTGCTCGAAGCGGCGCTGGCCGATCCCGCGCCGCTGCGGCTCGACGATGGCGGCGCGATCCGGCGGGGCTTCGACGCCGAGCTCGACGCCGAGTGCGCCTTGCGCGACGACAGCCGACGGGTGATCGCGGCGTTGCAATTCGACTACGCCCAGCGTTTCGGCGTCGCCAGCCTGAAAATCCGCCACCACGCGCAGCTCGGCTACGTCATCGAGGCGCCGGCGGCGTCCGTGGAAAAGCTGCGCGACCAACCGGAGCTGACCCTGCGGCAAGGCATGGCGAACGGCGCCCGCTTTTCGCTGGCGGAACTGTCCGAACTCGACCGCAAGATCACCGAGGCGGCGGCGCGGGCGGCGGCGCGCGAGCGGGCGGTGTTCGCCAGCCTGACGCAGCGCGCCCTCGACGAGGCCGATGCGCTCGCCGCCGCCGCCGCCGCGCTGGCGGTGCTCGACATGGCGCAATCGGCGGCGAAACTGGCCGAACCCGGCACCTGGTGTCGTCCGGCGGTCACCGACGGGGACGAGTTCAGCGTCCACGCCGGGCGTCATCCGGTGGTCGAGGCGGCGCTGGCGGGCTCGGCGGCGTTCGTGCCGAACCATTGCGACCTGCCGCCGACGCAGCGGGTGCTGCTGCTCACCGGGCCGAACATGGCGGGCAAGTCGACGTTCCTGCGGCAGAACGCGCTGGCGGTGATCCTGGCGCAAGCCGGCCTGCCGGTGCCGGCGGAGGCGGCGCGCCTCGGCGTGGTCGACCGGCTGTTCAGCCGGGTGGGGGCCGCCGACGACCTCGCCCGCGGCCGCAGCACCTTCATGGTGGAGATGACCGAGACCGCCGCCATCCTGCATCAGGCCGGCCCGCGCTCGCTGGTGGTGGTGGACGAGATCGGCCGTGGCACCGCGACCCTCGACGGCCTGGCCATCGCCTGGGCGGTGCTGGAGGCGCTGCACTCCGCCGTGCGCTGCCGCACCATCTTCGCGACGCACTTTCACGAGCTCGCCGGACTGACCGGGCGGTTGCCGCGCCTGGCGCCGCACACCATGCGGGTGAAGGCGTGGCGCGGCAGCGTGGTGTTCCTGCACGAGGTCGCCGAGGGCGCGGCCGGCCGCAGCTGG
This sequence comes from Acetobacteraceae bacterium, assembly GCA_965218045.1. GTDB lineage: Bacteria > Pseudomonadota > Alphaproteobacteria > Acetobacterales > Acetobacteraceae > CAVRCA01. The sequence continues at coordinate 557,249 of CBDCJX010000009.1, read as the reverse complement.
GGCGTCCACGTCGCCGAGCTGGCCGGCGTCCCGGCGCCGGTGGTGCGTCGGGCAGGCGCGTTGCTGGCGCTGCTGGAGCGCAATGGCGGCCCGCTCGGGCTGACCGAAGCGCCGCTCGGTGAGCTGCCGCTGTTCGCCAGCCTGCCGGAGCCGGAGCCGCCGCAACCGCAGGACCCGTTGCGCGCGGCGCTGGCGGCGATCGACCCCGATCGGCTCACGCCACGCGAGGCATTGGAGGCACTCTACAGAATAAAGTCGCTGATTCCTGTTCCCGATGGCGACGAGGCGTTACCATTGACGGAATGCTGACGCCCGTCCCGCTGCCTCGCGCCCCCGCAGACGCTGCCGAAACCCTCGCGCAGTCCCTGGCCAGGCTCGCCGCCACCCCGGGAGGTGCAACCCGGGACGCGGTGCTCGGCGCCTTCCGCCGCCATCTCGCCCGCATCCAGCACCAGGTGCAGGACGCGTTCGAGCAAGAGCAGGTCACTGGGCTGCAAGCGGCGCGTTTGCTGGGGGCGCTGATCGACGGGCTGGTCGCGGCGCTCTACTCCCACGCGCAGCAGGTCGAGGAGGGCATGTCGGAGACGCTGGCCGTCGCCGCGACCGGCGGCTACGGGCGCGGCACCCTGGCCCCGTTCAGCGACATCGACCTGCTGTTCCTCACCCCGGCCGAACCCGACCCGGCGACCCTGCGCGGCGTCGAGTACATGCTCTACTTCCTGTGGGATCTCGGACTGAAGGTCGGCCACGCCACCCGCTCGGTCGAGCAATGCCTGGCCGAGGCGGACCATGACGTGACCATCCGCACCAGCCTGCTCGACGGGCGGCGGATTGCCGGCGACAAGCCGCTCTTCGCCGAGTTCCACCGCCGCTTCCGCCAGAACTGCGAGGAGCGCGGGGCGGACGACTTCATCGCCGCCAAGCAGGCCGAACGCGCCGCCCGGCATCGCCGGTTCGGCGAGAGCGCGTTCATGGTCGAGCCGAACATCAAGGAAGGTCGCGGCGGCATACGCGACCTGCAGACGCTGTACTGGCTGGCCCGCTACATCTTCGACACCCAGACGATGGGCGAGCTCGCCAACATCAACGGCCCGGCCGGCGCGCTGATCACCGAGACCGAGGCGAAGCACGCCCGCCGCTCCTGGGAGTTTCTCTGGACGCTCCGCTTCCACCTGCACTACGTCGCCGGCCGCGCCGAGGAGCGGCTGACCTTCGACCTGCAACCGGTGGTCGGCGCCCGGATGGGCTACACGCGACACGGACGGCAGGACGGGGTGGAGCGTTTCATGCGCCACTACTTCCTGACGGTGCGCGAAGTGACTCGCATCACCCGCGTGCTGGAGCCGGCGATGATCCGCGCGGCACAGGGCGCGCCGGCCCGCGCGGTGGAGACCGATCGCGCGTTGCTCGGCGCCGGCTTCATGTTGGCCGATGGACGGCTGATGCCGTTGCCGGGCCGGGACTTCAATGACGAGCCGCTGCAGATGCTGCGTATCCTGCAGGTGGCACGCGATCGCAGCCTCGAGCTGCATCCGCTGGCGATGCGGGCGCTGATCCGCAGCGAGCGCCGCGCCGTCGCCTTGCGTGGCGATCCGCGCGCCGCCGCCGTGTTCATGGATCTGCTGTGCGGTCGTGAGCCCGAGCGCAACCGTCCCGACGGCGCACGCTGGCTGGCGATCTTAAACGAGACCGGCTTCCTGGGTCGCTACCTGCCCGACTGGGCCCGCATCGTCGGACAGATGCAGTTCGACACCTATCACATCTACACCGTCGACGAGCACACGATCGAGGCGGTGCGGGTGCTCAACGCGATCGAACGCAACGAGCTCGTCGAGGTGGCGCCGGTGGCCACCGGCATCGTCGAGCAGATCCAGTCGCGTCGCGCCCTTTACGTCGCCATGCTGTTGCACGACATCGCCAAGGGCCGTGGCGGCGACCATTCCGAGATCGGTGCCGAACTGGCGCTCGAGGTCGGTCCGCTGCTCGGCCTTTCGGCGGAGGAGACCGAGACGGTCTCGTGGCTGGTGCTGCACCACCTGCTGATGAGCCAGACGGCGTTCAAGCGCGACATCGACGACCCCAAGACGATCCTCGACCTCGCCGAGGTGATCCAGTCGCCGGAACGGCTCCGGCTGCTGCTGGTGGTCACTGTCGCCGACATGCGCGCCGTGTCACCGCGCGTGTGGAACGGGTGGAAAGCGACGCTGCTGCGCGAACTCTATGCGCGCGTCGCCGAGGTGCTTGCCGGCGGCTTGTCGACCACCGAGCGCGATGTGCGGGTGGCGCGCGCCAAGCAGGCGGTCGCCGAACTGCTGGTCGGCTGGTCGGAGCAGGAGATCGAGCAGTTCACCTCGCTCGGCTATGGCGGCTACTGGCTGTCGTTCGATCCCGAGACACACGCGCGCCATGCCAGGCTGATCCGCGAGGCCGGCCGGCGCGGCTCGCCGCTGACCGTCGACACGCAGCCGCTGCCCGCCCGCACGGTGACCGAGGTGACCGTCTATGTCGCCGACCATTCCGGGTTGTTCAGTCAGATCGCCGGCGCACTGGCCGTCGCCGGCGCCTCGATCGTCGATGCGCGCATCCACACGATGACCAGCGGCATGGCGCTCGACACGTTCTGGATCCAGGACGCCGCCGGCGGCACGTTCGACGCGCCGCACCGCCTCGCGCGGCTTTCGGTGCTGATCGAGCAGGCGTTGTCGGGGCGCTTGCGGTTCGCCGCCGAGATCCGCGAGGCGTCGCAGACCTTGCTCGGCCGAAGGATGCGAGCGATTCACGTGCCGCCCCGCGTGGTGATCGACAACCATGCTTCCAACACCTACACGGTTCTGGAGGTGAACGGCCGCGACCGCCCTGGCCTGTTGCACGACGTCACGGCGGCGATCAGCGAGCAGGGGCTGCAAATCGCCTCCGCGCATGTCACCACCTACGGCATGCGCGCGGTCGACGTGTTCTACGTCAAGGATGTGTTTGGACTGAAGATCGAGAACGAGTCCAAGCTGGAGATGCTGCGCGTCGCGCTGCTCGACGCATTGGCCAACCCGGACGAGACCCCCCCGTTGCAGGCCGTCGTGCCAGCGCCACGAAAACGCCGCTCGGCGAGCGGCTAGCGCCCTTCGCCGCACGCGGCATCGCTCACGCAGGTGCCGCGAAACGCAGATTTTGTTGCGGAAACGTAACGATATCGACGTGCCAAGGCAACGTCGCCTCAGGCCCGGAAAAGCGGCGGTGGCCAGGGTGGCAGGGAGGGAGGCGACTTGGCAGACACGGCCCGGCGACGGTGCGACGGGACTTGGGGTGGGATGTGAGCCGGGGCTGGGGGGATTGCATCGGGCGGCACTTCGTCAAGCGCCGCCGCAGCGAGCGGTGGCTCCGAACGCGGCGGTTTCGGCGGCAGCCGCAGCGGCGCGGGCAGCGGATCGTTGGTCAGTCGCCGCCACAGCGGGCGCAGTAGCCGACCCGCTTGCGGCGACGCCGCGAGCAGCGCCTGCATCTCCGCATCCTCGACCAGCGCCAGCAGCCAGGCGCCGAGATACCCGGCGCCGAAACGGGCCAGCACCGGGCCGCTCGGCAGCGGCGTCCCTCGCGAGGTCGACTCGGCCCGCTCGGCTGCCCGGCGCGGCGCCCGGTCCTTGCGCGACGCAAGCGTCCCGGCGGCGAATTGCGCATGCAGCGCGGCGAGTTTGCGCGTCGTGCGCTGCAGGTACTTCCACAACAGCAAGGCGAGCGGCCCCAGCACGTCGCGCTTCCGGGGGTTCCGGTCGACCCAATCGGCAAGCGTCCACCTCAGCCGCTCGACGAGCAGGCCGAAGCGGCACATCAAGCCGGTTGGGGTGGAGGGGGCTGGGGACATCGGCGGAGTTATAGGAGATTGTTAGCGATGATGTCAACAGATTCGTTAGGGCGGTCCCGCCGGGACTGGAACGGCCGGCGCCAACCCCGTCGTCGCGAGGCGCAAAGCGCCGTGGCGATCCACGGTTGCGCATCACCTGCCCGCCAGATAGTTCTGGATTGCTTCGCCTTCCGCGCGCAATAACCCTGCCAAGCAGGACTCCCTTGGTCACGCCACATTTGGCAAGTGCGCGGATCGGCGCAGGAGGTGGACCGGATCATGGCTGGTCGGCCTCGGGTGACTGCGACGGCGGCGGACGTTGCGGAATCGGAGGTGCTGTCGACGTCGACACGAGGCGGACCGGGCGCGGGCCATTTTGACCGCCGCGCCCTCCGTGACCGCCTGAAAGGGAAGCCGAGGCATTGTCTTGCAAAGCGCTCATGGCCTCTCAGGTCAGGCGTGAGCCCTCGGGCGAAATCGGGCGCCATGCCCCGGCACTTCCTTATCGGAAGTAATTTGGGATCTGCTGTGGCGGCTGATGACACGAATGTTGTGAACGGGCCGTTGTATTGGAGCATGAGCATTGCGATGCGCAACAACAGGAGCGCGGCGCGCGAGAGTCGACCGAAGCGGGATACATATGCCTGTTTCGGCAGTTATATACTTGACGTAGCGCATGGCGATCCGGCAGAAGAGCCGCGACAGGCCGGCGCTGAGGTTGAGGTTACGGAGGAGATGATCGAGGCTGGCATACAAGCATTGTGCGAATCGGCATTAGTGTCGGTCCAAGATCATCTTGAGTCTCTGGAATCGCTTGTGATTCCATGTTGGCAGCCCCGATTCGCAGGAGCGTGCCGATGTGGACTGTTGAAAACCGCGCCCGTTACGACCGCAGCCACTTGCGCTACCCAAGTGACCTGACCGACGAAGAGTGGGCTCTTGTGAAGACGCAAATCCCGCACGCCAAGCGAGGCGGCAATAAGCGGACGGTGGACGAGCGCGAGGTGATGAACGGGCTGATGTATGTGCTGAGTACCGGCTGTCAGTGGCGTGCGATCCCGAAAGACCTGCCGCCGCGCAGCACGGTGAACCACTACTTCTGCCGCTGGCAGCACGACGGCACGCTCGACCGGCTGCACCATGCGCTTTACGTGCTCTGCCGTGAGCAGGCAGGGCGGCAGGCCAGCCCGACCGCGGCCATCATCGACAGCCAAAGTGTCAAGAGCGCTGAAAAAGGGGGCGGCGGATCGATCCGCCGGGCTTTGATGGCGGCAAGAAGATCAAAGGCAAGAAGCGGCACATCCTCGTCGATACGCAAGGCCTGCTGATGGATGCCATCGTGCATGCCGCCGATATGCAGGACCGCGACGGTGGCGTGTTGCTGATGGCGACGTTGTTCGGAATGTATCCGTTCCTGCTGAAGCTCTATGCCGACGCGGGCTACCAGGGCCCCAAGTTTCAGCAGGGTTTGGCCCGGGTCTGCCGCGAGGTGAACGTCGAAATCGTGCGGCGCTGCGACCCCAGCAAATTCGTCGTGCTGCCCAGGCGCTGGATCGTGGAGCGCACCATTGCCTGGCTGAACCGCTGCCGCCGCCTGAGCAAGGATTGGGAGTGCCTCAACCAAAACGCACTGGCATTCCTGCGCTGGGCATCAGTTCGACTGATGCTGCGACGGCTCTGCAAAGGCAACAAATGATCTTGGACCGACTCTTAGAAAGCGATCCCTATTGGGAGATAGCGGTCCGCGTGTATCTTGCTATGAAGCACATACGGGGAAAACTAGAATAAGTCTTTTATTATTCCCTCGGGGGTCGGGTCGCCCTTTATTGCCCTATTACGTTCAAGTTTAAATGAATTATCACGTATGAATACGTACGCTACGTAGACGGTCTCTAAAAACCTACCAATGGCCGTATCCGAACTTCTCTGTTTATTCCTTTCAAACGCCAGAGATACCGACTGAAGTTTGTAACAGTCTTCTTTGATCAGCTGGTTGTCGAACGTCACGTGGTGGAGAGAATGGGCGAATACGTTGCGTATCTCCGATATCAGGAGAAGGTCATGGTAGGTCTTTGGGCCTAGTAGGTCCAGGGCATAAGCAATGCGTATTTTTGCAACGAAACTTCCTATTATGCCGCCGCTTGACGGATCGAACATTCGTTGCTGGTCGTCTTTGTCTAGCTCGATAAACTTAGCTTTCAGGAGAAGTTCTAGCGCATGATCCAAGTACGACACTCCCATAATGGCCGCTACCGCGCCCCCAGAGCTGTCTAAGTTATGGATCGTTCTCCACATTTGGTCGTAAGATGGGAGCTCCTTTCGGAGCTTTTTTGATGCCAGGGAAGACCTCTTCCGCCGAGTCGGATGATCCATCTGGAGTCTACGCCGATGACGGAGCAACGCTTCGTCGCGACGATGCGTTGCGGCGCGCTCTAAACACGCCGCCGCAACCCAGGCCGACAAAGAAACCGTATTCTAAGAAGGTTTCCGCTTCCACCGGAAAGAAGCGCCCTTCCGCTTAGGCTCGGGTCTCTGTGTAAGCTCGCCCTCGGTATTCCAGCCTTTTGCCTTCCGCGCCCTTCATGGCGAGGCGAGCGCGCTCTATGTCGCCGATCCTGCGATGGTTGCGGCGGAAATCGAACTCGACCAAATAGCGGCCAAGGTGCGCTTCTGAGACGTGATGATACACGCCGTAGATGCCGCGCTTCAGGATCGAGAACGCATTCTCGGCCGTGTTCGTGTGATACCAGCCGCCCATCCGGGCATATTCCTCGACGCTGTGGTTGACTGTGCCGTGGCCAGCAAAGCCCTTTGTGAGCGTCGGGTAGATCGGACTTTCGTCCGTCATAATCCACGACTTAGCTTCGACGTATTTGATGATGATTGGCCGCAGGTTAGTCGCGTCCACATTGGCAACGTGGAAGCTACGCACGTTGCCGTCACGCTCAACCAACGACACGACCGCAGCCTTGTTCGGTATCTTGCCCTTCCGGTTCCTCGCCTTGCCGCCAATGTAGGTTTCGTCGGCTTCAACGACTTTGTTAAAGCCGCCGATCGGGCCGGTATCGGCGGGCTTCATCGCCTCTCGGATGCGATGCGCCATGAACCACGCGGACTTGTAGGTGATGCCTAGCATCCGGCCGAGCTGGTGCGCCGACATACCCTTTTTGCTCGCGGCCATAAGATGAAAACCGAGAACCCACTTGGCGAGCGGGATATGACTGCGCTCCATGACGGAGCCGACCGTCACCGTGAAGTTCTCGCGGCAGGAGTTGCATTGGATCAGGCCGGGGCGATGCGACTTGCCCTCCATGCGGCGCACGTTCTCGACCTCGCCGCAATGCGGACATACCGGACCGTTCGGCCAGCGGATGGCCTCTAGGTGTTTCCGGGCCGCGTCATCCTCGTGGAACATCGGAGCGGTAAGATCGGTCGGCATATCGGCTTCCTTTTCTGCGCCGATGGTGCTTGCAATCCGCCGCTACGTCAAGTATATAATTGCCCCTGTTTCGATCGCCTGCCGGCGCCGCTACGACGTGCGTTGCACGAAAGCGTACTCGATTGGCAGCCGTTCGACTGCCGATTTTGGTTCAACACCTACAGAAAAGCGGGCACACCTGAGTGCGAAGCGATCAAGCGAACGATCGCTATGCTGCGTAGTTCGGACGAGCAGGAAGTGCGGGAGTTCTCGGAACAATGGCCGGAGCAGTTCGGCACCTATCCGCACGTTGCCGCCGGAGCGACGATTATGCGGGATCGTCATTCCGGATCATCTCAATGAGACAGGCACCGGCGGCGGCTTTGCCATGTCCGCTGAACGCACGGGCCCGAATTGCGCTGCTGCGGGGGCGTGATGCATCCCGCCCTGCGCGGCGGCATCAATGCTGCGTTCGTCAACGGAGGACCGCCCAATGCCCATCAGCACCAAGTATGTCTTCGTCGTCAGCATGGATGTCGACCGGGACAAGGAGGCACTTTTCAACGAGATCTATGACACCGAGCACGTGCCGCTGATTTTGCGGGTTCCGGGTGTGCGCGCCGCCACTCGTATCGTTGGCGAGGACTTCACCATGCAACTCGGCGGGGAGAGGATGGACAAGGCGCACGAAGACGCGCGCTACACGGCGATCTATGAAATCGACAGTCCCGCAGTATTGCTGAGCGCCGAGTGGGCCGAGGCCGCCGAGCAAGGACGCTGGCCGAAGGAGGTTCGCCCGTTCACGCGCAACCGCAGCCACAAGGTGTACAGGGTGCGATAGCCAAACCGCACTGGGCGCGCGCCTAAAGCGGCTTCGGCCTGACTGGAATCGCGAAGCGATCCAGTCTGCCGAGTAGCCGCGTGAAACCAAGAGCTGAAGCGGTTACAGCTCGGCTGAAACCGCTCTAGCTGATCGGCGCAGCAGCGGGCGCATCCGTCTCGGGTTGTGTCTTGGGTTCATGGGACGGTGCCATTGCCTGCCCCATTGGCGCGCGGATCACCGCTTGCGCCTCGCCTTTCAACACCTCGAATCGGGTCTCGTCACCCTCGCGCCAAAAGCGGAGGTCGAAGGATTGCTCGCCCACGGTGAGGTCCATCAAGGTGAGGTCGGGCAGCCAGGCGGGCAGCAGCGGGTCGATGTACACCCGGCCGCTCGGCGCATCCGGCATGATGCCGAGCATGGCCTCGATCAGCATGAAGGCCGATCCGGCCGCCCAAGCTTGCGGCACGTTGGCGCCGAGATACTGGACGGGGAAGTTGCCGTCGTCGCGCTGCACGCCGGCGTAGAGCTCCGGCAGCTGGTTCGCCATGAAATGCCCGGCGGCGCGGCTTATGTCGTGCGCGATCGCCGCCGCCTCCACGCCGAACCCGTATCGCTTGAAACCAAGCGCTATGATGCCGTTGTCGTGCGGCCAGACCGCGCCGGTCTGGTAGTTGTACGGGTTGAATGCCGGATTCTCGACCGACAGCGTCCGAATGCCCCAGCCGCTCCACATGTCCGGCTGCATCAGGCGCTGCACGACGCGGGCGGCACGGTCCGGCGGGACGATGCCGGACAGCAAGCAATGCCCGGGGTTGGAGGCTACGGTGAGCACCTGCTTCTTGTCGCCGTCGAGACAGAACGCGTAGAAGCCGAACTCCTCGTTCCAGAACGTGTCATTGAATTGCTTGTAGAGGATTTTGGCCTTGTCGCGCAGCTCCTTGGCGCGCTCCGAGTTGCCAAGCTCGTCGTATACCTCCGCCATGCGCAACCATGCGTCGTAGACATAGCCTTGCAACTCGCAGAGCGCCTTCGGCCCTTTCACCAGCGAGCCGTCGGGGTAGACGACGCTGTCGCCGGAGTCTTTCCAGCCCATGTTCTCGTAGCCGACATCCGAGCGCGTCTGGTATTCCTGGAACCCGTCACCGTCACGATCACCATACTTGTCGATCCATTCGAGGCAGGCTTCGGCGGTCGACAGATGGCGTTCGAGCAAGCTGCGATCACCGGTGGCGCGCCACGCGGCGTGCAGGGTGATCAGGTAGAGCGGGGTCGCATCGGCGGTGCCGTAATACGGCGTGTGCGGGATCAGCTTGAAATACGCCAGTTCGCCCCGGCGTAGCTCGTGCAGGATCTTGCCGGGCTCGGCGTCGCGATGCGGGTCGTCTTCGGTCGCCTGCAACGAGCCGAGCACCTCCAGCGTGCCGCGGGCGAATCCTGGGTAGATCAACAAGTTCTGCAGCGAGACGATGAGGCTGTCGCGACCGAACGGTGCGACGAACCAGGGCAGTCCGGCGGCCGGCATGAACGCCATGGTGTCGGTGCCCGGGATCGGCAGGCGCAGCGCCGCCATGTCCTCCAGCGCCCGACGATACATCCGGTAGAATTCCTCGTTGCTGGTGCGCAGCTTCATCACGTTCTGCAACCAATCGGCGAGCGCCTCGGCATGTTCCGAGCCATGCGCCTCGGTGGTGCACTCGTGCGGCGCGGGAATGCGCTCCTCGCCATCTTCGAGATCGTAGGCGAGGCAGCAATGCCACGATGCTTCCGGCGGCAGCACGATCCCGAAGCTCAGCCGGCCGTTGGCGTAGACCGCGCGCGAGGATTGCCGGCGGGCGCAGATCGTCACCGCGCGGGAGAAATCGCCGTTGACATAGTTCGTGCGGAGCCGTTGCTCCTCCTTCGACCACAGTGTCTCGATCCGCCCACGACGCACGATGTCGTCCGACTTGACCTCGAAGATGTCGGCGAAGTCACAGCGGACGGAGAGCTCGAGCTGGAACTGCACCGTCTCCCTGCCATGATTGACGATGTCGAGGTCCTCATGCATGCCGCCGCTCACCGAGCGACCAAGCATCAGGCTGAGGGTTTGCGGCGGGATCACCCGATCCTGCGTATGGATGGCCGGGTTGGTGAGATAGACGCGGGCCGCGTAATACGTGACCGCGCCGCCGTTCAGCAGCTCCCATTGCTGGCCGTTGGCGTAGATCATCCAGCTGCTGATCAGGCGGGTGTCGCGAAAGTACAACCCCTTGTTGCTGGGCCAGGCGATCCGCCCGTCCGACTCGCTGACCAGCACGGTCTCGCCCTGATGGATAGCGGTCTGCTGCGGACCGACCTGGACCTTGAACGGCATGCGTGTCTCCTCATTGGAACTGCCGGAGATACGCGGTGCGGCCCAACAAGTTACGGCCGCGGGGTTGGTTCCCCGCGGCCGTGGTCACTCGCGCCGATCAGGACGGGCGGCGCTACTTGCCGCTGCTCGCCCAATCATGGCCATGCACCAGCCCGTCATCGTACTCATCCTCGCGGAGCGGCAGGACCGCCGCTTGCTTGGCCGTAACCAAGGGCTTGTCGGTGGCCCAGTCGTGGCCATGCACCAGCCCGTCGTCGAAGGTGTCGTCCATCGAAGTCACTCCCCGTTTCTGTCCGTTATTCCGCCGCCGCCGCCGGGATCGCCGAGCTCGGCTCGTTGTCGTGGAACTGCTCGGCCTCAGTGCTGCCGTGCAGCGCGGTGGTCGAGGACTTGCCGCCGGAGATCGCCATCGCCACGGCGTCGAAGTAGCCGACGCCGACCTCGCGCTGGTGGCGCGTCGCGGTGTAGCCGTCGGCCTCGGCGGCGAACTCGGCCTGTTGCAGCTCCGAGTAGGCCGCCATACCGCGATCCTTGTAGCCGCGTGCCAGGTTGAACATGGACAGGTTCAGGCTGTGGAACCCGGCCAGGGTGACGAACTGGAACTTGTAGCCCATCGCGCCGATCGCCCGCTGGAACTCGGCGATCTTCTCGGGCGAGAGCTTCTTCTCCCAGTTGAACGAGGGCGAGCAGTTATAGGCCAGCATCTTGCCCGGGAACTCGCGGTGCAACGCGTCGGCGAACTGCTCCGCCTCCTCGAGATTCGGCTCGCTGGTCTCCCACCACAGCAGGTCCGCGTACGGCGCGTAGGCCAGGCTGCGGGCGATCGCGTAATCGACGCCCTTGCCCGGCGTGATGCGGAAGAAGCCCTCTGGCGTGCGGTCGCTGCGGTCGATGAACGGATGGTCGCGCTCGTCGACATCGGTGGTAAGAAGCTGCGCCGAGTGGCTGTCGGTGCGGCAGAGCAGCACCGTCGGCACGCCCTCGACATCGGCCGCGAGGCGGGCAGCGTTGAGGGTGCGTATGTGCTGGCTGATCGGCACCAGCACCTTGCCGCCAAGATGGCCGCACTTCTTCTCGCTGGCGAGCTGGTCCTCGAAATGGACGCCGGCGGCGCCCGCCTCAATCATCGCGCGCATCAGCTCATAGGCGTTCAGCGGGCCGCCGAAGCCGGCCTCGGCGTCGGCGACGATCGGCGCCATCCAGTTGGTGCCGTCGGCGCCACCTTCCTGGACCGCGATCTGGTCGCAGCGACGCAGCGCGTTGTTGATCCGACGCACCACGTTCGGGACGCTGTCCACCGGGTAGAGCGACTGGTCGGGATACATCTGGCCCGCGGTGTTGGCGTCGCCCGCCACCTGCCAGCCGGAGAGATAGATCGCCTTTAGCCCGGCCTTGACCTGCTGCACGGCCTGGTTGCCGGTGAGCGCGCCCAAGGTGTTGACGAAGGGCTCGGTCTTCAGCAGGTGCCACAGCCGGTTCGCGCCCATCTCCGCCAAGGTGTGGCGAATCCGGAAGGAGCCGGCGAGGCGGGCGACGTCGGCCGCGGTGAAGTCGCGCCGGATGCCTGCGAAGCGGTCCGGGTCAGCGCCGAGGCCGCCAGCGAGACCGTCGGGGGCGAAAGCGGGGCGAGGGGAGGGCTGCATGATCGGTGTCTCCGTGATTCGTCGAGGCATTCGTCGAGGCATTCGTCAATTTGGCATTCGTCGATCTGGCCGTGAACGCCAGCGCTAGTTAAATATTCACATTGCGGGTGCGAAGTTGAAGGACAACATGCTCGGTTTCGGCGCAATGGAGTGGACGCGCCCACAACTCGGCGGCCGAATTTGTAAAGTGTGTAAAGATGACGCGAACCCTGATTGGCCGGACCGTCCGGCGGCTCCGCACTGAGCGGGAGCTCTCGCAGCAGGCGCTGGCCAGCCGGTTGGGCATCTCCGCGAGCTACCTCAACCTGATCGAGCACGACCAGCGGGCGGTGACCGCCTCGTTGCTGATCAAGCTCGCCGAGACCCTGCGAGTGGACCTCGCCACCCTCTCGGGCAGCGAGGAGCGGCAGCTCGAGGTCAATCTGCGCGAGGTGTTCGCCGATCCGCTGCTCGGCGCCGACGCGGTGCCAGAGGCCGAGATCGGTCAGATCGCCGGCTCCAGCCCGAACGCGGCCCGGGCGGTGCTGACGCTGTACCGCGCCTGGCGAGTGGCGCGGGAGGATGCCGGCGGCATCGCCCTCCCGTCCGGCCGCCGCATCCTGCTGCCGAACGAGGAGGCGCGCGACCTGTTCAATGAACGCGCCAACTACTTCGCCGAACTCGAGACCGCGGCCGAGGCGATCGCGGTCGAGATGGGCGTGGTTCCGGCCGAAGCCAACCACGCGCTCGCCGAACGGCTGCGTCGGCGGCATGGGCTGACGGTGACGGTGGGCCCGCTCGAGGGCGCGTTGCGGCGTTACGATCCAGCTGGCCGGGCGCTGCTGCTCTCCGAGATGCTGCCGCGCGAGAGCAGGGGCTTTCAGATGGCGTTCCAGCTCGCCCTGCTGGAGACCCGCGACGCGGTCGATGCCGTGCTCGAAAGCGCGGCGCCGAGCTCGGCCGAGGCGGCGTCACTGATCCGCGTCGGCTTGCTCAACTACGTGGCCAGCGCCTTGCTGATGCCATATGCCGGCTTCCTGGCGGCGGCGCGGGACTTGCGGCATGACATGGAAGCGGTGGCGGCACGCTTCGGCGTCTCGTTCGAGCAGGCCTGCCACCGGCTATCGTCGTTGCAGCGCCCGGGCGCGCGGGGGGTGCCGTTCTTCTTCCTGCGGGTCGATCCGGCCGGCAACGTCTCGAAACGCTTTTCCGCCGCCGGCTTCCCGTTCGCCCGGTTCGGCGGCTCCTGCCCGCGCTGGGTGGTGCACGCCGCCTTCGCCACACCCGGCACCGTCCAGGTGCAGGTGGCGGAGCTGCCGGACGGGGCCGCCTTCCTCTGCTTCGCCCGCACGGTGAGCCGGCCGGCCGCGCATTGGGGCGATCCGCCTCCGGTGCACGTCGTCGCCATGGGCTGCAACGTCGCCAATGCCGGCGAGCTTGCCTATGCCGACGGGATCGATCTCGATCAGGCCCATGTCGGCATCGGCCTGTCCTGCCGGCTGTGCGATCGGCAGGACTGCCGCAGCCGGGCCTTTCCGCCGCTCGAACATCGGTTGGCGCTCGATCCCAACTCGACCGGGCTCAGCCCCTATCGTTTCGAAATACGCCGCGCCCTTAAGGCGTGACGCCGCAGATCGGATTGGCTCGCCCATAGAGGCGCCGAGAGCACCGTTAATGCCGGGCCGTGTGAGCCGGTTGAGCTGACGCACAAATCACGGTGGCTAACGGTGAACTCACCCTCAGCGTACTTCCTGCCGAATGCCATCGTCGGCCAGTTTGTGGCCACGCAACACGAACCGATCAGGGGAGCGGTCGAATGGAGACGATGAGCATGCTGGAGCGCCGCAAGGAGTTCGCTGATGTCGCCGAGCAGGAGCCCGAGCCCAGTTCGCTCGTGCTGGTGGTGGAGGACCGGCCGCGCCTGTCGCGCATGGTCGAGTATATCTGCGACTTCCTCGGCGTCGCCATGGAGCGCGTCGGCACCAACGAGGATCTCGGCGACCTGCTCGACAGCCGCCGGCCGCTCGCCGTGATCTGCGAGCTGGAAGGCGGCGTGCAGGATGGCTGCCACATCATGAAGACGGTGGCGGGGCACGATCCGAGCCTGCCGATCATGCTGATCACCGGCGGTGACCCGGCGCTGATCGGCGCTGCCGAGGCGGTGGAGGAGATCTGGGGTTTGTCCAGCGTCCTCAAGCTGCGCGATCAGCCCGGCCTGGGCGACGTGGTGGACTTCCTGTTTCGCTCCGGCCGGCTGTGCGCCAATTCGAGCATGATGCCGATCTGATATCGCGCTTTAAAGCCCGGCACTTCACGCATTCAGCAACGCCTCCGCGCCGCCGCCGCCTTTTACGCGAGGCGCATCACCCAACCGCAGCCACCGACCAGTCAGGCGGCGCGGGATGCCGATGATGATTGATGAAGGTTGCACATGTCTAAATTCTCGGTAAAATGTCACAACCTTCCGAGGACCAACCTCGATGACGGCCGATGCTGGGGCGCACGTCGTGGATCTACAGCTACCTGGAGTTGATGGACCTTCAACACGATCTCGTGAAGATGATGATTCGGGTCACCACTCACGCATAACAAAGGCGCTCCTGCTCCAGCGTGAAAGTGTCGTTGTTGTCACCGGCACCGCGTTTTCTGGCAAGACCCGGCTGCTGGATCGCGTGATCCCGACGCTTGAGGCCGGCAATGCGCGGGTGGTTCGCGTCGATAGCCCGCGCGGAGAACAGCTCGACCTTCGCCGGTTCATGCAACGGGTGGTCGACACTGATCCGGTGGCCAGCGATGCCGATCCGGTCGAACGATTCTACCTCACCCTGACGCGGCGCCGCGCCGCGGAGACCCAGGTCGTTCTCGCGGTCGACGACGCCCACACGATCACCGAGCGAACCTGGAACTACCTGGCGCTGATCGCCGAGCGGGACCCGGCGTTGCCACTACGGATCCTCGTGGTCGGTCATCCGGACCTGTGGATGAGCTTGCCTAGTCAGGGGCGGTTCGCGGCGGAGAGGATCACGACGCTGGTTCACCTGGGAAGCATCCCTGGGCTGATGCCGCTTCGGCTGCCCGAGCTCGACCCGATCTCGGTTGCCTCGGAGCTGCCCGAACCTCCCGAAAGTTCGAGCGTCGAAGCAGCCTATACGCTGCCAACGGCGAGCGAACGCGACCGACGCACCGACTTGATGCCGCTGCTGTTTCCCGAGTTCGACGAGCGCTTGTCGGACGGGTCGGAAATTGCCGAGACGCCACCCGTCCTCGCCCCCGCTCCTCTCCCCTCGGCGGCGCCAGCGGCTCCGCCGCTGCGTGCTTGGGGAGTGCGTGCCGTCTGCACGGCCGGTCTGGCGGTGGCGATGTTGGTCGGTGGCACGGGGACGCTCTCGCGGGTCGGGGGCCCGCCGAATGCGCCGGATCGTCCGACCGGCGCCGTCTCGCAAGCGCCTGACACGGGTGCCGCGAGCGTCGCTGAGCCCATCCGTGTTGCCGAGAGCGCGCCACCGCAGACCATCACCGCCGCTCAGCCTCCGGCCGCCGAGGCGATCAGCACGCCGACCGCACCCGCCGTGCCCGAGCCAGCCGCTGCGACCACGTCGTCCGCCGCGCCGGCCGTCGCGCCGCAACCGGCCGACCCGCCGGCCGAGCTCCCGGCGCAGCCGACCAGCGTGGTCGCGGACGGGCGCGCGAGCGTGCCAGCCGCCGCCGCGCCTTCGCCGAGCGTTGCGCCGCCCGAGATGTCGGCGTCTGCGGCCTCCCCCGACCTCGTCGGCGCGCTGCTGGCGCGTGGCAGTGACCTGCTCCTCAGCGGTGACATTGCCGCGGCGCGGCTGATGTTCGAGCGGGCCGCCGCCGCCGGATCGGGACGCGCCGCCATCGCCGCGGGCATGACGTACGACCCGCGTTTCCTGGCGCAGAGCCGGATACGCGGCATCGCGCCGGAGCCACGGATTGCCGCCGCCTGGTATCAACGCGCGGCCCGCCTCGGGGAGACCGACGGAAACTCCCTGCTGGCCGATCTCGGGGTGGCAACGGCCGAATAAAACGAGCCGGCAGGTTCGCCGGGGCCGGTTTGCCGTGCGTGCGATTTCCTGTATCGCAAGTTGCCCGGCTGTCGCCGCCCGGTAACAGGAGGTTTCGATGACCGTCACCCGACGCGCCGCACTCGGCGTCGCACTCGTCGCACCCGCCCTGCTGCGCGCCTCCCGCGCCCGGGCCGACAAGCGGGTCCTCAAGATCAGCCACCAGTTCCCGGGCGGCACCGCCGATACCGGCGATTTCCGCGACCAGCTGGTGCGCCGGTTCGCCAAGGCGGTGGAGGCCCGCACCAACGGCAGCCTCGGCTTCGAGATCTATCCCGGCTCATCGCTAATGAAGACCGTGGCGCAGTTCTCGGCCCTGCGGCGGGGCGCGCTCGACCTCAGCCTCTACCCGCTTGCCTATGCCGGTGGCGAGATCCCCGAGGTGAATGTCGGCCTGATGCCGTCGCTGGTCACCAGCTACCAGCAGGGCCTCGCCTGGAAGCAGGCCGAGATCGGCCGTGAGCTCACTGGTTTGCTCGACAAGCGGGGCGTTAGAATCCTGACCTGGATCTGGCAGGCGGGTGGGATCGCCTCGCGCGCTGGCGGCGTGGTGGCGCCGGCCGACAGCAGCGGCCTGAAATTCCGCGGCGGCTCGCGGGAGATGGACCTGATGCTCAAGACGGCCGGTGCCATCATCTCGTCGGTGCCGTCGAACGAGATCTATGCCGCGATGCAGACCGGGTCGCTCGATGCCGCCGTCACCTCGTCGAGCAGCCTTATCAGTTTTCGCCTGCAAGAGGTGGCGAAGAACGTCACCACCGGGCAGGGCGGCAGCTTCTGGTTCATGCTGGAGCCGCTGCTGATGTCGAAAACCGTGTTCGACAGCCTCACTCCCGACCAGCAGCGCGCCGTGACCGAGGTCGGCACCAGCCTCGAGCCGTTCGCGCTGGAGGCCGCCAAGAGCGACGACGCGGAGCTGGCCAAGGTCTACCAGGCCGCCGGCATCGCCGTGCACACAATGAGCGACGCCGATCTCGCCAAGTGGAAGTCGGTCGCGCAGGGGAGCGCCTGGAAGGATTACGCCGCCCGCAACGAGACCTGCGCCAAGTTCCTCAAGCTGGCGCAAGCCGTCACCGCCTGAGCGCCGAGGCGCCGTGCGCGCGATCCGCAGGAGCCTGGACGCGATCAACGCGGTGACGGCCGCGCTCTCCGCCATCGCGCTCGCCACGGCGGCGTGCGTGCTGACCTGGGAAGTGATCGGCCGCTACTTCCTGAGCATCGCCAGCGACTGGCAGGACGAGCTCGCCACCTTCCTGCTGATCGGCGCGACGTTCGGCTCCGCCGCCTGGACCCAGGCGCGGCGCGGCCACGTGGCGATCGACGCCGTCGCTGCCTTGTTGCCGCCGCGCGCCGAGCGGGTCCGGCGTCGGCTCGCCGATATCCTGACCTTCGCGTTCTGCGCCTTCTTCGCCTGGAAATGCTGGACCTTGCTGGGAGAGGCTTGGACCGACGGCCAGACCACGCCCTCCGCCTGGGGACCGCCGCTGTGGATTCCCTATGGCAGCATGACCGCCGGCATGGCGCTGCTGAGCGCGCAAGTCCTGCTGCAAATCATCGCCGGCGACCGCCCGCCGGCGAGCACCGAACCCATCCTGCTGTGAGCCCGCTCGAACTCGGCCTGCTCTACGCGGGTGCCACCTTGGCGGCGCTGTTCTCCGGCGTCCCGATCGCTTTCGCGCTCGGCGGCGTGGCGACGGTGTTCATGCTCGCCTTCATGCCCGCCGCCTCGCTCGATACCATCGCGCAGAACGTCTACGAGGAACTGGCCAGCATCACCCTGCTCACCATTCCGCTGTTTATCCTCAAGGGTGCTGCGATCGGCAAGTCGCGCGCCGGCCGCGATCTCTACGACGCCCTGCACACCTGGTTGCATCGCGTGCCGGGCGGGTTGGGCGTCGCCGTGGTGCTGGCCTGCGGCCTGTTCGCGGCAATGGCGGGATCGAGCCCGGCCACCTGCTCGGCGATCGGCAGCTCGGGCATTCCCGAAATGCGCCGGCGCGGCTACTCGCCCGGCTTCGCGGCGGGGCTGGTCGCGGCGGGCGGCACCTTGGGCATCCTGCTGCCGCCCTCGATCGTGCTGATCCTCTATGCGGTGGCGGCGGAACAATCGCTCGGCCGGCTGTTCCTGGCCGGGCTTGGTCCGGGCCTGCTGCTGATCGCGCTGTTCGCCGGCTACGCGGTGCTGCGTTGGCGCCGCGAATACCGCGCGGCGGAGCGTGTCGCCCTGGGCGGCGGCGGACGGAGCGAGATTTTGCGCTCCGAGCGCTTCACCTTCCGCGAACGCATGTTGGCGACGCCGCGCGTGTTGCCGTTCCTGATCCTGCTGCTCGGCGTGATGGGGGCGTTGTATGGCGGTATCGCCACCCCCTCCGAGACGGCGGGCCTCGGCGCGGTGCTGGCGCTGGTGCTGATCGCCATCGTGTATGGCGCCTGGCGGCTGCGCGACCTCAAGCCGATCTTCACCGGCACGCTCGGCGAGAGCGGCATGCTGCTGATGATCATCGGCATGAGCCTGCTGTACAGCTACGTGATGAGCTACCTGCACATCAGCCAGAGTGCCGCGCAATGGATCGTCGGCCTGCATTTGTCGCGCTGGCTGCTGTTAACGCAGATCCTGCTTTTGGTTGTGGCGCTCGGCTTCTTCTTGCCGCCGGTCTCGATCATCCTGATGACCGCGCCGATCATCCTGCCGCCGTTGCGCGCCGCTGGGTTCGATCTGGTGTGGTTCGGCGTGGTGATGGCGGTGGTGCTGGAGATGGGGCTGATCCATCCGCCGGTCGGGCTCAACATCTTCGTCATCAACCGCATCGCGCCGGATATCGGCCTCGGTGCGATCATTCGTGGCACGTTTCCCTTCGTGTTCCTGATGGCGCTCGGCGTGGTGATCCTGTCGCTCTTCCCCGCCATCGTGCTCTGGCTGCCGGACCTGATCTACAACCGATAGCTCCGTGAACCCGCCGTCACGGTCGGTCCCGGCCATCTGGCCGGGGCGCCTCCTGGCCATTCGTCCGATGGGCGAGCGGCGCCGTCCGCGCGATGCTGCCGCCATCAACAGGAGCGCGTGATGATGACGGATGAAACCAGCAATACCCTCGCCGGCCTGTCCGATGCGCTCGCCGCGCTCGTGGCGTCGAGCGGCGGCCTGGTGAGCACGGTGCGAGCAGGCGGACGGGCGCGTAGCGGCATCGCCTGGCGCGGCGACCTGGTGGTCACGTCTGACCAGGCGTTGCCCGAAGCGGATGGCTACACGGTGCGCTCGGCCGAGGGCGCGGATGTGGCGGCGATCCTGGTCGGCCGCGACCCGGGCACCAATGTCGCCGTGCTGCGGCGGGCCGATGCCGGGCCGGCGCCGGCGGACCCCACGGCGGCTCAGGCCCGGCTCGGCGCCATCGCGCTCGCACTGGGGGCCGGGGACGGCGCGGAGCCGATCGCGCGCATGGCGTTGATCCGCGAGCTCGGCCCCGCTTGGCAGAGCATGGCCGGGGGCCGGATCGACGCGCGGGTCCGCCTCGACATGCGGGCCAGTCGCGCCGAGGAGGGCGGCCCGGTGCTCGACGCGCGCGGCGCCCTGCTCGGCATGGCCACGGCCGGCCCGCGCGGACGCTCGCTGGTGATCCCGCACGCCACGATCGAACGCGCGGTGGGCCAGATCCTGACGCACGGTTCGGTGCGCGGCGGCTGGCTCGGTGTCGGGCTGCAACCGGTCGCGGTGCCGCCGTCGCTGCGCGAGGCCGCCGGGCAGGCGAGCGGGCTCATGGTGGTGAGCCTGGCCCCGTCCGGCCCGGCCGAGCAGGCGGGCATCCTCCCCGGCGACATCGTCCTCGCACTCGACAGCGAGCCGACCATGCGTTTGCGCAGCCTGCGTGCCCGGCTCGGCGCCGACCGGGTTGGTCAGCCGGTTGCGCTACGCATCATGCGTGCCGGCGTCGTGCAGGAGATCACCGCCACGGTCGCGGCACGCCCGGCGCGGTGACGCCGTTGCGCGTCGTGCTGACCACTGCGGACCAGGCGCGCGCGGCGCGGCTCGCGGCGATGCTCGGCGAGACAGGCCACAGCCTCGCCGAAGCAGGCGAGCCGGCCGACATCGCCCTGGCCGATCTACCGGTTGGCGGCATCGTGCCGCGCGCGTCGGGGGTGCCGACGCTATTGCTGTCCGATGAAACCAGTTTCGCGCTCGACACCGCGATCGCCGGCGTGCTGCCACGGGCGACCGGCGCTAGCGTGCTCGACGCCGCGCTCCGCGCCGTCGCGGCCGGGTTGCAGGTGCGCCCGCGCGCGACGGGGCCGCGGGGCTTCGCCGCCGCCGAGGAGGAAAGCGCGCCGAGCCTGCTAACCCCGCGCGAGATGGAAATCCTCGCGGCGGTCGGCGAAGGCGCGAGCAACAAGGCGGTCGCCCGTCGCCTCGGCATCTCCACGCACACGGTGAAATTCCACCTCGAAGCGGTGTTCGCCAAGCTCGACGCCACCAGTCGCGCCGAGGCGGTGGCGAAGGGGCTGCGGCGCGGGCTGATCGAGCTCTGACCTCGTTACCCCGAGGCGTGGCGGCTCAGGATGATGGTCGAGTGAAAGTTCAGGATGCCGCCGTTGGCGCTGACCAGCACATGGTCGCCGCGTGGCACCTGCCGCGCGCCGCCCTGGCCGCGCGCTTGCACCACGGCTTCGGATAACGGCGTGAAACCCCACATGTAGTAGCCCGAGAGCTGACCGCCGCCGGTGTTGGTCGGCAGCGTGCCGCCGGGGCCGAGCTTGCCGTCGGCGACGAACGGACCACCCTCCCCTTTGGCGCAGAAGCCGTAATCCTCCAAGGTCACCAGCACGGTGTAGGTGTAGCAGTCGTAGAGCTGGCAGGTGCCGATGTCGGCGCGCGTGATGCCGGCCATGCGAAACGCGATCTCGCCCGAGCGCTTGGCGCCGGTCTCCACGCCGGGATGCCGATCGGTGCGGTTGTTGTCGCCCGGCGCGCACTGCGCGTAGCCCAGCACGTAGGTCGGCGGTTGCTTCAGGTCGCGCGCCCGCTCGGCCGAGGTGACGACCACCGCGACGGCGCCGTTGGAGACGAGGCAGCAATCGAACAAACGCAGTGGATCGGCGATGAAGCGCGACCCCTGATGATCCTGGAGCGTCATCGGTTGCTTCATTTGTGCCCAGGGACTGAGCCCGGCCCATTTGCGTTGGCCGACCGCGACGATGCCGAATTGTTCCGAGGTCGTGCCGTAGAGGTGCATGTGCCGCCGCGCCGCCATCGCGTATTCCGGGTTGGCGCCGAAATTGCCGTACGCGGCGCGCAAGCCGACCATCCCTTCGAGCGGAAAGCGGTGCGGTCCGGCATAGGACTGGCCCGCCGAGCGCGTCGGCGAGAGCGGCGCGTCGGCGTAGACCAGCACGATCACGTTGGCGAGCCCCTCGCGGATCGCCAGGCAGGCATACTGCATCATGCTGCCGGCGGTTGAGCCGTACGCGCTCATCACGTTGACCAAGGTCAGGTTCTCGAAGCCGAGCACCATCTGCGAGCGGACATCCATGTCGCCCGGGATGTTGGCGTTGATCAACAGCCCGTCGACGTCGCCCTTGTCGAGACCCGCGTCGTCGAGCGCGAGCGCGATCGCCTCGGCGGCGAAGTCGACCGCGCGGCGGCCGTAGATCTTGCCCATCGGCGTCACGCCCAATCCGACGACCGCGCCCTTCGGCTGGTTCGGCATGGTTGCTCTCCTCGTCAGTCGGCGGCGGCGCGGAATTTCGGGAGGCGCAAATCCTCGCCCACCTCCTCGAACACCGCTTCGAGCTTCATGCCGATGCGCAGCGCCGCGTTGTCGACGCCTACGATGTTGGACGTGATCCGCACGCCCTCGTCGAGATCGACCTGCGCGATGTTGTACGGCGCGGCGGACGCGAAGCCCGGATGCATAACCTGATGCATGATGGTGTAGGTGTAGAGACTGCCGCGCCCGCTGGCCGGCCGCCATTCGAGCTGGGCCGCGAAGCAGTGCGGACAGCGCTCGCGCACCGGAAAGCTCCATCGGTTGCAGGCAATGCAGTGCTGCAACATCAGCTTTCCGTCGCGCGCACCGTCGAAGAACGGGCGGCTTCGCTCGTCCGGCACCGGGGCTGGTTTGCGCGCCGCGTCCGACATGGTTTTCTCCTTCGTCACGTGGCGAGGCTAGGTGCGAGCGGGACGGCTGACAACCGCCCCATTGCACCGCCGAGAAGGCGCAAGCAGGATCGCCGCGCCACACCCGGAGAGCCGCCATGTCCGACCCAAGCCCGCCGCTCGCCGGCAACACCGTGCTGGATTTCGGCCAGGTGTTCCAAGGCCCGTACGCGGCGATGCTGCTGGCGCGGGCCGGGGCGGACGTGATCAAGATCGAGCCGCCGGGCATCGGCGAGCCATTGCGTCGACGTTCGATCGCGGCCGCCGGCACCTCGCTGTCGCTGGCGATGATGAACTCCAACAAGCGCGCGATCACCTTGAACCTCAAGGAGCCACGCGGGCGCGAATTGCTGACGGAAATGGTCCGGCGCGCCGACGTGCTGCTGGAGAATTTCGCGCCCGGCGTGATGGACAAGCTCGGCGTCGGTTTCACCGTGCTGCACGAGGTCAATCCGCGCTTGATCTACGCCAGCGGCACCGGCTTCGGCATCAGCGGGCCGGACGCGCACAACCTGGCGATGGACATGACGATCCAGGCCGCGTCCGGCATCGCCAGCGTCACCGGCTTTCCGGATGGTCCGCCGACCAAGGCAGGGCCGACCCTGGTCGACATCATGGGCGGCACCGCGTTGTACGGCGGCATCGTCACCGCGTTGCTCGAACGCGAGCGTAGCGGGGTCGGCCGGCTGGTCGAGGTGGCGATGCAGGAAACCGTCTACGCCGCGATCGCGACGTCGTTCGACTATCTGCATCGCACCGGCGAAATCCCGCCGCGTCCCGGCAACCGGCAATCGGGCCGCTCCGGCGCGCCATACAACACGTTTCCAACCAATGACGGCTGGGTCTCGTTGCAGACCGTCACCGAGGAGCATTGGCGCAATCTCTGCAAGGCGATGGGGCGCGAGGCGCTCGCCGACGACCCGCGCTTCGCCACCAATGCCGCGCGTTTGGAGAACCTCGATCAGACCGACGCGGTGGTGAGCGAATGGACGCGCGGCCTCGGCAAGATGGAGGTGTTCGCGCTCACCAAGCGCTACCGCATCCCGTGTGCGCCGGTGCGCGACGTGCGCGAGGTGATGAACGATCCGCACATGCACGGCCGTGGCATGCTCGAATGGATCGACCATCCCGTGCTTGGCCGCGTGGTGGTGCCGAACAGCCCGATCCGGCTGCACGGTGCCGCGCGGCCCGAGACGCAACCGAGCCCGGCGCTCGGCCAGCACAACGCGGCGGTCTACGGCGACTGGCTCGGGCTCGATGCGTCCGAGATTGCCGAGCTCGAAGCGCGCGGCGTCATCTGACCGCGCTCACGCGGCTTGCGATCGCGCGTCGCGCTGGTAGCGGCGGCTGACGATGCGCAGATGGTCGCGAAAGTGCGGCCGCATCTTGTCGGTCCAGGGCGTGTTCGCCGCCTGCTTCCATTCAGCCGAGGTCTGCACCTCGGGTGATCTCAGGTGATACAGCGCGACATAGCGCGGCGAGCCTTCCCGGGCGCGAAAGCGGCGGGCCGCCAGCGCGCCGGGAACCGCCGCCAGGGCGGGGATGTGCTCGCTGTCGTACCACTCGTTGAACTCCGCCTCATGCTCGGGGTCGACACTCATGGCGTTGATCAGCAGGCCACCCGCGCCCTCGGGCGCGTCGGCATCGCCGGGCAGGGTCTGTTCGCCCTCGAACCGGATCAGCCGGGTGCAAAGTGCGGTGACGCGCTTCGACCAGACCGAGAGATTGTCGTACGCGATCGCCTGGTAGGCTGGGCTGCGTAGCACGGCGATGTTGTCGAGTTCGTAGGTCGCGATCGCCCGCTTCGGATTGTCGGCGGCGATCCACCGATCGCAGGCGCGGAACCCCGGAACCCGCTGGCGCTCCGGGACGTGCTCCAGGTCATACCAGTCGTGGAACTCATCCGGGGCGGCATTCGAGAAATCGAACGCGGCGATCAGGATGCCTCTGGCCATCGGTATATCCTCCACTCCATCAGGTCCATGATCGCGCAAACGCGCGATGGCTGCGACCCCATCATCGGCCAGGCTGGCCAGAGGGGTCGTCCCAATTCGCATTGCCCTCCTCACGCTCATCGCTCGCCAGTCCCGCCCTGGGATCGATCTCGGTCAGGCTGGGTGGCTACGGCCAGGTTGGGCAGCGTTGGTCGCCCTCGTTGAGCGGGCATTCCGCCAGCGTTGCCATGCGATGCCGGCGAGCAGGCCAGCCGGCGCGTAGAGCGTGTAGGCGAAATGCAGGGCGCTGCCTCCAGCCACCGCCGCCAGGCCGCCGCGCCGGGCCAACAGCCGCAGCAATCCGCTATTGAGCCAGGCCCAGCCCAGCAGCGCCCCTAAAGCTATCAGCGCCGCCGCCAGCCGCGCGATCGGGGACAACGCGATGGAGCATGCAAGACCAGCAAGGCCGGCCAGCGACAGCAAGGCCAGCAACGCGGCGATCCGCTGGCCGCGATTGGCGTTCAACGTCGGCGACAGCGACCCCGGCGCGCCGACGAGCCGGCCCCAGGGGATGGCGCGTTGCAGAATATCGGTGCGCCACAGCGTCCACAGGCGCCAATGCTTGAGGTGCTTGGCTTGCGCGTCGGCGAGCAGCCGGATGCGACCCCCTCGCGCGCTCAGCCGCAAGCCAAGTTCGACGTCCTCGATCGAGGGTCGCTGGAAGCGCTGCTCGTCGAAGCCGCCTAGCGTCAGGAACGCTTCACGCCGCATTGCGCCGCATCCGGCCCAGAACGTGACAACCGGGCCGGCCGAGCGTTGGTGCACCCAATGATGCCGCAGATTGGCGTAGAGCGAGACCGAATCGGTGCAAGCCGGCTGGTCGTCGTAGCTGCCAAACGTGGCGGTGAGCCCGGGTTCGGCCCGCAGCGGCGCGGTCAGTCGCTCCAAGGTTTTCGGAGTTGCCTCGACGTCCGCGTCGATGAACACGAGCACGTCGCCTGTCGCGTGCGCGGCGGCCAGGTTGCGAGCCCGGCCCGGACCGGATGGGCCGCCGTGCACCGAGATCACCCGGGCGTCGGCCTGACGCGCCAGCGCCGCCGAAGCGTCCATGGACCCGTCATCGGCGACGATGAGTTCCTCGATCGCGGTCTCCGAGCAGCGCAGCGCGGCGAGGCAACGGCCGAGCGTGGTTTCGCCATTGAAGACGGGAACGATGACGCTGAGCGTGAGGCCGCCCGTGGCCTGGGTCATGCCGCCTTCTGTTTGGGAACCACGAACTCCTCGTGATACGAGCGCTCGACGTTCACGTTCCAGATGTCGTGATGCTCGCCGAGCACGTTGCGTGCCGCGAGCATCGCCGCCAGCATCGAATGGTCCTGGTTGTTGTAGCGGTGCATGCCGTTGCGGCCAACGGTTTGCAGATTGCCGATCGTGTCGAACCAATCCTTGATGATGTCGAGATTCTGCCGGTAATCGGCGTCATACACCGGGTAGGCGCGGGGTTGGCGGATGACGGTGCCGTCGCGCACGCTGCTACGCGGTGCCAGGCCGAGCTTTTCCAGCTCCGCGGACGCAAGGCTGATCAGGTCGGCATCTTCGCTCGCCCACAGCCCGTCACCCTGCTGGCAGAAATACTCCATGCCGATGCTCGACCGGTCGGGATGGGGCACCATCGCTGCCGACCAGGCGCGGAAATTCTGAATCCGCCCCACCTTGACCGCCGGGGTGTGGATGTAGATCCAGTTGTCGGGGAACGGATCGGCATGATCGAGGATCAGCACGACGATCAGGAAGTCGCGGTAGCGCAGGTTGGCCGCCGCCTGGCGCACCTGGTCGGGCACATCGTTCAGCGCGCGCACTGCGTCGGTGATGGGCATGGTGCTGATGACGTTGTCCGCCGTGATGTCGTACGGCGCGCCATCGGTCGGCTTGACGGTCAGCCGGGTCAGCTTCGAGCCTTGACGCTGCATGCCGATGACGGATGTGCCGAGCCGGACCTCGCCGCCGCCCTCGTCGACCATCGCCCCGGCGCGCTCCCACATCTGCCCCGGCCCCAGGCGCGGATACTTGAACGTGCGGATCAGGCTGGTGGTGTCGTTCTGTCCGGTGACCGCCTCGCGTATCGCCTTGACCAGCGACAGGTCCTTGATGCGCTGGGCCGCCCAGTCGGCGCGGATTTCCGTGCAGGGGATGCCCCAGACCTTTTCCGTGTAGCTGCGGAAGAAATGCATGAACAAGCGCCCGCCGAAGCGGTTGCTCACCCATTGCTGGAAGTTCTCCTCGACCAGTGAGGGCCTGACCTGCCACTTGAAGTAGCTCAGCATCACTCGGACGCTCTCATAGAGACCGAGATTCTCGAGCGTGTTGCCGAGACGGAGCGGGTAGTCGTAGAACTTTCCCTGATAGAAAATGCGACTGGATCGCGGCACCTCGATCATCTCGGCGCCGAGCACGTCATGCCAGAACTGCTCGACCTCGCCGACCTTGGTGAAGAATCGGTGGCCGCCAATGTCGAATCGATAGCCCTTGTAAGACTCGGTGCGAGCGATGCCGCCCAATTGCTGCGTTGCCTCGAGCACCAGCGGGCGGCTGCTGGGATCACGCCGCATCAGTTCAATGGCGGCGGTCAGGCCGGCCGGGCCGCCGCCGATGGTAACAATCCTGCGGTGCTCACGCGCCTCCATCTCAACCCTCGCTTGCGTTTCGATGTTCACACACGCTCTCCGATTACTCAGCTTTGCACCATGCGTGAACGTGAGACGCGCTCGGTCAGTCAGCGACTCAATTCCAAAAATTGGTGTCAGCCCAGGTTTCCATTTCGTTAATAAGAAGCGCGTGGACCCGTCAAGCGCAAGCGCTATCCGCTGCCGGCACAGTTCAATCGTCAGGCATAAGCGGTGTTGATCATTCCGCGCCGTGAACGTGCCACTCAGCGCTTCGATCCACGTCTCCGAGATCGCTCGGTCGCGTATTGGCCGGCCAATTCGCCGGCAGGTTTGTTCGCCAATACACCCGCGCCGCACCGCGCGGCTTCGAGACGAAGACTTCCCGATAATGCGCCAGGATCGGCACGATACCGGAATGGAGCTGCTGATCGGTCTCACCCTGCGCCAACGCGTTGTCCCAGACGACAATGACATCGACGGGCTCGCGGTCGAGCACGCCGGCGAGGCCGCTCACGACCTTGTCCGTCGCTTTCGCCAATGCCGGCGTATTCCAGCGCAGCATGCCAAGCGACGGGATGTAAAGCTCCAGATCGGTCCAGGGCGGACGCAGCGCCACCGGAAAGTAACCCGCGTCCGGCGCCAACTGATAGTTCGAGAGCAAGGCGAGATTGCGGCCGGCGGCGATGCGGCCATCGAAATGGGCGGTCGGCTGGAAGCGACAGGGGAGCGGGCCAGTGTCGACGGCGCGGCAGCGCTGGCCCGGTGCCGGCAGATTGGACAGCGTGATGACGCTGGCGCCGTCCGGCAGCGCCGCAGTGATCGTGGCGTATTCCGCCAATGTCCCCTCGATGACGGCGGTGCGGTCGAGACGCCAGACGAGCAGCCCCATATTCAACGCCACGCCGATGGCAAGCAGACGACGGGCCGTTGCGCGGTCCAGCTCCTGGGTCGCCAGCCAGAGCACGAGGAGAATGAGAAAGCAGGCGGTCAGCCGATCGGGCAAGTAGCCCTCGAACCTGTGTGGCACGGTCACGGTCAGCACCATGAGCACCACGATTGCGACAAGCCAACCGTCGGCCAGCAGCAACCGGCGTTGCTGATAAAACGCGAGCACGCGTCGCCAGACGAGCCACGCGACGATCAGGCCAAACACGCCGGCGAAGACAAGGTCGATCGCCGAGAAGCTGATGAGGTAGGAGAAGCTCAGCAGCTTGGCGAGGCGCGACAGCGGCCCGTCGCCAAGCGCCTGGCTCGCTGGCGAGCGGTCGATCACACCCGCCATCTCGGTCGAGAAACGCTCGATCTGCGACCACGCATCGTGAACGGACATGGCGAGCAGCAAGATGCAGGCGAGACCGCAGCCGAGCGGCACCAGCCAGGAGAACCCGCCCTCGACCTGCACGACCCGCCGAGCGGATGGCCACGCGGCCAAGGCGCCAAGACCGAGATAGCCAGCGGCAAACGTCCCCAGCGCCGCCGCCAGACTGAGGCCAGCGAGCGGATGGGCCGCGTAGGTAACGCCGCTGAAAACGGCGACCGCGAGTACCCAGCCGATTGAAGGCCGACGCAGCCCATGTTGGACCACGAACACGGTCTGCGCGAACAGTATCAAGCCGATGAGGAAGTTGATAAACCCCATGTTCGTCAGGTAGCCGGCGGCGATGACGAAGAACAGTGGCGCGAACGCAACGGCGCGAGTGCCGGCGACTGCCAGGTTGACCGTCATCGTCGCGGCGAAAGCGCCGAAGATCGCGACCCACGCAGCACTTCCCGCATACGGTGTGCGCACCAGGTGGGCGGCTGCGGCGATGAGCCAACTCGCCAGTTGATTCGCCAGCGGAACCTGGCGTAGCTCGAAGTAGCGGCCGAGCCCGTGATCGGCCCCGGTGTTGAGCGCGCTCAACACCATGCCGGTGTAGAGGTGCGCCGGCCCGTCCTGCGTCGGGAAATAGCGAAACACCAGCGCCGGCAGCGCATCAATCAGCCAGCCGAACAACGTCATCAGCAACAGGAGCCGAGCTACCGGCCAGACGGACCGCGCGCCGGGCGTCGGCGTCGGGCAACGACCGCCTGCCGCTCTCACCAAGCGCCGCGCGGGTCGATGACGAGCTTGTCATTCGGCGTGTCGCGGTCGACCTGGAGGAGGCTCCTTCGCAGATAGACCCGCGCCGCGCCCAGCGGCTTGGAGACGAAAGTCTCCCGGTAGAGCGTCAGCGCTGGCGCAATGCCCGCCAGCAAGGGCGAAGCGGGATTGCCTTGCGCCACTGCGTCGTCCCAAACCACGATAGCGTCGACGGGTTTGCGGCGGAGCAAGTCGGCAAGGCCCTCCACAAGCCGATTTGTAGCTGCCGCCGATTGTGGTGTGTCCCACCGTAATGATGCAAGGCCGGCGGATATCATGGGATCGAGATCGGCCCATGATTCGCGAAGCGCCACCGGGAAATAGCCAGCAGTGGACGCCAGTTGATAGTTGGAGAGCCAAGCGATCTGACGGCCGGCAATGACTCGTCCAATGAAATGAGCGGTCGGTTGAAATCGGCACGGCAGCGGACTGACGACGACCGTGGAACAGCCCGCTGCGCCCTTGCTGCTCAAGGCGATGACGGTCGCGCCTTCCGGGAGTACTGCACCCACGCTGGCGTATTCAGCCAACGTGGTGTCGATGGCGGCGGCGCGATCGAGACGCCACAAGAGCATCCCGATGTTCAGCACGATGCCAGCGACGAGCAGGCGCCTGAATGTCAGGCGATCCAGCCAGTGCGTCGCGAGCCAGAGAATCACAACGAGAAGCAAGCACGCCGCTAATCGGTCCGGCAGGAAATATTCGATCCTGCGTGGCGCCACCACGATCAGCGCCACGAGCGTCACCATCGCGGCAAGCCAGCTATCCGCCAGTCGCAAACGGCGATCCGTGTGGAACGCGCGTATCCGGCGCCAGCCCAGCACTGTCACGACCAGCCCGAACATGGCGGCGAAAACGAAATCGAGCGCCGAGAAGCTGACGAGGTAAGCGAAGCTCAGCAATTTCAGCAGGCGCGACATCGGCCCGCTGGCTGGCATCCCCTCGGCCGGTGCGGGAGTGAGGGCGTGCTCGGCCAGCAGCAGGTATGTCTCCATCTGCTGCCGCGCATCATGCAACGCCAGCAGGAACAGGAGCAGACAGGCGAGGCCGCAGGCGAGCGGAACCCGCCAGTAGAACGTGCCCTCGACCCGAACGAGGCGGCGGGCGCGCGGCCATGCGGCGACGGCGCCGAGCGCGAGATAGCCGACGGCGAACGGCCCCAACGCCGCCGCGAGACCCAAGCCGGCAAGCGGGTGCGCGATGTAGGTGACAGCACTGCACACCAACACGGCGAGCACCCACCGCGCCGGCGCCCGGCGCGACCCGCGATTGACCAGGAACACGGTTTGCGCGAACGGCGCCAGCGCGATCACGAAGTTCATGAACCCCATGCTGGTGAGGAAGCCGACCACGACCGCAAGAAACAGCGGCGCGAACGCGATTGCGCGTTGCCCGATGATGGCCAAATTCACCGTCACGGTTGCGACGAACACGCCGAAGAC
Source organism: Acetobacteraceae bacterium (assembly GCA_965218045.1). GTDB lineage: Bacteria > Pseudomonadota > Alphaproteobacteria > Acetobacterales > Acetobacteraceae > CAVRCA01. The sequence continues at coordinate 526,804 of CBDCJX010000009.1, read as the reverse complement.
GGTGATCCAGGCAGCATTGCCCGCGAATGGGGCCTGAACGACGCGGGCGGCGGCGGCGATAAGCCAGGTCGCTAGCCGGTTCGTCAGCGGAACCGGCTGCAATTCGAAATACCGAGCGAAGAGACCATTGCCCCCAGAGGAGAGCGCGCTCCAGACGAGGGTCGTATTCAGGTGGGCTGGGCCGTCCTGCGTCGGGAAGTAGGGCAAGACCACGGCTGGAAGTGCGGTCACCAGCCAGCCGAACACTGTCATCAGCAGCGCCGGCCCGGCCGCTGACCAAATCAGGCGCGCGCGGGTGCTTATGTGGAATGGCTGGTGTCGAGCGGCGTTGTGCGCCGTTGGCGCATCTCCCGTAGCCGCCCGGCCTCTCATGGGCATTCTCCAGTCTTGTACGGCCAGCTCGACACCGTCCCACTCGGTCGATCGGCAGCGGAACCGCTCTCGAAGAGATTAATCACTTGCTATCCCGACCATGGAACGCCTGGGTCCCGACGAGGCTTGCCACGTCCGCACGGCCTGGTCGCTGATACCAGCTTCCCTATCCGACGACTCCCCCGTTGACCGCCGCCGTGGTCGGCCTGCGCTTGGCCGGCGCCGACCATAGCTGAGAACGGTCAGGGAGCAGGGCTCTTTGCAAGAGAATCTAACATTACGCCTGACGCCACGTTAGTTCCCGGCTTATGTTTCCGTTCGTGACATACACCCTCCCACCCCTCATCGAGCGCTTCGCCCTCATCATTGAGGCACTGTGCCAGATTGAGGCACTGTGCCAGGCCGCTGCCGCGCGCAGTGCCAGGGGCTGGGTTGCCGTGGCCATTGCCAACCTGATCTGGATGCGGCTGCGACGCACCGGCGCGCGGTTCGCCAAGCTGGCCGCCCGGGTCCGCTCGGGCGAGCTCCCGGCCGCCGCGCGGAGGTCCGCATCGGGTGCGTCCGACCAGCCGGCGGAGTCCCGCGCCGAGCGGCAAGCGAAGCGGCGCAAGTCGGATGATCCGGCGGATCGTCCGGCTGAGCGTCTGCCGCGCGGCCTTGCCTGGCTGTTGCGGCTGGTGCCGGAGGCGGCGGTCTATGGCAGTCAGCTGAACCATCTGCTGTCCGACCCGGAGATGGTGGCGCTGCTGGAAGCCGCGCCGCAGATGGGCCGGCTGCTACGCCCGCTCTGCCAGATGCTGGGCATCAGGCTATCCGAACACCCCCTCTTGCTCCGGCCGCGTAAGCGCGCCACGGCCTCGCCCGCCGGTGCGCCGGCCGACGATAATGCGCCCACTGACGTCGTGGCGCCCGCGCGAAGTTCCGCCGGGGCGACGCAAGCGACCGGCCGTTCCCGCTATCGTCGTGCCGCCCGGCGGGTCGACCAGCTGCCGTGGGTCGTCCGCGGCCCACCGGGCGGACTTTTCGAACCGGGATGAACGCGTCGCGCCGAGGTACGTCCTAATCGTTCCGTTTTTTCAACGTAAAGCCAGCCGCCGTTCTCGGCGAGCTCCGTGCGGCCATGTTGGCCGGTGAACCGTGGGCGACGTCGATGTCGAGCCAGCCGAATTCGTCGACCGTCACCACGTCGCCAACACCGGCAACCACCGTCGTGGTCTCGGCTTGCAGGATCGCCGGCCCTTCGATCGTCGTCCCCGGCGCGAGCGCGTCGATCGGGTGCACCGGGACCCGTCGCCAGCCCTGGAAATACGCCTCGCGCTCGCGGCGATCGGTTCGACCCGGCGGCCGGAGCCCGGCGGATCTGTGCGGCGTCGTCGGCACGCTGCCGATGGCCGCGACCCGGGCGTTGACGAACACGACCTCCTGATCGCGCGCGGCGTAGGTGTAGAGTTCCTCATGCCGCGCATGGAAGCGCTCGTGCACCCGCGCCACCAGGTCGGGCGCGTCCCAAGCGATGTCGTCCAGCGGCACGTCGATCTCGAAGACCTGCTCGCCGTAGCGCATCTCGGCCGACCGCTCGAGCCGGACGGGGTCGGTAAACCAGGCTTGCAGCCGGCCCTCGGCCTCGCGCTCCAGCTCGGCGTAGACCGCGCGCAGCCGGGCGTCATCCAGCGCCGCGCCGTCCCCGATATGGGTGCGGCTGACCTCGTAGCGCAGGTCGCTCGCTAACATGCCCCAGGCCGACAGCACGGACGCGACCGTCGGCACGATCACGCGCGGGATCTCCAGCTCGCGCGCCACCTCGACCGCGTGCAGCCCGGCAGCGCCGCCGAACGCGAGCAGCGCGAACCGGCGCGGGTCGACGCCGCGTCGCACCGTCATCAGGCGAATACCGTCCGCCATCTTGAGGTTGATCAGGCGATGGATGCCGAGCGCCGTTTCATCGCGCGACAGCCCGAGGCGGGCAGCCTGCTCGTCGACCGCCCGCTCCGCCGCCGCACGGTCGAGGGTTTTCCGCCCGCCGAGGAAATTCGCTGGATCGAGATAGCCGAGCAGCAGGTTGGCGTCGGTCACGGTCGGCGCCGTGCCGCCGTTGCCATAGCAGGCGGGACCGGGCACCGCCCCCGCGCTGTGCGGGCCGACACGAAACGTGCCGCCGGCATCGATGCTGGCGATTGAGCCGCCGCCGGCCGCGATCGAGGCGATGTCGAGCGAGCGCAGCGCGATGAGCTGCCCGGCCAGCCGACGTTCGGCGGAGAGCGCCGCTTGCCCGCCAACGATGAGCGAGATATCGGTCGACGTGCCGCCGACGTCGAACGGGATCAGGTCGGGGATGCCGAGCAGCTCGGCGCAGCGCCGCGCGCCAGCAACGCCGCCCGCAGGGCCGGACAGCACGGTCGCCGCGGCGAGCCGCCCGGCCTCGGGCACCGGCGCGATGCCGCCATGCGAGAGGACGATGAACAGGCTGCCCGCAAGCCCGCCATCGCGCAGGCGACGCTCGAGATTGTGGATGTATTGCTCGACCAGCGGCCCGACATAGGCGTTCACCACCGTGGTAGATAAGCGCTCGTATTCCTTGATCTGCGGCAGCACGTCGCTCGAACGCGAGATGTAGCGGCCGGGCAGCTCGCGCGCGAGCCGATCAGCCGTGTGTATCTCGTGCGCGGGGTTCTTGTAGGCGTGCAGGTAGCAGATCGCCACCGATGTCGCCCCGGCGGCGCGGATCGCCTCGATCGCCGCCGCCAGCGAGGCATCATCGAGCGCGGTTTGCACCGACCCGTCCGGCCGCAGCCGCTCAGCCACGCCGAGGCGAAGCTGGCGCGGCACCAGCGGCGCCGGCGGCGGCGAGCGGAGATCGTAGCGGTCGTCCTTGAGACCCTCGCGCATCTCCAGGATGTCGCGATGCCCCGCCGTGGTCAGCAGCGCCACCTTGGCACCCCGGCGTTCGAGCAACGCGTTGGTGGCAACCGTCGTGCCGTGCACGATCCGCTCGGTTCGCGCGAGCAGCTCACCCAAGGCGAGCCCGTGTCGGCGCGCCAGCTCCTCCAGCCCGGCCATCACCCCGACCGACTGATCGGCCGGCGTCGAGGGCGCTTTCGCCAGCATCGTCCGCCCGCTCGCGTCGATCGAGACGAGATCGGTGAAGGTGCCGCCGACATCGATGCCGATCCGCAGAGAAGCCACTCAGATTGCTCCCCGCGCGTGCAGCAGGCCGGCTTGCGCGTCCTGCTCGCGCGCCGCGGCAGTGCGTTCCTCCGGTGGCCCCCAGCCGCCGCCGCCGCCGGAGCGGACCTCGAATACGTCGCCGGGCCGCACCGCGATCCCGACCTGCTTGGTGCCGAGAACGCGCGGCTCGCGGCCGTCGGAGAGCAGCCGGTAAGCGTGCGGCGGCCCGTCGCGACCGCCCAGCATGCCGCACGCGCCATGCCGCGCCCCGTCGCCGGCGGTGTTGGCGAGCGCCGGCTTCTCGGTTTCCACCACGAGGTCGAGGGCGACGCCAAGGCCGCCGCGATAGCGGCCCTCGCCGCCCGAGCCGGGCAGGAACTCGTGCTGGCGAAAGTGCAGCGGGAAGCGAACCTCGGCGAACTCCACGCTGCCGAACTTGAGCCCGCCGGCCGAGTGCCACTCGCCGATCGAGGACCAGCCATCGCCACCGGCCGAGGCGCCGCCGCCGGGCCGGGCGTGGAACATGTGCCAGATGAACCCGCGGCCGGTGCGCGGGTCCTCGCCTTGCAGGGCGATGCGGAACCGCCGCCCCCAGCCCGCCATCGCCCGCTCCGGGCAGCATTGCGCCAGCGCCTTGACGATCGCCTCGATGATCTCGTTCGACGGGTGGCTGGTGCACATCGTCACCGGGCGGCCCGGCTCCGCCCACACGATGGTGCCTTCCCGGGCGATGACCTTGAGCGGCCGGAACGCGCCATCGTTCTTCGGTATGTCGGCGTCGATCAGGTAGGCGAACGCCATCACGCAGGCGGATTGCATGTTGGCGTGCGACGAATTGACGAAGCTGGTGGTTTGCGGGTCCGATTCCGACAAGTCGATCTCGATATCGCCGCCGCGCTTGGTGACCTTCGCCGCGATGCGGATGTTTTCCCGTCCGTGGCCGTCGTCGTCGAGGAAAGCCTCGCCGTGGAACACGCCATCGCGCCAAGCCGAGACGATCGCCCGCGTGCGCTGCTCGGCGGCGTCCAAGATCTGGTCGACCGCCGCTTGCACGACGCGGCCGCCAAACTCGGCCAGCAGCTTGTTCATGCCACGCTCACCCAGCCGGGCAGCGCCCACCATCGCAAGCAGGTCGCCCCGGAAATCGCGGCCGATGCGCGTGTTCAGCGCCAGTAGATCGAGCAGGTCGTCGCGCAGCCGCCCGGCTTCGAACAAGCGGATCGGCGGAACCCGCAATCCCTCCTGCCAGATCTCGGTCGCCGCCGGATTGTAGGCGCCGTAGGTCGAGCCGCCGATATCGCTCTGGTGCGCGCGCACGACGGTCCAGAACAGCCGGTCCTTGCCGTCGAACACCGGCACGAAAGCGGTCAGATCGGGCAGGTGCGAGCCGCCATGATCGGGATCGTTCATCAGGAACACGTCGCCGGGCGCGACATTGTCGAAGCGCGCCTCGACCGCCTTGGTGGCCCAGGGCAAGGCACCGACATGCACGGGAAGATGGTCCGCCTGCGCGATCAGACGGGCGCTTGTGTCGGTGACCGCGATCGAGAAGTCGCGGCTCGAGTTCAGGATTTGCGAGTAGGAGGTGCGCAGCATCGCCTCGCCCATCTCGGTCACGATCGACGAGAGGCGATGCTCGACCACCGAGCGGGTGATCGGGTCGATCGCGGCGGTCATGACCGCGCCAACGCGGCCGACACGCTTGCGACGATCATGTCGACATCGTCATCGGTCATCGGCGTGGACAGCGCCATCAGGCCATTGGGGGCCATCAGCACCCCTTCGTCGATCAGCCGCCGGAAGCAGGCGTCCTGTCGCTGAGCCTCCGCCGGGCTGGCATAGGCGGAGCGGTAGTCCCGCACCGGACGGTCGGTGAAATGCAGCCGGAGCAACGAGCCGAGCCCGACGGTTCCGCCCGCGACGCCATGCCGGCGGAACGCCTCGTCGATGCCGCCGCGCACCCGCTCGCCGATCTGGTCGAGCCGCTGGTACGCCGCCGGGTCGAGCAGCTCCATCGCGGCGATGCCGGCCCGCATCGTGACTGGGTTGGCGGAGAAGGTGCCGCCGCCGGGCAGCGCCGGCTTGCCCGCGCTCGGATCGAACACCGCCATCACCTCCGCCCGGCCGCCGGTCGCGCCCACCGGAAGCCCGCCGCCGATGATCTTGCCGAAGGCGGTGAGGTCGGCCGCGACGTCCCAGATCGCCTGCGCGCCGCCGAAGCCGAGCCGGAACGAGATCACCTCGTCGAACACCAGCAACGCGCCCACCTCGCGCGTGGCCTCGCGCAGCGCCTGGATATAGGACCGCTCGGCCGGCACCAGCCCCGCGCGGTTCGGCATCGGGTCCACCAGGACGCAGGCGAGCTCCGAGCCGCAGGCGCGGATCAGGCTGACCGCGCCGTCCACGTCGTTGAACGGGATGGTCACGACATCGTCCAGCACACCCTGCGGCGTTCCGCGGGCGTAGGCGACCGAGGCGGGCGGGCCCTGCACCCAGGCGTCGGGCTTGGTATCGAGGCTGACCTCGGCGTAGTCGTAGGTACCGTGATAGGCGCCTTCGCACTTGGCGATCTTTGCCCGCCCGGTGAAGGCGCGCGCGGCCTTCACCGCCATCATCACCGCCTCGGTGCCCGAGTTGCTGAAGCGCACCCGGTCGACCGACGCCACCCGACCGCAGAGCAGTTCGGCGAGATCGACCTCGGCCTCGGTCGGCATGCCGAACGCGGAGCCGAGCCGCATCTGCTCGCAAGCCGCCTGCACCAGGGCGGGGTGCGCGTGGCCGTGGATCAACGAGGTGAAATTGTTGATGCAGTCGATGCGGACCACGCCGTCGACATCCCAGACCCGACACCCTTCGCCACGCGCCGCGTAGATCGGGTACGGCTGCATGAACACGGTGGTTCGCGTGTTGCCGCCGGGCAGGCTCGCCTTGGCGCGGTCGTTCACCGCCTTGGAGCGCGACTTCAGATCGGGATAGGCCATCGGGGAGGTCCTCTCAGGGGGCGGCCGCGCGAAACGCGATCACCGTGAAGCTGGTCTCCAGCCGCGCGGCCCGGTCCGGCGCCGCGCTGAACGATGCGCGCATGGTGAGGTCGTCCACCAGCATCGTCGGGGCCGCCGTGCTGATCCCGCGCAGCAATTGCGTCAAGGCCGGGTAGGGTGCGGCGAGCGTCGCCCGCACCTTGATCCGCCGATAGGCGCCGCTCGCCTCGGGCGGCAGCGCCTCGATCGTGCTCAGCGCCGCGCCGCTGCGCTGCGCCATCGCTTGCAACCGCTCCTGTAGCGCGGCGGCGGCGAGCGCGTCCGAGTTTCCGGCGAGCAAGGCATCCGGCTTGGGCGCGGTGCCCCGTCGCGCCGTCGCCTGCTGCTCCAGCAGGGGCAGGCTGGCGGCGATCTCGGCCATGCGCGCCGCCAACACCCGCTCCCGTGCCAGGCGATCGGCCCGCTCGGAGTACCAGCCGATCAGCGGGCCCACCACGACGAGCCACAGCACGGCGAGGGTGATGGCGAGCAATCCGAGGGCGAGCGCCTGGCCGCGCCGGCCGGTCGGCAACGAACCGAACACCGCTAGCCGCCCGCCCGGGCTTGCCCGGCTCGGGCCTGCAGGGTGAACACATCCTCGCCGCTGCCGGAGCGGGTCACCGGCGCGATGAAATGCACCGCCTGCATGGCCGGATCGGCGGACAGCGTGCCGATCAGCCCGGCCGCTTGTCGCGAGCGTCCCTCCAGGGTGAGCTCGCGGGCGCGCAAGGCGAGGCTGACCAGATAGGTGTCGTCCGGCAGCAGCCCGGTGACCGTGGCCAGGATGTCGAGCGCGTTGCCGACCCGGGCGGTTTCGGCGGCGATCACCTGGTCGGCCTGTCCCTCGCCGCCGAGCCGCCGACGGATCGCCTGGGCGCGCTCGACCCGCGGGCGCAGCGCGTCCATGCGTGTTTCCAGCGCCGCCAGCGCCAAGGATTGGCGGATGATCGGCAGAACCGCCGCGACCAAGGCGAGCACGACGCAGACGGTGGCCAGCACGCGGACCAGCCGCAATTGCCGCCCGGCGCCGGGCGAGGACAGGCGGAGCGCGCCGCCCGGCTCGTCCGGCTCCACTCGTGCTGGCGCGACGCCGAGACCGGCCAGCGCTTGCAGCACCGGGTCCAGCACCGCGCGTGGCGTGATGACCAGCTCGACCACCAATTGCCCTCGCGCGACATCCCGCTTGCGCACACGGTAGTCCCAATGAACCTCGGCGGCCGTGAACGGGGTCACCCGTTCCAGCTCGTAGGCCAGCACGCGGCGGAGATCGCGTTCGGCGGCGAGCGGCAGCACGATGTCGCGGTGCAACAGCGCCTGCCTCAGACGCAGGCTGACCGGACCGCGCCGCCGCCCGATCATGCGGGACAACGCGGCGCGCCCCTGCGGGCCGAGTGCCACCTCGCCCAGCGCCTCGCTCCGCGCGCCGCGCCGCCGCAGCACCCGGACCGGGCCGTCCGATGTGGCGAGCGCGAGCACCACGCCGTCGGGTTGCTGCTCGCCTCGGCGATGGCCGATCGAGACAAGCTGCTCCAGCCACCAGCGCCCGAACCGGCCCGCCGCGCCGCTCACTGGTGCCGCACTCGCCGGGTGCCTTGGGCACCTCGTACGGCCATGCCCGCCTGTCTCTCAATCATCGGAACGGACCATACCAGGCCAGGAAGCCGTCGCCGTAGAGCCGGACCAGCCACACCGCGAGGGCCAGGCTCGGCCCGAACGGCACCGCCGTCTCGCGTCGCAGGCCGCTGCCGGCCGAACGTGCCAGCGTCAGCGCGATCCCAAGCAGCGCGCCGAGGAACACAACCAAGGGCAAGGCCGCCGGTCCCACCCAGGCGCCGCCCGCCGCCAGCAGCTTGGCGTCGCCCTCGCCGAGACCGTCGCGTCCGCGCAGCGCGCGGTAGGCGAGGGCGACGGCCCGAAAACCGAGCCAGCCGAGCGCCGCCCCGGCGGCGTATAGCGCCGCGTGGTGGGGCGCCAGCAGCAGCGCCGCGCCGAGCCCGGCGAGGATCAGCGGCAAGGTCAGCGCGTCCGGCAGCACCATGGTCTCCCAGTCGATCCAGCCCAACGCCAGCAAGGTCCAGCCCAGCACGCAGTCGGCCCAGAGCAAGCCCGCGTCCGGCGCCGACGTGGCGGCCCAGATCGCGACTAGCAACGCCGCCAGCTCGATCAATGGGTGAAACGGGGAGATCGCCGCGCCGCAGTGCCGGCAGCGACCACGCAACACGGCGTAGCTCGCCAGCGGCACCAGCTCGGCCGGGCCGAGCGCATGGCCGCAGCTCTCGCAACGCGAGCGATCGAGTGCCACCGGCAACCCACGCGGCAGCCGCCGCACCAGCACCCCGAGCAGGCTGCCGACGAAAGGGGCGGCGAGCAGTGGCGGCAGCCAATCGGGCAGATGCATCTCCGGCACGAGGTCAGGCGTAATCCGAGCGGCGCCGACGCGCCAGCGCAGGTCTTGATCCAGCCCGCGAACGGCCCTCATCAATGCGGCCGTGCTCTACTAGGGCGCGGGCGGGAGGCGCAAGTGCATCTATTCCGGCGAACAGTCACCCGGCCAGACGAGGCGGCCAGCCCGGCGGCGTCCGACGTGGCACCCACGCCGACGTCAAGCGCGGAAGAGGGCGACACCACCGAGCGCCTCGCCCGGCTGCTGATCGAGCAAGGGCAATGCGACGACCGCACCTTGGCGCGGGCCAGGCGGGTCGCGGCCGAAAGCGGGCAGGCGCTGCCGGCGGTGCTGATCCAGCTCGGCCTGGTTTCCGAGCGCGGCCTCGCCCAAGCCTACGCCGCCCTGCTCGATCTGCCGGTCGCGACCCCCGAGCGCTACCCCGAGGACGCGCCGCTGCTCGCCGACCGGCTCGGCGCCCGCTTCCTCCGCCAAGCCCGCGCGCTACCGCTGGCGATCGAGGCGGCCAGCGAGGGCGAGGTGCTGGCCGTCGCCCTAGCCGACCCGCTCGACCTGTTCACCCAGCGCGCGATCACCGCCGCCACCGGCCTTGCGGTCGCCGCCGAGGTCGCGGTGCCGATCGAGCTCGACGCGGCACTCAACCGGCTCTACCCGGAAGCCGAAGCCGGCGTGGCGGAGGACGGGGCGAAGGAGGCTGACGGCGGGCCGGACGAGGAGGATGCCGAGCGGCTGCGCGACATCGCCAGCGAGGCGCCGGTGATCCGGCTGGTCAACCAGCTGATCTCCCGCGCGGTCGAGACCCGCGCCTCGGACATCCACCTCGAGCCGTTCGAGGACCGGCTGCGGGTGCGTTACCGCTACGACGGCGTGCTGCACGAGGCGGACAGCCCGCCGGCGCAGCTGGTCGCCGCCATTACCTCGCGGATAAAAATCATGGCGCGGCTCGACATCGCCGAGCGAAGGTTGCCGCAGGACGGGCGGATCAAGCTCGCGGTGCGCGGCCAGGAGGTGGATTTCCGCGTCTCGACGATCCCCACCCTGCACGGCGAGACCGTGGTGCTGCGCGTGCTGGACCGCAACGCCGTCGCGTTCGACTACGGGCGGCTCGGCCTGGCGCCGGCGGTGGTGCAGCGGCTGGCCGCGGCACTCGACCTGCCGAACGGGATTGTGCTGGTGACCGGCCCCACCGGCAGCGGCAAGACCACCACGTTGTACACCGGGCTGCTGTCGCTCAATTCGGTGGTGCGCAAGGTGGTCACGGTCGAGGACCCGATCGAGTACCAGCTCGGCGGCATCCTCCAGATCCAGGTCAAGCCGCAGATCGACCTCACCTTCGCCACCTTGCTGCGCTCGATCCTGCGCCAGGACCCCGACGTGATCATGGTGGGCGAGATCCGCGACGTGGAGACCGCGCAGATCGCGGTGCAGGCGGCGCTCACCGGACACCTGGTGCTGTCCACCGTGCACACCAACTCGGCGGCGGCGACGATCACCCGGCTGCGCGACATGGGCCTCGAGGACTACCTGATGACGGCGGTGCTGCGCGGCGTGCTGGCGCAACGCCTGGTGCGCCGGCTGTGCGAGGCGTGCCGTCGCCCGGCCGAGGCGCCGGCCGAGCTGATTGCCCGCTTCGATCTTGGCCGCCGCGCTGGAGACAAGGTTTCCCTGTGGCACCCGGTCGGCTGCCCACAATGCCGGGGCACCGGCTTTCGCGGCCGGCAGGCGATCGCCGAGTTCCTGCTGCCGAACGCCGAGATCGAGCGGCTGATCTTCAGCCGGGCCGACCAGTCCGAGATCGAGCGCGCGGCGGTGGCGGCGGGCATGGTGACGATGTTCGAGGCCGGGCTCGACGCCGCCCTTGCCGGCACGACCACGATCGAAGAGGTCGTCCGCAGCATCCGGGCCGAGGCCTGACGCAAGATGCCGTCGTTCCGCTACGTCGCCCTGGACCGCGCCGGCCAGGTCACGCGCGGGCTGATGGAGGGGACGAGCGAGGCCGACGTGGTCGCCCGGCTGCAACGCCAGGGCGCGATCCCGATGCGCGCCGAGCCCGCCGCCGGCGGTGGGTCGTTCCTCGCCGACCTGCTCAACACCGAGTTCGGCCGCAAGCGCCTGCGCCGGCAGGACGTGGCGCACTTCACCCGCGAGCTCGCCGTCATGCTCTCCGCCGGCCAGGACCTCGACCGCGCGCTGCGCTTCCTGGTGGAGACCGCGCCGTCGCCGCGTGTCGGCGCCACGATCGGCCAGATCCGCGACGTGGTGCGCGACGGCGGCGCGCTCGCCACCGCGCTCGGCCAGCACCCCGGCAGTTTTTCTCGGCTCTATGTCGGGCTGGTGCGCGCCGGCGAGGCAGGTGGCACCCTGGCGGCCACCTTGGAGCGCCTGGCGCTGCTGCTGGAGCGCCAGCGCAGCCTCGCGGCGACGGTGCAGTCGGCGATGATCTACCCCGCCTTGCTGCTGGTGACGGCGATCGGCTCCGTCGCGCTGCTGCTCACCCAGGTGCTGCCGCAATTCGTGCCGCTGTTCGCGCAGAACGGCGCCACCCTGCCGCGCTCGACCCAGTTCCTGATCGACGCCGGCGATATCATCGCGCGCTATGGCCTGTTCGGGCTGGCCGCGTTGGCCCTGCTGGTGCTGGCGGTGCGGCAGCTGCTGCGCCGGCCGGGCCCGGGTGTCGTGGCGGACGGCTTGCTGCTGCGGCTGCCGGTGATCGGTCGCCTGGCCCGCGAGGTCATCGCCGCGCGCTTCACCCGCAGCCTGGGCACCTTGCTGCTCAACGGGGTGCCGCTGATCAGCGCGCTGGCCGTGGTGCGCGACGCTATCGGCAACCGCGCCGGGGTGGCGGCGGTCGATCGGGCGAGCCTCAGCGCCAAGGGCGGCGCCGGGCTCGCCGGGCCACTGGAAGCGGCGGGCATCTTCCCGGCCCGCACCGTCCACCTGCTCCGGCTCGGCGAGGAGACGGCGCAGCTCGGCGCTCTTGCCCTGCGCGCGGCCGACATTCACGACGAGACGGTGCGGCTCGGCGTGCAGCGGCTGGTCTCGCTGCTGGTGCCGGTGATCACCATCGCGATGGGAGCGGCGATCGCCGGCATCGTCTCCTCGCTGATGCTGGCGATGCTCAGCCTCAACAGCCTTGCCGGCTGAACGCCCCCGCTCGCCCCGCCTGGCGGAGCGGGGCTTCACCTTGATCGAGATCATGGTGGTGCTGGCGGTGTTGGGCCTGCTGCTGGCGCTGGTGCTGTATCGCGCCCCGGCGCGCAACCCGACAGTCGAGCTGCGCGCGGCGGCCGGGTCGGTGGCGTCGACCCTGCGCCTCGCCCGCACCCAGGCGATCGTCGACAACCGGATGGTGGTGTTTACGCTCGACCCCGCCGCGCACGGATACCGGCTCGACGGCAACCAGCCACAGCAACTGCCCGACCTCGTCGGCGTCGCGATCGGCGCGACCGGCAGCACCCCGGCGATCCGCTTTGCTCCCGACGGCAGCGCCTCCGGCGGCGTGGTCACCCTGGCGACCGGCGACCGCAGGATGCGCGTTACCGTCGACTGGCTGACCGGGCGGGTGAGCGTCGGCGATGCCGGCTGAAGGCGGCGACACGGCGCGGCAGGGCGGCTTCACCCTGCTGGAGGTGCTGGTCGCGTTCGTCATCGCCGCCCTGGCCCTCGGCGTGCTGTTCCAGGGCTCGATCACCAGCCTCCGCTCGGTGCGGCTGTCGGGGCAATACATGGAAGCGGTGTCGCGGGCGCGCTCGCATCTGGCGGCACTCGGCCGCGCAGCCGGGCTTACCCCTGGCGTGCGCAGCGGCGAGGACGGCAACGGGTTCCGCTGGCGTACCCAGATACGACGCGTCGCGGTGCACGCGCCGCCGCCCGGGCAAACCCCCGGCAAGCTGCCGGCGCTCTACGCCATCGGGGTGACGATTTCCTGGGGCGAGGCGGGCGAGGCGCGGCAAGTCACATTGCAAAGCCAGCGGCTCGGCAGCGCGGTCCCGGAACCGCCATGAACACTCTCGCGCGACGCGGCGCCCAGGCCGGGTTCACCCTGCTCGAGATCATGGTAGCGATCGTGGTGCTCGGCTTCCTGATGGCCGGGCTGGCGCAGGCCACGCGCTTCGGGCTGCGCGCCTGGGACACGCAGGCCCGGCTGATCGAGCAGCGCGGCGATCTCGACGCGGTGGACCGCACGTTGCGCACCCTGATCGGCGGCCTCGATCCCGGCTACCGCGTGGACCCGCCGAACATCGTCGGCAACGCGCATCGCTTCGCCTTCACCGCCACCCTTCCCGAGGGCGCGGCGCTGGCGGCCGGGTTGGCCAGCCGTCGCGCCGACGTGCTGCTCACTGTCGATGCGGCACAGCGGCTGCTGCTGCGCTGGACTCCGGCGCGGCACGCCGCCCGCCTGGCGCCGCCGCCGCCGCCGATCGAGACGGTGCTGCTCACCGGGGTGGCGCGGCTCGACGTGGCCTACTGGCGCGAGCCGGGCGGCTGGGTCGCCGCGTGGGACGGGCGCGTGCCGCCGGCATTGGTGCGCATCCGCCTGGTGTTCGCCGCCGACGCCGGGTCCCCGGATGCCTGGCCGCCCATCGTCATCGCCCCCCAGCGCGTGCCGGCTGATTCGTAACGCGCTTCGACCACGCTGAAGCCTTGCCCGGCGCGAGAGGCGCCGGTTATGCAACCGAGGCAAGAGCGCGCGTGCGATTCGTGCGGTGGCGCGAGGCAGCTTGCCGCTAGCGGACGGCCAAGGAGGAAACCCGGCTCGTATGCCGAACCAGCCAGACAGCGGGGCGCACCAACCCGGCATCGCGGCGCACGCATCCGCTTGCGTGGCGTGCCCGTAAGAATGCCTGCATGAGCCGCCCGCACCCCGCCGTCGCGCTCCTCCTTCTCCTCGGCCTCCTCCCCATCGGGATCATCGGGCTGGAACTGCGTCGCGCTCCATCCAGCGTGGCCGTGCCGCGGGCCGCGGCGACCGCGATCGCCCCGCGTGGAGACGCCGGCGGCGGAGCAGACCGAGGCGCAGGTGTCCCGCGCCGTCGGCACCGTTCTCGCCCGGCCGCTCTTCGCGCCGACGCGCCAGACCGCCTGCCGAGGCCGCCGCCACCGCCGGCGCAAGCGGCGGCGCCGCCGAAACCGCCGCCGCGCCTGGCCGGCATCGTGATCTCGTCGGTCTCCCGCGCCGCGATCTTCGCCCCCGATAGCGGCGACAAGCCCGTCGTGGTGCAGCGGGGCGGCCGCATCGGCGACTTCGTCGTCCAGTCGATCGCGCCGGATGCCGTGACGGTCAACGGGCCGCAGGGAGCGAAGGTGCTGCGCGTCACCCATGCCGGACCAGTCGCCGGTGCGCCCGCCGGCGCGCCCACCGGTGCCGCGACACCAGGCGTGACGGTGCCGAAAGGCCCGCTGATCGGGCAGGGCCTGCCGCCGCCACCAAGCGCGCTCCCTGGTCTGCCCGACGCCGCCACCTGGAACGGGCCGCCGGACCTGGTGGGCGTGCCGCCGCCCCCCAAGCCGCAGCCGGGGCAGCCATGACACGCCCCGCACTGCGCGCCGGCCTGAAGCTGGCCGCTCTGGGCATGGGCGCGCTGGGTATGGTCGCACTGGCCGGCTGCACTCCCTGGCCGCGCGAGATCTACCCGCCTCTCGCACCCCAGCAGGCCATCGGGCCGGTGCCGCTGGAGCCGGCGCCGGCGGCACGGCGCAATGGCCCGATCGGCCGGTCGGCGCCGCTGCCCGCGCCGCAGGTCAGCTACGGCGCGGCGATGCCCGCCGGCGCGGCAGCCGGCCCACAAGCGGGCGTGGCAGGGGCCGGCGTGACGACACCCGGGGCAGCGGGGGCGGCGGGTGGCGACATCTCGCTCGATTTCGCCGATACCGACATCCGCGAGGTGGTGGCGCAGATCCTCGGCCGCCTGCTCGGCGTAAACTACACGATCGACCCGGCGGTGCGCGGCACGGCTACCCTGCACACCACCGTGCCGCTGTCGCGCGCGCAACTGCTGCCGACATTGCAAGCCCTGCTGGCGCAAGCCGGGGCCGGGCTGGTGCGAGCCGGGTCGCTGTATCGCGTGGTGCCGGCGGCGGCGGCGGCGGCGGATATCGGGCTCGCCGATCTCGGCGGCGCGGGCAGCAGCCTGGTGCCGCTGCGCTACGCCTCGGCGGCGAGCCTGGCCCGCGTGTTGCAGCCGTTCGCCGGACAGAGCGGCCGCATCCTCCCCGCGCCCGACTCTAACGCGCTGCTGGTCAGCGGTGATCCGGCGGCGCGGCAGACCTTGATCGAGCTGATCCGCGCCTTCGACGTCGACATCCTGGCCGGCCAGTCCTACGCGTTGCTGCCGGTGGAATCCGGCGATGCCAAGGATTTCGCCTCCACCCTACAGCAGGCGGTGCGCGCGCAAGGCAGTGCCGCGCTCGCCGGCCTGGTGCAGGTGCTGCCGATGGCGCGGCTCAACGCGGTGCTGGTGGTGGCCAGCACCCCGGCCTATGTCGACCAGGTGCGGCGCATCTACGGGCTGGTCACCCGCACGCGTAGCCGCACGGTGCGAAGCTGGCACGTCTACTATCTGCAGAACGGCAAGTCGAACGACGCCGCCTACCTGTTGCAGCAGGCGTTCACGCCGGGCGATGTCACCGCCCAGCCGAGCACCCGCGCGCCGCCCACATCGGTGGGCGGCACCAGCACCCTCGGCGCCGGCGGCATCGGTGCCGGCGGGATCAATTCCCCCGGCGGCATCGGCGGGCGCGGCGGCGGCGGGTTGGGCGCCGTCCCGGGCGCGTCCGCACCGCCGGGTGAGACCGCCGCGCCAGCAGCCGGCGGCGGCTCGGCGGCGGCCGCCAACCCGTTGCTCGGCGGGCTCGAAGGCGGCGGCGCGGGCGGTGGCCCGGGCGGTGGCGGCACCGAGCAGATCCGCATCATCCCCAGCCCGCAGAACAACGCGCTGATGATCTACGCCACGCCCGCCGAGAACGACCGGATCGAGGCGATGCTGCGCAAGATCGACATCGTGCCGCTGCAAGTGCGGATCGACGCCACCATCGCCGAGGTCACGCTCGACGACGCGCTGCAATACGGCACCCAGTTCTTCTTCAAGTCCGGTGGCATCAACGGCGTGCTCAACAACGCGCTGGTCAACGCGCCGATCGACAACCTCGCCAACATCGCCCTCGGTACCACGTTTCCTGGCTTCGTACTGGCCGGCAAGGGGGCGGGCGGGGCGCCGCTGGCGATCTCGGCGCTGCAAGCCGTCACCGACGTGCGCGTGCTCTCCTCGCCGCAGATCATGGTGCTCGACAATGAGACGGCGCGGCTGCAGGTCGGCAGCCTGGTGCCCTATCTGTCGACCAGTTCGCAAAGCACGCTGGTCAGCGGCGCGCCGATAATCAACAACGTCCAATACCAGCCGACCGGGGTTATCCTGCAGGTCACCCCGCGGGTGAACGCCGGCGACCTCGTCACCCTAGACATCGCCCAGGAGGTCAGCGCCGTGGTGCCGCCGAACACCAATGCCAGCGGCTCGACGATCGACAGCCCGACCTTCTCCGAGCGCAACGTCACCTCCCGCGTGGTAATCCGCGACGGGCAGACGGTGGGGCTCGCCGGGCTGATCAGCGACAACGTCTCGCGCTCGAACACGGGCATCCCGTGGCTCAAGGACATCCCGCTGCTCGGCTTGCTCGCCGGAACGCAGGACAACCGACGTACGCGCACCGAGCTCCTGGTGCTGATCACGCCGCACGTGGTGCACGACCAGCTCGACGCGCGCGCCCTGACGCGGGACTTGCAGGAGCAGTTGCCCAACGCGGCCTCGGTGCCGGGCCGGTTGCGCGGCCTCGACGCCTCGGGACGCGCCGACCCCAACGGGTTCCTGTTCCGCGACCCGCGCCTTGGCCCGTGATGCCACGCGGGGGGACGCGTCGGGTCCGACAGGGCGGCTTCGCGCTGCTGATCGTGTTGTGGTCGCTGGTGCTCATCACCTTGGTGATGACCCGCATCGGGGCGTCGGGGCGCAGCGAGGCCACGCTCGCGCTCAACCTCCGCCGCGCCGCGGTGGTGCAGGCGGCAACCGATGGCGCGGTCGAGGAAGCGGCGTTCCGGCTGCTCGAGCCGCGCCCGGGACGATGGCTGCCGGACGGCCGCGCCCATCTGCTGCAACCGCCGGGGGCCGTGGTCACCGTCCGGATCACCGATGAGGCCGCCAAGATCGACCTCAACCAGGCCTCGCCCGCCGTGCTGCAAGCGCTGCTGCAAGCGGTGGGCGCGGACCCGCAGCAGGCCGCCATCCTGGCTCAGCGCATCACGGCGTGGCGCTTCCCGCAGGGGGTCAGCGGGCCGCAGGGGGTCAGCGGGCCGCAGGCGCCGCAGAACCAGCCGTATCGCGCCGCCCGCCTCGGCTACGGCCCGCCGGGCGCCCCGTTCGAATCGGTGGACGAGCTCGGCTTGGTGCTGGGCATCACGCCGGTCCTGCTCGAAGCGCTGCGGCCGCACGCGACGGTCTATGCCCAGGGCGAGGTCAATCCGACCTACGCCGACCCGGTGGTGCGGCGCGCGCTGGGCATCAGCGGCCGCGCCGTGCTGCCGGGGGCGCCGCCACCACCGCCGCCGACTGAGGCGGGACGCAGCCAATCGGCGGGGTTGCTGACAGTGGTGATCATCGCGACCGGCGAGGGCACGGGGGGTGGCCGGTTCGCGCGCCGCGCGGTAGTACGGGTGGGGGCGCAGAAGGGGGGATACATGCGAATACTGGCCTGGGACACCCTGCCCGACGCCGCCGCGTCCGATGTCCCCGCAACGTAGCCGAACCAGGCGGCGGCGATGACAACCGCCCTAGCGGGTGGGGCCGTTGCCGCGCCAAACCACGCCGGCTATGTCGCGGACCTGTCCAGCCCGATCGAACGGTCCCGCGCATGACTTTCATCTCGTATGCCCAGAACGCCGAGGACGTGATGCTCTGGCGCGCGCTGCGTGACGTGGCGCAGGGTTTCTACGTCGATATCGGCGCGGCCGATCCGACCGAGCATTCGATCACCCGGGCGTTCTACGATCGTGGCTGGAGCGGCATCAATTGCGAGCCGGCGGAGCACTATTTCGGCCGGTTGCGGCAAGCGCGTCCGCGCGACATCAACCTTTGCGTCGCCGTCGCCGCCGAGAGCGGCACGCGCAGGTTCCATCGCATTCCCGGCACCGGGCTCTCCACGCTCGACGCCGACATCGCGGAGACCCACATCCAGGCCGGCTGGACGTCGGAGACCGGCCGCGTCGAGACGACCACCCTGGCCAGCGTGCTGCGCGAGCATGCGCCCCGCGATATTCACTTCCTCAAGATCGATGTCGAGGGCGCCGAGGCCGAGGTCATCGCCGGCGCCGATCTGCGCGCGCACCGGCCCTGGATTGTCATGGTCGAGGCCACCCAGCCGCTGGACGGGGAGCCGACCCACGCCGCGTGGGAACCGGCACTGCTGCAGGCCGGCTACAGCTTCGTCTGGTTCGATGGGCTGAACCGGTTCTACCTTGCCGAGGAGCGCGTCGCGGCGCTTGGCCGGCACTTTACCGTGCAGCCGAACGTGTTCGACGACTTCGAGCGTTTCGACCCGAAAGCCGAGCAGCGCCTCGAGGAGGCCGCCCGCGCCCGCGCTGCCGCCGAGGCCGCGTTCGACCGGCGCGAGGCCGAGTTCGCCCGCGAGCGGGGCTGGCTGCTCGACGAACGCAAGCCGCTGCTGACCGAGATGACTTGGCTGCGTGATCTCCACGACCAGCTGCACCGGGAGGCGGAGGGGCTGCGCCGCAGCAACGCGACGCATCGCGAGGACGCGGCGGAGCTGCGCCACGGGATGACGACCCTGCGCGACAAGCTCCAGGCGGCGGAGACGGCGCTGCGTGAGGAACGCGCGGCGCTGCTGCCGGTGCGCGACGACCTGCTCGCCGCGCGACGGGAGATCGGCACCCTGTCGACCCACGTGGCGCAGCTCGACCGGCTGGCGCGCGAGCTCCGCTGGGAGGGCGGACCGCGCGCGTTGCAGCCGTTCCTGCCGCTGGCGCGTGTCGCCCGACGCCTGGCCGGCTCGGCGCCGCCGGCCGAGCAAATGGCGGAAGGGATGGTTGTCCTCGCGGCCGCGCCGGCGATCGCCCCGTCCGCCCCCCGCCTGCGGCTGGCCTGGCCGGGCCGTGACGCGGGGCAAACACGGATCGAGCAGCAACAGGATCCCGCCGCCGAGAATGACACCGGTAAGCGTGCGGGGCGCGATCGTTTGTGGCCGATCCCGCGCCGCGCGGTGCATCAGTTCCATTCCGGCTCCAGCGTCGGCGACGCGATCACCAACGCGATGCGGCTGACCCGCGATCTGCTGCGGGCACTCGGCTACCAGAGCGAGATCTATGTCGAGCACCGTGATCCGCGTCTGGCCGACGAGCTGCTGCTGCTCGACGACATCCCGACGCACGACGAGTACGTGCTGATCGTGCGGCACTCGATGGGGTTCGACGCGTTCGAGCGGGTCGCCGCCCTCGCCGCGTCGAAGGTGCTGATCTATCACAACATCACGCCTCCAGCGCTGCTCGCGGCGCAGCCAGACTGGGCGCGCTACGCCGAGCTCGGCCGCGAGCAGCTGGCCGGCTGGCGGCCGCTGGTCGCCGCCGCGCTGGCCGACAGCGAATACAATGCGCTGGAGCTGCGCCGGATCGGCTACGAGACCGCGCTGGCCTGCCCGCTGCTGTTCGACATCGACGACCTCCGCGCGCGCCAGACGGAGGCGCCGGAACGCGCGGCCGACGCGCCCTACACGGTCCTGTTCGTCGGCCGCGTGACGCCATCGAAGGGGCAGGTCGGGTTGGTCGACGCCTTCGCCGCGTTTCATGACAAGTTCGGCGCGCCCTGCCGCCTGGTGCTGGTGGGCCGCAGCGACGGCAACGAGGACTATGTGCGCGAGATCGAACGCCGGGCGTTCGGGCATGGCGTCGAGGGTGATGTGCTGCTGACCGGGCAGGTGAGCGACGAGGCGCTGCACGGCTGGTTCACGCAAGCCGACCTCTACGTCTCGCTCAGTCGCCACGAAGGGTTCGGCGTGCCGCTGGTCGAGGCGATGGCGTCTGGCGTGCCGGTCGTGGCCCTTGCCACCGGCGCGGTGCCGTTCACCCTCGGCGGCGCCGGGGTGCTGGTGCGCGACGACGACCCGCACGCCGTCGCCGAGGCGATGCTCGCCATCGCCACCGATCCGGCGCGGCGTGACGAGATCCTGCGCCGGCAGGAACGCCGGCTGCCCGAATTCCGCCTGTCGCGCCAGGTCCCGGTGCTGGCGCAGGCGCTCGCCATGGCGGGGGCCGCGCCGCCGCCGACCGCGCCGACCCGCGAGGCGCTGCTGGCCAACCTGCACGTGACCGTGGCGGGGCACGTGAACCGGACCTACAGCCTCGCGGCGGTAAACCGCAGTCTCGCCACGGCGCTGGAACTCGCGCTGCCGGGCCGGGCGCGGATGTTGCCGGTCGAGGGCAAGCCGACCTTGGCGCTGGCCGAGATCCCGACGGCGGAGCGCGACATGGTGCGCCGCTTGGCGCGCCGCGCCGCGCCGCAGACCGCGCCGCACGTCATCATCAGCCAGCACTACCCGGTGTACGTGCCGGAGGAGCCGGCCGACGCCAGGCTGGCCTATTTCTATTGGGAAGAGTCGCTGGTCCCGCGCGCGACGATCGCGACGTTGAACGAGGCGTTCCAAGGCGTGCTCGCGCCGAGCCAGGCGGTCGCCAACGCGCTGATCGGGTCCGGGCTGCGTATCCCCGTGCGGGTCGTCGGCTACGCGCCGCCGCTCGACGAGTTCGCCGCCATCGGCGCCGCGCGCGAGCCGGCGCGGCCCACCGAGGCGGCGCCGCTCACCTTCCTGCACGTCTCCTCCTGCTTTCCGCGCAAGGGTGTCGATGTGCTGCTGGCCGCCTGGGCGGAGGCGTTCCGCGCCAGCGACAATGTGCGGCTGGTGATCAAGGGGTTCGCCAACCCGCACAACCAGGTGGCCGACCAGTTGCGCGAGCGACGCACCGAGCACCCCGACCTCGCGCCGATCGAGCTGATCGACGACGATCTCGATCACGCCGCGCTGCTGGAGCTCTACGCGCGCGGCCACGTCATGGTGCTGCCGACGCGCGGCGAGGGGTTCAACATCCCGGCGGCCGAGGCGATGGCGGCGGGACTGGCGCTCATCGTCACCGCCGGCGGCGGCCATCGCGACTTCGTCACCGCTGATGAGGCGCGGCTGATCGCCTGGCGGCACGCACCGGCGCGCACCCATCTGGCGTCGAACGGCTCGGTGTGGCTGGAGCCGGACGCGGCGGACCTCGCGGCGGCGCTGCGCGAGGCGCTGGTCGATGCCGAGGCCGGCGGTGGCCGCACAGCGGCGCGGGCGGAGCGGGCGCGAAGCGTGGTTCGGCAACGGCTCGATCCGGCGCGCTGGGCCGAGCGCGTCGCCGAGGCTTGCGTCGACCTGCTGCTGCTGCCGCCGGCGCGCGCGCCGCGTATCGGCTGGGTCACCAGCTGGGACGTCAAATGCGGCGTTGCCGAGTACACGCGCCAGCTCGCCGAGCCGATGCTCGACCCCGGCGCGCACGTGGTGTTCGCCGACCGACGCACCCCGCCCAGTGCAGGAACACGAGAAGGCCCGCGCGTGGTGCCGAGCTGGGAGCTCGGCAATGCGACCGGGCTTGCCGCCAGCATCGCAAGCGAGGACCCGCAGGTGCTGATCGTGCAGCACCATCCGGGGCTGATCCCCTGGCCGGGGCTCGCCGATCTGCTCACCGACCGGCGGATCGCCGCGCGGGTGAGCGTCGTCACCTTGCACAACACCAAGCATCTCCTCCAGCTCGACGAGGCGGATCGGGCGGCGGCGATTGCCGCGCTGCATCGCGCCGATCGGGTCTGCGTCCACACCGTCGCCGACCTGGCGCTGCTGCAACGCGAGGGGCTGGTCGACAACGTCGTGCTGATGCCACAGGGCACGCCGGCCGCCGCCGAGCCTGCACCGGAGCCGCGCGTGCTTCCCCCAGGGTCGGCGCCGCTGATCGGCTGCTACGGCTTTCTGGTGCCGCCCAAGGGGATACCACGCTTGCTGCGCGCCGCCGCGTTGTTGCGGCAGGACTGGCCGGGTCTGCGGCTGCGCCTGGTCAACGCGTTGTATCCGGCCGAGGAGTCGGTGGCTGAACTGGCGACATGCCGCGCGCTGGCCGCCAAGCTCGGGCTGGCGCAGGCGGTCGAGTGGGTCACCGACTTCCTGCCGTCGGCGGAAAGCCTCGAGCGGCTCGGCGAGTGCGACCTGATCGTGCTGCCCTACGAGCAGACCCCGGAGGCATCGAGTGCCGCGTTGCGCACCGCCTTGGCGAGCTTGGTGCCGGTGCTGGTCACCCCGATGGCGATCTTCGACGAGGCCGGCCCGGCGGTGGTGCGCGCCGAGGGCGATACCTCGGAGGCGATCGCCGCCAGCGCGCGTCGGCTGATGCGCGACGTGCAGGCGCGCGTCGAGCTGCAACGCGAGGCATCCGCCTGGCTGGATGCGTATGCCTGGCCGACGACCGCCAAGCGGATGGAGGGGATGGCGGCGAGCCTGTTCGCATCCCGCCGCACGCGGCCCGCCGTGCCGGCCGACCAGGCCGAGGCCGAGGCCGAGGCAGCAGGGCAGGTGCCGCCGGCACCGGCGCGCGCCCGCCATGCCGCCCCGGTGCCCGCCCTCGCGGCAAACGCCCCCCCGCCGGTGCCGTTCACCGTGCCGGCGGCGCCGTGGGACGTGCCCTACACCGGGGTCGCGTCGGAGGCGGACGTCTTCTACTGCTTCCGCCTGCTGCTGGGACGGCATCCGCACCATGAGGAGTGGCCGGGCCATTCCAGCGCGGCCGGCGAGAAGCTGTCCGGCATTGTGGCAAGCTATCTCAGCAGTTGGGAGTTTGCCGAACGCGGGCTGATCGGGCAATCCGCCGACGAGCCGGAGGTGGTCGAGACCGCGCTCGACGAATTTCGGCTGTATAGCGACGCCAACGATGTGGCGGTCGGGCGCCACGCACGCGCGGGCAATTACGAGGCCGAGGTCGTCGCGGTGTTCCGCCGCCTGCTGCGGCCCGGCATGGGCGTGCTCGATATCGGCGCCAATATCGGCTATCTCACCATGCTAGCCGCCTCGCTGGTCGGGCCGGGCGGGCACGTCACCGCCGTCGAGCCGAACCCGCGCAACGCCCGCCTGCTGGAAGCCAGCCGGCGGGCCAACGGCTTCGACCATGTCACCTTGTTGCAGTTGGCCGCCGGGCGCGAGACGGGGTTGCTCACGCTCAACACCTCGCACTCGAACGGGACCACCTCGGCGTTGTCGAGCAGTGTGCGGGCGATGCTGGCGTCGCAGACCATCCCGTGCGCGCGGCTCGACGAGCTGATCGCGTCGAACCGGCGGATCAACCTGATCAAGATCGACGTTGAGGGCGCCGAATACAACGCGCTGCTCGGTTGTCGCCAAACCATCGCGCGGTTTCGGCCGACGATCATCAGCGAGTTCAGCCCGAGCTTGATGCCGGCGTTTTCCGGCATCAATGGCGAGCGCTATCTCGACTGGCTGATCGAGCAGGGCTATCAGCTGTCGGTGATCCGTCCCGACGGCTCCCTCACCGAGCCGGAGGAGCACGGCGGGGCGGTGATGCGGGAATATCGCGCGCGCGCGACCGACCACGTCGACATCGTCGCCACCCCGCTGTGAGCCGCTCCACCCCCGGGGCACGGAGCGCGCCGACCGCGCCCAGCCGACCGGGGGCGGAGCGGATTATCTTCGCCGACCATCTGCGCGGGCCCGCCGCACTGGCCGTCGCGCTGAGCCATCTGATCGGCATCTACTGGGCGATGCCCGGCCTCGTCGCCGGAGTGACCTTCACGCCGCTGCCGCCCGGCCCGCTGTCGGGCATCTACGTGTTCGGCGACAATCCGCTGCTACAACTCGGGCCGCTTGGCGTCGCGGTGTTCTTCCTGGTCAGCGGCTTCGTCATTCCGATCTCGTTGCGTGAGCACACGCGCAGCGGCTTCGTGGTGGCGCGCCTGCTGCGGATCTACCCGACCTACATCGTCGCCCTGCTCGCGCAGATGCTGCTGCTGTATGCCAACGCGACCGCGTGGGGCAAGCCGTTCATCTACTCCGCCTGGGACATCGCGGCCAACTGCCTGCTGATCGAGAACTATGTCGGCATCCCGAGCCTCGACCTGGTGAACTGGACGCTCGGCGTCGAGCTCAAATTCTATGTCGCCGCCGCACTGCTGGCCCGGTTCATCCTGCGCGGTAGCCTCGCCGCGATCGGCGCCGTCGCGATCGCGGCGTTGCTGCTGAACGCGATGGTGCAGGCGCTGGCGGCAAGCCGTTTCGCGGGTGCGCATGCCGGGCTGATGACCGCCGTGAGCTACGACTCGCTGTACGTCGCCTACATGCTGATCGGCACCTTGTTCCATTACCACCAGCGCGGGTTGATCCGCGCGGGCACGCTCGCCGCCTCCGTCGTGCTGCTGACTCTCTTGTTCCTGTGGTGTTGGCACATCAGCCGCATCGCGGCCCAGTTTCCGCTGGCGCCACTGAATTACCTGTTTGCCCTGGGTCTGTTCGCCGCCCTGTATTGCGTGCGACGCCATGTGCCGGCGAATCGGGCGCTGCGCGCCGTCGCGGCGATCAGTTACCCGTTTTACCTGGTGCACGTTCTGGTCGGGTTCAGCGTGCTCAAAATCCTGTTGATCGTGCCGCATCTGCCGTATTGGCTCGCGCTCGGTATCACGCTGATTATCGTCGCGGCGGCCGCCGCCGCCCTGCATTTTGCCATCGAGACCCCCTCAATTCGGCTCGGCAAGCGACTGCGTATCGCCGCGACCCGTCGGCGACCGGGCACGACCATCCAATCACTAACGGTTTCGTGATCGCAGGCACTTGGTTTGCTTTGAAAGTTCTTGCATCTGCGGCGCGCGCTCGGCGGTAGAGGAGCATGCGGTCAATCGACCGTCGCCTGCCGCGCCGCGTCCGTGCCGGATGCCGCGCGGTTGGCGTTACCGAGGAGGATATATTTAGTGTCGCAGGAAGAAATCACGGTCATTGCCCCGGCCGCGTCACCGGCGCTCGCCCGCCGCAACCTGATGCGCAACGTTGGTCTCGGCGCCGTCTCCGCGGCTGCGGTCGGCGCGCTCGCCGCCGGCGGCCTCACGCCGTCACCGGCGCGGGCCCAGGCCGCTCCACCAACCGATGTCGACATCCTGAACTTCGCGCTCAACCTCGAATACCTCGAGGCCGAGTTCTATCTGCGCGCCGTGCTTGGCACCGGGCTATCGTCGAGCGACGTGACCGGCACCGGCACTCAGGGCACGGTGACGGGTGGCTCGGCGGTGCCGTTCCAGAACGCGCTGATCCGGCAATTCGCCACCGACATCGCGGTCGACGAGCAGGCGCATGTGCGTTTCCTGCGCGCCGCCCTCGGCAGCAGCGCGGTCGCCGAGCCGACCATCGACCTGCAGACCAGCTTCACCAATCTGGCCGTCGCGGCCGGCCTGATCTCGCAGGGCCAGACCTTCAATCCGTTCGCCAGCGAGGTCGCCTTCCTGCTCGGCGCCTTCATCTTCGAGGATGTCGGGGTGACCGCCTATGGCGGCGCCGCCCGCTTCATCACCAACCCCGACTATGTCGAAGCGGCGGCCGGCATCCTGGCGGTCGAGGCCTACCACGCCGCCAACATCCGCGCGCGTCTGTCGACCATCGGTGGCGGGCAAGCGGTGCAGGCGATCTCCAACCTGCGCGCCACGCTGTCGGGTCAGCCCGATGACCAAGGCATTCTCAAGCCGAACGGGAACGCGCTAATCGCGCCCACCGACAGCAACGCCATTACCTTCCGGCGTTCGCCGCGGCAGGTGCTGAACATCGTCTACTTCGCACAGGGCGCGGCGAATGGCGGGTTCTACCCGAACGGCATGAACGGCACGATAACCTCGTAGCGTACGGCCAAGTCCGGGAGGGCGCGTGCCCTCCCGGTTGCATCCGATCCTATCGGCCGCCGGCGCCGAACAGTCGCCCCGCCGCCGCTTTCACGCCGGCCTGATACGCCGCGTTGAGGTTGGGCGCGTGCGAGTGGTAGTTCCCGATCGCACTCATCAGGTCGCCGCCCGTCTCGTTGAGATACGTGCGCAGCACGACGCCGGCGGCGGCGATGTTGAAACACGCATCGGTCACGAGCCTCGCCCTGGTGGTGGCAGGGTCCAATCTCGCCAGCCGTGCCAGGGTGGGAACCCAGCGCGTGTTGATCTGCATCACCCCGAGATCATCGGAGCCGTCCGCGTTGCGATGCACGGTGCCGACCTGGCCGCCCTCGACGGCATGGATCGACGGCAAGACGCGCGGGGGCAGGGCGTAGACCGAGGCCACCACGGCCATGCAAGCGAGATACGGAACCGCCATGATGCTCCCTGGCCTGCGTGCTATACGGCCCCGTCCTCGCGGCGCCACGATGCCGTTCGGGTCATTACCGCTTCAGGCGGGCGAAGACGAGAGGAGCGAGGCGGGCAGCAGCATGATCCAGTCGATGCGTACGGACCCACAGGCAAGCGCGCCCGCCCGACGCCGCGAGGACGGCTTCACCTTGCTCGAGATCATGGTGGTGATCGTCATCCTCGGCCTGCTGATCGGGCTGGTCGCACCCGCGGTGCTGCGGCAGCTCGGCTCCGCCAAGACATCGATCGCCCGCCAATCCGTCGCGCAACTTGGCTCCGTGCTCGACATGTATAAGCTGGACATTGGCAGTTATCCGAACTCGAGCGACGGGCTGCAGGCCTTGGTGACGCAGCCCTCGGATGTCGGCAACTGGAACGGCCCCTATGTGAAGGGCGGCAAGATGCCGGTCGATCCCTGGGGCCACACCTACGTCTACCGAGCGCCCTCAACTCGGCCAGGACACGAATACGACCTATGCTCACGTGGCCCCGACGCCCAATCGAACAACGATCAGGCATCGGCGATCTGCAACGAGTGATCCCGCCGCAAGAGCGGGAACTCCCCCGGGCGACAGCACGCTTGCTGACGGGGCACTGACGATACCCAAACACGTCAATTAGGAAACGCACCAGATGAAACGATCCCTCGGCTTCGCCTTGGCGGCCAGCGCCGCGCTCTCGCTCTCACTCGCGGCGCACGCGGCGCCGGAACGCACCCGCATCCGCGGCACCGTGGCCTCGACCGACAGCAGCACGATCACCGTGCACACCGGCAACGGCGACGTGCCGATCACCGTGGGCAGCGACACGCGCTACTCGAAGGTGGTGAAGTCGAGCCTCGATAAGGTCGAGCAAGGCAGCTATATCGGCGTCGCCACCAAGGAGTTCGGGCCCAGTCAAGTGGCGCTCGAGGTGTTGGTGTTCCCGCCCGCCATGAAAGGCGCCGGCGAAGGCCACTACGATTGGGACAGGCTCCCCGACACCACCATACCCGGCAACGCCAGCACGCCGAGCACCATGACCAACGGCCAGGTGGCGAGCAGCACGTCCGCCGGTGGCACAAGCGAGATGGTCGAGAGCAAGATGACCAACGGCACCGTGTCGACCTCCAACGCGCAAGGAACAGGCAAGCAACTGGTCGTCACCTACAAGGGTGGCCAGCAGACCATCCTGGTGCCCCCGACGGCGCCGATCGTCACCTTCAACCCCGGCGCCAAGTCGGATGTGAAGCAGGGCGATTCAGTATTCGTCGTGGCGACCAAGGATGCGGGCAAGACCACGGCCAACCTGGTCGCCGTCGGCGCCGATGGCGTCAAGCCGCCGATGTAGCGCCGGGCGATGTGACAGCCGGCAGGGACGGCTCTGTCGGCTTTCTCGCCGAGAGAGTGGTAGAGCAGGGGGAGGTCGACGCGGGCGGCAGGTAAGCACATCAGGGCTGGGCGGCTTCGAGGTGGCAAGGGACGCAAACGCGCTGGACAACGTCGCCGAACCGACCATGACCCCGCCCGTGGGCGAGACCGGCGCGACGCTGGTGCCCGACAACCTGGAAGCCTTCGCCCTGCGCGGCCTCAGTGCACGCGCCGCGTCCCGCTCGCTCGACCTGCAATACTATATCTGGGACGAGGACGTCACCGGTCGGTTGCTGATCCGCGAGGTATTGCAAGCTGCCGACCGAGGTGTTCGCGTGCGGTTGCTGCTCGACGACCTCTACATCCGGCGCGCCGCACAAGCGCTCGCGACCTTGGCGCGGCATCCCGCGATCGAGGTCCGGCTCTACAACCCGTTCCAGCTCCGCTCGTGGGGCCCGCTCGGCGACCTGGTCGAGTTCCTGTTCGCCGGCTATCGCCTCAACCATCGCATGCACAACAAGGCCTGGATCGTCGACGGGCAACTCGTCATCGGCGGCGGGCGCAACATCGGCGACGAGTATTTCGACGCGTCCCGGCAGTTCAACTTCCGCGACCTCGACCTTGCCCTGACCGGCGGCGCCGCGGCCCAGGCGACGGCGCTGTTCGAACGCTACTGGACCGACCGCACCGCGCGCCCGATTGATCGCGTCGGCACATCGCGTTCGCCCGAAAGCGACCTCGGGACGATGCGGCAAAGGCTCGACGAGCTGTGCGCTTCGGCCTCGGCTGCCGACTACCTGGAGCGGCTTCGCGCGCTGCCCGACCAAGCGGCGCTGCTGCAAGCAAGCCGCACCGTGCTGGAGACGGCCCGGGTGCACATCGTGGCCGACCCGCCAGGCAAGGGCCTCGATCGCCACCGCTCCCCCGAGGTGCTTGACGCCATCGGCGCGGCGCTGGAGTCGGCGCGAGAACACGTTCTGCTGATCTCGCCCTATTTCGTGCCGGGCCGCGAGGGCGCGCGGCGGTTGGCCGGCCTGGTTCGCCGCGGGGTGCGAGTCTGCGTGCTGACGAATTCGCTGGCGGCGACGGACGTGCTGGCGGTGCACGGTGGCTATGCTCGCTATCGCCGCCGCTTATTGCGCGCCGGCGTGACGCTGTTCGAGCTCAAGCCCGGCGGTCAGCAGGGGCAGAGCCTGTTCGGTTCCGGCCGAGCCAGCCTGCACACCAAAGCCTTTGCCGTCGATGACCGCCTGATCTTCGTCGGCTCGTTCAACCTCGATCCCCGCTCGGCGTACCTGAACACGGAGATGGGCGCCTTCGTCCAGCATCCAGCACTGGCCAACGAGCTGGGTCGGGAGTTCAAGCGCCTCACCGACCCGGCGCGGAGCTGGCGGGTGGGCCTGGCGGATGGACGGCTGGGCTGGACCGACCGCCCCGGCGATCGGGCCCGCACCGTGCATCACGAGCCGGACGCGACACTGTCTCGACGCATTGTGGCGCGCGTGCTCGGTTGGCTGCCGATCGAGCCGCAACTGTAGAGCTGGGGGCCGCCCATGAGCCATGATCGCTGTTACCGGGTCATCGTGCCAACCAGGGACGGCGCGGAGTGGATCAGGCCCATTGCCGAGGCTTATCGGGCGCTCGGTGTCCGGCCGCTTTACCTCTACGACACCAGGAGTGCTGATGGCACCTTCGCCGTGCTGGAGGATCTGGGCGCGGATGTCGCCCCGGTTACGCCAACGTCTGATCGCGTCGAGGGGATCATCTCGGTCAGCCGAGACGTTGTCGAAACAGAGTGGGTCGTCCGGTTCGACGATGACGAGCTCCCCTCCGCCGCCCTGATCGCGTGGCTCGACCGCTCGCTCGCCAGGGTGGCCGAGCCCAGTCTCGCGCTGTCACGGCGCAACGCATGGGTTCTGCATGGAGAGCTGCGTTTCTCACGCCTCGAGGATCACTACTTCCATCCGCAAGACCCGACCTACCTCGATCCGCAGTGGCGGGCGTTCCGGCCCCGCGAGGTGGATTTCGTCGACGCGATACACACGCGCGGCTTCACCGCCTCGCAGTCGGACATGGCGCCGCAGTGGGCGTTCTTCGTGCATTTCGACTGGATCGTGCGGTCGTTCGAGCAGCGTTGCGCCAAGCTTACGCGCTACGACCGCCAGTCACCTGGAGCGGGATGGAGTTTCGCCCGATTTTACCTGCCGGAGTTGCACGCTGCTGAGGACCTGCGTTGGACCCCGTTCGAGACCGACGAATTCAACTGCTTGGCGCGCCGCCTCGCCCGGATCTCCGCCGCAGCAACGTGACGACCCGCCGCAGCGGGCTGGTGACGCGCCATGAGGTCGATGCCCACATCGCGGCATTTTCCCGCCCCAGCCGGTCGCGCTCGTTGTGCAGGTCCGTCGATTCCGCTCGGGCGCGCTCGAGTGAACCTCTCAACTCCTCCGCCTCGCCGTCCTTGTCGAGCACCATCGCCCTGAGACGATCGACCTTGGTCTCCAGCAAGCGGATGCCGGCGTCGCGACCGAACGGCTGATACCGGACAAGGTGCTCCAGCTCGGCAATGCGCTCGCCCTTGTAGCGGATCGCGTGGGAGAACATCCGAGGATGGACGAGCGGCATCGGTGGTGAGGCAATTGACGGGCCCAGGCGCCTGGCGATCTCGAACGCCGTGCTATCCCGCCTTGCGAACAGCAGCACGTTCTGGAGATACCACCACTCGCACTCGTTCCGGTTCCACAGGCGCGGGCGCAACACATCGAAGCAGGCAAAGCCGTTGCTTTCGAACGCAACGGCCCAGTAGTCCGGCCACTGCTCGTTGATGTGGTTGAGTCCGCCCTGGCCGGGAACCGCCGCCGAGAAGAGGACGAGATCACTCAGGCCGCAGAGTTCCGCCACGAAGGGCTGCGCGCGTCCGGGCGAGAGATGTTCGGCGACTTCCATGCACATCGCGAGGGCGAAAGGCTCATCGTCCCCGATCGCTTGGCGCAGATTCCCGGTTTCGAGATCGCAAGGCCGGAAGCGCGCAGGGTCCACCAGGAGGCGTGCTCGGTCCACGTAATCGCCATCGAGGCCGGCCGCGCGGTCGGCGCCGAGCTCCAAGGCCGCCCGCAGCCACGGTGCGACACCGCAGCCGACGTCGACGACCGATCCGATCGGCGCAGCAGCGAACAGTTCCCGCAAGACAGCTCGGGCCGAGGCCAGGCTGCCGGCGGATTGCTGATCGAAGAATTGGTGGGAGTAGAGGGTCGCATGCATGTCGGTGGCCACCTGCTTCCTCCGATTACCAACAGGTGGGCGACTTACCGCGGAATGCCCAATCCTCGCCAGCGTTGCAGAGCAGCGGGATTTCGAGGTGCCTCCACGGCAGGCGGCGGCGTCCAACCTGCCGCGCCGCGCTATTGCACCAGTCGGGCGGGGATTGCGATGGCGACGTTGAGCATGGCCTGGATCGCCGCGTTCAGCTCGTTCTGGTCCGCCACCGCGAAATAGAGGTTCGGCGATGAGGCGCAACTCTGTAACGCACGCGTGACATTGGCCTGGATCGCGTTGATCTCGTTGAACTGGCCATCTGGATTGTAATACAGCGTGTGCAGCACGGCGACGACGGCGCCCTTGTCCTTCAAGGCGGCGCACGCGACGGGGTTGACCGCCGTCTCGATGCGGCTCGACGGTCGACCGGGCGCGTAGATGTCCTCGACGCCGTCGGTGAGGATGAAGACGAACTTCTTGGGCCTCGTCGCGGCGGAGCCGTCGCCGGCTTGCGTCACGTAACGATCGGCCATGTTAGTGATGGATTGCGTTATGTTGGTTTCGTAGGCGCGATTGGGATCGGCGAGCGGCGGCCGGATCGACGATGCCGCCGACATCGCCGGCGCGACGTCGTTGCTGAGCGGATACACGCTCGCCACGTCCTTGCTGAAGCTGTACAGCCCCAATCGATAGAGGTCATGCGCGTTCTTGTCGTCGATCGCCTGCACGATCTGCGCGATCGCCGCCTTGAGCTGATCAAGACGCAGGGTGATCCCGCCACTGCGCGACGCGGCGTAAAAGTCGTTGTTGGCCGGGTCCCAGTGGCAGGCAAAGGCGCAACCGTCCTTCCACCAGCTCGGCGCTGGGTCGGCGAAGCGGCGGCTCTTGCTGAGGCGGATCATCGCCTGGATGTCCGCGGGTGTCGCCGCGATCAGCATCGAGCTCGAACTGTCCAGCAGGATCTGGATGTCGACATAGGGGCCGGTGGTGATCTTCGCGGTCGCGAGCCCGGACAACGCGATGCTCGGCGCGCCGAAAATGCCGGCGAAAGTGGTCGTGTAGGCACCGCGAAAGGCGACCACGGCCTGGAACGTGCCGCCATTCCGAGTGACGTCCACCTCGGTCGGCGCGCCGACCAGGCCCGGCACCAAGCCGGCTTGCGCCCTGAACCGCTTCAAACCGTCCGCCTTGGCCGGCTCCAGCGAGGTGAGCGGATCAGCGGCGAAGGCGTTCGAGGCGGAAAGTACGGCTTGCAACGAGGCCGCGTCCGCCGCGAGCTGCAACCTTGCTCGGGCGGCGGCGGCGGCGGAGAAATCAATCGCCAGCGCGATCAGGCCGATCAGCGGCATCGCGGCCAGCGCCATGAACACCGCGACCGCGCCGGCCCGATGACCGCGACGACGACCGCGCCAGGCGCCGCGCGCTGCGACTCTAGCTGTCACCGGTGTCGTATCCTCGGCAGTGCACCACCTGATCGGGCGGCGAGACGTAGCGGACCCACTTGTCGAAGCTGCCGGTGCGCGGCGGGAAATAGGCGGACCGGGTGAAGCGCATGTCGCCGGTGAACACGCTGGCGAACAGCGGATGGAAGGTGTACGCCATGTCGACGACCAGCAGCGACGCCGGACCGAAGGCGCTGGCCGGCAACGTCGTCGGCGAGGGCGGCAGATCGTCGGCGACCGCGGTCAGATCGCCGCACTGGCGCTGGGTCGCGATGCCCTGGAACGTCCCGCTCCACGCGGTGGCCGCGAGATAGGTGCAGTTCGCCGTGCACGAGCGGTCGGCGAGCCTGAACACCACCGCCGACAGCACAACGGAATAGTCACCCATGGGTTGGGCGCGCAATCCGGGGAGCAACGCGAACGGCGCCGTGCTTGCCGCCCAGGCTTGCTCACGGGTGAGCGTGTTGGTGTTGTCGGCGTTGACCGCCGCGGCGGTGGCGATTTGCGCGATGGCGTCGGCGGCGATGGTGAGCCGCCGCATGGTCAACGCCGCGTTCGCCAGATCGTACAGACCCAGCGCGGCGGTCAGCAGAAACGGCGCGACCAACGCGAACTCGAGCGCCGCGACCGCCCGCGTCCCGCCAGGCAATCGGCGGGGTCGCACGTCGGCCATCCCGCGCAGCTTCGCGCGGACGCGGTCGACGACCTCAGTTCTCATTGCGAAAGGCGGCGGCGGCCACCAGCGGCTGCACGGCCAGCGGCCAGGACAGGCCGTGCAGCACATACACCGCCTGCAGCAACATGAGGCTGGAAGCTTGGCCCGGATCGAACTGCAACGCGCCGGGGTCGAGCTGTCCGTTGGTGATCGGCGGGCCGAGATCGGTCGCGTTGAGATAGTTGGAAACCGGACGCAGGCTGAGCGCGATGTCCGAGCAAGGCAGCAGGCCGCCAAGTGCCATGCAGAAGACGTTGGTCTGAAACGCCTGGGCGGTGACATGATCGCCCGTGTTGCCGGTCTGCACCGCGCGCGCGGCACTCTGGGTCGCGTAGTCCAGCGCGGTCTGCGCGTACAGCAGGTAGCCGAGCTGCAGCACGAAGATCGTCAGCCCGAGCAGCAGCGATCCCACCAGCGCGAATTCGAGCGCCGTCGCGCCCGAACGACGGCCGCGGCGGCACGGCGCCTTCATCGCGCGAAGGTCCGGATCACCTGGATGATCGCCGGACCGCCGACCACCAGGAAGATGCAGGGCAGAATGAACAGCACCATCGGCAAGGTGAGCAGCACCGGCAGCCGTGCCGCGCGTTCCTCGAAACGCACCAGCATCTGCTCGCGCAGCTCGGCGGCCAGCACGCGCAACGCATGCGCCAGCGGCGTGCCGAACTGCAGGGTCTGCGCCAGGGTGCCGGCGAGCTGGACCACGGTCACCAGCCCGGTGCGTTGACCCATGTTGAGCAGCGCCTGCCGGCGGTCGGGCAGGATTTTTAGCTCGCTGGCGAGCGTGTCGAGCTCATTGGCGGTCGGCTTGTTGCTTTGCCGCATTTCGGCGGCGACGCGCTCGATGCCGGTCTCCAGCGGCAAGCCGGCTTCGGCGCAGATCACCAGCAGATCGAGCGCGTCCGGCAGGCCGGCCTCGAACCGCGCGAGATAGCGCTTGCGGCTCTGCCTCGCGACGAAATCGGGCAGCAGCAATCCACCGATCGCGGCGCCGGCGATCGCCAAGCTGCGCCCGAGCCCCGCGAGCCCCGCCCATTGGGCGAGCCCGAGCGCGCACAGCGGGAGCATGAGAAACAGGGCGAGCTTGGCGCCGAGGAAGAGCGGCAGCACCCGGGCCGGACGAAGCCCCGCTCCCGCGAGGGTCTGCTCGAGCGCCGCGACCGTCTTGCGCGACAACAAGCCGCTGCCCAGCAGCACGGTTCCGAGGCTGCCGACCAGCGCCCGCGCGCCGCCGGGACGCGCCGCATCCGGCTCGGCCGGCCGGCTGGCGCCGCGCAACTCGTCCAGCCGGCGGGTCACCGCCTGCTCGCCACGCATCAGTCGCGACAATGCCAGCCCGCCGAGCAGGCACAGGATCAGCAGCCCGATTGAGAGCGGCAGCAGCGGCAACGCTGTCAGATCTCCAGTCATCGCAGGGTGCGCTGGATGATCAGGCGCATCGTGGCGGCGCCGAAGGCCAGCGAGAGGATGGCGGCGCCGAGCACGGTCGTGCCCATGGGATCGGCGAACAAGGTGCGGATGTAGGTCGGGCTGATCGCGGCCAACGCGCCGCCGGCGACCACCGGGACCGACGCCAGCACCAGCGCGCTGGTGCGCGCCTCCGAGGTGAGCGCCTTGGCGCGCGCGCGCAGCCGAACCCGCTTGCGGATCACGTCGGCCAGATTGTCGAGCGCCTCGGTGAGATTGCCGCCGGTCTGTCGTTGCAGCCCCAAGGCGACGGCGAAGAACCCGTATTCCTTCAGCGCGGTGCGGGTGGCGAGGTCGATCAGCGCGCGTTCCATCGGCATGCCGATGAACAGCTCATCGCAGAGCCGGGTGAACTCGGTCGCGGTGGGCTGCGCCGACTCGCGCGCGACGGTGCGAAACGATTCGGTCACCGGCACGCCGGCCCGCACCGCGCGCACGATCATGCCGAGCGCGTCCGGCAGTTGCCGGTAGAGTGCTGCCGTGTAGCGGCCGCGAAAGCCGCCGAACACGCTGCGCGCGATGACCAGCGCGGCGATCGGCCAGGCGAGCCAGCCGGGGCGGCCGAGCAGGAAGGTGCCCACCCAGGTGAGCACGCTCGCACCGGCGAGGCAGGGGATCAGCAGCAGCCACGGCGCGACCGGATAGAGGTCGGGGCGATCCGCCTCGATACCAAGCACCCGCGCGATGCGGACGAGTGGGCCGAAGGTCGTCTTGACCAGCACGCGCCGCCCCGCCGGCGCGGCCGCGTCGGGTCGCGCGGCGGGAGAATAGGGCGCGATCACCTCGGTCATGCGCTGGGTCCGCTGCCGCGTCCTGGCATCGTGACGCAGCAAGGCGAACGCCGAGAGCGCGAGCCCCGCCAGCGCCAGACCGGTCGCCGACAGCAGCAGGCCGGGCGTCATGACGGGGCTGCCTCGAGCGCCGCCTGCCACGCATCGGCAAGGCCGAAATAGGTCAGTCGCGGCAGGAAGGTCGGCCGCACCCGCGATGTCCGGTAGCGCCCGCGGATGCTGCCGTCGCTGTTCTCGCCCTCGTATTCGTAGAGGAAGACGTCGTTGAGCGTGACTACGTCCATCTCCTGACCGACCACCTCGGTGACCTGGGTCACCCGTCGGCGCCCGTCGCGCATGCGCTCGACCTGCACCACCAGATCGAGCGCGCCGACGATCTGCGTGCGGATGGCGCGTTGCGGCAGGCTGGTCTGGCCCATCTGCACCATGTTCTCGACGCGGGTGATCGCGTCGCGCGCGTTGTTGGCGTGGATCGTGCTCATGCTGCCGTCATGGCCGGTGTTCATCGCCTGCAGCATGTCGAACGCCTCGGCGCCGCGCACCTCGCCTATGATGATGCGGTCGGGCCGCATGCGCAGCGCGTTGCGTACCAGGTCGCGCTGGGTGACCTCGCCGCGGCCCTCGAGATTGGGCGGCCGCGTCTCTAGACGCACCACGTGCGGCTGCTGCAATTGCAGCTCGGCGGCGTCCTCGATGGTGAGGATGCGCTCGCCGGCGTCGATCAGCCGCGACATGGCGTTCATCAAGGTGGTCTTGCCCGAACCGGTGCCCCCCGAGATGAGGATGTTGAGGCGGCAGCGCGCGGCGATCTCCAGCACCCGCGCGAGCGGCGGCGTGAGCGAGCCCGATTCGATCAGCCGGGGGAAGTCGATCACCCGCCGGGCGAACTTGCGGATCGAGATGCAGGGGCCGTTCAGCGCCAGCGGCGGAAACACCATGTTCACCCGCGAGCCGTCGGCGAGGCGCGCGTCGCAGGTCGGGCTGCTCTCGTCGATGCGGCGACCGATCCCCGCCGCGATGCGCTGGGCGATGTTGGCGACGTGCCCGGTGTCGCGGAACCGGATCGTCGAGAGCACCAGCTTGCCGGCGCGCTCGACGAACACCCGGTCGGGCCCGTTCACCATGATGTCGGTGATCGTCTCGTCGTCGAGCAACGGCTCCAGCGGGCCGAGGCCGAGCATGTCGTCGGCCAGCTCGGCGGCGAGCGCGCGCTGCTCGCGGCCGTTGAGCTGGATGCGGCTCTCATTGGCGATCTCGGCCAGCAGCCGCTCGACCTCGAGGCTGAGGCGCTCCGGCGACATGCCCGCGATGCTGGTCGGGTCGAGCCGGGCGAGGCAAAGCGAACGCAGGTCGGCGAGCGACATCGCCGCCGACGACTCGCTGGTCGGAGGCGGCGCCTGGGGCGAGCGCGGGGCCGGTGGTTCGGCGCCATCCGCATGGCGGCGGCCGAAGCGTGGCGAGGAGCTCATCGGCGCAGCAGACCGAGGAAGCGCCGCTGGTCGCCGGCTTGTGTCGCCGAGTCGGGGGCGATCTCGGCGGCGAGGCGGCGGATCGCCTGGCGGAAGCGTGCGACCCGGCGCACCGCCGGATCGCCCAGGGTCGCGGCCGGACCGAGCTTGGTGGGCAGCCAGGGGATCACCACGTCGGGCATCGCCTGGAGGGTGTCGGTGACTTGCCGCAACGGCAATGTTCCGGGCGCGCCGTCGCGGTTGAGCGTGATGATGGCGCGGCGCGACTGCGACGGCGCGTTCGGCAGGGCGGCGTAACGCAAGACGTCGCGCAGCGCGGGCAAGGTCGGGTCCAGCACCAGGACGCGCTGATGCGCCAGACCGAGCAGCTCGTCGTGCAGCGCCGAGGCGGTGCCGGGCACGTCGATCACCACGAGGTTGTAGCGTTTGCGCAGCACGTCGATGACCTGACGCGCCGCACCAGCCGGGAATTGCAGGCGCTGGTCCAGCGCCTCCTCGGCGGCGAGCAGATGCAGGCGATCGCTGACCACGCGGACGGCGCGCTCGGCGAACAGGTCGTCGACCCGGTCGGGATGCTCGAGCGCGCTGCGCAGCGCGCTGCCGGTCTCGCCGCCGAGCAACAGGGCGGCCGAGCCACGGTGCAGGTCGGCGTCGATCAGCAAGGTGTTGCGTCGCGGGCCCTCGGCCATGTCCAACGCCAGGCTGGCCGCGATGGTGGTGGCGCCGACGCCGCCGCGAACGCCGGTCACGGTCACGATGCGGCCGCTGCGCAAGCCGAGCTCCCCCGCTTGGCGACGCTGCACCACCGGCAGGAACAGCCGCGCGACCATCTCCTGGTTGAGCGGCTTGTAGAGGTAGTCTGCGATACCCAAGCCGCGCGTGATCTCGCGGTAGAACCCCATGTCGTTGCGATCGCCGATCGCCAGCACCGTGGTGCCGGGTTCGACGACATCGGCCAGGCGTTCCAGCGCGAGCAGCGGGTTGTCCTGCCCGGAGACGTCGACGATCAAGGTCGCCGGCGAGGCCATCTCCTGCAACGCGGCGCGCGCGGCCGCGAGATCGCCGCGTCGGATGGTGGCACCCGGCCCGGCGCCGGGCAGCAGCAGCTTGCGCAGGATCGCCTCGCTTTCGGCGTCGCGCGCGAAGCCGGCGAGCGACGGGCGATCGGAGTGCCGTGCCTCGGCGGCCGCTTCGGGCCGTTCGCCGATACCTTCCGGCATCTCACTCCTCCCCGCCGGAACCGCCACCGCCACCCGGCGAGGCGCCGAACGCGATCGGCACGAGCTTGGAGATGCCGCTCGCCGGCAGGTCCCTGACCTTGTCGGTGCGCAAGCGAGCCACCGCGCTGGCCGCCTCGTAGCCGACGCTGCCGGAGCTCTGCACGCCGCTGACCAGATCCCGCTGATCCGCCGCCATCGCCTTGCCGTTCGACGCCGCGAGCTGCTCCGGCCGCCAGGTGCCGGCGCGCTGGTAGGGGTTGAACAGGCCGGCGCAGCCGCTCAGCAGCAGCCCGGCCGATACCAGCGCCGCCAGCGCCGCGAGGTTGCAAAGCGAGCGCGGCCGCTCGCTGCGGGACATGTGCGAGACGCAGGCGAGGCGAGAGCACGACATCGCGATATCCCCCCAATCGAGCAGAAATCAGTCGAGCAGAAAGCCGACATTGCCGGGCACCTGCACCGTGCGATCGGGGCCGGTGCCGAACGCCCGCTGGCGCATGAAGAACACGCGCTCCAGATCGTTGGCCGGCACGAAATCGTCGGTCGGCGTGGTCAGCCGGCCGGGATCGCTCACCGGGCGGACCAGGTAGGGCGTGATGAGGATCACCAGCTCGGTCTCGTCGCGCTGGAACTTGTTGGAGCGGAACAGCGCGCCGAGCACTGGCAGCTCGCCGAGCCACGGCAGGGCGCGGGTGGCGAAGCGGCTCTGGCCTTGCAGCAGCCCGGCGATGGCGAAGCTCTGGCCGCTGCCGAGCTCGACCGTGGTGTCGGCGCGCCGCACCGTCAGCGCCGGGATCACCAAGGTGCCGCCGTTGCCCGTGGGGACGCTGACCGCGCCCTGGTCGCTGAGCTCGCTCACCTCGGGTCGGACGCGCATGCTGATGCGCCCGGGCGACAGCACCGTGGGCACGAAGGCGAGCGAGACACCGTATTGCTTGAAATCGACGCTGATCGCGTTGTTGATCTGCGCGATCGGGATCGGAAACTCGCCGCCGGCGAGGAAGCTCGCGGTCTGGCCGCTGATCGCGGTGAGGTTGGGCTCGGCGAGGATGGTCACCAGCCCGTCCTGCGCCAGCAGGTCGATGATGGCGTTGAGGTCAATGCCCTTGTTGACGTAGCCGACGGCGAGCTGGTTCGGCAGCGCCGTCGCCGTGGTCAACCCGCCGATCACGGTGCCGGCGAGGGCGAGCTTGGTGCCGACCGCGCCGACCACCGACCAGTTGACGCCGATTTGGCGGATCACCGAGCGGGACACCTCGGCGACGCGCACGCGCAGATTGACCTGCATCGCGGAGGCGACGGAGAGCCGGTTTTCCGCCTTCTGCCCGGTCGGCAGGTAGCCGCGCAGGATGGTCATTACCTGGTCGGCCTCCGCCGGGGTGGCGACATCGCCGCGCGCGACCAGGCCGCCGGTGGTGGTCTCGACCCGCACCCCGGCATCCGGCAACACCCGGTGGATCGCCGCGGTCGCCTCGCCGCTGCCGAAGCTGGAAGGCCGCACGGTGACGTCGTATTGCGCGACGACGCCGCCCTGCTCGTCCATCGCGGCGACGGTGGTGCGGCCGGGTGCGACGCCGAACACGAACACGCTGGTCGGGCTGGCCGGGCGCACCTCGGCGACCTTCGGGTCGGCGGCGAACAGGTTGGCGATGCTGCGCGAGGTCTGGAACACCCGACCCGAGCCGGCCTCGACGGTCAGGCTGAAACGCGGCGCGGTTGCGACCGGCTTGCTCGGCGCGGTGCCCGGCTGACTCAGCGCGCGCTGCTCCGGCGCCTCGACGATCCGGTTCGGGACCACCGACTGCGCGCGGCCCGGTGGTCCGAGCACGGTCGGCGCGGGCCCATTCTGGGCGAAAGCGGGCGCCGCGAGCAGTGGCAGCGACACGGGCAGCGTCAGCGCCACGGGCAGCGTCCACGCCAAGAGCATTCTGCGCATCAGAACTTGAACTCCACCGCTTGATCCTTTCCCTGATAGACGCGCACCGCGGCACCCGGGCCGCCGCCGCCGCTGCGCAGCGCCGCCGACACATCGCCACCCCAGACCACGCCGGAGGCGGGTGCGCGGGCCGGTGCGGCGGCCGTGATGGCAGCGGCCTGGGTTGCCCCGGCGGGTGTTCCGGCGATCTGCGGCTTCGTGCTGGCCTCGTCGGCGGAGCGGACGACCAGGGCGAGGTGACCGAGCCGGGTCGAGACGGCGACCCGCTCGGCTTGCGACGGGGTGACCTCCAAGGTCACCGTGCGGGCCAGCGACTGCGCGCCGCCGCTGGGCTGGGCGCCTTGCATGATCTGCTGGTCGACCGCGATCACGCGCACGTCGGACAGCACGGTCTCGCCGGCGACCCGCTGGCCGGGCGCGCGGTCCTGGCTGTCGATCGATTGGGTGAGGATCAGGTCCACGCGATCGCCGGGCCAGATCAGGCCGGCGGTGCCGCTTACCGCGTCCACCGCGACGCTCACCGCGCGGGTGCCGGGTGCCAGCACCGCGGCGAGGAACCCGTGATCGCCGGGATGCAGCACGTCAGCGTCGAGGATCGGCTGTCCCTTGTCGAGGCTGCGTCGCACCATCGCGCCGCGCAGCTTGGCCCGCGCCTCACCGCTGTCGACATGGGCGCCGGCGGGGGCGTCGGCTTGCGCCACCTCTTGCGCGGTGATGTCCTCGGGGAGCAGCAGGTTCCCCGCGCGCACCGGTTCGGTGGCAACCAGCAGTCGGACGGTCTTCGGCGCCGCCGCTTCCTGCGCCACCTGCGGGGCGGGACGCAGGGTGACGAACCCGATCACCCCGAGGGCGGCTATCGAGCAGCCGATAAGCAGCAGCAGGGCAACGCGGATGAGCATGGCGGACCCTCATGCGGCAGCAAGGTTAACGATCAGTGCAATTGCTATCGCCCCGGCGTAGGGCAGCGGCCCGCGACGGCTGATCCGCCACGCCTCAGCCTTGATGCAGCGCGCCAACAAGCCGGACGGGCGACCCGGGCGGGGACGCCGGACCACCAGCGACAGAAGCAGGTAGATCAGCGCCAACACGCCGCCGGCGAGCGACATGGTGAACAGGAAGCGGCCGACCAGGTGCGGCGGAACCACGAGCGCCGCCGCCGCCGCGAGCTTGACGTCGGCGCCGCCGATGTAGCCGCGCAACCAGAGCAGCACACCGCCGGCGAGAACGAG
Organism: Acetobacteraceae bacterium; assembly: GCA_965218045.1. Taxonomy (GTDB): domain Bacteria; phylum Pseudomonadota; class Alphaproteobacteria; order Acetobacterales; family Acetobacteraceae; genus CAVRCA01. Next base: position 485,517 of record CBDCJX010000009.1, on the reverse strand, counting down.
GCCGGCGAGCAGCAGCCCGGACGGCAGATCGCCCGCCAGCAGGCGTATCGCGACACCACAGGCCAGCAAGGCGAGCGAAACCCAGTCGGGCACTGTGCGGGTGGCGGCATCGTGCAGCGCCGCGGCAGCGATGAGCAGGCCGGCTAGCGCGGCAAACGTGCCGATCAACATGACATCAGGCCCGAGGTCTGATGCCGCGCAAGGGGCCAGCGGACCGGGATCGTCCCGGCCCGCGTACCGCCGGTCGTTAGTGCGTCGAGTTGGTGTTCGCGCTGCCTTTGGCCTGGCCCATCTGGTCCGAGACCTTCTGGAACAGTACCTTCACGTCGGTGCCGACAGCGGTGACCGCGCCGACGATCACCACCGAGATCAGCGCCGCGATCATGCCGTACTCGAGCGCGGTGACGCCCCGACGGTCGGACTTGAACTGGGCCAGCTTGCGGGTCAGGAAACGGAACATGACACTCTCCTTCGGGTGGCCCTTTGTCGGGCCGGTTGGGAAGCCTGTCGCAGCCTCCCTTCCGAGGAGCCGCGATCCCGATGCACACCATGGCGTCTCGGAATGCGCCCAGTGTATCAAATTTTTTCGCAACCACAAGTTGTTTTTTGCCCTGGGGTATCATTTTCTGGTTGGGTCTCGGCCCAGTTGCGCGATTGTCTGCAAACGCGGCGTGTCCGCCAGCCGGGCATAGACCGTTGCCGCCTGCGCTGCGGCGTCGCCACCCAGCTCCGGAGTCAGCAGCGCGATCGCCTTGTCCCGCTCCCCCGACACCGCGTAGGCCAGCGCCAGGTTGTGTCGCACCCGGCTGTTGTCGCTCTCCAGCATCAGCCCGCGCAGCATCACCACCGCCTCGGTCGGGCGATTGGTCAGCGCCAAGGTGAGCGCCAGGTCGTTGCGCGCTCCCAGATCGCCGGGTGCCAGGGCCAGCGCCGCGCGAAACGACGCCTCGGCCGCCGCGAGATCGCCGGCGGTGGCTTGGGCGACACCCTGGCCGCGCCAGGCGGCGACGTTGCGCGGGTCGGCGGCGACAACTCGCTGGTAGCCCGCCAGGGCGACGTCGGGCTCGCCCAGCCGCAACTGCAGCCGGGCGACGAGCAGGTTCGCCTCCGGATCGCCCGGCCGTCTCGACTGGGCACGTCGCGCGGCGGCGAGCGCCTGGCGGAGCTGGCCGGCATCGGCCAGGGCATGGGCATATCGGAGTTGCGCCTCGACATTGTCGGGTGACTGCTCGGCCAGCACGCGCAGGATGCCGAGCGAGCCGACCACGTCGCCGCCGGCCTGGCTCGCCTCGGCGAGCTTCAACCGGGTCCGCGCGTCGAGCACCGAATTGGCATTGTCGCCCGCGCAGCCGGCGAGGCCGATCAGCGCGACCAGGATGAAGGGCAAACATCCATCCGGCGATCGGCGACGGCTTTCCACTCGGTTCACGGTCATCACGTTCCCTGCCTTTTTGGCGAGAGCTCCGACATAGCCCCGAGAGATTTGCGAAGTGGTTAACCGCCTCGCGGGCTATCGCGCGGCGAAGGTGGGGGTCACCACTCGCGGCAGGCGGCCCCGCGCACCGCTGCGCACGACCATCCCGCCGAGCTGGGCCACGGCCGACGCGGCGCTCGGTTCGGCCGTGGCCCAGCTCGGCAGCACCACCCGCACCCGCAACGCGAGCTGCATCGGGGCGAACCTGGTTCCTCCAGCAAGGGCCAGCCCGGCCCCGGGCTCCCGCTGCCCGGTCCAGTCGCGCAGCACGCTGCCGCTGTACAAGCCGCCCAGCACCGGATCGGCCGAGTGATACAGGCCGACCGACATCGGCCAGCTCCCGGTGCGCGCATAGAGCCCGCGCAGGAAACGCGCGGCGTATTGCGCGTTCGCCTCGGCGTCGAACGCCTGCTCCAAGGTGGCGAAGGCGGTGGGGTGGTGGTGCAGGTTGATCTGGAAGCACCCGACGTCGATCGAGCGCACCCCGGACGCGAGCTCGGCCGCCACCAAGCCGACCGCGGCGTCGCGCGAGGCCGGATAGGCGCCACGACCGGCGATGTTGACGGCGAACGGCCACGGCACCAGGCCGCCCGCGCGCGGGTCGTATCGCCCGCTCTCGATGCGCCCGATCGACAGCAGCAGGCCGGGGGGCAGTCCGGCCTCGGTCTCGGCCCGCGAGGCGGCGGCGACGCAATCCATCGCCGCGTCGGCAGCCCGCGCGGTGGGGAAACTCAACGGCACGACGGCGAGCGCCAGCAGCGCGACGAGACGCGTCCTCATGCCCGGACTGTGCCGGAGGGCTGCTACGTCTTGGTAAACGCCGACGGGGCAACGGCCAGCACCCGGCGGTCCCGCACTCGTCGGGTGAACTGGACCGCGTCGAGATATTCCATCAGCGGCACCGCGAATTTCCGCGTGATGCCAAGGATGGCCCCGGCCTCGCCCAGCAGAACTCCGGGCGGCCGGCCGAGATGCGGCGCCAGCGCGATCTGCGCGCCGCGCACCGCCTCGCGATGGAACAGGATTTCGCGCTGCTGCACCCGATCCAGCGTGCGCACCACGATCCTCTCGCGGATCAGCCGGTCGAGCGCGGCGCGAGACGCCGGATGCGCTTTGAGCAGCGCCGTCGTATCGGGCGGGTTGAGCCGGGCGTGCAGCAGCAGCGCGGCGAAACGCTGCGCCAGCTCGCCCTCCTCCAGCACCCGGGCGCGCTCGCCCACGGTATCGCGCCGATGCAACAAGCCGCCGCGCCGGATCAGCCGCCCCCGCTCGCACAGCTCGGCCAGGATCGCGTCCACCACCTCGGCGGCCACGTGGCGCGGCGTGGTGGCCAGCACGCGCTCGCGCGACAGGCCCGCCGGCGCGTCGGCGACCGCCCGCTCGATCGCGGCGGCGAGCCGATCGACCGCCGCGCGCGCCAAGGCGACCCCGCCCAGCACGCGCACCGGCGCCGGCTGCAACACGGCGCGCACCCGCGCCGGGGACAGCCCGGCGACGCGCGCGAGGGCGGCGAGCCGGCAGCCGACCGGCCCCGCCGCCTCGACCTCGCGCAGCACGATCTGCTCCGGCGTGGCGCCCGCCAGCCACTCCAGCCGCGCGGTGTTGCCGCGACGCAGCCGCAGCATCATCGGGTCGAGCACAACGCCGCCGCCGAGCGTGCCCAGCCGCGCCCCGCCACGCAGCACGAAGCGTTCCCGCGCCGGCAGGGCAATTGCGGGCCGGCAATCGAGCTGGGCGACGCACCGCTCGCCCGGCTCCAGCGCGTCGCGATCCAGCAGCCGCAGCCGCGCGGCGCACTCCAGGCTGCCGGCCAGCAGGGTCACCGCCGCCCCGCCACGCAAGCTCGGCGCCTGCTCCAGCAGTCGCAGGCTCACGCCGATCCACCTGGCGGGGCGCAGCAGACCGGGGGTGGCCAGCGCCTGACCGCGCCGCAACGCGCTGGCCTCGACACCACGCAGATTGACCGCGACCCGCTGACCGGGCAGCGCCGTCGACACCGCCCGGCGATGCACCTGCATCCCGCGCATCCGCAGTGCGATCCCCTGCGGCACCAGCTCGAGCGGGTCCAGGGCCGCGAGCCGACCGTGGCGCAAGGTGCCGGTGACGATGGTGCCGTGTCCCGCCAGGCTGAAGGCGCGGTCGATCGGCAGCCAGACGAATCCGCGCTCGTCCCGTTCCGTCGCCTCGCCAAGCCGCGGCGCATCGACCAGCGCGCTTCGCAGCGCCTCGATCCCCGCCCCGGTCACCGCGCTGGTCAGGATCGGCGGCGCCACGGTGAGGCCCGCGCTACGCAGCAGCGCCCCGGCCTCGCGCCCGACCGTTGCCGCGATCTCGGGTGGCACGAGGTCGCACTTGCTGACCGCGAGCACCGCCCGCTCGATGCCGAGCAGCCCGGCGATCGCCACGTGCTCCGCCGTCTGCGGCTTCGCCCCCTCGCGCGCGTCGACCACCAGCAGCACCGCGTCGATGCCGGTGGCACCCGCGATCATGGTGCGCACGAAGCGCTCGTGGCCGGGCATATCCACCAGGTCGAGCTCGATCTCGCCCACTCGCATGTGCGCGAAGCCGAGCGCGATCGAGATGCCGCGCCGCTGTTCCTCCGGCAGCCGGTCCGTCTCCATGCCGGTGAGCGCGCGAACCAGCGCCGTCTTGCCATGATCGACATGGCCGATCACGCCGATCAGCAGCCGTCGCACTCAGCGAGCTTCCGTGCCCATCGTGCCCACAACGCGCGAGCTTCGCGATCGTGATCGCAAACCCACGCCAAGACGCGACGTTGTGTGCCTGCTCTGCCGGGAACCGACATGCCCAAGCACATAAGCCGCAGCCTCGCCGACCGCACCGCCCACTTCCTGCGCGACTGGTCGCTGCCGCGCCAGCTCGCCGGCGAGAGCGCCCGTGATCGCGCCGCCGAAAGCACGGCCTCGCGCGAGCTGCGCCCCCGACTCGAGCAGGCCGACACGATCGGCACCAGCGTGTGCCCGTTCTGCGCCGTCGGCTGCGCGCAGCTCGTCTATGTCAAGGACGGCCAGCCGATCCATGTCGAGGGCGATCCGCGCAGCCCGGTGAACCAGGGCACGCTTTGTCCGAAGGGCGCCGGCACGCTCGGGCTGATGACCAGCCCGCTGCGGGTCAACACCGTCCGCTACCGCGCGCCGCACGCCACCGAGTGGGAGGAGAAGCCGCTCGACTGGGCGATGGAGCGGATCGCGCAGCTCACCAAGCGGACACGCGACGAGACGTTCGTCGAGAAGCTGCCGGACGGCACGACGGTCAATCACACGCTCGGCATCGCCTCGTTCGGCGGCGCCACGATGGACAACGAAGAGAACTACCTGATCAAGAAGCTGCTCGGCGGCGGCCTCGGCGTGGTCGGGATAGAGAACCAGGCGCGCATCTGACACTCCTCCTCGGTGCCCAGTTTGGGCACCTCCTTCGGACGCGGCGCTGCCACCATGCAGCTCTGGAGCCTGGCTGACGCCGATTGCGTCATCATCATGGGCTCCAACATGGCGGAGAATCACCCGATCGGGTTCCGCTTCGTCATGCAAGCCAAGCAGCGCGGCGCCACCATCATCCATGTCGATCCGCGGTTCACCCGCACCTCGGCGCTGGCCGACATCTACGCGCCGATCCGGCCCGGCACCGACATCGCCTTCCTCGGCGGGCTGATCCACTACATCCTGGAGAACGATTGCTGGTTCCGCGAATGGGCGATGGCCTACAGCAACATCGCCGCCGTGGTGACCGACGAGTACCGCGACCCCGAGCAGCTTGGCGGCGAGTTCTCCGGGTTCAACGAAAGCAACGGAACCTATAGCGTCGACACTTGGCAGTACCGCGGCAAGACAATGGCCTCGCCGCTGGCCGAGCATTACACCGAGCACCATTCGATCCACGGTGAAACCCTGTTCGGCGCGCGCAAGGTCGAGGGCCCGGCGCCGGAAGACCCAAGCTTGCAGGACCCGAACTGCGTCTACCAGATCCTCAAGCGGCACTACGCGCGTTACACGCCGGAGATGGTGGAGCGGGTCACCGGCTGCCCGCGCGAGACGTTCCTCGCAATCGCTCGGGCGTACACGCGCAACTCGGGGCGCGAGAAGACCGGCTCGTTCTGTTACGCGGTGGGCTGGACGCATCACGAGGTCGGCGTGCAGATCATCCGCGCCGCCTCGATCATCCAGGGTCTGCTCGGCAACATGGGACGTCCGGGCGGCGGCGTGATGGCGTTGCGTGGTCATTGCAGCATCCAGGGCAGCACCGACATCCCGACACTGTACAACATGCTGCCCACCTACCTGCCGCAGCCCGACGCGTTCAAGCCGCACCACACCTTGCGACAATTGCTGGCGGCCGAAACCGTGCCGACCGGCTGGTGGCACAATTTTCCGAAATACTTCGTCAGCCTGTTGAAAGCCTGGTACGGCGACAACGCAACGGCGCACAATGATTTCTGCTACGACTGCTTGCCGAAGATAACCGGCGATCATTCGCAGCAACCGATCACCTTGGCCATGCTCGACGGCGTCATCAAGGGCATGTTCGTGTTCGGCCAGAACCCGGTGGTCGGCGCGGTCAACTCCGATCTGGTCGAGCGCGGCCTCGCCAAGCTGGAATGGCTGGTGGTGCGCGACAGTTTCGAGACCGAGACAGCAAGCTTCTGGAGCAAGGGACGCGCGGCGCGGCGCGGCGAGCTGCGTGCCGAGGATGTCGCCACCGAGATTTTCCTGCTGCCGGCTTGCGTGCCCGCCGAGAAGGACGGCACCCTGACCAACACCGGGCGGCTCGTGCAATGGCACGACAAGGTGGTGGACCCGATCGGCGACTCGCGCTCCGATCTCTGGTTCATCGTGCATCTCGGCAACCGACTGCGGCAGCTCTACGCTCGCAGCCCCGAGCCGCGCGACCGGCCGCTGCGGCTGCTGACCTGGGACTATCGGCTGCGCGGCCGCGAGCAGGAGCCGGACGCGTTGCAGGTGCTGCGAGAGATCAACGGCTGCACCTGGGCCGACAAGCAGCCTGTCGCCAGCTATCAGGAGCTCAAGGACGACGGCTCCACCGCGTGCGGTGGCTGGCTTTATGCCGGTGTGACACCCTCGCTGGAGCAGAACCAGGCGCGCTCGCGCAAGCCCGACCCGGCAGGCGGGGCCGGCACGCATCTCGGCTGGGGGTTCACCTGGCCGTCCAACCGACGCGAGATGTACAACCGCGCCTCCGCCGATCCCGACGGCAAGCCATGGTCGGAAGCCAAGCGCCTGGTGTGGTGGAGCGAGGCCGACGGCAAGTGGGTCGGCAAGGATGTGCCGGATTTCGTCGCCAGCAAGCGGCCCGACTATCGGCCGGACTGGTCGAGCCAGCCTGTGGGCATGGAGGCGTTGGCCGGCACCGATCCGTTCATCATGATCCCGCAAGGGCGATGCATGCTGTTCGTCCCCTCTGGCCTCAAGGACGGGCCGCTGCCCACCCATTACGAGCCGTTGGAAAGCCCGGTGCGCAACCCGCTCTATCCGCGCCAGTCCAACCCGGCGACGTTGCGATGGTCACGCCCCGGCAACGAGTATCACGCCATCGCGGACACGCGTTTCCCTTATGTGTTCACCACCTACCGGCTCACCGAGCTGCATTGCGGCGGGGTGTCGACCCGCGCGATGCCGCACACCGCCGAGCTGCAGCCGGAAGCGTTCGTCGAAATTCCGCCCGAGCTCGCGCGCGAGAAGGGCATTCGCCCGCTCGACTGGGTCGTGCTGTCGACCTTGCGCGGCGAGATCGAGGTGAAGGCAATGATCACCGATCGGCTGCGGCCGCTGCTGATCGACGGGCGGCAGGTGTACCAGATCGGCATGCCGTGGGTGTTCGGCTGGGAGGGCTACGCGCGCGGCGACATCGCCAACGTGCTGCTGGCAATCTCCGGCGACGCCAACACCAGCATTCACAGCACCAAGGCGCTCACCTGCGACCTGCGGCGCGGCCGCCTGCCACCCTCGGGAGCGGTGGGCGATGGCTGAACCCACCCACGCCGCGCTGGCAGCGCTCGACCAGCTGCTGGCGGATCGACCCGCGCGGGAAATGCAGCACTTCTCCGACGCCATGCAGCGCCTGGGCCTGTATCGCGAGGCGCTGATAACAAAGTTGCGCGAAGCACCAGGTGAGTCGATCGGCAAGCACCAACTTTCGCGGCTCAACGCCGTGATCAGCGTCGTCTACAGCACGCAATTCGCGGTCGGTTCGCCACGATGGGCGGCACTCGAGCAAGCGCGCGACGAGTTCGCCGCTCTCGTTGCGCAGTTGCCCGGCTAATCCGCGGCGCTTGCCCGGCCGCGTGCCTGATCGGCCTCGAACAGCCCGGTCAGTTCCTCTGCCCGCGCCTGCGCGTCCTGGATGAGCTGGCGTTCGTCCTCGTAGAAGGCGTGGGTCTCCGCCAGATTGCGTTCGTCATAGTCGCGGAACAGCTCCACTCGACGATGCGCCTCCGCCTCGGGCATGCCGAGCTCGTGCAGCACCAGCTCGGTCAGGCGCAGGCTCGAATGAAAGGTTTCGCGCACGATCCCAGCCACGCCACGGTCCATCAGCAGGTGAGCGTGCCGACGATTGCGGGCGCGGGCCAGAATCCGCAGCTCGGGGAAGGTGCGGCGGGCGATGTCCACGACCCGCAACGTCTCGTCCATGTCCTCCAGGGCGACGACCAGCAGCCGCGCCGTGGCGGCACCGGCCGAACGCAGCAGGTCGGGGCGAGCGGGATTGCCGAAATAGACTTGCGCACCGAAGCGGCGGACCACCTCGACCTGCGCGGCGTCCTGTTCCAGCGCGGTGAAGGCGATGCCCTGCATGCGCAGCGCGCGACCCACTATCTGCCCCATGCGCCCGAAGCCGGCGATGATCACCGGGGTAGCCTCCTCGATCACGTCGTACTCGGGCTCCTCCCGCTTGGGGCCGAGCCGGGGAATGACGAACCGCTCCGAGGCGGCAAACAGCAGCGGTGTCGCCGCCATCGACAGCGCGATCACCAAGGTCGCGCCGCTGGCATCGCTGGCCGACAGCGCTCCCACTCCGACCGCGACCTCGAACAGCACGAAGCTGAACTCGCTCCCCTGCGGCAGGGCGAGGGCGAAGCGAAGCGCGTCATGCGGTCGGCGCCGAGCCACGAACCGGCTCAATGCGAACCCCACCACCGTCTTGGCCAACAGCAGCGCCGCGACCGCGAGCCCGATCGTCGCCGGCTCCGCCGCGACCAGGCCGAGCTGGGCCTGCATGCCGACCGACATGAAGAAGAAGCCGAGCAGCAGGCCCTCGAACGGCTCGATATCGGCCTGCAGCTCGTGGCGATATTCCGATCCCGACAGCAGCACGCCGGCGAGGAACGCGCCGAGCGACATCGACAGACCCACCTGATGCGCCAGGAAAGCGGTGCCGACCACGATCAGCAACGTCGTCGCCGTGAACACCTCGGGGACGCGCGCGCCGCCGATCAGGCGAAACACCCACGGCATGAGGAACCGGCCGCCCACCAGGATTGCGGCGACCGCGGCCATCGCCCGCAGCACGTCCAGCCAGGGCAGCCCGTCCCGCACGTCGGCCAGCACGCCGCCGACCGGGTCGCCGTTCGCGAGCAGCGGGATCAGCGCGGCCAGCGGGATGAAGGCGAGGTCCTGGAACAGCAGCACGGCAAACCCGTCGCGTCCGGCGGGCGAGCCGAGCAGGTCGCGCTCGGCCAACATCGGCAATACGATGGCGGTGGAGGACAGCGCGCAGCCGACGCCCAGCACCACCGCCCCGGACCAGCCGATACCGGCCAGATGCGACAGCGCCGCCAGCACCAGCCCGGCCGCCGCGACCTGCGCGGTGCCGAGCCCGAACACCGCCCGGCGCATCACCCACAGCCGCTGCGGCCGCACCTCGAGGCCGATCAGGAACAGCAGCATCACGACGCCGAGCTCGGCGACCTCGGCGATCTGGTCGACATCGCTCACCAGGCGCAGCCCCAGCGGCCCGATTGCCGCCCCGGCGACGAGGTAGCCGAGCACGCTGCCGAAGCCGAGGCGGCGTGAGATCGGGACCAGGATGACGCTGGCGAGGAGCAGGGCGACCAAGGTGTGAAGCATGGCCGAACCTCCGGCACTTGCCGGCCGCGATCAAGTTTTGGCCTGGCTGGCGTGGCAAGCGGCTTTGCCGATAGGCGCCGCCGATGTTCCCAGTTGTGGCGGCGCACACCGGTGGACGGCCCGACCCGCAATAGAGCTCCTGTTCGAGCAAACATCAGCTGAGACGGACGCGCAACGGACAATGGCCAGCGCACGCGGACCGGCAAGGAGAACAGGTAGTCGGTGCGCCATTCACAAGGTCCGGTCAACAAGCGTCAAAAGCGTCGCTCTCTCGTCAGCTACGTTGTTTCAGTCCTCGCGACTGGATAGCGATGATCAGATTCTGTTAAGTCATCGAGAGCTGCTGGACCAGCATGCTTCATGGTCTTCCAGCCTCAAGGTAAAGGCTAGCGGCTCAGTGAATGACAGACGGCTTCAATGTTGTGACCGTCAAGATCGAGAACGAAGGCGCCGTAGTAGTGGGGGTGGTAGTGCGCGCGGATGCCTGGTGGCCCGTTGTCCTGGCCGCCGGCCTCGAGTGCTTCTTCATAGAAGCGGTCCACATTCCGCCTATCATCCGCTGCGAATGCAACATGAACGCTCGTCTGCTGAGCGCCCTTCTGGCCGATCCAGAAGAAGGCCTTTGGTCTCACCCCGTAGCCGGCGAAGCCATCCTCATCGGTAGACAGGCACTCGATACCGAGCGGCCGTAAGGCTCGGTCATAGAATTCCTTTGCTCGTCGCAGATCGCGCACGCTGATCGTTACGTGGTCCAACATGCCGACGTTCCTTGCGGCCGGTAGCCAGTTTGAAGCGCTCTGCTGAAGTCTACCCCAGCGGGAGGCCGCGGCGAGACACTTTCCTCGTCCATGTAGGATGCCCTGCGCATTCTGAGGCGATAGCGTTCTCGGCTCCAGACCTTTCCGGAACAAAATGGCCGCTTACGGGTATGCGCGCGTCTCCACCCTTGACCAGGACCTGACCGTGCGACGCCAAGCGCTGCGAGCGGCCGGGTGCGGCGTGATCCGGGCCGAGAAGGCGAGCGGCAGCCGCCGCGACGGCCGCACCGAGCTGACGGTGCTGCTCGACTTCGTGCAGCCGGGCGACAGCCTGGTCGTTACGCGCATCGACCGCCTGGCGCGGTCGCTGAAGGGGATCTGCAGGACATCGTCCACGAGCTGAAGGGCCGCGGCGTCGCGTTGCGCGCGACCGAGCAGCCGGTGGACACCGGGACCGCGGCCGGCAAGGCGTTCCTCGACATGCTGGGCGTGTTCGCCGAGTTCGAGACCAACCTGCGCCGGGAGCGTCAGCTGGAGGGGATCGCGCTGGCCGAGGCGCGCGGCATCTATCGCGGCCGCAAGCCCAGCATCGACCCTGCCGAGGTCCGGCGGCTGCGGGAGCGGGACGGTCTGGGACCGACCGCGATCGCCCGCCGGCTCGGCATCGGCCGGGCTTCCGTCTACCGGGCGCTCGGGGCCTCATGATGGCGGCGGCGGTCGCCGTGCCGATTGAGGCGCTCGTGGCGCTCCGCCGCCGACTGGCCGCGGCGCGCAAACGCTTTCCGCCGAACCGCAGAGGAGGCGTCTCATCATTCCGACCGAGGTGATGCGCTACTACTGGCCTGGCCCGGCAGGTCGATGCCGGCTTCTTCGAGACGGAGCGTTGTGTCACAACCAATGTGCGCTGGAAGCCCGCTTTCGTCTCGGATAATCTGCGCCGGATCGAGCGATCTATCGCACGTCGGGGCATACATCATTGTGCGCCGTTACACCTATCCGCCCCGGAGAGTGCCGCGTGAACGCCCCAGCCATGTCCAACGCCGTGGAGACCGCGCTGCGCACCCGCCGCAGCGTGCGCGGCTTCTTGCCCGAGCCCGTGCCGGAAGCGACCATCCGCCACCTGCTGGAGCTCGCCGCCAACGCCCCGAGCATGACCAACACGCAACCCTGGCGCGTCCGCGTCCTCACCGGTGCGGCGCGCCAGCGGCTGAGCGACGACATCCTCGCCGCCCACGAGCGCGGCGAGCACCCGGACATGGAATACCAGTACTATCCGGCGGAACCGCTGGCTTCCCCGTACATCGACCGCCGCCGGCAGATCGGCTGGGCGCTATATGGGCTGCTCGGGATCAAGAAGGGCGACTTCGCCGCGACCAAGCTGCAGCACGGCAAGAACTACACATTCTTCGGCGCGCCGGTCGGCATGATCTTCACCATCGACCGTGCCCTCGGCCTGGGGAGCTGGCTCGATCTCGGCATGTTCCTCGAGAACATCATGATCGCGGCGCGCGGCTACGGCCTCGACACCTGCCCGCAGGCCGCGTTCGGCAACTTCCACGCCATCATTCGCCGCCACCTCGCGATCTCCGAGCAGGAGATCGTGGTGTGCGGCCTGGCGCTCGGCCGCCGCGACCCCGACGAGCCCGCCAACGCGCTGGTCCCGCCGCGCGAACCGGTCGATGCGTTCGCGAGCTTCCACGCCGAGTAGAGGAACCAGCCGTCAGGCGCTAATCGGTGTCGCGGCAATAGAGAAAGCTCTGCCCGGACCGGTGGCTTTCAACCAGGCCGGCGCGGCGCAGGTGCTGGCGCAGCTTGTTGACCTGGCGGACGCCAAGCAGATCAGGATGCATCTCGACCAGAAGAACCCGCACACCTTCAAGATCGGCAAAGCTGAGCAGCTCGCCCTCGCCACCTTGAATGTCCATGATGAGCACGGTCGGCTTGATCCGGCCGATCTCGGCATTCAGCGGCTTGACCTCGACCTGATGCGGCCGGGCCGACGCATCCGCCTTGTAGATGGATGAGCGGGAGAAGTGCTCGGCGATGTGCAAGGTCCGGGTCCCGGCTTCGGCGCCTAGCATGCACATTTGCAACTGCACCGCGACGCCGTTCAAGGCGTAGTTCTGCCGGATGAGCGGCTCTAGGAACGGGTTCGCCTCGAAGGAGTGGACCCGCTCGCCACCGATCTTGAGCGCGCAAGCGATGGCCAGCATGCCGATGCCGCCGCCGAGCTCCATCACGGTGTCGTCGGGCCGCAGCAGGGGAAGGATCAGGTGCCGCTCCGCCCGCGTGTGGCGACCGGAGACGAGCTTGCGGATCTGGAACGGAGTCATTTGCGCGTCGATGCGCATCTTGATCCCGTCGATCGCCGCGACGGTGCCGATCGGCGGCAAGGCTTCGTCGGTCGGCACCGGGCGGAGGCGACGATAATTGGTCTGCACGGCGCGATAGAAGGCCGGGCTGGCCTGTTCCCAAGCCTGTAGCCCACGCCACCACAATTGCTGGCCGCGATGCTTCAAGCCGCGTCCCGCGAGGGCCGCGCCCCACCACCGGCTGCGCAGATCGCTCGCAACATTCATCGCACGTCTTCCCCGAGTGCCCCGATCATTTTATGGCCAGAAAGCCCTCGAAGCAGAGGTGCTTGAAGACCGTCATGGTGTCGACGAAGCCGGCCCGCCGGAGAAGGTCGATGTTGCCCTGGGTCGAGAACGGCTCCATCACGCCCTTCAGGCTACGGCTCTTGTGCAAGATCTCGCGCTCGCTGAACCCCTGCTCGAGCTTGAAGTCGACGTAGAGCGAGGACATCAGATCCTGGAACCGCGCATCCGGTGCCCGCACCTTCTCGAACATGATGAAGCCGCCCCCCCATTGCAGCGAGGCGTAGATCTTGTCGATCAGGAGCTGGCGACGCGCCGGCGGGATGAACTGGACCGTATAATACGACACGATCAGGTCTGCCGGCGCGAGATCGACATCGAGGATATCGCCTTCGACGATCTCCACGTTCGCCAGATCGGCGGTCTTGCGCCGCGCCGCCTCCACCATCGACTGCTCGACCTCGAAACCGACGATCCGCACCTGGCGGTCGGCATTCGCCTGCCCCAGCCGGTAGGTCAATTCCCCGGTTGAGCAGCCAAGCTCGTAGGCCACGGTTCCGCGCCGCAGGAAGAAGTCGGCAAGTGCCACCACCATCCCGTGCCCCTGATGATAGTTCGGCACGGACTTCCCGATATGCTGGTCGAAATTCGCCGCAACCTCGCCGCCGAAAGACCAACGAGCGTTGCCGGCCTCGATCGCGTCGCCGACTGTCGACATGGTGTTGCCTCCGCTGTGGTTGGAATGGGTCATAGCCGGGGCCGGGCGTGACGAGCCGCGACCGACGCCAGCAGCCACGATCGCACCAGGCCGAATTCCCGCCGTAACGGGTGGCGGCCGAAGCTGATCGCCACGAACCAGACCAGCCCGGCGGCCGACCAGGTCAACGCGAGCGCCTCGGCGGCTTGGGCCAGACTGGGTGCCGGGCCGAGCGTCGGCGCGTGCAGCACCGTGAACGCCGCCGCCGCCGTGGCAATCGCCGGCAGGAGCGAGCAACTCGCAGCGGCCCAGGTCGCGCGCGTGCTCAGGTGCAACAGCCGCCCGAGTGCGTCGCTGGTGGCAATGGCACGGCTCGCCTGCACGAGCACGATGGCGGCGGCCAGTGTCAGCAGATGGCCCTGAAGGCACGCCGCGACGAGGATGAACAGCCGAAGCGGCAGTAGCCAGGCTTGCAGCTTCATCATCAGGTCCAATCGCTCGAGCACGGTGAAGAAGCTGATGTTCACGGCGGAGAACGGCAGCAGCAGGCCGCCGAGGGCGAGGATCCGCAAAACCGGAATGGCCTCGGTCCATTGCGGGCCAAGCAGCAGGTGAACGAGCGGCTTCGCGGTGACGGCGATGGTGAGGAACACCGGCCAGGCGAGCCCACTCAGGTAGCTGATCTTGAGCAGGTAGGCCGGGCGAAGGTCGGCGGCGGTGCGCGTTCCGGCTGAGAGAACCGGCAGCGCCACCGTCTTCGCGGATTTTTGCACGGCGTCTTGCAGCAGCTGCACCATCCGCTGCGCGCGGTTCAGGAGGCCGACGGCGTCGATGCTGAGCATGCGCCCGACGAGCAACGCTGGCATGGCGTCGCTGATGGCGGTGAGCAGGTTGACGCCCAGCGCGGCGCCGCCGAACCGAGTTGCGTCGCGCCAGACATCCCGCGCGGGCCAGGCCATGCCGCCGACCGAGCCGGGGCGGTAGGCGTAGGCGATGGCTGCCTTGGCGAGCATGTCGACGGTCATGCCCCAGGCCAGGCCCACCGCGCCACAGCCGGACCAGGCCAGCAAAACGCTGGTGAGCGCACCTATGATCGTGGCGCCGGTGTTGACGGCATAGAGGCGGCTGAACAGCATCGAGCGCTGCAACAGCCCTTGCAGCGTCGCATGTACTGGCGTGACAAGCAGGGCGACGGCGAAGACTTGCAGGACGGGCGCGAGCCGGGGATCGCCGTAAACGGTCCGGGCCAAGGGGGCGGCGAGAGCAAGCAGCGACAGGGCGCCGATCATCGAGGCGGCGGCGCTGAGAACGAACGCAGCGCCGGCGTTGCCCGGGTGTAGCTGACGGACCTGGATCAGGTAACGGTCGACCCCGAAGCTGCCAAGCATCAACAGAATGCCGTAGACCGCCGCGGCGAGACCAAACAGGCCGATCTCATCCTGGTCGACCAAGCGCGAAATCGCCGCGAAGGAGGCCAGGTAAATCAGAAAGACGCTGCACCACTGCACAAAATGGATGACGAAGGCGGCGCGCGAGGAGCCTGGCCGCTTCATGCCGAGGGCTTCCATTCGGGCACGGAGCCGCTGTGCCATGCGGCAATCATCTGCGCGCCGCTTTGCCCATGCGGACATTGCGCCCTGCAATCGCACCGCGCTCCCTCCACCGCTCGCCGGCGTAGCCCCAGGTCATCGCCACTTGCGACAGGACGATCAGGCTGGTGCCGGCCAGTGCGCCGAGCGATCTCGACTCGGTCAGCGGATGCGACATCATGCGGACGTAGAAGCGAGCCGGCTCCAGCTTGTGCGGTCGCGCCCCCCGCGCGCGCAGCACGCGGGCCAGATGCCGGGCGCCGCGCCCGTAATTGGCGTGCTGGCCCCAGAAGCGACGGAGCGTAAGCGCATGGGCGTGGTCGACGACCGCATCGGCCACGTAACGCAGCGGGCCAACGCGGTCGCGCCATCGTACGCCGAATTCGCGATCCTCGGCCGCGGCGAGCGGGAAGCTCTGATCGAAGCCGCCGAGACCGAGGAAGGTCTCGCGCTGCACCGCCATGTTATTCGAGGTGAAATAGGGCGCGTCACCATCGGCTGCACCATAATACTCGTAGAGGTAGTCGACGAGTTGCTGGCTCGTGCGGGCATACACGTTGCCGGGCAGCGCATTCTCCGTCCGCCCGCCAAGCAGCGCCAGCGGTTCGTGCCGAAAGCCCGCGGCAAACGCCGCAAGCCAGCTCGGCCGGGGCGTGCAGTCATCATCGGTGAACGCCAGGAACTTACCCCGCGCCGCGCGAGCGGCGGCGTTGCGGGCGGTGGCGGGGCCGGCGTTGTCTTGCCTGAGCAGCCTCAAGTTCAATCGGTCGCGGAAGGGTTCCAATGCGGGCGCAACGGGCGAAGGGCTGCCATCATCAGCGACGACCACTTCAAAACGATCGCGGGTGTAATCCAGGCAAGCCAGCGCTTCCAGGCAGCACGCCAGCCGCTCCGGTCGGGCAAACGTTGGCACGATGATGGAGAAGTCGGGCGCGGACGGGCTCATTCAGCCGCCACGCGGGCCGGCATCGTCGCGGAGGCAGGTGGGCTAAACTCCGCCCGATCACGCCGGGTGATATGCCGCATCCGGTCCATTTCGAATACCGCCAGCCGATCGGGCGCGCCGCCGGCGCCCGTCGCGTAGCCGGCCATCTGCCCGGCCGCGTCGAACACGAGGCCGAGGAACAAGGCCGGCGTGGTGCCGCCGGCCGCCTCGCGCGGACGATTGCGGCCAAGCAATTCGCCATGCAGCCGCCGAAAGCGGAGGAACGGGATCAGCGGGCCGGCGAGCACATAGGCGGCGCGCTTGGCTGCCGTCCAACGCTCCTCGGCCCGACGCCGCGCGCCATAGAGCCGCCCGGCGTCGAAACGCAGCACGGCCGTCGCGCTCAAAGTCGAGGGATTGAGGTGATGGATGCGGGCTTGCGGCGCGAAGCCGAACCGATGACCCGCCGCGAGAATCTTCTTCAGCAGCAAGCCCTCGCGCCCCAGCAGGGTCGGCAGCTCGTCGGCGTAGCTGTCGATCAGGTCGCGGCGCAGCGACACGTTGTGCGCGGGCAGCCAGTCGATCGGCCCGGGCGGCCGGTCTTGCCGCCACTGGCCGTAGGCGATCAGCATATTGGTCCAGCTCAGTCCGCTGTCCGGGTTGGCGTTCAGTACCGCGCTGCCCACCGCGCCCCAGGGTTCACCTTGCCCCCAGGCTTGCAGCAGACGCTCCGCCCAGTCGGGCTCGGGAAAGGCGTGATCCTCCACGCTGGCCACGACCGGCGCGCTCGCCCGCAGCAGTCCCGGCGCCGCCGCGTGATCGACATTGCTGATCGGCCCGACGGCCACCTTCGCCACCGAATGAAACCCGGCCCACTCACCCGCATCAGCGTCCGTCAACGCCGCGTCGTCCGGGGCAACGACGACAAGCTCGATCCGCTGCCGGACCGTCTGCGCCCGCAGCGATGCAACAGTGCGGCGGATGTTGGCGAACCGCCCTGGGGTAACGATCACCACCGAGAGGTCGGGACGGACAGAGGCTTGCGTCATATGTCGGCAACTTCGCGCATCGGCGTGCTCGCGGCGGCGTGCGATGCGATGATCTCGCGATAGAGATCCAGGAAACGGTCGACAACGCGCTCCTGGCTCAACGTCTCGAGCGCGACGTGCCGGCCTGCCGCGCCGAGCCGTTCCGCTTCGTCTCGGTCACCGAGCGTGCGACGTAGCGCGTCGGCCAAAGCCGGCACATCGCCGGGCGGCAGAAGCAGCCCCGTCTCGCCATCACGGACGATCTCGCTCGCGCCGCCGACATTGCTGGCGACCAGCGCCGTGCCCCGCATCATCGCCTCCGCCGTCACGTTGCCGAACGGTTCTTGCCACAACGAGGGCACGCATTGCACCCACGCCGCGTCGAAATGCCGCTCCATCTCCTCCCGGGAGAGATAGCCAAGCCAGCTTACCTGCTCCGACACGCCAAGCGCGGCCGCCAGTTCCGCAAGCCGCGCCGCATCGGGCCCATCTCCGGCGATCATCAGCCGCGCGCCAGGCACCGCCGGCAGCGCCCCCGCAAAGGCACGAAGAAGCGTCTCCACGCCCTTTTCAGGCGAGAGCCGCCCGGCATAGGCGACCACGGGTGGCGTGGCGAGGGCGGGGCGCATCGGCCGCTCCCTTACCCCATTGTGCAGCACGCCAACCGAGCCCAACCCACCCGCGACCAGAATGTCCCGCATTGGTCCGCTGAGCGCCACGGTGCGGTCGAATGCCGATCGCCAGCGGTTGAGCAGACCCAGCTGTGTCATGGTCGCGAGCCAGGTCGGCACCGTCACGCAACGATGGCGCAGACAGGCCCGGCCATAGGGCTCGGTGCATGGCGTCCCGTTCGGCAGCAGCTTCGATCCCTTCGGGCAAACGTCCTTGTACACGACAACCTGATACAGGCTCGGCACGCGGCGCAGCAGCGGCAGGATCAGCGGCGAAAGCTGCCACAGAAACATCCGCACATGCACCACCTCGGGCCGGAACCGCTTCAGCACGCGGCGCAGCGCAAGCGCCGCGGCAGGATTGAACGCTTGCGTCAGAACCTGCAGGCGGCTGGTTGCGCCAAAGCAGGTGGCATCCGCCGCGTTCGACCCGCCGGGCACCAGTTCGGCCCGGCTCGAGAACAGCAGCACCTCATGCCCACGGCGGCGCAGCCCATCACGCAACGCCAGCACCTGCAACTCGGCCCCGAAATAAGGCGCGCCATAGTCGTTGACGAGGAGAATTCTCAAGCGGGCGCGTGCGCCGGACGGGGCGCCGTTGGTTCAACGGATTCGGGGCGCCTCGTCTCCACCGAGCGTTCCGCGGCAGCCACGGCGCGCAGGCTGCTCATTCCGTCCTCGATCGTCGGCGCGATGTCCCGCTCTCCATTGGCGACCGCGCGTGTGAAGGCGGACAGCGCCGCCGCGAAGGAGGGGTCCGGCGGGCCTGCCGCGAGCAATGTCCGGGGTTGCAGGTTCATCCAGGCAGCCTGGCCCATGTGACGCCATCTCGTCACGCGCCCGCCGGCCCGATGCACCGGGCCGGTCGAGGTGAACGACGTGTCGGCGACGATCCGGCCCTCGCTGCCGACTACCTCCACTCGGTTCTCGCTGACCCCGGTGGAGAGCGACAACATGAGTTGCCCCGACACGCCGGTTGCCATTTCGGCATCAAGCATCGCGGTATCCGCCTCGGTGAATATCGAACGCACGCGCATCGAAACCGCCCGAATCGGTGATCCAAGCAGCCAAGGCAGCAGATCCAGGTGGTGAGCGCCGAGGTCGCGCAAGGCGCCGCCGCCGCTCGCCGCAGCTTGCTTCCAATGCGGCAATATCCTGCGGGCGGAGCAAAACGTCATCCGAACGCCGAGGATCTCTCCCAGCGCGCCGGCTGCGAGACGACGGCGCAGCTCCAGGTACGCCGGATGGTGGCGGAAATTGAAGCCGATCATGCCGACAGTGCCGGCGTGGCGCCAAGCTGTGACGACCTTCGTGCCCTCAGATACCGATAATGCCAGCGGCTTCTCGACATAGACGTGCTTGCCTGCCGCGAAGGCCGCGGCCGCCAGTGGCGCATGTTCCGCCGGTGGCACGCAAAGCACGACGGCGCCGAGTGACGGATCGGCGATGAGCGCGGCCGCGTCATGATACCGGCTGATGCCGGCGGCCCCCTGCCGCGCCGCCTGCGCGAGACGCCCGGGATCCGTGTCGCTTATCGCCGCGAGCTCAATGTCCGGCATCCGCGACAAGATCGGCAGGTGAAAATAGGTAGCGATACGGCCACAACCGGCAACGCCGATCCTCAATTTCATGAGCCGTCTTTACGGTAGCCTTCGGCATCATGCCAGATCGGGGTGTTGATCTGCGACAAGGAGGGCGGCCGGTTTGACACTGGCCCGCGCCACCCGGATGCTTGGTCCCCAAAACCTTGTGGGAGGCAGCGCATGCCCGACGATCTCCGCCCGCGCAGCATCGCCGAGATGCCGGTGCAACACGCTAGCGCGCCGCGCGGCCCGGCCGAAGCCCGCGCCCGCTTCTTCAACACTGGCAACGCGTTCGACGTGCGCCTGCCGCCGGTGCCCGACGCGCTGTTCACCGCCGAGCCGAACCGCGCACTCGATCCCGCGACGCCGACCGGGCTGATCCCTTGCGACCTCTCGGCCGAACTCGGCTGCGTTGGGCCGGCGACCACGCCGCTCGTGCTGGCGCAATACGCCCGCATCCGCGCCGGCGAGACGTTGCGCACCGAGTTCGCCGCCAGCGGTGTGATCGCCTACGTGATGCAGGGCGCCGGCACCACCACCTGTGGTGACGAGCGCGTCGAATGGCACGCGGGCGACCTGTTCATCCTGCCGGGCGGCGTCCCCGCCGCGCACGCGGCGGGCGATGGTGAGGACGCCGTGCTCTGGGTTGTCACCAACGAGCCGCTGCTCGCCTTCGAGCACCTCCGCCCGCCCTCAGTCGGCCACGCGCCAACCGACATCGTGCATTACACCGGCGAGGAGATCGCGCGGCAGATCGCGCTGATCTACGAGGTCGGCCGCGACGAGCAGATCGCCGGCTCGGCGCTGATCTTCTCCGCCGAGCGCCAGGAAGCGACGCGCAACATCCTGCCGACGCTCACCGTGGCGATGAACTCGCTGCCGGGCGGCGCGGTGCAACGGCCGCACCGGCACAACGCCGTCGCCGTTTCGCTGGTGATTCGCGGCGAGCGCTGCTTTTCGATGATCGACGGCAAGCGCAAGGACTGGGCGCCCTGGGCGACCACCATCACCCCGCCGGTCTCGGTCCACTCGCACCACAATGCCGGCAACGCGCAGGCGCTGTTCCTAATCGTGCAGGACGGCGGCATCTACTATCACAGTCGCGCAATGGGTTTTGGTTTCGCCGAACACCCTGATCAGGAGTAGGCACCATGTCCGCCGACGTCAACACCGCTTCCCGCTTCGATGTCCGTGCCTTGCATCCCGCACTCGGCGCCGAGGTGCGCGGTGTCGACATGCGCGCCGCGCTCGACCCGGACGCGTTCCGCGCGTTGCACGACCTCTGGATGCACTATCTCGTGCTGGTGTTGCCCGACCAGCACATCAGCGACGAGGACCACGTCGCCTTCACCCGGCATTTCGGCGAGCCGGAAATCTTCCACCAGGCGATCATCAAGTCGAAGCGGGTGCCGGAGATCTTTCGCGTCTCCAACGTCGATGACGAAGGCCAGCTGATGCCGCCTGACCATCCGACGGTGCAGCAGGTCTCGCTGGCGCAGCTCTGGCACACCGACAGCAGCTATCTCCAGATGCCGTGCGTCGGGGCGTTGCTGCACGGCGTCGAGGTGAGCCGCAGCGGTGGCGAGACGCAGTTCACCAACCTTTACACGGTCTACGACGAATTGCCGGAGAACCTGCGCCGCGAAGTCGAGGGGCGTCGCGCGCGGCACAATTTCGGCAACATGCACGTGTTGCGCCCGCTCAAGCCGATGACCGAGGAGGAGCAGGCGAAAGTGCCGCCGGTGTGGCAGCCGATGGTGCGCCGGCACCCGGTCACCGACCGCAAGTCGCTCTACATTTCGCCGATCTACAATGACGAGGTGGAAGGCATGGGCGAGGCGGAGGGACGTCGGCTGCTCGTCGAGCTCACCGAGTTCGCCGCGCAGCCGCGCTTCGTCTACCGGCATCGCTGGTCGCCGGACGACGTGCTGGTCTGGGACAATCGCTGCACCATGCACCAGGTCACGCCGCACGATCCAAGCGAGCGGCGCGTGATGCATCGCACGACCATCGTCGGCGACGCGCCCGTCATCGCGGCTTGAGCCCAGGGTTCTGAGCCGATGACAGCCGGTGCAGGCTCAAGCTTCGGGGGCAAAGGTGATCGGCCTCGCCAATGCCGGCACCGACGCGCAGAACTGCATCAAGCAGGCGGCCGAATTCGGCATCACCCGCGGCGGCCAGCGCCTCGCCACCCTGCTGATGATCATCCAGGACGTGCTCTCACTCGGCCAGGACGTGTGTCAGGGTTTGGTGCTGACGGATTCGTTCTATTGGGATCTCTCGCCCGAGACACGCGCCTGGACCAGGCGCTACGCCGCGACCATGCAGGCGCCGCCGAACGCGTTCAACGCCGCCTGCTACGCCGCGATCTCGCACTGGCTCAAGGCGGTGCAAGCGGTCGGCAGTCTGGACGCCGACCCGGTCGCGGCGCGGATGCACGCCACGCCGGTCGAGGATTTCTACAACAAGGGCATCCGCATTCAGCCGAATGGCTGCGTGCCGCACGCGATGTACGTGTGGGAGGTGAAGCCGCGCAGCCAGTCGACCGATAAGTGGGATGTGTTCAAGCCGATCGCCAACCTGCCCTCGCCAACCGCCTATCCACCACCGGGCCTGTTTGGCTGCCCCCTGGTGCCCGCGTGAGCCGCCTTACGGCGACTGCGGGATGATGACGATCTCCTCGGCAACGAGATCCAGCTCGTGGCCGATGAAGGTGGCGCCGTCGGCGAGCAGGCGCTGCGTTGCCGGTGACGCAGCGAACTCGTCGAACGCCGCCTGATTCTCGAACCACAGCTCGGCGATGCCGTCGATAAGCAGGTCGATCGGCGCGACTCCGTCCTGACGCGTGCTCGATGATCTGACGATGGTAAGCGTGTAGCGGCTGATGCCTGGGCAGGCAAAGGCGAGCGGAGCGTGGATGTCGCGCCAGTGCCGCACGAATTCCTCATGCGTCATGCCCGCTTTGCGAATTAGCAGTGAAGTCGCCTTGATCATCGCGCCTCCGAACTACTCCGCCCGCTCTACATACCAGCTCGGCCGGCGCTTCTGGCGGAACGCGGCGGTGCCTTCCTGGCCCTCGGGCGAGGCGCGCTGGGCGAAGCTTTCATGCGCAAGCGTCGCCATCGCGCGGTCATCGAGCAGCAGCCCGTTGGCACCGAGAAACGAACGTTTTGTGGCGGCGATCGCGCCGGGAGCACTGAGGAACACCGCGTCCAGCACCGCGGCGAGCTTGGCCTCGAGCTCCGCCTCCGGCACCACCTCGTGCACCAGCCCGATGCGGCACGCCTCGGCCGCGTCGAACCGCTCGCCGGTGAGCGCGTAGCGCCGCGTCTGTCGCAGCCCCATGGCGTGCACCATGTGCGTCGAGATCGGCGTCGGCGCCACGCCCACCCGCACCTCGGTCAGCCCGAACAACGCGTCGGGTGCCGCGAACGCCACGTCGACGCAGCACACCATGCCGGCGCCGCCGCCGAAGCAGGCGCCGCGCACCAGCGCGATGGTCGGCTTGGGAAACTCGTTGAGCAACTGGCAGGCCCGCGTGGTCGCCATCGCCGCCGCGTGGCCGTGCGCCGCGTCGTATTGGGCGACCTCGGCGAGCCAGTTGATATCCGCGCCGGCGAGGAAATGCCTGCCCTGGCCGCGCAGCACCAGGCAACGCACCGACGCATCGGCGGCGAGCCGCTCGAGGCCGGTGATCACCCGATGAAGCATCTCCTCGTTGTAGGCGTTGCCCACCTCCGGGCGATTGAACGTCGCGGTCGCCACCCCGCGTGCGTCGATCTCAAGCAGGACGGAATCGCTCATCAGCCCACCACCTTCGCCGGATCCGTGTTGGCTCCGCACAGCACCACGCCGACCCGTGCGTCCGGCGGCGGCTGGAACGCGCCCGAGACCAGCGCCGCCAGCGCCGTCGCACCGCCCGGCTCGACCACGATCCGCAGTGTCTCCCAGAGCAGGCGCTGTGTCGACCGGATCGCGGCGTCGCTGACCAGCACCGACTGCGCGATGTGCGCCCGCGCGATCGGGAACATCGTCGCCCCCACTTCGCTGGCGCCGAGGCTGTCGGCGGCGATGCCGCCCACCGGGGCTGCCACCGGTTCGCCGGCGGCGAGGGCCGCGTGCAAGGTCGGGCACGCCTCGGGCTCGACGCCGATCACCGCCGCCCGGCCGGCGTACCAGGCCGCGATCCCGCCGATCAGCCCGCCGCCGCCGACGGCGACCAGTACATGGGTCAGCTCCGGCGCCTGCTCCTCGAACTCGCGGCCGACCGTGCCTTGCCCCGCGAGCACGTCCGGATCGTCGTATGCATGCACGTCGAGCGCGCCCGTCGCGCACTGGCGGTCGACGCTGGCGCGCTGCGCCGCCCCGTACGTCTCGCCGGTCGGCATCACGCGCGCGCCATAGCCGCTGATGCGCGCGATCTTGCCGGTGGGCGCGGTGGCCGGGACGAAGATCTCGGCGGCGACGCCGAGCACCTGGGCGGCATAGGCGACGGCGGCGCCATGATTGCCGCCCGATGCCGCGATCACCCCGCGCGGCGGTATCCCGGCCGCCAGCATCCGGTTGAACGCGCCGCGCGGCTTGAAGCTGCCGGTGTGCTGCAGGAACTCCAGCTTGAGGATTACCGCGACCGCCAGCTTCGGGGTCGGGGGGAGGGCAAGGATCGGCGTGCGCCGAACATGCGGCGCGATGCGGCTCGCGGCGGTGACGATCTCGCGCATCCCGATCAAATCGTTCCTCTGATGAAATCTAGGCGCGAACGGCCGCTTCGGCTCGATAACAAGTCCCTTCCTTTCCGACGCGGGCGGCCTCACATTGGGCGCGTATGCAGATCCATGGAAGCTGCGCGTCGCGGGAGGGCATGGGCGTCCTTGTCGTGGGACCGGCGGGATCGGGCAAATCCGATTTGGTGCTGCGTCTGCTCGACCGGGACTTCGCCCTCGTCGCCGACGACCGCGTCGAGATCGAGCACGGCGTGGCGCGCCCCGCATCCGGCCTCGGCGGTCTGCTGGAGGTGCGCGGGATGGGGCTGTTGCGCCTGCCTTTCGTCGCTTCGGCCAAGCTGGCCCTGATCGTGGATCTCGCCGCGTCGCCGCCCCGGCTGCCCGAACCCGAGCGCGACGTGCTGCTCGGCTTGCCGCGTCTGGCGCTGGATCCGCGCGGCGCTTCGGCGGCGCAGCGCGTCGCCCTGGCGCTCGATTGCGCGCTGGGCCGCCGCACGCAACGTGCCGGCGCGTTTGCCGCGTGAGCCCGCCCAACCACCAGCCGCGCATCGTGCTGGTAACCGGACTGTCGGGCGCCGGCAAATCGTCGATCCTGCATGCGCTCGAGGATCTCGGCTACGAGGTCGTGGACAATCTCCCGCTGGCGATGGCCGAGGCGCTGGTGCGGGACAGCCTCGGGCCGCTGGCGCTCGGCGTCCATTCCCGCAGCCCGGACTTCGACGCCGGCGAGGTGCTCGACACGATGGGCAAGCTGCGCCAGACCGGACGGCGGCCCGAGCTGGTCTACGCCTGGGCGGAGGAGCAGGCGCTGCTGCGCCGCTACACCGAGACCCGCCGCCGCCACCCGCTGGCCCCGCAAGGCCGGGTCAGCGACGGCATCCGCGTCGAGGAACGGCTCACCGCCGAACTGCGCGAAGCGGCCGACCTGCTGCTCGACACCTCAAGCCTGGCGCCCCGCGCGCTGCGCCAGCTGATCGAGCGGCACTTCGGCGCCGGCAGCGCGGTGCAGGGCCAGGCCGGGCTGAACGTGTCGCTGATCTCCTTCGCGTTTCCCGCTGGTCTGCCCCGCGAGGCGGACCTGGTATTCGACGCGCGGTTTTTGCGGAATCCCCACTACGACCCCATATTGCGTCCTCGGACGGGCCTCGAACCGGCGGTCGGCGCCTACGTGGAGGCCGATCCAGATTTCGCGGCGTTCTTTGGTACTGTCACTAACTTGCTGGCGATGCTCTTGCCGAGGTTCGTTCAGGAGGGCAAGAAATACACGACCATCGCGATCGGCTGCACTGGCGGGCGTCACCGCTCGGTGCACCTGGTGGAGCGGCTGGCGCGGCATTTGCGGGCGGGCGACTGGCGGGTCAACGTGACCCACCGCGAGCTGGTCCGCGAACAGCCGTCCCAAGCGGCAGTGACGGCCCAGCCGGTGCTTCACGAGCCGGGGTCGGCGAACGGACCAGTCGGCGACGGCGCGAGCCGCTCGCCCCATCGGGCACGGGAGGCCTGACGGGACCATGACCAGCTTGGGCTGCAAGAGCTTCGGATTGCCTTTGGTCCCGCCATGATCGGCATGATCCTGGTGACCCACGGGCGCTTGGCGGAGGAACTCCGCTCGGCGCTCGAACATGTGGTCGGCACCCAGCGCAACGTCGACACCGTGTGCATCGGCCCGGAGGACGACATGGATGGCAGGCGGGCCGATATCGAGCGCTGCATCGAGCGATGCGACACCGGCGATGGTGTGGTGCTACTGACCGACATGTTCGGAGGCACCCCGAGCAACCTCGCGATCTCGTTGATGGACCGCAAGGGCGTCGAGGTGATCGCCGGCGTGAACCTGCCGATGCTGGTCAAGCTGGCCAAGGTGCGCTCGAGCCAGCCGCTGGCGACCGCGGTCGACCGGGCCCAGGAGGCCGGCCGCAAATACATCGCGGCTGCCTCGCACGTGCTGCATGGCACCGGCTGCAAGGTGAACGGAAGCGGAAGCTGCGGGTGATGGCCCCGCCCGAGGGCGATTCCGATCCCGCTGCACCAGTCCTGAGCCGGCACCTCACGATCTGCAACCGTCGCGGCCTGCACGCCAGGGCGGCGGCGAAGTTCGTCACCCTGGCCGAGCGGTTCGGCGCCGCCGTCGACGTCATCAAGGACGGTCAGAGCGTTCCCGCCCGCTCGATCATGGGGTTGATGATGCTGGGTGCCGGCAAGGGCGCCGAGATCGAGCTGCGGGCCGAGGGGTGGGACGCCAAGGAAGCACTCGACGCCCTCGTGGCCCTGGTCGAGAGCGGCTTCAATGAGCAGGACTGAGCCCCCCGCAGCGGCGGGGCCCGGCCGGCCGCCACCGCCACAGCACAAACGGCTATCACCCCCGCCGAGACCGGCCGCCACGTCCCACCCTGAGCGGGTGTTCGCTGGCATCGCGATCTCCGCCGGCGTCGCAATCGGTCCGGTGTTCGGCACCACCGAGCCGATCGCCGAGATCGTCCACCGCGAGGTCGCCGCCGCCGATCTGGAGCGCGAGAAATCCGCGCTGGAGGCGGCGATCGTCCAGTCGCGCCGGCAGCTCGCCAAGCTGCGTGGCCGGCTGGCGGTGCTGCCGGAGGAGATCCAGGCGGAGATCGAGCCGCTGCTCGACGCCTCGCTCAAGATGCTCAACGAATCCCGCCTGGTGCGCGGCGCGCGGCAGCGCATCGCCGAGTCGCTGCTCGCGGCCGAGTGCGCCGTGGTGGAGGAGGCCGAGAGCATCGCCGGCGCGATCCTGGCGCAAGCGGTGCCCGGCACCGGCGATGACGAGCGCGGCAGCATCGAGCGCCGCGCCGAGGAAGTGCGCGAGATCGGCCGGCGGCTGGTGCGCAACCTGATGCGCCAGCCGTTCCGCAGCTTCGCCGGCCTGCCGGAGGGTGCCATCCTGGTGAGCGAGGCGCTGCGCCCGGCGGATGCCGCGCTGCTCGACCCGTCGCGCCTCGCCGGGGTGGCGACCGAGGAAGGTGGGGCGGAGGGCCACACGGCGGTGATGCTGCGCGCCCTCGGCGTCCCGGCGGTGCTCGGCGCAGTCGGCTTGGCGCACGCGATCCAGCCCGGCGACACGGCGGTGGTGGACGGCAGCGCCGGCACCGTGGCGCTCAACCCGTCGCCCGAGCGGCTCGCCGCCGCGCGCCGCGCGGTCACGGCTTTCGCCCGCGAGCGCCAGCGCTTCGGGCGGCTGCGCCGGCTTCCGGCGGTGACGCTCGACGGCGAGACGGTCGAGCTGCAAGCCAATTTCGAGCTGCCGGTCGAGCTGCCGCTGATCGCCCAATCCGGCGCGCAAGGCATCGGCCTGCTGCGCACCGAGTTCCTGTTCATGAACCGCGAGACGGTGCCCGACGAGGCCACCCAGGCGGAGAGCTACCGCACCGTCATCGAGGCGATGGGGGGGGATACGGTCACCATCCGCGTGCTGGACTGGGGCGGCGAAAAGGAGATCGAGGCGCTGTCGGCGGCCGGCATCGTGCCGGAAGCGGTCGACGCCAACCCCGCCCTCGGATTGCGCGGCATTCGCTTGCTGCTGCGCCGGCGCGAGCTGCTGGAAACCCAGTTCGCCGCCATCCTGCGTGCCGCCACCTCGGGTCCGACCCGGGTGATGCTGCCGATGATCACCACGCTGGCCGAGGTGCGGCAGGCGCGCGACGTGTTCGAGCGGGTGGCGCGGCGGCTGCGTCGACGTGGCGTCGCCCTGCCCGACAAGCTGCCGCCGCTCGGCATCATGATCGAGACACCGGGTGCCGCGCTGGCGGCGGACGCGTTGGCGCTGGAGGCCGATTTCTTTGCCATCGGCACCAACGACCTGACCGCCTACACCTTGGCGGTCGATCGCGGCGAGTCCGAGCTCGTCGACCTCTACGACCCGCTGCATCCGGCGGTGCTGCGGCTGGTGCAGTTCGCCACCGAGGCCGCGCTGCGGATGCGGATGCCGGTCTCGGTGTGCGGCGAGATCGCCGCCAACCCGCGCTTGGTGCCGCTGCTGCTCGGGCTCGGGCTGCGCAGCTTCAGCATGAACGCGGGTGCTGTGCCACGGGTCAAGCAGGCGATCCGCGCGGTCGAGATCGACGCATGCACCCGCTTCGCCCGTCGTGTGATGGAGCAGTCCGACCCGGCCGCGATCCGCGAGCTCGTCCTCAACTTCGGCCAACCCGGCGCCGACTGACCGGCCGGCGGGGGCCGGCCACGGTTTCCGGACGCCTGTTGGTGGTATAGACTGGCGGTCAGATCGCGCATTCTGGCGGGAGACCATGCCGTGACCCTCGAAGAGCGCCCGAGCGTTTGCACCTTCGACTGCCCCGACACGTGCAGCTTGACCGTCACGGTCGAGGACGGGCGGGTGAGCAAGGTGCGCGGCTCCGACGCGGTCCCGTTCACCGACGGTGTGATCTGCGGCAAGGTCGCGCAGGACATGACGGAATTCGTCCATGGCGAGCAACGCGTGCTGCATCCGTTGCGCCGCGTCGGGCCGAAAGGCTCCAGCCAGTTCGAGCGGATCTCCTGGGATGACGCGCTCGGCGAGGTCCGCCGCCGGGTCGACGCGGTGATCGAGCGCTGGGGCGCGCAAGCGGTGATGCCGCTGAACTACGCCGGCCCGCACGGCTTGCTCGCCGGTGACAGCATGTCGACGCGGTTCTTCAACCGGCTGGGTGCGACGCAACTCAATCGCCGGTCGCTGTGCGGCGGCGTGCGCAGCGAGGCTTGGGCCGGAACTTTCGGCGCGGTGCCAGGGTGTCCGCCGGAAATGGCCGAGCAGGCGGCGCTGAACGTAGTCTGGGGCAACAACGCCACTGTCGCCAACCTGCACCTGGTGCGCCGCATCCGCCGCGCGATGCGCCAGGGCGGCAAGCTCGTGGTGGTCGATCCGCTGCGCACCAAGATCGCCGAGCAGGCCGACCTGCACCTCGCGCCGCGTCCCGGCACCGACATCCTGCTCGCCTGGTCGGTGGCGACCGAGCTCGAACGCATGGGCGCGTTCGACGCCGCGTTCATCGCCGCGCACGTGCTCGGCGCCGAGGCGTTCATGGCACGCGCCCGCGAGTGGCCCGCCGCGCGCGCCGCCGTCGAATGCGGCGTGCCCGAGGCGCAGATCCGCGAATTCGCGGAATGGCTGGCGGCGGCCGACTCGCTGGTGATGGCGCCGGGCAACGGGATGGAGCGGGGCCGCAGCGGCGGCAGCGGCATACGCGGTGCGATCGCGCTGCCGGCGTTGCTCGGCAAGCTCGGGCGCGGCAGCGGCATCGTGCTGGCCGCCGGCAACGCCTTCCCCAAGACGATGGGCAAGCTGCAACGCCCGGACCTCGCGCCGCCGGGCGTGCGCACCTTGCGTCTGGTCGATATCGGTCGGCTGCTGGCCGAGGACGCGGTCGATCCGCCGCTGCGCGCGCTGTTCATCTACAATCACAATCCGCTTGTCGTGCATCCCGACCAGAACCGCATGCGACGCGGGCTCGCCCGCGAGGACGTGTTCGCCGTCGGCATCGAGCTGGCGATGACCGAGAGCATGGCGTATTGCGACATCGTGCTGCCGGCCGCGTCGCATTTCGAGATCGCCGACCTGTATTCGGCGTACGGCCATCACTGGCTGCAACGCGCCGAGCCGGTGATCCCGCCGCTCGGCGAGTCGCTGCCCAACACCGAGATATTCCGCCGCCTCGCCGCCGCGTTCGACTTCACCGAGCCGTGCTTCAGAGCGAGCGACGCCGAGCTGATGGATGACGCCATCGACCCGGACGATGCACGTCTTGGCGGCGTCCCGCCGAGCCAGATCCCGCTCGGTCAGGCGGTGCAGATGACCGCTCCCGACGGCGCGCCGCTGGTGCTGTTCAACAACGTCTTTCCGGCTACGCCATCGGGGCGGATCGAGCTGCGTTCGGAGGTGCTCGCCGCACGATGGGGCGACGACGCGCTGCTGCCGCGCTGGCACGGCGTGCCGGCCACGCCCTATCCGCTGCAACTCATCTCGCCTGCCTCCGACCGGCGGATCTCCTCGACCTTGGGCGACCTGCCGCCGTCCAGCGCCTCGCCCGTGCTGCTGATGCATCCCGACGACGCCGACGCGCGCGGCTTGACCACCGGCGCGGAGGTGCGAATGTGGAACGATCTCGGTGAGGTGGTAATGCCTCTCACGGTAACCGAAGCGGTGCGTTGCGGGGTGGTTTCAAGCGAAAAGGGTGCCTGGCTCGCGACCAGCCCTACCGGTCAGACCATCTCGGCACTCGCCTCCTCCGACCTCACCGCCGATCTCGCCGAGGGCGCCTGCTATAACGACACCGCTGTACAGGTCGCCGCCGTAGCCTGATGTCGGCGGCGGTATAGTGGCTTTGGTTTCCAAGGCGGGCGGCCCGTCAGGCTCGGAAAAGCGGCGGCGGCCAGGGTGGCAGCGACGCCGGCGACTTGGCAGGCGCGGCCCGGCGACGGTGCGGCGGGGTGTGGGGCTGTGTGTGGGGTGGGGTGTCGGGCGCTGCGGCGGGCGACGTGTCGGCGAGCGCCGCGGGAGCGAGCGGTGGCTCCGAACGCGGCGGTTTCGGCGGCAGCCGCAGCGGCGCGGGCAGCGGATCGTTGGTCAGTCGCCGCCACAGCGGGCGCAGTAGCCGACCCGCTTGCGGCGACGCCGCGAGCAGCGCCTGCATCTCCGGATCATCGACCAGCGCCAGCAGCCAGGCGCCGAGATACCCGGCGCCGAACCGCGCCAGCACCGGCCCGCCCGGCAGCTTCGACCGCTCGGGTGGTGTCGACTCGGCCGGCTCGGCTGCCCGGCGCGGCGCCCGGTCCTTGCGCGGCGCAAGCGTCCCGGCGGCGAACTGCGCATGCAGCGCGGCGAGTTTGCGCGTCGTGCGCTGCAGGTACTTCCACAGCAGCAAGGCAAGCGGCCCCAGCACGTCGCGATTTCGGGGGTTCCGGTCGACCCAATCGGCGAGCGTCCACCTCAGCCGCTCGACGAGCAGGCCGAAGCGGCACATCAAGCCGGTTGGGGTGGAGGGGGCTGGGGACATGAACGATTTATAGCGGCCAGTTACACGTGGTGTCAAGAAATTGTTAGAATCCGGGCCAGCGCGGCCATCGCGAGGCACGAGGCGCCGGGCCGATCCACGGGTGTTGCATCCCGGGCTCGCCAGATGGCCCGGCTGGAGTGGGACAAGTTCACTCGGCCATGGTCAGCCGATACTGATGGGTCAGCACGTCGCCCGTGTCCTCAGCCTCGAACGCGGTGAAAGCCTCGGACTCGCGGAACTCCAAGATGCCCAGCGAGTCGCGCGTGCTCGGCCTGGCCGGATCGGCATCCGGGTCGCAAAGGTAATCGCAGAACGCGCTGAGCAGGCGCATCGAGGGTAGCACCTCCTCGACCCAGAGGAATGCGCCCATCTCGTTCACCTCAAGGAACGTGTAGCCGCCGTCCGCGCGTCGGATCACGTCGATGCAGCCGAACACGATTCCGAGCCGGCGTAGCAATGCCAGGCACGCCTCGCGCAGATCGGTGGGCAGTTCGTATTCGGCCAGATCACGGCGATGAAGATCCTCGCGCCAGTCGAGCGCCACCCGCCCAGCATCGCGCGGCGTGTCGATGCGCGCGGCGAAGCACGACCCGCCGATCACGGTGATGCGCAGCTCGTACTCGCGGTCGACCCGCGCCTGATAGATTGCCGGCGCGGCGCGCAACGCGAACTCCTCCTCGAGCAGCGCGGGGTCGAAGCGGGCGGCATAGAAATGATGCGTCATTGCCGCGTTCTGCCAGGCGGCGGGATAGAATGGTTTGACGATGACGTCGCCACCGTGGCGGTCGACGAAGGCGGCGATCGCCTCGGGGGCGTTCGACATCAGCGTGTCGGGTATGTCGAGCCCGACGGCGCGCGCCTCGCGCAACTGCACCGCCTTGGCGACGGCCCGGTGACGGCCGGCGGTTGGATTGACCCAGCGCGCGTCCGGTGCAAGCAGGCCGACCGCGTTGTCGAGGAACAGCCGCGATTCGCGTTCGGCGACGTCGCGGTCGGCGGCGTGCAGGTCGCGATGCACTCGTGGTTTGGCGACGCGCCGCCGCCACACGGTATCGAACCGCTCCGCCCCGCACGGAACCGTGTCCACCGCCACGCCGTCTTCATCCGGCCCGATCGCGAGGCTGACCGATTGCGCCGCCGGGAACTGGTCCATCTGCCAGACCGTCGCATGATGACCACGTCGGCGCAGCAGCCAAGCCACCGCGGAGACATGGATATCGTAACTATGTCCGAGGATGAGGACACGCGCCATAAATCACCTCCAAACGACGGCTTCCGGCATCCCGAGGGACACCGGAAGCCGTCATCGCATGATCACATGTCGCTGTCGTCGGGACAGCCGCACGAGCAACTCGTCGAACCGCAGGAAATGCGGAGGCGGCCGCCGCTGATCTCGGCGAGTTCCTCGGCGGTCAGCTCGCGCGCCGCCAGGCGATGGATCAAGCGATTCGACTGGCTCGAACCACGCGCGCCCGATGATGATCTGTCGTCCACTTTCCGCTCCTCGAACAAGCGGGGCGCAACCCCGCCGCCGCCTGTTGGGCGCGCAAGTCCCGCTGGTGAGATCACTCGCGACGGCAACACCACAATGGCCCAGGCCGCCCCCGCCGCGCTGTGAGCCGTATCACAATCGTATCGGATAGCCGAACCTACTTCGCCGCGAGCTTCGCCCGCTCCTTGTCGAGATCGGGCGCGTTGCTGGCAGAGATGCTGAGACGATTCGACTTGGTGGTTGCCAGCGCCGCCGCCGCGACCTCGTTCTCCATGATCTTCGCCATCACCGCCTGACCGGCGCGCTCGAACACCGCGCGGTTGTTGATCAGGAAATCCTGCGACGTGCGCAATCCGGCGAGGTAGCCGTTGATCTCCGGCACGACATAGCGCGCGACCATGTCCCAGCTTCGGAACGTATCCTCGGGGTTGGCCCAGTCATGCGCGAAGCCGATCACGGTGCCAAACCCGCCGCTCACGTCGATCAGCGACTTGATCATCGCGACCAGATCATCCGGCGTGCCGATGGTGGACGCGGCGCCTTCGGAGAATGCCGTCTTGTCGACCGCGTGATCGGCCGACTTGAACGGCTTCGCCCCCGGTCGCTGCAAGGTACCGACGATGTACTCGTTGTGCCAGCGCATCAGCCCCTTGCCGGCCTCGGCGCGTGCCTTTTCGCGCGTCTCGGCGATGTGCCAGCTCAGCACCACGCGCCAATCGCGACGGTTCACCGTCTTGCCGTGCTTGGCCGCTGCCTGCTCGGCGAAGCTCCATTGCGTCGGCAATGCTTGCAGCCCTTCGTCCGACATCGAGCCCAGCGAAATGACGCCGATGCCGTGCTTGCCAGCCAAGGTCATCCCCGACGGGCTGATCTGCGAAGCGACCGCGACCGGCATCTCCTCCTGCAACGGCAGCAGTTGCAGCGCGGCATCCTGCAAGGTGAACCACTCGCTCGTCGCGGTGACGCGCTCGCCGCTGAACAGCCGGCGGATCACGCCGATCGCCTCGTCCTGGCGGTCGCGCAGCACCATCGGATCGACGCCCAAGGTGTGGGCGTCCGAGGCAAGCGCGCCGGGCCCGGTGCCGAAGATCGCGCGGCCGCCGGTCATGTAGTCGAGCTGCACCATGCGCTGCGCCACGTTGAACGGGTGGTGATATGGCAGCGACACCACACCAGTGCCGAGCTTGATGCGCTTGGTGCGTTCGCCGGCGGCGGCGAGGAACATCTCGGGCGAGGCGATCATCTCCCAGCCGCTCGAATGGTGCTCGCCGCACCAGAACTCGTCGAAGCCGAGCCGATCCAGATGCTCGGCGAAATCGAGGTCGCGGCGGAACTGCAACAGCGGATTCTCGCCGATGGGATGATGCGGCGCAAGGAACGCACCGAAGCCGAGACGCGGCATGAAATCTTCTCCCGAGGATGTGCCCGGAAGGTTATGGACCCGCCGGCCCCAATGCAAACCCGAGCGCGCTAAAGTTCCCCGCGCCCCGCCAGGGCGCGAATGCGGTCGCCGGTGCGGCAGGCGATCGCCTGGATGGTGAGCGAGGGATTGACGCCGCCGACTGTCGGGAACACCGAGCCGTCACAGACCCATAGGTTGCGAATGTCCCAGCTTCGACCGTCGGCGTCGACCACGCTGCTGCGCGGATCGTCGCCCATGCGCGCGCCGCCATTGATGTGGCAGGTGTCGTCCTCCTGCTGCCAGATCTCGCGCGCGTCCACCGCTTGCAGTGCCTGACCCATGAAGCCGAGCGCGTGGTCGATCATCCGCCGGTCATTGTCGCACCAGGAGTAGGTCACGCGCGCGATCGGCAAGCCGTACTGGTCCTTCTCGTCGGCCACGGTGACGGTGTTGCGCTCCTGCGGCAGCATCTCGCCGACCATCTTCAGGCCGACGACATGATTGTAGCGCTCCATTTCCGCAACCAGTCGCTCGCCCCACAATCCACGCGCGCTCATCTGCGTGTTGGCCCAGAGCTGTGGCAGCGGCCCCTGGCTCATGTAGCAATAGCCGCCGTGGAAATCCTTGCGATCGTCGTAGTTCCAGTGCTCGGTGATCGCCAGTGACGGCGGCCCCTTGTAGGAGCGCACCTCCTTGTCGAGCACGCCCCAGACGGCCTGGTTCGACTGCGCCATGAAATACTTGCCGACCAGGCCGGAACTGTTCGCCAGCCCGTCCGGATAGCGCGCGCAAGCGGAATTCAGCAGCAGGCGCGGCGTCTCGATCGCGTAGCCCGCCACCACGACGTTGCGCGCCTTCTGGAATCGCCAGATGCCCTCGCGGTGGTAATGCACGCCGCTCGCCAAGCCGGCGTCGTTCACTTCGACGCGGCCGACCATCGCCAGGTCGCGGATCTCGGCCCCGGCGGCGATGGCGCGTGGCAGCCAGGTGACGAGCACGCTCTGCTTGGCGTTGGTCGAGCACCCGGTGACACAAAAGCCGCGATACACGCACGGATGCGCCCGACCGCGCGGTGCCGACAGGGTAGCCAGCGGGGTCTCGGTCCAATTGACACCAAGCGCTTCGCAGCCCTGCGCCAACGCGAGCGCCGCCGCGTTCATTTCGTGCGCGCGATACGGATAGCGCGGTCGCTTCGGCCCCCAGGGATAGGTCATCGGGCCGGCGATCTTCAGCGCCTGCTCGACCTCGCGATAGTAGCCCCACATCTCGCGCCAATCGAGCGGCCAGTCGAAGCCGTAACCCAGCTTGCTGCGCGCCTTGAACCACTCCGGGCGGAAACGCAGCGACACCATGGCGAAGTGCACGGTGCTGCCGCCCACCGCCTTGCCGCTGTTGTTGCTGCCAAGCTGCAACGGGTTGTCGCCGTCGCTGATCCGGTCGTCGGTCCAATACAGTTTCGTCTGCTCCGATTCGTCGGAGGCGAAATCCTCGAGCGGGCGCCAGTACGGCCCGGCGTCCAACGCGACCACGGAGAACCCGGCCTCGGCCAGCTTGCAAGCCAGGGTGCCGCCACCGGCGCCGGTGCCGACGATGACGAAATCGACCTCGTCGGATTCGCGGTACTCGCGCATCGGAATCCAGCCGCCCGGCTCGAACACGTCCGGCGCGCGGCCGCCCTTGGCGCGCGGCGTGGTCCGCGGGTCAGCCGACACGGAGATTCTTTCGGCGCGCCGTCTCGACATTGCCGTCGCTTGCCTCAGCCGCCTCCCACGGATCGCGCTCGTCATAGCCCAACCGAACGTAGCCGCGCGGGCTCGCTGGTCCGCCCCAGCCGACCTCGTTCCATGACGTGGGGTGCGAGTAGTACGCGAGCACGATGTCGCGTGCCATGCGCTTGGTGAAGAACTGCTTGGGCTCGATAATGCCCCACTCCGCCGCGTGCATGTCACCGGCTTGCATGCGGCGCAGCAGCTCATCCTGTGCGGTTGCATTGACTGCCCGGAATGGCCCGCCGTGTGCCGCCTGCGCTTCCGCGTCGAGCGCTTGCAGGCCCTGCCGCCACATCTCGCGCTCGCGCGGCGTGCCCGGCGCGCGGTAGCCGTCCTGCTGATTGATCAGCAGCTTGTGATCGACGAGGGCGGCGACCGGGATGGGCGGCCGTGTCTTCGGCTGCGGCACGATGCGCTCGGCGATGGCGAGCACCGTTGCGTACTCGGCCTCGGTGAAGAAGCGCGGCTCACGTGGCACGGCGAGTCGTTCGTCGATCACCTGCCGCGTCTTGTGGTTCCACGACGGCGTGTTGCGCTTGGCAAGCACGTCGTAACCGGGGTAGCGCTCAGGCATCGGGATGCTCCTCAAGCAAGCCGAGCGCGGCGAGACCGGCGAGAGCGAGGCCGGTGAACGACGGTGGTGCCGGAATCGGCGGCCCGCTCAGCACGTTCTGTCGCCAGTTGCGCCAGCCGCCCATGTTCCGCTGCACGCCCCAGACATGGAATCCGGCGCCAGCAAAGCCGAGCAGCGCGGTCAGCCGCATCCACCAGCGAGCAAGCCGGCGCAGACGTCGACGCGGGCCGATCGCGGTGTCCGCCATCAGCAACGCGGCGATCGGCGGCACACTGACCGGCAAGAACATCGCCGGGTTATGATAGGCGCCGCGCAGGTGCAGCAGTCCCGCCTCGCCGCTGGTTCCAAGCAGGCCGAGGCTGGTGAGCGCGGCCATCGCTCGACCGGCCGGCAAGCCGAACACACGCGGCGTGCGGCCAGGGATGTTGTCGCGCACCCGCTCCGAGGTGACGCCGAGCATCCCCGCCAGCATCAGCGCCATCGGCGCGCCGAGCGGGGCACCGTAGAACACGTTCTGCCAGTCGAGACCGCCTGGCCGCTTGGTAACGTTGTAGACGTGGAACAGGCTGCCAACCACCCCGGTGAGGCCGGCAAGGCCGTAGACCGCATCACGCGTACGATGCGCGGCGGGGCTGCTGTCGGCGGTGCCATGCCCGCTCGCCGCCAGGGTCAGCGCGGAGACGATGAGCGGCGTGTACATCGCCCGGTTCTCGAACGATCCGCGATAGTGCTCGACGGCGCTGTCCGCCAGCACCGAAGCGGCGAGCATGCCCGACGCGCGGTTGAGCCGCCGCGCCGCGACCACTGCCGCCTTTCTTGATACTGCCATCGATGCTCTTTCAGTGGATACGGTATTGCTCGGCGTCCTGACGCTTGAACGCGAGACCCAGGCCCGGGCGCGACATATCCGGCCGGATCATGCCGTCCTGCGGTGTCGGCGCGCCGTCGAACAACATATGCTCAATCCGTACGTGATCGTGGAACCATTCCAGGTGACGGAAACGCGGAACGGCGCATGCAGCGTGCAGGTGCAGCGCCGGCGCGCAATGTCCCGACAGATCGACGTGATGCGCGTCGCACAGCGCCCCGGCTTGCAAGAAGCCGGTTATGCCGCAGCACCGCGAGGCATCGACCTGCTGCACGTCGACCGCGCCCGCATCGAGCATGCGCCGAACGTAATCCGTGGTGTAGGCGTATTCGCCGGCGGCGATCTCCATGCCGGCGGGCGCCCGTTCGCGCAGCCGGCGCAGTGCCGCGAGATCGTCCGAGGACACCGGCTCCTCGAACCAGGCGACATCCTGCGCGGCAAACAGCTCCGCCTGCGCCAGCGCCTGCTTCTCCGGCAACGCACCGTTGGCGTCGACGAACAAG
Source organism: Acetobacteraceae bacterium (assembly GCA_965218045.1). GTDB lineage: Bacteria > Pseudomonadota > Alphaproteobacteria > Acetobacterales > Acetobacteraceae > CAVRCA01. The sequence continues at coordinate 447,757 of CBDCJX010000009.1, read as the reverse complement.
GTGCGCGCGCCGATCGCCTGCTTGGCGACACGCACGCGCTCGGGGTCGCGATGCGGATGGGTGCCGATCTTCATCTTCACCCAGCGGCAACCGTCGCGCTCCACCCAGCCCGCGAGCTGCTCGCGCAGCTCGGCATCGGTGTACGTGGTGAACCCGCCGCTGCCGTAGATCGGCACCTCTGTCCGAAAGCGACCCAGCAACGACGCCAACGGCAGGCCGAGCAGCTTCGCCTTCAAATCCCACAGCGCCGCGTCCACCGCGGAGATCGCGGTCGCCGCCAATCCCTCGCGGCCAAGATTTCGCACGCGGCGCTGCATGGCGATCCACGCCGCGCCGATGTCGAACGCGTCCCCGCCCTGCGTCGCTTCCGCCAACGCACCGCGTATCAGCGCGACGTTGCTTGCGTCGCTGTACGTGTAGCCCATGCCGCTATGCCCGGCCGCCTGCACCTCCGCCACGATCAGCGTCGTGGACGTCCAGTGCATGCTGCCATCCGCCTCCGGCTTGTCGGTCGGGATCTTGTAGGCGGCAGCGTCGAGCGAGTGCAGCCGCGCCTCGGGCCGACTGCCTGGCATTCAGTCCTTGCTCCCCGGCAGCACGGAGCTCAGCACCTGACGCGCCGTGCTGGTGATCACCCCGGCCTCATCCGGATCACCGCTGAGCAAGGTGGAGGTGAACGCTTTCGCCTGCGACAAGGTGATGTGCGGCGGCAATGGCGGCACGTCGGGGTCGGTCTTGATCTCCAGCACGGTCGGCCGATCGGCGGCGAGCGCCTCGTCCCACGCCGGACCGACGCGCTCGGCCGTGTCCACAAAGATGCCGCGCAGCCCGATCAGTTCGGCGAAGCGGTGATAGGGCACGTCGGGGATATCTTGCGTCGCCTCGAACTTCGGATCGCCCTCCATCACGCGCTGCTCCCAGGTCACCTGGTTTAGGTCCTGGTTGTTGAACACGCAGACCACAAGCTTGGGGTTCGGCCACTGCTTCCAGTATTTCGCGATGGTGATCAGCTCGGCCATGTTGTTCATCTGCATCGCACCGTCGCCAACCAGCGCCACGACCGGCCGGTCCGGATGGCCGAACTTGGCCGCGATCGCGTACGGCACGGCGGCCCCCATCGAGGCGAGGCCGCCGGACAGCGACGCCATCATGCCGCGCCGCATCTTCAGGTCGCGCGCAAACCAGTTGGCGCAGGAGCCGGAATCGCTGGTGATGATCGCGCGCTCCGGCAGGCGGGGTGACAACTCCCACGTCACGCGTTGCGGGTTGACCGGCTTGGCCGGCTGCATCGCCCGGTTTTCCATCGTCTTCCACCACGAGGCGACGTTCTCCTCGACGGTCTTGCGCCAGGAGCGGTCGGTCTGCTCCTCGAGCAACGGCAACAGTGCGCGCAAGGTCTCGGCGGAATCACCGACGAGGTTGACCTCCATCGGGTAGCGGATGCTCAGCATCTCGGGCTCGATGTCGATCTGCACGCCACGCGCCTGCCCCTCCTTGGGCATGAACTCCGAATACGGAAAACCGGAGCCGATCATCAGCAAGGTGTCGCAATCAGTCATCAAGTCCCAGCTTGGCCCGGTGCCGAGCAGACCGATGGAGCCGGTCACCCACGGCAGATCATCCGGCAGCGCCGCCTTGCCGAGCAACGCCTTGGCGACCCCCGCCTGCAGCTTGTTGGCGACCGCGATCACCTCGTCGGTGGCGCGCAACGCTCCAGCGCCGACCAGGATGGCGACTTTCTTGCCCGCGTTGAGCACGTCGGCGGCGCGCCGCAGGTCGGCGTCGTACGGCACCACTTTTGGCGCCGAGTAGCCGATGCCGGAATGCACCGTGCCGTGCTTGCGCGGCGGCTCCGAGTATTCCATCTCCTGCAAGTCGTTGGGGAAGATCAGCGCGGTGACGCGCCGCCGGGCGGTGGCGATACGCACCGCGCGATCCACCAGGTGGCGCACTTGCGGCGGCGTGGTCGCCTGCTGCACGAAGGCGCCGGCCACGTCCTTGAACATGGTCGTCAGATCGAGTTCCTGCTGGTAGTGCCCGCCCAACGCCGCGCGCGCCTGCTGTCCGACGATCGCCAGCACCGGCTGGTGGTCCATTCGCGCATCATACAGGCCGGTGATCAGATGCGAGGCGCCCGGGCCGGAGGTCGCCATGCAGACGCCGAGCTCACCGGTGAACTTGGCGTAGGCGGAGGCCATGAACGCGGCCATCTCCTCGTGCCGCACCTGCACGAATTCGATCTTGTCGGTGCCGAGGCGCTGCAACCCGCCGAGCAGCCCGTTTATGCCGTCGCCGGGATAGCCGAACACCCGCCGCACGCCCCATTCATGCAAGCGGTGCCAGAAGAAATCTCCCACCAGCTGCGCCATGGCCCGCACCCCTTCCGTCATGAGCGACAGGGCGAAGCCGCGTCCGCCCGCGTCGATGCGGCAGCAACACACCGCCTCGCGAACCGTTCCAGCGCCGACGTTTAATTTGTCGTTAGATTGATCGCCTGGGCAGGAGGTCCGACGATGCGCGAAGCTTGGTCACTGCGGCCGGCCACGGCGGCGGATGCCGCTGCCATCCGTGGCTTGACTCGGGAAGCCTATGCCAAATGGGTGGCGCTGATCGGACGCGAGCCGCTGCCGATGACCGCCGACTACGCGGAAGCGGTGCGCAACCACCGCATCGACCTGCTGTATCTGGCGGGCAAGCTTGCCGGTCTGATCGAGATGATCCCCCACGCCGATCATCTCCTGGTCGAGAACGTCGCCGTCGCGCCGGCGTTTCAGGGTCGAGGCTTGGGCCGCAGGCTGATGGCCCACGCCGAGACCGTGGCGGCGATGCTGGGACACAAGGAGATCAAGCTCTACACCAACCAGCTGTTCGACGAGAACGTCCGGCTCTACCAGAAGCTGGGCTACCGCATCGACTGCGAGGAGACCTGGACCGGCGGCGTCGTTGTTCACATGAGCAAGTCGGTTCAAACGTGAGATCGGGGCCGCGAACGCTCAGCTAGAAAATTTGGCCCAGCATGCTGCGACGCTTTGGCTGCACGATCGGGGTGTCGCCCTGCTCGGGGCTCTTGCCGAGCGCGGCGTTGGCGCGTAGCCGCTGCGCCTCGCGGGTCGGGTCGACCACCGTGCCCGGCGCCGGCGACTTGCGCCAGAACAGCAGCTGATCGGTCAGGGTCTGTTCGGGCTGTTCCTTCGATGCCTCGGCATTGACCCGAGCGCGTATGTTGGGCGGCGCCGGCGGGCCGGCGGCGCGGACGATCGCCTCTTGGCCGGGGCTGGCCTGAGTCGTGGTCCCGGCCAGCGCGGTATAGGGCACCAGCGCCTCCTCGGCTTGCCGGCTCTCCGGACGCTCCTGCGGTCGGGGCGTGCCGGGCGAGGGGGGCCTGATCTCGAAGCTCGGCGGCATCTGTAGCGGCGCCCGGGTGGTGACCATGAACTCGTTCGGCGCATCGCGTGTCAGGCCCAGCGTGTCGGTCAGCTCGCGGGTGCTGCACGCCGCGAGAAGCGGCGCGGCGATCACCAAGGCCAGGATCGCGCGGGGTCCGCGCCGGCGCATCGTCACGCCCCACAAACGCGCGCTTCCTGCTAGAAAATCCGATCCCACCATGACGAGCTTCCGCGCTGGATGATGTCGTGCTGGCTAGGTTGGCCGAACAGGATCGCATCGGACCGGCCGGGGTCGACACGGCCGAGCTGGGCTTCCTGGTCCACCTTCTCGCGTATATCCGCCCGCGCCGGCGGACCGGCCTCGCCGAGCAGCACCATCTCGCCCTCGCTGGCGGGCGCCGCCGGGCTTGCGGGGGTGGGGCTTGCGGGGGTGCGGCTTGCGGCGTTGGAGCTTGCGGCGCTGGGCACGGCGGCTTCAGCCTCGACCGCCGGCTGATCATCGCTACGCACCGCCCGTTGCGCCAGGATAGGCGGCTGCGACAGCGGCGGCGGCGACACGACGCGGGTGCGCTCCTGCAAGTCTCGCCGCACGCCGAACTCGCGCGTGCCATAGTCGGAGCATCCGGCCAGGCTCAACACCAGGCAGGCCCCTGCGGCGAGGCTGCGACCAACGCACCGCCCGACTCCGGTGCCGCGATTCGTGAGTGCGCGCATGTCGCCTGCTTAGCTGCCGCCTCGATCACCGGCAAGCCGGTCTGCATCGTTCGGGTTCCGGGCGCGGCGCGGCAGCAGCCCTTCGAGCACCAGCGCGGCCACCCCGCACACGATAGCGGCATCGGCCAGGTTGAACACGTACCAGGACCAGTCCCCGACATGAGCGTGAATGAAATCCACCACGGCCCCGAAGCGCAGGCGGTCGATCACGTTGCCGATCGCGCCGCCGGCGATCGCGCCCAGCGCCGTCGCCACCACCCAGGTTTCGGCGCGTCGCAACCACCAAGCGAGCAGCAGCACCACGATCACCGCGATGCCGGCGAGCACCAGGCTGCTCATCCCGCCCACCCCGTTCAGCAGGCCGAAGGTCACCCCCCGGTTCCACACCATCGTCAGGTTGAGCACCGGCAGCACCTGGACCTGGCGCAGCTCCGGTAGCCGCAGCACATCGAGCACCCAGTATTTGCTGGCCTGATCGGCGAGCAGCACCGCCAGCCCGACGAGCAGGCCGATTGTGGTGCGTCCGTTGCGGGTCACTCCGGCGCCGAGCAGACCAGCCCGGATTCCACCGCGTCGGCGCAGCGTTGGCACAGCGCCGGATGCGCCCGATCGGCGCCCACCTCCGGCAGCACCCGCCAGCAGCGCGCGCACTTGGCGCCGTCCTCGATGCGGCGGACCCGCGCGTTGGCGGCGCCGGCGCCGGGCGGCCGCACGTCAAGCCGAACGATCGAAGCGATGATCACCTCCTCCCACGCTTCGGCCGGCAGCAACCGGTCCTCGTCGGGAGCAAACAGCAAGGTGACCTCGGCCTCCAGCGAGGAGCCGATCACCTTCTCGCGGCGCATCGCCTCGATCTGCACCGTGGCGGCGCGGCGGCGCTCGCGGATCGCTTCCCAGCGCGCCGCCAGCGCGGGATCGGCCCATGTCGCGGGCAGCGCGGGGTAGGTCTGCAAGTGGACGCTGCTCTCCTCGCCGAAGCGCGCGCACCACGCCTCCTCGGCGGTGAAGCACAGCACCGGCGCCAGCCACGTCGTGAGGCAACGATGCAGGTGGTCGAGCACGGTGCGGGCGGCGCGCCGGCGCAAGCTGTCGGGCCGGTCGCAGTAGATCGCGTCCTTGCGAACGTCGAAATAGAACGCCGAGAGGTCGGAGGCGCAGAAATTATGCAGCGCCGGATACACACCGGTCCAGTCGTAGCTCATGGTCGCGCGCCGGATCAGCGTGTCGAACTCGGTGAGCCGGTGCAGCACCCAGCGCTCCAGCTCCGGCATCTCGGCCTCCGGCACGCGCTCGGCCTCGGTGAAGCCGGCGAGACTGCCGAGCACCCAGCGCAAGGTGTTGCGCAGCCGGCGATACAGCTCGGATTGCTGCTTGAGGATCTCCGGCCCGACCCGCAGATCCTCGGTGGTATCCGACGACATTACCCACAGCCGCAGGATGTCGGCGCCGTATTGCGCGATCACCTGCTGCGGCGCAACCGTGTTGCCGAGTGATTTCGACATCTTGCGGCCGTGCTCGTCCATGACGAAGCCGTGGGTCAGGACGGCCTTGAATGGAGCCACGCCCCGCGTGCCGACCGATTCCAGCAGTGACGAATGAAACCACCCGCGATGCTGGTCGGAGCCTTCCAGATAGAGGTCCGCCGGCCACGGCAACCCGCGCGCTTCCAGCACGAACGCGTGGGTCGAGCCCGACTCGAACCACACGTCGACGATGTCCATCACCTGCTCGTAATCGTCGGCATCGCGCCCGTCGCCGAGGAAGCGCGTCGGCGGCGAGGAGTACCAGGCATCCGCGCCCTCTTCGGTGAATGCCGCAACCACGCGCGCCACCACGTCCGGGTCACGCAACGGCTCACCGGTGCGCTTCTCGACGAACACCGGGATCGGCACGCCCCAGGCGCGCTGGCGGCTGATGCACCAATCGGGCCGCGTCGCCACCATGCTGCCGATGCGGTTGCGCCCCTGATCGGGCACGAAATACGTTGCCTCGATCGCCGCCAGCGCGTTGTCGCGGATGCGCTCCGGCCCGTCCATGCGGATGAACCATTGCGGCGTCGCCCGGTAGATCAGCGGCGCCTTGCTGCGCCAGGAGTGCGGGTACGAGTGCACGAGCTTGCCGCGCGCGAGCAGCCCGCCCGCCTCGGTCAACGCCTTGGCGACCGGATCGCCCGCGCGATACACGTGCAGCCCGGCGAACAGCGGCACCCAGGCATTGAACGTGCCGTCGTCGCCGACCGTCTCGGGGATTTCGAGGTTGTGCGCCCGCCCGAGCACGAAGTCGTCGTCGCCATGCCCTGGCGCGATATGCACGAACCCGGTGCCCTGGTCGGTGGTGACGAAATCCGCGAGCAGCACCGGCGTGTCGTGATCGTAGCCGCGCCCGCGTAGCGGATGCGCCGTGACCGCGCCCTCCAGCTCGCTACCTTTATAGAGATGCACCACGTGATGCGTGGCGACGCCGACGGTCTCGGTGAAGCTGGGCAGCAGCGGCAGCGCCACCAGCAGCCGCTCGCCGACCCGCGCCAGCGAGCCCTCCGCTGCACCGTCGACATGCACGAGCGCATAGTCGATCTCCGGCCCGGCGGCGATGGCGCGATTGCCCGGCATGGTCCAGGGGGTGGTGGTCCAGATCACCACCGAAGCGCCGACCAGCTCGGACCGAGGCGACGTCACGATCGGGAACCGCACCCAGATCGTCGTGCTGGTGTGGTCGTGGTACTCGATCTCCGCTTCGGCGAGCGCGGTCTTCTCGACCGGGCTCCACATCACCGGCCGCAGCCCACGATACAGCGCGCCATTGAGCAGGAACTTGCCTATCTCGCCGGCGATGGCGGCCTCGGAGGGGAAATCCATCGTGGCGTAGCGCTGGGCAAAATCGCCCTCCACCCCGAGCCGGCGAAACTCGCCCTCCTGCACGCCCAGCCAGTGCTCGGCATAGGCGCGGCACTCGGCGCGGAACTGCAACACCGGGATGTCGTCCTTGGCGGTGTTGGTGCCCGCCTTACGATACTGCTCCTCGATCTTCCACTCGATCGGCAGGCCGTGGCAGTCCCAGCCGGGGATGTAGTCGGCGTCGAACCCGGCCATCTGGCGGCTGCGGTTGACCACGTCCTTGAGAATCTTGTTGAGCGCCGTGCCGATATGCAGGTTGCCGTTCGCATACGGCGGCCCGTCATGCAGGATGAATTTCTCCCGCCCGGCGGAACTCTCCCGCAGGCGCTGCCACAGCCCCATGCGCTCCCAGCGCGCCAGGATCTGCGGCTCCTTGTTCGGCAGATCGCCGCGCATCGGGAACGACGTGGTGGGGAGAAACACCGTGCCGCGGTAGTCCCTCGCCTTGGTCTCGGTCGCTGTGGAATCGGTCATCGGGCTGCCCTATACACCTCCGCCGTGCAGCCGACTACGCGGAGCACGCCAGGGCTTGGTCGAGCAGCCGGGCGGCTTCGGCCGCGTCTCGGGCGATCTGCGCCTTCAGCGCATCGAGGCCGGAGAAGCGCTGCTCGGCCCGGATATAGGCGTGCAGCGAGACCGTCAGCTCCTGGCCGTAGAGGTCGTCGTCGAAGTCGAACAGGTTCACCTCGAGCCGGCTCTCCGGTCCCTCGTTGACGGTCGGGCGCCGGCCAATATTCGCCGCCCCGCGAAACACGCGGCCATCGGGCAGGCGGACGGTCACCGCGTACACCCCGCGCGCCGGCTCGAGATGGCGGCCGAGCGCGATGTTGGCGGTCGGAAAGCCGATCGTGCGACCGCGCTTGTCGCCATGCGCGACGATGCCGCGTATCGCCCAGGGGCGTCCGAGCTCCTCGGTGGCGCGCTCCGGGTAGCCGTCCTGCAGCGCCCGGCGAATCCGCGTGGACGAAAGCGGCCCCTCGGCGTCGGTGAGCGGCGGCACCAGGGTCAAGCCCATCCCCAGCGCCTCAGCACGGGAGGCGAGGAACCGCGTGTCGCCGCCGCGCCGATGGCCGAACGCGAAGTCGATGCCGCAGGACAGATGCCGCGCCCCGAGCCCGCGATGCAGCACATCGGAAACGAACGCCTCGGCCGGCATCAGGCTGAATTCGTGGTCAAACGGCAGCTCGTAGAGCAGGCTGACGCCGGCAGCCTGGAGCGCGTCGGCCCGCTCGGCCGAAAGCATCAGCCGGAACGGTGGGTCGTCGGGGCGAAACAGCTCGCGCGGATGCGGCTCGAAGGTCAACGCGGCGAGCGGCGCGTCCGGGCGGGCGGCGTGGGCGGCGGCGAGCACGGCGAGGTGGCCGAGATGCACGCCGTCGAAATTGCCCAGCGCGACGGTCGCGCCACGCGCCTCGGTCGGCAGCCCGTGCCAGTCGCGGAAGATGCGCATCGAGCCTCCCAGGTGTGCGCGGTTGGACAAGCTCGCCCGGATCGTGCGATCAGCACGCTCCCCTGATCGCACGGATGAACCGATGCCGCAAACCGATGTGGGCCGTTCCGAGGACCTGCTCACGGAGCTGGCGGATTGGGTGCGGATCGAGACGCCGACCACCGACGCGCCGAGCGTCAACCGACTAATGGACCTCGCCGAGGGCGAGCTGGCGCGGGCCGGCGCCGAGCTCACCCGCATCCCCGGGCGCGACGGGTTCGGCGACAACCTGATCGCCCGTACGCCGTCGAGCGGCCGCTGGGGACAGGGCAAGCCGATCCTGGTCGCCGGCCATCTCGACACGGTATGGTCGCTCGGCACCATCGACACCATGCCCTACCGGGTCGATGGCGGCCGGGCGCATGGGCCGGGCATCCACGACATGAAGGCCGGCAGCTTCATCGCTTTTCACGCGTTCCGCGCCATCCTGCGCCAGCGCGTGCCGACGCGGCGGCCGATCACCCTGCTGCTTACCCCGGACGAGGAGGTTGGCAGCCCGACCTCCCGGGTGGTGATCGAGCGCGAGGCGGCCGAGGCGGCCTACGCGCTGATCCCGGAGCCGGCCGGGCAGGGCGGTGCGGCGGTGACCGCCCGCAAGGGCGTCGGGCGCTTCACCATGCGGGTGACCGGCATCGGCGCGCATTCCGGCACCAGCTTCCACGAGGGCGCCTCCGCCGTGGTCGAGCTGGCGCATCAGGTGATGGCGATCAACGCGATGGTCGACAGCCGGCGCGGCATCACGCTCAATGTCGCACCGATCTGGGGCGGCTCGCGGCCCAACGTCATCGCCCCCGAGGCGGGCTGCGAGATCGACCTGCGGGTCAGCACGCAAGAGGACGGGGCGGAGATGGAGGCGCGGGTGCTCGGGCTCGCCGCTGTCACCTCGGGCTGCTCGGTCGTGGTGGAGGGCGGGATGAACCGGCCGCCGTTCACCGAGACGCCGGGCATCACCGCGCTCTACGACAAGGCACGCGCCATCGCCGCCTCGGTCGGGCAGGAGATGCCCAAGCAGACGCGCGGCGGCGGCTCGGACGGCAATTTCACCGCCGCCCTTGGCATCCCGACCCTGGACGGCCTCGGCTGCCTCGGCTCCGGCGCGCATGCCAGCCACGAGCACATCCTATGGAAGCACCTCGCCCCCCGCGCCGCCCTGCCTTCGACCGAGCATCAGCGGCTCGAATTCAAGGAAGCATTTCCAGGAGCGCACTTCACCGACCCTGGACGGCCTCGGCTGCCTCGGCTCCGGCGCGCATGCCAGCCACGAGCACATCCTATGGAAGCACCTCGCCCCCCGCGCCGCCCTGATGGCTGGGCTGCTGGAGGCGTTGGACTGAGGGCGCTGGCGGAACCCCTCCTCCTGCCCCCTCCCACAAGCGGAGGGGGTCTTCCTTCTCCTCCTCCCCTTGTGGGAGGAGGTCGGGAGGAGGGGTAGCGGCGTCGCGAACCCATGCTGTTCAACTCCCAGCTCTTCATCCTGTTTTTCCTGCCCGTCGCCCTCGGCGGCTACTATGCGCTGGCCGCGCAGCGCGCCTGGCGGCAGGGCTGGGTCGTGCTGGCCTCGCTGGTGTTCTACGGCTGGTGGGATGTGCGCTTCGTCCCGCTGCTGGTCCTGCTCACCCTGGCCAACTGGCTCATCGTGCAATGGTTCGCGCGCACGCCTTCGCCGAGCATCCCGGTGCTCGGGGTCGTGCTCAACCTCGCAACGCTCGGCTTGTTCAAATACGCCGACTTCTTTCGCGGCACCGCGTTCGGCCTGCTCGGCGCCGGCTGGCATCCGTGGGATCTGGTGCTGCCGCTCGGCATCAGCTTCTTCGTGTTCCAGAAAATCTCCTACCTGATCGACCTCAGACGGGGCGACCGGCACATCTACGGCTTCCTCGATTTCTGCATGTTCGTGAGCTTCTTCCCCCAGCTCATCGCCGGCCCGCTGGTGCGGCACAACGAGATCATCGGCCAGTTCCGCGCCGATCCGCGCCGGCCCGAGATGTGGGAGAACCTGTCGCGCGGCATGGTGCTGTTCCTGATCGGGCTGGCGAAGAAGGTGGCGGTGGCCGACACCGTGGCGGAGATCGCCGATCCGCTGTTCGCGCACGCCGTCTCCGGCACGCTCAACGCCACCGAGGCATGGACCGCGTGCGGCGCCTACACGTTGCAAATCTACTTCGACTTCTCCGGCTATTCCGACATGGCGATCGGGCTCGCCTTGATGTTCGGCCTGTCGCTGCCGCTCAACTTCAACGCGCCGTATCGCGCGGTGTCGGTGCGCGACTTCTGGCGGCGCTGGCACATGACCTTGTCCCGCTTCCTGCGCGACTACCTGTACATTCCGCTCGGCGGCAACCGGTGCGGCCCGCTGCGCCAGGCCGTGAACGTCATCGTCACCATGCTGCTCGGCGGCCTGTGGCATGGCGCCAATTGGACGTTCGTCGCCTGGGGCGGGCTGCACGGCGCGGCGCTGGCGACCAACCATGTGTGGTCGGAGCGCGGCTTGCGATTGCCACGCGCGCTCGCCTGGTTGCTCACCCTGCTGTTCGTGATGCTGTGCTGGGTGCTGTTCCGCTCGCCCGATTTCGCCACCGCCGGGCGGATGCTGGGCTCGATGGCCGGGCTCGACGGCATCGGCCACATCCGCCTCGATCGTCAGGCGACGATGACCCTGGCCATCGGGGCGGCGGTGGCGCTGCTCGGCCCGACCAGCCAGGAGTTCGCCCTAGGACGGCTGCGGCCGCGCGGCGGCTGGATCGCGGTTCCCGCCGGCATCGCCTTGGTGTTCCTGCTGCTGCTGGTCGGCGGCAGGCTCGAAAATGCCTTCATCTACTTCCAGTTCTGACCCGCGCGCCTGGCGCGGCTTCTTCTGGCGCCTGCTCGGCACGGCGGCCGCCCTGGTTGCGGGGATCGCGCTGTTCGTCGCCGTGGTCGATCCGTTCGACACGCTGCCGCTGTCGCCCGATCTCGACCGGCCGCCGATCGCGACCAACGCGCGCTTCTCCTTCCCGGCCCTCGCCCGCGACGCGCGGTTCGACAGCGCGGTGTTCGGCACCTCGACCAGCCGGTTGCTGCGCCCCGACATGCTGGACCCGGAGTTCGACGCACGCTTCGTCAACCTGGCGATGAATGCCGCCACGCCATACGAGCAGTCGCGCATGCTGGAGGTGTTTTTGCGCGCGCACGCGCAACCGAAACTGGTCGTTATCGGGCTCGACGACAATTGGTGCCTGGCGCACACCTTGCAGCGCTACACGCCCCGGCCGTTCCCCGAGTGGATGTACCAGCCCGATCGCTGGCTCGGGTATCGCGAGATGCTTAACCTCTACACGGTGCAGCAGGCCGGCATCCAGTTCGCGACCTTGCTCGGGTGGAAGCCGCCGGTCTACGGCAGCGACGGCTACACCAGCTTCGTGCCGGATGACCGCCTGTACGACCCGGCCCGCGTCGCGCTGCACCTGCGTCTCGCGGCGGCGGCGCTGCCGCATCTGCCGCCGCACGACTCCAGCGCGCTGCCGTTCCCGGCACTCGATCTGCTGCTGCGCGAAGACCTCGAGCGCATCCCGTCGAAGACTCGTGTCATCCTGTTCTTCGCGCCACTGAACCACGTGCTGCGGCCGGAATCGGGCGGCGTGCGCAACGATTGGGACGAGTGCAAGCAGCGGGTCACCGCGTTGGCTGGCGCCCGGCCCGACACGGTGGTGGTCGACTTCATGATCCCGAGCCCGATCACCGACGATGACAGCAACTATTGGGATTCAGCGCATTACCGCATCGCCATCGCCGATCGGCTGATGCGCGACCTCGCCGCGGCCAATGCGGGCCGGCCATCGCCCGCCGGCGACTACGCGCTCCTGCATCCCCCTGGCGCGCGCCCCGCGCAATAAGTCGTCACTGCGTGGTCGTCGCCAGCACCTCGTCGAGCAGCGCCTCGATCTCGGTCTCGTCGTGCCACACCAGGCGGACCGACAGCACCGCGACCCGCGCGCGGAACTCGCGGGTCAGCCGGACGGCGTCCTTGGCGGTGGTGAGCGGGATCGCGTCGAGCGCTGCGGCGGTGGCCTCGATCCGTTGCAGGTCGCGCGCGGTGAACTGGTGGTGATCGGGGAACCGCAGCCGATCGGCGATCACGGCGCCGGCCTCGCGCACGGTGTCGAAGAATTTCTGCGGGCGGCCGATGCCGGCGAAGGCGAGCACACGCCGCCCGCAGAGCGCCGCCGCCTCGGGGCCGGGCGCGAGACGGGCGCGCAAGATCGGCAGCCGATTCTCGAGCGCTGTCACCGCTCCGGTCGTGTCGTCGCCGATCAGCACCACGGCGCGGCAACGCGTGGCACCGGCGGCGATCGGCTCGCGCAACGGTCCGGCGGGCAGCACCCGACCATTGCCGAAGCCGAACCCGCCATCGACCACCAGCAGCGAGAGATCCTTGCACAAGGTCGGGTTCTGCAGCCCGTCATCGAGCACCAACGCCCGCGCTCCGGTGGCGATCGCCGCTCGCGCGCTGGCAGCCCGGTTGGCGCCGATCCAGGTGGGCGCGACCTGGGCCAGCAGCAACGCCTCGTCGCCGTCCACGCACGGATCGTCGGCGGGACCGACCGGCCGCACGCCGGACCCGCTGCCGCCATAGCCACGCGACAGCGCGTGCGCGGCGATCCCGCGCGCCGTCAGCCGGCGCAGCAGGTCGAGCGCCAGGACCGTCTTGCCCGAGCCGCCGACGGTGACGTTGCCGCAGCAGATCACCGGCACGGCGGCGCGCCAGCCCGGCCGGGTGAGCCGTCGGGCGGTGACCCGCGCCACCACGGCCGCCGCTGGCAGCAGCAGCAACGGCGGGATCGTGCCGCCATTCTTGGCCCAGAACGCGGGAGGCGTGCGTCGCATGTCAGTCAGCGGCGAGGTCGAGCAGCGCGCGTGCCATGCGCCCCGGCAGATCGGCGTGACGCTCCGCGGCCTCGATCCCGGCCCGCCCCGCTTCCGCCCGCCGCGCCGGGTCGTCGATCATCCGGCCGACCCACTCGGCCAGCGCCGGCGCGTCGGCCACCTCGGTGAGCGCGCCGGCCTCGCGCAGCGCCGCGACGATCTCATTGAAATTGGCGGTGTGCGGCCCCACCGCGACGGCGCAGCCGAGCCGCGCCGCCTCCAGCGGGTTCTGCCCGCCGCCGGGCGGGACCAGGCTGCGACCAAGCAGCGCGGCCGGCGCCAGGCGGTAGAGCAGGCCGAGCTCGCCCAACGTGTCCGCGATCCATACGCCCGTCGCCGGCGGGTCCTGCCCCGCCGCCCGTCGCGCCACCGGCAGCGCACCCGCGCGTGCCGCAATCTCGCCGCCGCGCTCCGGGTGGCGCGGTGCTACGATGGTGAGCAGTCCGGGATGACGCGCAACCAGACGTTGGTGCGCGTCGAGCAGCAGCCCGTCCTCCTCGGGATGGGTGCTGGCGGCAAGCCAGACCGGGCGGTCGCCGAGCAACGCTTGCAAGCGCGCGAGCTCGGTCGGGTCGGCCGGCAGGGCGGGGGCGGCGAATTTCAGGTTGCCGGGGCTGCTGACGCGCCTCGCCCCAAGCATGCAGAAGCGGGCCGCGTCGGCGTCGGATTGCGCCTCGACCCGGGCGAAGCCGGCGAGCAGCGCCCGGGCGGTGCAAGGCAGTGTTTGCCAGCGCGCGAAGCTGCGGGCCGACAGACGCGCGTTCAGCAGCATGGCGGGGATGCGTCGCACCCGGCAGGCGGCGATCAGGTTGGGCCACAACTCGCTTTCCACGAAACCGACCGCGTCCGGCCGCCAGTGGTCGAGGAAGCGCCTGATCCAGGCCGGCACGTCGAGCGGGACGAAGCGATGCAGCACCCGCCCATCGAGCCCGAGCTCCGGCAGGCGCCGCGCCAGCAGTCGGGCCGAGGTCACCGTGCCGGTGGTCAGCAGCATCGTGGCCTCGGAAGCCATCGCCAGAGCGGCGAGCACCGGTATGACCGAGACGGTCTCGCCCACGCTCGCCGCGTGCAGCCAGAGCAGCCGCCCGGCCGGACGTGGCGTGGCGTCGATGCCGCGCCGCTCCGGCAGCCGCTCGGTGATCTCCTTGCCGGCGCGCGCCCGGGTCCGCAAGCCGAGCCGGATCGCCGGGGCGGCCAAGGTCGCGGCCCCGGCCCAGAGCGACAGCAGGCCAGGCAGTGGCCTGGTGGGCGGTGACAGCGTCATCGGGCGCAGTGCCGGTCGGCGCGTTCCGCCGCGCGGTCGAGTGCGGCGGCGACCATCGGCAAGACGGCTTCCCAGCCTTTGCGGGGCACCGGGATCGGCTTCTCGCACACCACCACGCCGCGCCCGAACGGCAGCGGCAGCACCATGCGGTCCCAGCTCGGCAGCACCCGCCGTCGCGTGGTCTGCGCCGCGCAGGGCAGGATCGGGACGCCGGAGAGCGCGGCGAGCTGCCCGACCCCCGCGGCCGCCTGCCGGGGCGGGCCGCGCGGCCCGTCGGGGCTGATCGCGATGTGATCGCCGGCCTCGAGCAGCGCCAGCAAGGTTCGTACTCCGCTGGCGCCGCCGCGCGAGGACGAGCCGTACACCGGGTCGACCCGGAACCGGCGCATGATGTCGCCGATCAATCGACCGTCGCGATGGCGACTGACCAGCGCGTGCGCCCGCATCGGATGGCGGCCCGCCGGCGCACGCTGGCGGGCGATCATCCAGAGCATCGGCATCATCGGCAGGCGCTCGTGCCAGAAGGCAACGATGGCGGGCTTGCCCTCGGCGTGCGGCGCGGCGTCTTCCCAGCCATCGAACTCCCAGCGCGTGGTGCGCAAGGCGAAGGCGAGGTAGCGGCCGATCACCCCGGCGAGGAAGCCCTGCATCGCCGGCGCGCGCAACGCACGCTTCAGCACCAATGCGGTTCCCGGATGGACATCGTTGCGCGGTAGCACGCGCGCCCAGGGTCGCGGAAGCCCGCGTCATGGTTCCAGGCGTGCGCAATATCGCCCGTCGTATTTCGCCACGGTCGTATTCAGGGGCGGCCCGAGAGGCGGCCGCCCAAGCCGATCAGGCGGCGTCGCGCAACGCCAGCGCCGGCCGTCGCGCGCGCCACTTTGTCGCCGTCTCGTAGGCGTGCGCGGCCTGAAACAAGGTCGGTTCCTGGAACGGCTTGGCGATGAGCTGCATCGCGATTGGCAGGCCGCCCTCGCCGTAGCCGGTGCAGACGCTGATCGCCGGATAGCCGGTGACGTTGAACGGCGAGGTCAGGTTGGGTTTGTCGAGCATGATCCATTTCGGCAGGGTGTCGATGCGTGGCGCCTCGCCCGCCTGTGCCGCCGTCACCAGGATGTCGAAATCGGCCATCGCCGCCTGCATCTCCAGGCACAGCACCCGGCGGCGGCGCAGCGCCTGCACGTAGTCCGGGCCGCTCACTTGGGTGGCCAGCGCCAGCCGGTCGCGGAACAGCTCGCCATAGTCGTCGAACCGCGTCTCCAGCCAGGGGCGGTGCAACGCGTAGGCCTCGACGATGATGAGGAGGAAGCACACCGCGTGGTAGTCGGCCAATGGCGAGAGCGTCACCTCGCGCACCTCCGCGCCCTGCTTGCGGAAGAAGTCGAGCGCGTCGTCGATGCCGGCGCGGGTTGCCGGGCTGGCCGGGTTGTCGGTCTCGAAGAAGTGCCGCACCACGCCGATCCGCAAACCCTTCACGCCCTTCGCGAGATCGGCCGTGAAGTCGGCCACCGGGCGGTTGGCGCTGGCTGGATCGGCGGGGTCGTGGCCGGCCATCGCCTGCAACAGCAGGGCGCAATCCTCGACGGTCCAGGCCAGCGGCCCGGTGTGGTCGAGCGTGTAGGCGAGCGGCAGCACGCCGACGCGGCTGCACAGCCCGTAGGTCGGCTTGATGCCGGCGATGCCGCATAGCGCCGCCGGGCCGCGGATCGAGCCGCCGGTATCCGAGCCGGTGCCGCCCAAAATCATGCCTGACGCGACCGCGGCCCCGGTGCCGGAGGACGAGCCGGCGGTGAAGTGGTCCGGGTGCCACGGGTTGCGCGCTGGCGGCCAGGGCAGATCGAAGGACGGGCCGCCGAGCGCGAACTCGTGCGTGGCGAGCTTGCCCAGCATGACGGTGCCCGCCGCGCGCCATTTCGCCGCCACCGTGCAGTCGGCGTCGGGCACGAAATCCTCGAGCAGCTTCGAGTGCCCGGTCGTGGCGATGCCTGCGGTGCCGTAGATGTCCTTGTGGCCGATCGGGATGCCGTCGAGCGGTCCGCGCGCCTCGCCGGCCATCAGCCGCGCCTCGGCCGCGCGCGCATCCCGCATCGCCCGGTCCTCGGTGACGCGGATGAAGGCGTGCAGGGTCGGGTCGAGCGCGCGGATGCGATCGAGGCACGCCCGGGTGAGCTCGACCGGCGAGAGCTGCTTGGCGGCGATCAGCCGCGCCGCCTCGGCGATGGTGGGCAGGTCCGCCATCAGAAATTTTCCGGATCGAAGGTGAGCGCCGGCTCGGCCTCGCGCGGCAGCGGCCGGTTGATGCGCTCCAACATGCCCAGCAGCGGGCCGTAGCCCTCGTAGATGCCGGCCACCTGAGCGTCGCTCAAGCTCAGCCCGGTGTGCGCCATCAAGGTCTTGAAGGTGGCGAGGTCAACTTCTGGTTTCATTTGCAACCTCCATGTTGCGGGCTTCATATCACGACGGCCTCGGCGGCTCGAATCGCCTAAATCATGCGCAAAAAGGCCAGGACGTAGGCAGCGGTTTTCGGCAGCGGCCAGTTCTGATTGCACTGTGCCCGAACCGAGGCCATAGTGCATAGCTGATTTGCAGTTCGGCATGGCGGCGCTCGGCGCGTACACTCCGCCGAGTGTGATCGCAGCGGCGCGGTCGGGCGGTTGGTGTCGACTGCCTTGCGGGTGACATGGCGTAATTCAATCCCGAACATCGACCCGTACTATAATTCGTTGCGCCAGGGCTACATCGTGCAGTTGCACGTCTGGGATGCCCTGCTGTACCGCGATCCCGGCGACTATTCGATCAAGCCGCTGCTCGCGACCGAGTGGAAGTGGGTCGACGACAAGACACTCGAGTTCACCCTGCGTCGAGGTGTGAAGTTCCACAACGGCGATCCCTTCACCGCCGATGACGTGGTCTACACGATCAACACCGTGGTGCAAGACAAGAAGCTCTCGGTGCCGAGCAACTATGTGTTCTACGAGAGCGCCGAGAAGGTTGACGATTACAAGGTTCGCATCAAGCTGAACCGCGTGTTTCCCGCCGCCCTCGAATACATCGCGCAGGTGCTGCCGATCTGGCCGAAGGCGTATCGCGAGAAGGTCGGCGCCGAGGAATACGCGAAGCACCCAGTCGGCGCCGGGCCGTATCGCATCGTGGCGCTGGAGGGCAGCCGCAAGATCGTCATGCAGCGCTTCGACGACTATTACGACGGTAGCCCGAAAGGACGGCCGCCGATCCGCAACCTGACGATCAATCAGGTGCCGGACTCGGCGACGGAACTCGCCGAACTGCTGGGCGGCGGAGCCGACTGGATCTGGGATTTCGATCCCGACCAGTTCGCCAGCATCGACGCGGTGCCGACACTGACCGCGCAACGCGCCGAGACGATGCGCGTCGGTTACATCGCACTCGACGCCGGCGGGCGCACCGGCGCCGACAATCCGCTGACCAAGGTCAAAGTACGGCAAGCCATCATGTACGCGGTCGATCGCGCGACGATGGCGAAGCAGCTGATGCAAGGCCAGTCGCGCGCGCTGGACACGCCCTGCTACCCGACCCAGTTCGGCTGTGATGCCAAGGCGTCTAAACATTACGACTTCGATCCCAGCAAGGCGAAGTCGTTGCTGGCCGAAGCCGGCTATCCGAACGGCATCGACACGGTGCTGTACTCCTACCTGCTGCCGCAATGGGTCGGCGCGGTGCAGAACTATCTGCAGGCGGCGGGCATCCGGGCGAAGATCAACCAGTTGCAGACCGGTGCCGCGATCCAGGCCAACCTCGAAGGCAAGACGCCCATGCTGTTCGGCAGCTGGGGCAGCTACTCGATCAACGACGTCTCCGCCTTCCTGCCCTACTTCTTTGGCGGCACCGCCAGCGACTACGCGCGCGACCCGGAGGTCGAGCGGCTGGTCAAGCTCGGCGGCGAGGTAACCGATCCCGGCGCGCGCAAGGAAGCCTACACGGCGGCCATCCGGCTGATCACCGACAAGGCGTACTTCATGCCGGTGTTTACCTATGTAAAGACCTACAGCTTCAGCAAGCAGCTCAACTTCCAGCCCTGGGCCGACGAGCTGCCGCGCTTCTATCTGAGCTCGTGGAAATAGTCCGCACTTGCTCGCTCTCCTGATCCGGCGGCTCGCGCTCGCGCTCGTGGTGTGCTTCGCGGTGCTGGTGATCAGCTTTGCGCTGACCCGGTTGTCGGGCGACGTCGCCGTCTCGATGGCCGGCCCCGAGGCGACCGCCGAGGATGTCGCGACCATCCGCAGGAATTACGGGTTCGACCGGCCGCTACCGTTGCAGTTCATCGGCTGGCTGGGTGCCGCGTTGCGCGGTGATCTCGGACAGTCGTTCCTGTATCGCGTGCCGGTCGCCGACCTCATTGCCGAGCGGCTGCCGATCACGCTCACGCTCGGCATCGTCGGGCTGGCGATCGCCATCGCGGTGGCGCTTCCGCTCGGCATCCTGGCCGCGATGCGCGAAGGCACCTTGCTCGACCGTGGGCTCGGTCTGCTCGCGTTGCTGGGACAGGCGATGCCAAGCTTCTGGCTCGGGCTGCTGATGGTGATCTGGTTCGGCTTGCGTCTGCGCTGGCTGCCGATCTCGGGTCTGGAGACCTGGCAAGGCTACATCCTGCCCGGCATCGTGCTCGCGTTCTCGGCGATCCCGGCGCTGATGCGTCTGACGCGTGGCGGCATGATCGACGCGCTCGCCTCCGATTACGTCCGCACCGCGCGCGCCAAAGGTCTGCGCCGCACGCGCATCGTGCTCGTGCACGCGCTGCGCAACGCGGTCCTGCCGGTGGTCGCCATCGCGGCGGTGCAGCTGGGCTTCATGCTGGGCGGGTCGATCGTGATCGAGAGTGTGTTCGCGCTGCACGGCGTCGGCTTTCTCGCCTGGGAGTCGATCAGCAAGAACGATTTCCCGGTGGTGCAGGCCGTGGTCATGGTACTCGCGGTGATCTTCGTGTTCCTCACCTTGCTGGCCGACGTGCTCAACGCGGTGCTCGACCCGCGATTGCGGGCGGGATGAGCGCGACCGTCCCTGCCGCGCCCATCGTGGTCGCGCCGGCGCGCCGGCGTCCGGCGGTCCGCTACCTGGCCACCGGTCTCGGCGCGGTCATCGTCCTGGCGGTGCTCGTGGCCGCGCTGCTCGCGCCGCTGCTCGCACCGCACGATCCCTATGCGCAGGATCTCGCCCACCGGCTGGTCCCGCCGATCTGGATGGAGCGCGGCGGCATGGAGCATCTGCTCGGCACCGACCAGCTCGGGCGCGACTATCTCTCGCGGCTCATCTACGGCGCCCGAGTCTCCATGCTGATCGGTGTGATGACGGTGCTGTGTTCCGGCGCGATCGGCATCACCCTCGGAATGCTCGGCGGCTTCTTCGGCGGCTGGGTCGACGATGTGGTGATGTTCGTCATCACCTGCCGCTTGGCGATCCCGCTGATCCTGGTGGCGCTCACCGTGGTGGCGCTGGTCGGCTCCTCGCTAAGCGTGGTCGTGCTCACGCTCGGGCTGCTGCTGTGGGAACGTTTCGCCGTGGTCGCGCGGAGCACGACGATGCAGGTGCGCACGCTCGACTACGTCAGCGCCGCGTGGGCCGCCGGCGCCTCGCGTTTCCACATCGTCGCGCGCGAAATCCTGCCCAACATCGTCCACCACCTGGTGGTGGTCGCGACCTTGGAGATGGCGCTCGCCATTCTGCTGGAGGCGGCGCTGTCGTTCCTCGGTCTTGGCGTGCCGCCGCCGTTGCCCTCCTGGGGGCTGATGATCTCGGAGGCGAAGAACTACATGTTCTTCCAGCCCTGGGTGATCGTGATCCCCGGCCTCGCGCTGTTCGTGCTGGTGCTCGGCATCAACCTGCTCGGCGACGGGCTGCGCGACGTGATGGGCACCGGCCGGGTCGCGTGAGCAGCCTGCTCGATATCGCCGATCTGCGCGTCTCGTTCGGCGGGCTCGACGCGGTTCGCGGCATTTCGCTCACCGTCGAGCGCGGCGAGACGTTCTGCCTGGTGGGCGAATCCGGCTGCGGCAAGTCCGTCTCGGCGCTGGCGGTGATGAACCTGCTGCCGCGCAACGCCCGTCGCACCGCCACGCGGATGCGCCTCGGCGACATCGACCTGACCCGCTCGACCGAGCGCGGGATGGCGCAACTGCGCGGCGACCGCATGGCGATGGTGTTCCAGGAGCCGATGACCAGCCTCAACCCGGCGTTCACCGTCGGCTCGCAGATGGCCGAGGTGTTCGTGCGCCATCGCGGCGGCAAGCGCGCGGCGGCGTTGGAGCGCGCCGCCGAATTGCTGGGCTCGGTCGGCATCAGCGCGCCGGGGATGCGCCTCGGCCAGTATCCGCACCAGCTCTCGGGCGGTCTGCGCCAGCGGGTGATGATCGCCACCGCGCTGATGTGCGAACCCGAACTGCTGATCGCCGACGAACCGACCACCGCGCTCGACGTCACCATCCAGGCGCAGATCCTGCGGCTGCTGGCCGAGCTGAAGCAGCGACTCGGCCTCGGCGTGCTGCTCATCACCCACGATCTCGGCGTCGTCGCGCGCATCGCCGACCGGGTGGCGGTGATGTACGCGGGCGAGATCGTCGAGACCGCTCCGGCGGCGGAGCTGTTCGCCGCGCCCTCGCATCCCTACACGCGCGGCCTGCTGTCCTGCATCCCGGTGCCCGGACGGGTGCGCCGCGACGCGCCGCTTGGCAACATCGCGGGCGTGGTCCCGCGCCTACCAGCGGGTTTCGTCGGCTGCCCGTTCCGTGATCGCTGCGCCTTTGCGGCGATCGAGTGCGCCGAGCCGGTGCCGGTGCGCCAAGTGGGCGCGGCGCATCGCTACCGGTGTCGCTTGCCGCCTGGCTGGGCGGGCGCGCAAGAGGCCGCGTGAGCCGAGCGCCACCCGCGATCGAGGTGCGCAACGCCCGCCGGCTGTTTCGGCAGAGTGCCGGCCTGTTCCGCGAGGCGCGCGTGGTGCGCGCCGTCGACGGCGTCTCGTTCTCGCTGCCGGCCGGCGACGTGCTCGGCGTCGTCGGCGAGTCCGGGTGCGGCAAGTCCACACTGGCCCGGCTCATCCTCGGCCTGCTGCCGCCGACGGAAGGGGACATCCTGGTGGACGGCAGACCGATCTCGGCCCTGGCGCGACGCGAGCGCGCGCGGCTGATCCAGCCGGTGTTTCAGGACCCGTTCTCGTCGCTGAACCCGAAGGCGCGCATCGGCGACATCGTCGCCCTGCCGCTGCGCGCCCAGGGTGTGCAGCGCCGCGAGCGGGCGCCGCGCGTGGCCGAGATGCTGGAGCGCGTCGGGCTGGCGGCGGACATGGCCGAGCGCGTGCCGAGGCAGCTGTCGGGCGGGCAACGCCAGCGCGTGGCGATCGCGCGTGCGCTCATCCTGCGGCCGCGCATCGTGGTGTGCGACGAGCCGACCAGCGCGCTCGATGTCTCGGTGCAGGCGCAGATCCTCAACCTGCTGGCCGAACTGCGCCAGGAGCTCGGCCTGACCTTGCTGTTCATCAGCCACAACCTGGCCGTGGTGGAGCACCTCGCGACCGAGGTCGCCGTGATGTATCTCGGCCGCATCGTCGAGCGCGCGCCGGTCGACGAGCTGTTCCGCGCGGCACGACACCCCTACACCCAGGCGCTGCTCGCCTCGGTGCTGACGCCGGAGCCGGGGCTCGGCATTCCCGACGTGCGACTTGGCGACACCTATCCCGACCCGGCCGACGTGCCCGGCGGGTGCCGGTTCCACCCACGCTGCCCGCTGGCGTTCGACCGCTGTGCGCAGGAAGCGCCGGAGCGCGACGGCGACCATGCCCGGCTGGCGGAGTGCCATCTGGCGGCCTGATCCCAGTTTCCCTATCTGGCGCCCTTCCCGGGACCGAAAACAGTGAGGCGTAGGGCGTCTGAGGGAAGCGCCTGGCGTTTTTCGCTTGCGCATTCTGTTCGTCATATGTTCTATGCGGGGCGTGATATACACCCTCCCACCCCCCATCGAGCGCTTCGCCCTCATCATTGAGGCGTTGTGCCAGGCCGCTGCCGAGCGCAGCGCCAGGCGCTGGATTGCGGTGGCCATTGCCAACCTGATCTGGATGCGGCTGCGCCGCATCGGCGCGCGGTTCGCCAAGCTGGCCGCGCGGGTCCGCGCGGGCGAGCTCCCGGCCGCCGCGCGGGTGTCCGCGTCGGGTGCGTCCGCCCAGTCGGCGGAGTCCCGCGCCGAGCGGCAAGCGAAGCGGCGCAAGTCGGATGATCCGGCGGATCGTCTGGCCAAGCGTCTGCCGCGCGGCTTTGCCTGGCTGCTTCGGCTGGTGCCGGAGGCGGCGGTCTATGGCAGTCAGCTGAACCATCTGCTGTCCGACCCGGAGATGGTGGCGCTGCTGCAAGCCGCGCCGCAGATGGGCCGGCTGCTGCGCCCGCTCTGTCAGATGCTGGGCATCAGGCTATCCGAACACCCCCTCTTGCTCCGGCCGCGTAAGCGCGCCGCAGCCTCGCCCGCCGGCGCGCCCGCCGACGATGGTGCGCCCGCCGACGATGGTGCGCCCGCCGACGATGGTGCGCCCGCTGATGCGCCCGGTGCGCCCGCGCGAAGTTCCTCCGCCGAGATGCCGCAAGCGACCGGCCGTTCCCGCCGTCGTCGTGCCGCCCGGCGGGTCGACCAGCTGCCGTGGGTCGTCCGCGGCCCGCCGGGCGGACTTTTCGAACCGGGATGAACGCGTCGCGCCAAGCCACGTCCAAACCGTTCCGGTTTGTTAACATAAAGCCCATCCCGTTGGCGGCAACCTTCAGCCTGGCGTGTGGGCCGAGTACGGCAGGCGCGAGCAGGAACCGGCGACGACGGGCTACAACTCGGGAAGGGCGAGAAATCGCCGGAACGACGGACGCCATCGCCTCGTTTAAGGTGGCACCCTCGCCAAGCTCGGAGCCTCCCATGCGCATCTCCACCTTGGCCGCCCTGCTGCTCGCCGTCTCGATCATCGCGCCCGGTTGCGGCGACAGGGCGACGCTCCCGGTTTCCGCCGGCACCGGGCCGAACCCCACCTTGCCGCCCCCGGCCGCGACCCTGATCACCACGGTGAACGTCGCGCCGGCCCGGGGCTGGCCCGACGGAGCGGCGCCGATCGCCGCGCCGGGTCTGCGCGTGGCAAGTTTCGCCCCCGCGCTGGACCCGCCGCTCGATCATCCGCGCTGGCTGTTCGTGCTGCCCAACGGCGACGTTCTGGTCGCCGAGACCAATGCCCCGCCCCAGCCGAAGGACAGCCGAGGGCTCAAGGGCTGGCTCCGGGGGCTGTTCATCTCGCGTGCCGGAGCCGGCGTGCCCAGCGCCAACCGCGTCACCTTGCTCCGCGACAGCGACGGCGATGGTGTGGCCGATAGCCGATCCGTCTTCCTCGAGGGGCTGCACTCGCCTTTCGGCATGGCGCTGGTGGGCAGCGATCTCTACGTCGCCGACACCGACGCGCTGCTGCGGTTCCCCTACCAGACGGGACAGACCAGGATCACGGCACCGGGCGTGAAGCTGACGGACCTGCCTGCCGGCCCGATCAACCATCATTGGACCAAGAACGTCGTCGCCAGTGCCGATGGGCAGCGTCTCTACGTGACGGTCGGGTCGAACAGCAACGTCGCCGAGAACGGCATCGCGGCCGAGGCCGGCCGCGCCGCGATCTGGGAGATCGATGCCCGGACCGGCCGGCACAGGATCTTCGCCTCGGGCCTGCGCAATCCCGTCGGGCTCGCCTGGGAGCCGCTGACCGGCGCGCTGTGGACGACCGTCAATGAGCGTGACGAGCTCGGCAGCGACCTGGTGCCCGACTATCTGACGGCGGTGCGGCAGGGCGGCTTCTATGGCTGGCCGTACAGCTACTACGGCCAACACGTCGACAAGCGGGTCCAGCCGCAGCGGCCCGACCTCGTCGCGACCGCGATCGCGCCGGATTACGCGCTCGGACCGCACACCGCGTCGCTCGGCCTCGCCTTCTCGCATCCGGGAAATCTCCCGCCGCGCTTCGCCAATGGCGCCTTCATCGGGCAGCACGGCTCCTGGAACCGCCGCCCGCGCAGCGGCTACAAGGTCGTGTTCGTGCCCTTCGTCGCGGGCCGACCCGCCGGCGAGCCGATCGACGTGCTGACCGGGTTCCTCGACGGCGATGGCAACGCGCTCGGCCGCCCGGTTGGTGTGACCTTAGACAAGTCGGGGGCGCTGCTGGTCGCCGACGATGTCGGCAACCGGATCTGGCGGGTGACGCGGGCCGCTGGCGAGTGAGGGCCCAGCAACTCGGCACGCGATACGATCAGCTGGCCTTCTTCTGCTCGACGATCG
Source organism: Acetobacteraceae bacterium (assembly GCA_965218045.1). Classification (GTDB taxonomy): domain Bacteria; phylum Pseudomonadota; class Alphaproteobacteria; order Acetobacterales; family Acetobacteraceae; genus CAVRCA01. The sequence goes on along the minus strand of CBDCJX010000009.1, from coordinate 422,800 downwards.
CCTCGCCCAGCCGCCGCGACAGGAAGGCCGTGACCGCGATCTCCTCCGCCGTCAGCCCCCCCTCCGGTTGCTCGAGCGCCTGATCGGCCCGCGTCTTGAGTCCCTCGATGAGGCTGCCGTCCAGATACCCCTCGAAGATCGCCGGATGGATATAGCACTTGCGGCAGATTGCCGGCGTGTTGCCCAGCAGCTTGGCCACCGACTCCACGGCATGCACGACATTCTTCTTCGCCTTGGCCTGCGAGTCGAAGGTCTCCAGTTCGCGTAGTGCCAAGGCGGCGAGGTTGGTTGCCGCCCAGGTGCGAAAATCCTTTGCCGTGATGTCGATGCCCGAGGCGTCGCGGAGGTATTCGTTGACGTCCTCCGAGGCGATCGAATGCGGCGTGCCGTCTTCGCCGAGGTAGCGGAACAGGTCCTGACCGGGGATCTCGCGACAGCGCCGCACGATGCCGGCGAGGCGGCGGTCCCGCAGGTCGATATGGTGGTCGATCCCGTGCTTGCCGCGGAAGTCGAACGCGAGGTAGGTGCCCTCGACCTTGACATGTCGATTGCGCAATGTCGTCAGGCCGAAGCTCCGATTTTGCTTGGCGTATTCCTCGTTGCCGACGCGGGCAAGGGTGATTTCCAGCAGCTTGACGATCGCGGCGAGCACTTTCTGGCGCGGCAGGCCGGGTCGCGCCAGATCCTTGCCGACCCGGCGACGGATCTCCGGCAGCGCCTTGCCGAACTCGAGCATCTTGCCGAATTTCGCCTCATCGCGCACCAGCCGCCAACGCGGGTGGTAGCGGTATTGCTTGCGGCCCCGCGCGTCGCGCCCGACTGCCTGAAGATGCCCATGGGCCATGCGGCATACCCAGACATCCTCGTATGCCGGCGGGATCGCCAGCTTGCGGATGCGCCCCAGCACAGTTTCGTCGCGCACCTCCGACCCGTCAGGATGGATGTAGATAAAACCATCCGCGGCGCGCTTGCGGCTTATTCCCGGTTGTCGGTCGGTGACATAGCGCAGGTGCGCCGCCTTGGCGGCGGCTTCCGGGTCGGCGAGGTCGGCCGCGTCATCAGTGATCATGCCCGGCTAACGCGCGGGCCGGACGCGCGCTGCTCGCCCGGCAGCCACCACGCGAAAATTGACCAGAACTCAGGCGAGCGTGCCGCCGGAGAGAGTCGCGACCTTGTTCTGCAAGCTTGCGACGAGCGCGGCACCGCCACCATTCGCCAACACGCTTCTGAAATCCGACCGCTGGGTGGCGACGCGGCTGATAACGCCGTCCGCCAATATGTCGACGCATTTCCAGTTCGGCCCGGTCGGCCGCATCACATAGGCGAGCACGGTCGGCGCGCCACTGGTTGGAATGATCCGCGTGCTGACGACCAAGTCCCCCTTCGGCAAGCTACGCGGCTGCGGCTCGACGACAATACGCTGCCCCGAGTAGCTGTCGAAGTTGGCCACGAAATTCGCCACGGTGTAGCGCTGGAACGCCCTTTGCAGCGCCGTTCGCTGCTCCGCCGGGATGTCCGCCCAGTGCGGTCCCACGGACACCCGCAGAATCGTGTCGAGATCGAAGAACTGCTCCACCGATGGCGCGAGATTGGCGAAGCGTCTGGCAAACGCCACCTGATCGCCGGTTCGCATGCTTTGTAGCAGCGCCCCGTTGAATGCCTGCACCGGCGGCACGGCGGCGGACGCAGCGTCGGCGGCCTCGGCCCGACGCCACGCACCAGCCCAGGCGAGCGCCGCAACGCCACCAAAACTTAACGCGGCGCGGCGGCCGATCCCCTCAGCTGACATGGTTCCCCTCCAACACCGGATGCCCGAGCGCGCCACCCGCGCTCGGGCCACCACGTGGTACGAGTGTCACACCACAGTTCCGCGTTGGTGTCACGTCGGCGACGGCGCGGACAGCATGCCGCGCCGTCGCTCCGACGAGGCTTGGCCTAAAGCGCGCGGCCGATCCGGCCGATCACCCAGCCAAGGGCGCCGGCGACCAGCAACGCGATCAGCGGCTGCTCACGCACCCGATCGGTCAGCGCTTCCAGCCCGTCTCCAGCCGCGTCGACCGCCGCGCCGTAGTTGCGCTGCACGCGTCCGGCGACCTGGTCGTACTTACCCTCGGCCTGGGTCTTGGTGTCGCCGAAAGCGCCCCCGACCGCGTCCTTCACTTTGCCGCCGAGTTCCCGGGCGCCGCCCGCGACCTGGTCTTTGTCCATCGCTTGATCCTCCTGTGGTTTGAGATCAACCGCCCACCGGGCGCGCGGTTGCCCGCCGAGCCGTATCAATTTGTACCTGCATTCACTGTTGTCTAACGCTTGCGCGCGAGAATCGGCCGGCTTGGCAGGACCGAGAACCCCATGCGACTTCTATCCCGGCTCCGGCCCGCACCAAAGCCGCGCCCACCCACCTTGTCCGTCTGCTTCACGCTTGTCGGCTTGGCCATCGCCGTGGCGGGGCTGGCGGTCGGGCTGCTGTACCAGCAGACCCACCAGGGCGCCGAGGAGAACCTCCGCGACCTTGCGGCGGCGCTGCGCGAGCCGACGTCCCGCTCCTTGCAGGGGATTGATGTGGTCCTGCGCCAATCGGCGGAGAAGCTCGAGGCGGAGCAGGCCAGCGGCGTCGGATCGCCGGCGCCGGACCTTGCTGGCCCGGTTGCCTCCGCCCTGCTGCGCGACGCGATGGCCAATCTGACCGGCGTCGCCGCGCTGGTGCTGCTCGACGCTCAGGGGCGCGTGGTCAATCTCGACACGTCACGCCCGGCGCAAACGATCGATTCCTCCGATCGGGACCAGTTCGTCCACCTGCGTGACCATCGCGATACCGGAGCGTATGTCAGCGAGAAGGTGAGCGGCAGGCTCACCGGGCAGCCGACCTTCTTTCTGGCCCGTCGCCTGAACGACCGCGAGGAACGCTTCCTCGGCGTGATCGAGGCGGCCATCCACACCGAGCGGCTCGGCTCGTACTACCGGGCGGCGCTGTCGGCGAAGGGCACCTCCGTGATCCTCTCGCGCAGCGACGGCACGATCGTCGTCCGGGAGCCGAAGCCGCCGGGGCCGGCGGCGAGCTTGGCCGTGGCCGGGCGCATCCCGACCGGGCTGCTCGGTCGCGTATCCGGCAACGGCTCGATGCCGACCTTGGCGCACGGCTCGCTCGACGGGAAACCCACTCTCGTCGCATCGAGTCGGCTGGCGGAGTTCGGCCTGGTCCTGGCCGTCATGCGTGACGAGGCGGCCGTGTTCGAGACATGGCGACGCGACGCGGCGGTGATTGCCGTGGGTGCCCTGCTGGCGACGCTTTCGATCGTGCTGCTGTTCGCCCAACTCTCCGCCCAGTTCCGCGCGCTGCTTGCGTCTGAGCAATCGCTCGCCGAACGCAACACCGCCCTTGAGGAGACGCGCGCGCGGTTGGAGGAGCAGGCGGCGACCATGGCGACCGTGGCGGAGCTGATACGCGCCAGCGAAGCCGAGATCCGTGCCCGAGAGGGCCTGCTGGCCGAGCAGTCGCGGCTGCTGCGGGTGACCTTGGAGCACATGGATCAGGGCTTGCTGATGCTTGCGGCGGACGGCTCCGTGCCGGTGTGCAATCGACGTGCCGTGGAGCTGCTGCGACTGCCCGAAGGTGGGCCGCGAACCTGGACCGCGCTATCGGTCGCGCTGCGAGGTCAGTGGCAGGCGGTGGGCGGACAAGGCGAATGCGAGGGCGGTGCTTGCGATCCCGCCGAGGCGGGGACCGAAACCGGCGGGCCGCTGGTCTACGAGCGCGTGCGTAGCGACGGGCTCGTGGTCGAGGTACGCAGCACCAGCCTGCCAGGCGGCGGGGCGGTGCGGACCTTCACCGATGTCACCGACCGACGCGCCGCAGCAGCGCAACTCGCGCGCGCCAAGGAGGCCGCGGAGGCCGCCGATCAGGCGAAATCACAATTCCTCGCCAACATGAGCCATGAGATACGCACCCCGCTGAACGGAATTCTCGGCATGAACGGCCTGTTGCTGGAATCCGGCCTGACAGGCGAGCAGCACGACTGCGCCGAGCTGGTGCAGGAGAGCGCCGAGGCGCTGCTCGCGGTGATCAACGACGTGCTCGACATCTCCAAGCTGCAAGCCGGCAAGGTCGAGCTCGAGACGATCCGTTTCGACCCAGCCGCCTTGGGACGGCACGCCGCCGCGATGCTCGGCACGCAAGCCGCGACAAAGGGCATCGCCCTCCAGGTGGTGGCGGACGAGGCGCTCCCCGCCGCGGTGTTCGGCGATCCGACCCGAGTGCGGCAGGTCCTGCTCAACCTGCTCGCCAACGCGATCAAGTTCACCGATCAGGGCAGCGTCACCCTCGGCATCGCGGCGGTCCCGCAAAGCGAGGACGACCCCTCGACCATTCGGGTGCGCTACACGGTGGCCGATACCGGGATCGGCATCCCGCAGGACGCGCGGGACCGGCTGTTTGAGCGCTTCGTGCAGGCGGACAGCTCGGTGACCCGCCGGCATGGCGGCACTGGCCTCGGGCTTGCCATCTGCCGCGAGCTGGTGACGCAGATGGGCGGTTGGATCGGCGTCGAGAGCGAGCCGGGTCAAGGTGCCACCTTCGCATTCGAGCTGCCGTTCCAGCTGCATGCGACCGTCGAGGGGTCGGCGAGCCCGTCGCCCGCCGCCTCTGACATCACCCAAGACGCGGCGCCGGCCGGCCCGTCGCGCGGCTTGCGCATCCTGTTGGCCGAGGACAACCGGATCAACCAGCGCTTCGCCATCACCTTGCTGGAGCAGCACGGGCACCACCTCGTGCTGGCCGAAGACGGCATCGAAGCAGTGGCGGCGGCGCGGACGGGCGGGTTTGACGTCGTGCTGATGGATGTGCAGATGCCGCGCCTCGACGGGCTCGAGGCAACGCGCCAGATCCGCGGCTTGCCGGAGCCGATGCGCAAGGTGCCGATCATCGCGCTGACCGCCTACGCGGGGGAGGGTGCCCGCGAGCAATACCTCGCCGCCGGCATGGACGACCACGTCGCCAAGCCGATCGACCCGGCGTTGCTGCTCCGCAAGCTGGCTTGCCTGGACACCGCGGCCAGCGCCTCGATCGTGTCGATCGGCGCGGGCGCGGACCTGCCGACCGGCGCTCCCGTGGCGGATCGGCATGCGCCCACCCCGCTCGACCCGGCCAAGTTGCAAGCGCTGGCCGGCCTGCTCACGGCGTTCGACCTGCAGGATTTCGTCAGCCTCTACCTCGACGAGACCGCGTCGCGCATCGCCCGCATCGCCGCGTTGGCATCGAGCGACGACGCCGCCGCGCTCGGCCGGGAAGCACATGCGCTGGTAGGCTCCGCCGGCTCGATCGGGGCGACGCGCCTGGCTGGCATGGCGGCAGACCTTGAAGCGGCCTGTCAGGCCCGCGCCTCGGCGCTCCGCTTGCAACGCCTCGCCGCGCAGATGGACACGGAAGCGGTGCTGTCGGCCCGGGCGCTGGGCGCGTGGCTGGAGACGCTCTGGACCGAGGCCGCCTAGATCAGGCGCGCGCGGGATGGGGCAGCGAATGGCGGAGCGGCGGTTGGTGCTGGCGGTGGATGACGCGCCGGACATCCTGTTCCTGGTCCACAAGCTTGCCGAGCGGGCGGGCTATGCGTTCGTGGGGGCCGGCAGCGGGGCCGAGTGCCTGACATTGGCCGAGCGCCGGGCTCCCAGTTTCATCCTGCTCGACGTGCAGATGCCGGACATGAGCGGCTACGAGACCGCGCGCCGGCTGCGGCAGAATCCGTCGCTGGCGCAGGTGCCGATCGGCTTCCTCACTGCCCGCAAGACGGTCGAGGACGTGATCGAGGGGATCAACGCCGGCGGCAACGACTTCATCATCAAGCCGTTCGACGGCGACCGCCTGATCGAGCGGATCAGGCACTGGATCGCCCGGGAGGCGTGAGCGGCGGGCTTCAGCCTCCGCGTCGACGGATTGCCAGCGCGCGCGCCACCACCTGCTTGGCGCGCTCGACCACCGGGATGTCGATCATCTTGCCCTCGAACTCGATCGAGCCTTTGCCCTCCGCCAGCGCTGTGTCGTAGGCGGCGACCATGCGCTCGGCGTGGCCGACTTCCTCGGCGGTGGGGGCGAACTCCTCGTTGAGGATGGCGACGTTCGACGGGTGGATGCAGGAGGCGCCCATGAAGCCGAGCCGGCGCGAGCGGCGGATGGTGGCGCGGAAGGCGTCGAGATCCTTGTAGTCGGCGACGGTGCCGATGAAGCCGAGCGGCAGCACGCCGGCGGCGCGCGCGGCGATGACGCATTGCTGCTTCGGATAGAACAGCCCCTCCGGCTCCGGCAGCATGCCGACCGAAAGCGCCAGGTCCTCCGCGCCGATCGACAGGCCCACCAAGCGCGGGTGCGCGCGGGCGATCTGCTCGATGCGGAAGAACCCGCTGGCGGTCTCGACCAGGGCTTGCAGCTTCACCGTGCCGGGGGCGATGCCGCGCTCGCTCTCGAGCTCGTCGACGATCTCGGCGATCGCCTGCAGGTGCTCCGCGCTCTCGATCTTCGGCAGCGCCAGGGCGGCGATGCCGGGGATCACCGCCGCTTCGAGGTCACGCACCAGCAAACGCCACGGCCGATTGACCCGCACCACCACGTCGGCGCCGCGCTGCGCGACGACCTTCGCGGCGTCCGGCAGCAGGGTGCGCGCGCGCTCCTTGTCGGCGGGTGCCACCGAATCCTCGAAGTCGAGGATGATCGCATCGGCACCGGCCTCCGCGCCCTTCTCGACGAAGCGCGGCCGGGTGACCGGCACGAACAGCATCGAGCGCCACACCGGCAGATCGGCATTCATCATCGGGTCTCCTTGATCACGCCTTGCGCGGGGAGCGCATCCTTGATCACGCCTTGCGCCACGAGCGCGTCGATCCGCGCCGTGTCGTAACCAATCTCCGCCAGCACCACGCGCGAGTGCTCGCCGAGCGCGGGTGCCGGGTGGCGCAGCTTGCCGGGGGTCGCGGACAGGCGCGGGATGATGTTGTGCATCGCAATCGTGCCCAGCTCGGCATCCGGCGCCTCGACCAGAATGCCGCGCGCCTGCACGTGCGGGTCGTCGATCAGCTGGTCGACATCGTACACCGGTGCCGCGGTGACCTCGGCGGCGTTGAACACCGCCATGTTCTCGTCGAGCGTGCGGCTGGCGATGAACGCGATGATCGGCGCCTCGCACGCCTCGATGTGTTGCAGCCGGTCGGTGTTGGTGCGGAAACGCGGGTCGTCGATCATGTCGGCGCGGCCGATGGCGCGGAACAGCCGCTCGGTCATCGCCTGGATCGAGGCGGAGATCGCGATGAAGCGCCCGTCGCTGGTGCGGTAGACGTTGCGCGGCGCGGTGGTCGCCGAGCGGCTGCCGGTGCGTGGGGTCAGCGCGCCGGTCACCCGAAAAGTCGCCGCGTCCGGGCCGAGGATGGAGATGATCGGGTCGAGCAGCGGCAGGTCGATCACTTGGCCGCGTGCGCCCCGCTCCACCTCGCGCAACGCGATCATCACCGCGTAGGCGCCGTAGAGACCCGCGATCATGTCGGCCAGCGCCAGCGGCGGCAGCACCGGCTCGCGGTCGGCGAACCCGTTCTTGGCAGCGAACCCGCTCATGCCCTCGACCAGCGATCCAAAGCCCGGCCGGTCGCGATACGGCCCGTCCTGCCCGAACCCGGAGAGGCGGACGATGATCAGCTTGGGGTTGCGCGCGTGCAGCACCTGCGGGGCGAACCCCATCGCCTCCAAGGTGCCCGGACGATAGTTCTCGATCAGCACTTGGCTGGTGTCGAGCAGATCGGCGAGCGCCTGCTTGCCGCTCGGCTCGCGCAGGTTGAGCGCCAAACTCTTCTTGTTCCGGGAATACACTTTCCAGTGCAGGCTATGCCCGTTCACGCGCCAGGCGCGCAGCGGGTCGCCACGCTCGGGGTCCTCGATCTTGATCACCTCGGCGCCCTGATCGGCGAGCTGCAGGCTGACCATGTTGCCGGCGACCAGCCGCGACAGGTCGACCGCGCGAATACCGCTGAGCGGCGGCTTGGCGTCGGGCTCGAAGGCGATGCGCGGCAGCGGCATCAGGCGGTTCTCGCCGGAATTCCGACCTGGTGCACTCGTTCTCCTCCCGCCGACCGCCGGACCGTTTCACCCACTGTTGGGCAAGTGGGAGCCAGCCGCAAGGCAGGGTTAGCGGTTGGCTCCGGGCACCCACAGCACGTCGGCGCCGTCATTCAGCACCCGGCTCAGCACGAACAGGTGGTCGGACAGACGGTTGAGATAGCGCAGGATCGCCGGGTTGATCGCCTCCTCGGCGGCGACGCGGGCGACGCTGCGCTCGGCGCGACGGGCGGCGGTGCGGGCCAGGTGGGCGTATGCGGCGGCTGGGGTGCCGCCGGGGAGCACGAAGCTGGTCAGCGGCGGCAGGCCGGCGTTCATCGCCGTCACCTCCGCTTCCAACCGCGCGCTCGGCGCCTCGGTGAGCCGCAGTCGGTCGCCGGCCTCGCCCGGCACGCAGAGATCGGCGCCGAGGTCGAACAGATCGTTCTGGATACGCGCCAGCGCCGCGTCGCGCGCCGGATCGCCTCGCGTGTGCAGGCGCAGCACGCCAAGCGCGGCGTTCGCCTCGTCGACCGCGCCGATCGCCTCGATGCGCGGCGCGTCCTTGCGCAGCCGCGCGCCGTCCCCGAGCGAGGTCTCGCCCGCATCGCCGCCCCGCGTCACCACCCGATCGATGCGCACCATGTGCTGTGCCCCCCGCGCTTGCCGAGAGCCAGCAACGGCGCAGGCTCCCCTGGCGGCGTCAACCCGGCTCAGTCGAGTGTGAACCGTACCCGGACCCGCGTCTGCGCGCCGATGATCGAGGTGCCGGGGTATCTCGCCCGGAAGCGCCAGCGCGCCACCGCCTCGCGCGCCGCCCGGTCGAGCGCTGGGAAACCGGAGCTGCCATACACTCGCACCCCGGCCGCCGTGCCGTCGGGCGCGACTTCGACCAGCAGATCGACCACGCCCCGGTCGCCGCGCCGGGCGGCCTCCGGCGGGTAGCGCGGCGGAATGTTGCGGGCGGTCGGGTCGGGGCTGATGACGAGGTCTTCGCTGCGCACCAGGTCCGTGGTGCCGCTATCCGCCGGATCGCCAAGCCTGACTTCGGGCGGCGCCTCCGCCGAGGGCTGCGCGGCTTGTTCGGGCGCCGCCTGTTCGGACGCAGGCGGTGGCGGCTGCGGCGGCAGGAGCGGCTGAGCTTGCCGGGACGGTGTCGGCACGGGGGATGTCGGCGCGGCCGGCGGCGGCTTGGCGGAGGTCTCGCCGCCCGGGTCGACGAAGACCATCTCGGCCTCGACCTCGTGCCCGCGGGCCGGCGGCGGCTCGTCCGGGCGCGAACCTGACCCGGCCAGCAGGGCTACCGCCAGCACGGCCAGCGCCAGCACGCCGTGCGCGACAATGGAGGCAATCAGTGGCCGGCGCATGTCCCGCGCACCAGCGCCCCCCCCCGCCGACCGGATCACAGCACCAGCACGCCCTGGTGCTTGGCCTTGCCCTCGGGCTCGACATGGATGGTGATCACCAGATGGTCCATCTCGGCCTTGAGCGCCCCCTCGACACGGTCGCAGATGCCATGTGCCTCGGCCACCGTCATCCCGCCCGGCACCACCAGGTGGAACTCGAGGAAGGTCAGCTTGCCGGCATGGCGGGTGCGTAGGTCGTGCGCCTCGATGGCGCCCTCGGCGTGCTCGGCCACCAAGGTGCGGATGCGCTCGACGATGTCGCCGGACGGTGCCGCGTCCATCAACCCGCCGACCGAGGTCGAGATCATCGAGGCGCCGGACCAGAGCACGTGTATCCCGGTCAGCACCGCGAGCAGCGGATCGAGCATGAGATAGCCGGTGAGCACCGCCAGGCCGACCCCGATCGTCACGCCCACCGAGGTCACCACGTCGGCGACCAGGTGCTTGCCGTCGGCGAGCAGCGCCGGCGAGCGGGTGCGTCGACCGGCGCGGATCAGCAGCACCGCCCAGCCACCGTTCGCCACCGTCGCCACCGCGTTGAGCGCGAGGCCGGCGACCGGCATCTGCAACGGCTGCGGGTCCTGGAAGGTCACCCAGGCATGCTGGAAGATCGACAAGGCGGCGATCACGATCAGCACGCCCTCGATCACCGCGGCGAAGAGCTCGGCCTTGTCGTGCCCGTACGGGTGATTGGCGTCCGCCGGCTTGGCCGAAAGCCGGATCGCGATCAAGGTGACCAGGGCGGCGGCGACGTTAACCGTGCTCTCCAGCGCGTCGGAGTAGATCGCGGCACTTCCGGTCAGCCACCACGCGGCGGCCTTCATCGCCAGCACGGCGCAGCCGATGCCGATGCTGCCCGCCGCCAGGCGCTCGCCGCCGGTCATGCCCGCCTCTGTGCTCCCCTGCCGATGATCGCCTTAGCAGAGGGCGGCGGCGCGCGAGAAGGGGCGGTAACAGCGCGCTGGCTCGGGGCGAAACAGTCACCGATCATGGAGGTCTGGCCTTTGTCGAAGTCACCGCCGATCCTGGCCGCCAAGGACTACGCCGCGCCGTCGGTGTTCCGGCCGGAGAACATGCTGCGCGAGGCGAGGCGGCAGAAGGGGCTCGCGTGCGCCGAGGTTCCGGCGATCTGCGTGCTCGACCCGGACGGCGATCTGGTGCGGATGCTGAATGCGACTGGGCAGGCCCGGCGCAGCCCGAACTGGGCCTGCTACCACACCGACCTGCATGAGATGGAGCATGCGGGCGAGCGCTTGGGCATCGTCGGCAGCGCCGTCGGCGCCTCGTTCGCGGTGTTGGTCGCCGAGCAGTTGTTTGCCTCGGGCTGCCGGCTGCTGATCAGCGTAACCTCGGCGGGCCAGCTCGACGCGCTGGGGCCGACGCCCTACTTCGTGCTGCTCGACCGCGCCTTGCGCGATGAGGGCACCAGCTATCACTATCTTCCGCCGGCGCCTTTCGCCGAGGCCGACATGCAACTGAACGACGCGGTGATGGCGGGGCTCGCCGCTGGATCACTCACCGTCCATCGCGGCGCGAGCTGGACCACCGACGCGCCGTTCCGCGAGACCGAGCCGGCGATCGCGCAGGCCCGCGCCGCCGGGGCGTTGGCGGTGGAGATGGAGGCGGCGGCCCTCTACGCCTTCGCCGCCGCACGGAATCGCGCCGTGGTATGCTTCGCGCACGTGACCAATCAGCTGGCGCAGATCGAGGGCGACTTCGAGAAGGGCGAGGCCGGGGGCGCCCGCGACGTCGTCGATCTGATCGCTGCTACGGCGCGGGTCTGGAGATCACTGCGATGAGACCGAACCCGCTCGACGACCTGATCGCCTTCCTGACCAAGCCCGACTGGCCGACACCCGTGTTCTGGCTGCTGCTGATCGGCAGCGTCATCATCGCGATCATCGCGTGGCGACGCCTGCCGGCGCAGCGCTCGGGGCCGGCGGTCGCGATCTGGCTGGCGCGGCTGCTGATGGGCGGCATGTGGTGGCAACAGTCGCTGTGGAAGATCCCGCCGAACTATGACGGGCTGGTCTACTGGATGAAGCAGATGGTGGATCACGCGGCGATTCCGCTGCAGGGCCAGCTGGTGCGTGACGTGGTGGTGCCGAATATCGGCGTGTTCGGCCCGGCGGTCTATCTGGCCGAAGTGGCGATAGGCGTGTCGCTGCTGCTCGGCGTGCTGACCCGGCTCGGGGCGATCCTGGGCGCGTTGATGGCGCTCAATCTCTGGCTCGGCCTCTACTCCGCACCCAACGAGTGGCCGTGGACGTATTTCTTCCTCATCATTATCCAGTGCCTGTTCGCCCTCGCCCCACCCGGCCGCTTCCTGGGGATCGACGCACTTTTGTCTGGACGCATCGCACAGAAACGTATCGCGTTGGGCTGAGTGTCCGCCGGCCTATCTCCTATCAACGACATCCTGCGCAAGGCCAGCGCGTATTTTGCCCAGGCGAACAACGGTGCCGTGGCTGCTTGTCCCAGGTGCCGTGGCGAAACCGGCGGCAGTCCGGCGCCGCGTGCTCGGGGCGGGTCCTTCGCCGCGCCGCCCGCCAAGCCCGGCACGTCGTCGCGCTCAACCTTCCTCTGACGAGGCGATCGTAGCCGAGATGGGTGTCAGCTGACCGATCCTGACCGGCGCAACCGTGCGGACGTGCCCCTTCCCGAATAGCCCCATAAACAATGGCCGGGCGTAGACTTCCGCCGCGTTCGCCGAGTTTACTCCCGGAGCCCAATGGTGCAGTTCCGCGCTGGCATTGATCAGGGCGGTGATGGTCTGGGCGGCGACATTGGTGTCTACCGGCCGGATCGAGCCATCTGCGACCCCGTCGCTGACGACGCTGGCTAGGCGCGCCGAAATGCGCTCGAAACGGCGAATGAACTTCGATCGCATCCCTTCGGGTACCGCCGTCAACGCCGAAGTACGCAGGAGCGGGACCTCGCGCGAGACGTCGCGGCTTACCATGGAGGCGGCGAGCGATGACAGATTGTCGAGGCCGGTCGTCGTGCAGGCGTCTGCCGTAACCTGGGCGCGCCGCGTAATGTCCAACGTACGGCCGAAGCATTGCTCGATCAGATCGTCTTTCGCCTGAATGTGGTGGTAGAAGGAGCCCTTTGTGACATTCAGCCGTGCCGAGATCCGCGACACGGAGGCACCGGGATAGCCATGCTCGTTGATCATCTCGGTCGCGACCCGAAGAAAGGCCTCCCGAGAGCCGCCCGCAGTCTCAATGAGGTCCTCCGCTCGCGGAAGGTCCACGGGAACCCAACTGGCGCCGGGGGCCGCCAGGCCGTTGATCAGAATGTCCGACAAGCGATCGATCATGCGGCGGTAATCGGCCGGGTCGTATTGCCGCAGCCAGAGCACCGCCCAGAACACCTGTGAGATCAAGAGGTGGGCACGGGCGTTGCGCCGTAGTGGCACGGGGTGGTCGACGGATTCCGCGCTGAATGTCCGACGGAAGCGACGAAACATCTCGACGTACGCGGCGTTCACCCCGGCGTCGCCGATGGTGCGTACATCGTTGAACACCGCAATCGGCCTGGCCCCTCCCGTATCGACCGCGGCCACATAGTTGGCGAATTCGTGAAGAAATGCACGGAGGCGGTCCTCTGCCGCTGATTCCTCAATGGAACGGTCGATAAGGTCGTTGTAGTGAGCGATGGCTTGCTGAAAACAGGCCGCCGCCAAGTCTTCCTTGCGGCGGAAATAGTAGTTCACCGCCGTGGGAACGAGATTGAGCTGTCCTGCCACCTCGGCGAGGGTCATGCCCCGCACGCCCTTATCGTTAATGATAGGAACGGCGGCGCGCACGATCACCGCCTTGCGTCGCTCAAATCTTGATCTGGGCGGCAGCTCAGGATCCGTCAACACGCTCATTCTCGATCGCATCCAGGCTCTGGTCGTTCGTTCCGGTCTGAGTGACAAGCCAATGCGGAGCCGGGATCGGCCAGGCTAGGCTAGCGCGGGCACCAGCGTAACGCCGGTTGAGTCTCAAGGCGAGCCATCGAGTGTCAAGTAAGGGTCCCTGGCGGCGGGATCCGTTTCTGAGGGAGCGGTATGTCCGCCTTGACACTCCATCCGCTGGCGTCGATGCTCTCGGCCGAGACGCGTATTTTGCTGCGTCGAATGATCGGCCTTCGCGTACTGCGGCCGGAGTGCGTCGCGTTTGTTTTCCAAGACCCCTGGATATTGCAGTCGTCAAGCCCGTCTGAGCGCGACAGGTGGATCATGCTCTCGCGACGGCCTGGCTCGGTTAGCTGCACCGGTCACCCAGGGACCACACGGACGGAAGGAAGGGTACGGCAATGAGGGAAGCGGTTATTGTCGCAACGGCGCGGACGCCCATCGGCAAGGCGTATAGGGGTGCCTTCAATGACACGCAGGGCCAAGCGCTGGGCGGTCATGCGATCGCCGAGGCCGTGCGCCTCGCCGGCATAGAGCCTGCGGTGGTTGACGACGTGATCATGGGATGTGCCCTCCAGCAGGGTTCGACGGGCTTCAACACCGCTCGGCAGGCCGCCCTATGGGCCGGGCTGCCGGAATCGGTGGCCGGGATGACCATTGACCGCCAATGCGGCTCCGGTCTCATGGCGATCGCGACGGCGGCCAAGCAGATCATGGTGGACGGCATGTCCGTCGTGGTCGCCGGCGGCGTTGAATCGATCTCGCTGGTCCAGAACTCCCACATGAACAACTTTCGTGCCGGCGACCCCAAGATCATTGGCCAGACGCCATCGCTCTACATGGCCATGATCGAGACCGCGGAACTGGTCGCCGAGCGCTACAAGGTCAGTCGTGAAGTGCAGGACGAGTACGCGTTGCAAAGTCAGCAACGCACAGCCGAAGCTCAGGCCGAGGGACGATTTGCACCGGAAATCGTGCCGATCACAACGACGATGACCATTACGGACAAGGCGACGGGCGAAGTGTCGCGCCGCAAGGTCACCTTGACCAGCGACGAAGGCAATCGGCCGCAGACGACGTTGGACGACCTCAAGAAGCTACAGCCTGTGTTCAAGGGCGGACAGCAGGTCAAGGAGGGCCGCTACATCACGGCGGGCAACGCGTCCCAGCTCTCAGACGGGGCAGCCGGGGCCGTGCTGATGGAGGCCAAGGAGGCCGAACGGCGCGGTCTGAAGCCACTTGGAGCCTATCGCGGGATGGCAGTCGCCGGCTGCGCGGCCGACGAGATGGGGATCGGCCCGGTGTTCGCGGTACCCAAGCTCCTCAAGCAACATGGCGTCGAGGTTGACGACATAGACTTGTGGGAGCTGAACGAGGCGTTCGCCTCGCAAGTCGTCTACTGCCGCGACAAGCTTGGGATACCCAATGATCGATTGAACGTCTCGGGGGGTGCGATCTCCATAGGCCACCCCTACGGCATGTCTGGCGCGCGCATGGTCGGCCACCTGATGCACGAAGGTCGGCGTCGCGGGGCGAAATGGGGCGTCGTCACGATGTGCATCGGCGGCGGTATGGGCGGAGCCGGCCTCTTCGAGATCTTCTCGACCTAGACGGAGCAGTCGGTTCCGGGCGCAGGACAAACGCGCGGCGAAGGTTGGATCGGTGATCCTGGCGGCGGGATGGTGTTCGCGGAGACGCGGGGTCTCTGGGGTGCCTCGATCGAAGCGCCGGTTTCATCACGGGAAAGGGAACGCGAGTTGAGCGGCCAGCTAGCGGGAAAAGTCGCCGTCATCACGGGCGGAACCAGTGGAATAGGCGAAGCGACCGTCGATCGTTTCGTCGCTGAAGGCGCCAAGGTCCTGATCGTCGGGCGCAACGAGGCCAAGGGCAACGCGCTCGCTTCGACCGCGGGAAACGCGGCGCGGTTCTTCCGCGCGGACGTCACGCGCGAGGATCGAAATTGCTGCCGCGATACGTGATGCGCACGATGCGTTCGGCCGCGTGGACGTGTTGTTCAACAACGCCGGCGGCGGGACGAAAGGAGGGCCGGACACCTTCACGGCCGATGACCTCGACCACGCACTCAAGCTTCTCTTGGGAAGCGTTCTCTTCGGCATCAAATATGCCGCGCCGATCATGAAGGCTCAGGGCTGGGGCGCGATCATCAATAACTCCTCAGTGGCCGCGTTGCGCACCCACATGGGCGGCTACCTGTATTCGATCGCCAAGGCCGGCGTGACCCAGGCGACCAAGCTGGCTGGGATGGAGTTGGGGCGGTTCGGGATCTCGGTGAACTGCATATCCCCCGGAGGCATTGCCACGCCGATCTTCTTCGGCGGATCCGAACGCGCTGCCCAGATGGACCCATCTAAGCGCGACGCGACCATGGCCAAATTGACCGAAAACCTCGCTAAGGCGACGCCGCTCCAGCGGTCGGGGCTCCCGAGAGACATCGCCGCCGCCGCGTTATATCTGGCCAGCGATGAGGGCCACTTTGTCAACTGCCATGACCTGGTGGTCGACGCCGGCATGACCGCCGGCGGTCGGACCAACTTCGAGCTCGACACCCAAACATAGCGGCAGGTGACGAAGCAGTCTGGAATGGCGCGTCAGGGAAGGTACGGCATCGACGGTCGGCCGAGTTGGCGTGCCACCACGCGCTGGGCATCCTCGACAAACTCGCACAGCAAGCCGCGCGTCTCGCGCGGGTCGATGATATCCTGACCCGTTGCCTCCGCGGTTCGGAACGGTGAGGCGATCGCGTTCAGTCGCGCCTCGATCTCCCGACGTTTGGCGTCCGGGTCCGGGGCGCTCTCGATCTCCCGCCGATAGGCCGCGGAGGCGCCGCCCGCGATATGCATCGAGCCCCACGTGGCGGACGGCCAGCAGAACCGGCGAAACATGCCGGACGGCCGGTGATGGCACTGGCCTGCGACCCCGTAGAGCCGGCCGATCACGACCGTGCACCAAGGCATCTCGCTCAGGCACACCGTGGAAACCAGCCGCGCGCCCGCCCGCTCGATACCCTGCCTCTCGGCGTCGAGACCGACTTGGAAACCCGGTTCGTCCGCCAGCGAAATCAGAGGCAGATGGAACGTGTTGCAGAGCTGAATGAGGCGCATCGCCTTGCTGCCGGCCGCGACGTCCGTCGCACCGCCGTTGAACGTCGGATTGTTCGCCATGATGCCGACAGGGTAGCCGTTTAAGCGCGCCAGGCCCGTAATCCTCGAACGTCCGTAACGAGGCGCTATTTCAAACAACGAATCCCGGTCGACGATATGGGCGACGAGCTTGCGGGCGTGGAACGGCCGGCGGCGGTTTTTCGGCACAATCGAGAGCAGCTCGTCATCGGCCCTTCCGGGGAGGTCGTGGGTCTCGATGCGCGGCGGCATCTCGTCGACACTGGAGGGCAGAAAACTCAAAAATCTGCGGACCTGGCGAAAGGCGTCCGCTTCGGTTTCGGCGAGATTGTCGATGCAGCCGCTCGTGCCCACGTGTATCTGGTCGCCGCCGAGTTCCTCCTTCGTGATCTCGTAGCCTAGCGCCGCTTTGACGACAGGCGGCCCGCCGGGGAACAGATGGCTGATCCCCTTCACCATGACGCTGAAGTGCGACAAAGGCGCGAATATCGCAGGTAGGCCGGCGACGGAACCCAACACCGCGGACACGACCGGCACGAGGGAGAGCAGTTGTACCTCCGGTGCCGCGTACACGTTGCCGTCGGGAAGGTACGTTCGACCGAGCTCCTCGAAGCCTCTCACGCTTCCGCCGGCAGCATCCAGCAGCCGGACGAGCGGCAATCGCCACTCCAAAGCACGCGCGCTGGAGGAAAGCTCCTGTCCGAGCTGACCCGAAGCCGATCCCCCGGCTCCCCCGCGAACCGTGAAGTCGCTTCCTTTGACGACAATCTTGCGTCCAGCGAGAGTCATGGTCCCCTCGACTTGCGCCTTCGGTACGAACCCGACCAATTTGTCGCCTTGGTACGTCGCGCTACCGGTCAGTGCCATGAACTCACGAAAGCTTCCGGTGTCGGCCAATGCATCAATGCGCTCCCGAACGGTGAGCTTGCCACGGCTCTTCTGCCGGGCCACGCCTTCGGGGCCGCCCATCTGCTGAGCGAAGTTCCTGCGCCGGTCGATTTTGGCGACCTCCTGCTCCCACGACATGCCGTCCTCCGAAATCTTCGGTTTCAAGACCCTTGCATCTCCGGTTGACGCAGGTGACACGAGACGAGATGACCGACGACAACCTCCTTCAGCGGCGGACTTTCGATCAGGCATCGGTCGAACGCGAACCGACAGCGCGTGTGAAAATGACAGCCGGTCGGCCGGTGGATCGGGCTTGCCACGTCACCGTGAGCGAGGTTCTTTTGGCGCTTGATCGTAGGATCGGGTATGGGCACTGCCGCCAGCAGGCTTTCAGTGTAGGGGTGCAGCGGATTGGTGAAGAGTTCGCGCCTGTCGGCGAGCTCGACGATCCGACCCAGATACATCACCGCGACGCGGTGACTGATGTATTCCACGATTGCCAGATCGTGAGCGATGAACAAATACGACAGATGGAATTCGTCTTGCAGGTTGCGCAGCAGGTTGATGATCTGGGCCTGGATGGATACGTCGAGCGCGGATACGGCCTCGTCGCAAATGATGACCTTCGGATTGAGCGATAGCGCGCGCGCGATGCCGAGGCGTTGTCTTTGACCGCCCGAGAACTCATGCGGATAGTTCTCCATCTGAGCGGGGCGAAGGCCAACTTTTTCGAACAGCTCAGCGACACGCTCGCGCAGCTTCGACTTTGGAAGAACCATGTGTATCTTAAGAAGTTCGCCGACGATGTCGCCCGCTTTCTGACGCGGATCCAAGGAAGACGCGGGATCCTGAAAGACGATTTGCATCTCCCGTCGATGCTGGCGGAGCGCCCTGTGTCCAAGAGTCGTGATGTCGGTGCCGTTTAGTTCGATGCGACCACCGCTGGGGTCGATCAGGCGAAGGATGGTCCGGCCGACCGTCGATTTCCCGCAGCCGCTCTCGCCGACCAGTCCGAGTGTTTCTCTACCCTCGATCTCAAAGGACACTCCGTCCACCGCATGGACATGCGCGGCGACTGTTCCGAAGATGCCCTTGCGGATGGGGAAGCGCTTCTCCAGGTCTGTCACCTTGAGGACCGGGGGCGGCGAAGCCCGCGCGGTCGAAGCCGTCAATTCCCGGTCGATCATAGCTTCTCGGCGTTCCAGCAGGCCGACCAATGCTCCTTGGCGACGGGGCGTAACGCCGGGCTTTCCCGTCTACAGATCTCTTCGGCGAGCGGGCAGCGCGGCGCGTAGGCGCACCCGCGCGGCAGTTCCGACAGCAGCGGAACCATCCCTGGTATCTCCGTCAGACGGGCGTTGGAGAGGTCGTCACCCCGAGCGCTCGCGCCAAGTCTCGGCATCGAGCGCAGCAATCCGAGCGTGTAGGGATGGCGTGGATGGGCGAACAACTCCTCGACCGGCGCCTCCTCGACCTTACCGCCTGCGTACATGACGATGACGTGGTCCGCGGTTTCGGCGACGACGCCGAGATCATGTGTGATGAGGATCACCGCCGTGCCCAGCCGGCGTCGGAGTTCGCTGATCAGTTCGAGCACCTGCGCCTGAATTGTGACGTCCAGGGCGGTCGTTGGTTCGTCGGCTATGAGCAACTTAGGATGGCAGGCCAACGCCATGGCGATCATCGCGCGTTGGCGCATGCCGCCGGACAATTGGTGCGGATACTCCCTGGAGCGCCGCGCCGGCTCGGGGATCCGGACCAGCGAGAGCATCTCGATCGCCCTGATCTTGGCATCTGTCTTGCTCAATCCCTGGTGCCTCCAGATGACTTCCGCGATCTGATAGCCGATAGTGAGCACGGGATTGAGCGAGGTCATCGGCTCCTGGAAGATCATCGAGATCTCGTTGCCTCGGACGCCGTTCATCTCCTTCTGGGTCATCTTCAGCAGGTCCCGGCCTTGCAACAGGACCTCTCCCCCGGCTTTGCGCATCGGCGGAGAGCTGATCAGTTGCATGATCGAAAGCGCAGTGACGCTCTTGCCGGAGCCGCTCTCCCCCACGATGCCAAGAGTCTCGCCGGCGTTGACCTTCAGCGAGACGCCATTGACGGCCCTCGAAATGCCTTGGGGGAGAACGATCTCGGTTGTGAGATCACGGACGTCGAGTGCGAGCTGGTCGGGTCGGTCGTCCGCAGCAGCCGCCGCGAGCGGAACCGAGGCGACAAACTCCTGCACCGCTGCGTTGGTCACCGCTCGATCCAGATATACTTGAGGATCATCTTGCCGTCGGCGGCAAGAAGCGTGCTCATGTTCTGGATCTTCTTGGGGGCCGCCGCGTAGGTGACGCCATAGACCATCGGATCCCACAGGACTCGGCCCAGCATGATATCGTTCACCTTGTTGTAGATTTCCTTGCGCTTTGCCTGGTCGTAGGTCGCGGCGCCTTCGGCAATCATATCGTCGACGTCCTTGTCGACGTGCTTGCTCGGGTTGTAGTAGCCGCCGCTCTTGTAATCCAGCGACGCGATCACGTCGGGCTCGGGGTAGCGGCTCCAGGAAGTCAGGAACACGGGGCTCGCCTTGGCGGCGAAGAATTTCTCGGTCGCGGGGCCGACGGTCAGCACCTCGATATTCGCCTTGATGCCAACCCGGCCGAGTTGGGCGCGCACGATCTCGGCCGCTTGCTGATGCGAGGGCAGATTCCAGGTGACGATGTCCAACGGGAATCCATTCGGCTTGCCGCCGGCGGCGAGCGCCTCCTTCGCGCCCTTGACGCTGTAGCCGAGCCGATCCTTGCTCGGTTCGTGAACCCACGTGTTCACCGGCCACAAGCCGGAATCGGCGACAATGCCCTTACCGAAATAGGCGGCCTTGTTGATGTCGGCCGGATTGACCGCTTGCACGACGGCGCGGCGAAGATTGATGTTGTCCATCGGCGGCACATCGGGATTGAACACCAGCAGCGAAGCGACGCTCCCGCCCTCCATCTTCTCGATCTGGAAGTTCGAATCGGCAGAAAAGTCAGTGACGTAACGATATGGCAGATACGCGATGTCGATCTCGCCTGCTCGGAGAGCGGAGGCGAGCACCGTCTCATCCTTGATGACCTTGATGGTGATCTCGTCGAGATACGGGAGCTTGTTGCCGTTCTTGTCCTTGCCCCAATAGTTCTCGTTCCTGACAAGCCTGACAAAGCTGCCGGTCACGACTTCCTTGAGCTTGAAGGGTCCGGTTCCGCACGGGTTCCAGCCGTAATCCTGCATGAATTTGGCGACGGCAGTCGGTGAGCTCATGGTGCCGCCACGGTCGGCGAGTAGGCCGAGACCGGCGGCCCACGGTCCGGTCAAATTGAACCTGACCTTTTGATCATCGACGACGTCGACCGACTTGATCGCCAAGAAGCCGGTTCGTGGCGTGGCCTTGTTTGCCGGGTCGAGAACCCGGTCGATGTTCTTCTTCACCGCCTCCGCATTGAAGGGCGTGCCGTCGCAGAATTTTACGTTCTGCCGCAGAGTAAAGGTGATCGCGGGAGGCGACTCGGCAATCTCCCACGACGTCGCCAGCGAGGTGGACGGATCGGGGTTTCCGGCTTGATCCGCATTGACCAACTCGTCAAACATCTGTCGCCAGTAATAGGCATCGCCACCGGAGCGTCCGGCTATCGGGTCGAGCGACGTCGGTTCGAGCGTGAAGCCGACCCGAAGATGCCCCCCGTATTGCGGCTTATCTTGTGCGCTCGCAGTGGGCGGGCACAGGAGCAGGCAGAGAACAACGGGCAGCCCCACCAGGGCAAATCTCAAGGCTCTGAACTGGCGCATATCGTTTCCTCTGTTCTTCCGACGCTCGCGCGTCCGTCAACGCGAAGGCTCGATCTTTGTCGTCCTGCTTCTCAAGGACTTGGCCTCGAAGCGCCGGCGTCGTGAACTGAAGCATCGCTTCGACCATGCTAGGATTGACGAACTGTTCCTGCCCGGACCGCGCCTTGTGAGCAAGCGCCGTCAGAACCGCGGCGCACCCGAACAACTCTCCGACCGGATCGCCATACGCAAGATGGGCCATTGTCGGTGGCGAGATTGACGCCGTGGCGTTTGCGCGGAACTCCGTCGCGTTCGAAGAAGTGGATATCCATCTCGCTGATGACGAGGTTTGCTTCGAGGATGCCCACCGCGAAACGCTGCGGCGTTTGACGCGGCTTCGCGACGATGCCCGCAACAGCCGCGATATAGGCTGTCACACCGCCGATCAACGACGATTGCCTGTCGCCCGCATGGATCGGTGGACCCTCGACCGAGCCTGCGAGATGCGGCATGCCGGTCAGTGCCTGCACGATCAGATCGCTTGCCTTCCAGCCGCTGTACGGGCCGTCAGTTCCGAACCATGTCTGTTCGACCGTCGCGATGCGCGGCAGCGCGCTGCCGGAATCCGCTGTCGCGTCCTCACCGACGATCACGATATCGGCTTCGCGACAGATGCGGGGAGCTTGCGGACAAACTCGGGTTCCAACCGCGTCTTGCCGGCCATGACATAGGCCGCATAGAGGCGTTCGGTCGACGTGTCGGCGCGGGCGCCCGTCTGGCTGCTGCCGTCCGTGGCCGCCAGCACGCTGACTGACGCGCCGGCATCGACCAGCAGTCGACCGCAATACGCCGCGGCTGTTCCTCCGGAGATCTCGACGACGTTGATGCCCGCCAAGGGCCGTCGGCTAGCTGCGTGCATCGTAACCCTTCAATGATATGTTCCCCGGAGCCGCGGATCGAGAATGTCGCGGAGGGAGTCGCCTACGAAATTGAACGCAAGCACGAGGACGAAGATCGCCAGGCCGGGAGCGATCGACAGCAACGGCTGCTGCTGTAACAGCGGGAACGCCTGCTGAAGCATGTTGCCCCATGTCGGCGTGGGCGGTTGGACCCCGACGCCGATGAAGCCGAGCGCCGCCTCCACGAGGACCGCGTAGCCCATCCCGAGCGTCGCCTGGACGATTACCGGGGCGAGCGTGTTCGGGAAGATATGCTTCACAATGACCCGAGCATGTCCCATCCCGCCAGCGATCGCCGCGGCGACGTAGTCCTGTTCGCGGACGGACATGCCCTGACTTCGCACGATCCGCGCGATCCAGGGAACGTTGGCGCTGCCGATCGCCAGGATCACGGTGGTCAACGAAGCGCCCATCGTCGCGGCCAGGGCGACCGCGATGAGCAGGCTCGGGAACACGGCCACGGCATCCGTGATTCGCATCAGCACGTCATCGACCCAGCCGCGAAAGTACACCGATGTCAGGCCGAGCGGCACGCCGACTATCACACCGAGCGTGATCGCTCCCACACTTACGATCAGGGCCACCTGGCTGCCGTAGATCAGCCGCGAAAGCGTGTCGCGTCCGAGCTGATCGGAACCGACGAAATGGATCGCGCTCACGCCGCTCAGCAGATTGTCGAAGTCCATATCCTCGGGATCGAGCGGAGCGATCCAGTGCGCGAACACCGCGCAGAATAGCACGAGGGCCAGGACCGCGAGCCCGAACGCGGCGCGCGGGATCCGTACGAGCTTACGCAGGACGGACGGGCGGTCGCGGCGGGTCGTCACCGGCGCGGCGACGGCTTGGCCGGTTGCCTGCGCGGCGTCAGACACCCGACTTGATCCTTGGATCCAGCCACGCGCAAACGATGTCGGTGACGAGGTTCGACGCGAGCACGCTCAGGGCGATGAGCAATACGCTCGCCTGGACCACCGCGAAATCGCGCTGGAAGATCGCCTGCACCAGGAAACTTCCCATCCCCGGAATGCCGAAGAGGGTCTCGATGACGACGGCCCCCGCGAAGATGTGCCCGACCTGAAGACCCAACAGCGTAACGACGGGTAGCAGCGCGTTGCGCAACGCATGTATCCAGATAACGACCGAGTTCGGCATGCCTTTGGCGCGCGCTGTCCGGACGTAATCCTGCGCGAGAACCTCAAGCATCGCCGAGCGCGTCTGACGCATGATCAGAGCGCAACTCGTTATCCCGATCGCAAAGGCCGGCAGGACAAGGTGGGACAGCCAACCCACTGGATCATCACCGAACGCCACGTAGCCTTGCACGGGCAGCCAGCCGAGCGTCACGCCGAACAGCAGGATCGTCATGATGCCAAACCAGAATCCCGGCACCGCGATTGCCCCCACGGAGAGGACCGTCGCGATATAGTCGGCGAGACGGCCGCGATACACCGCGGAGACGATACCCGCGGGGACGGAAAGGGCGACGGCGATGAGGATGCCCAGGATTCCCAGCCCGAACGTCACCTGGGCTCGCGAGAGCAACTCGTCGCCGACGCGCCGATTGGTCAGCAGGGATCGGCCCAGGTTGCCATGCAACGCGCTGTCCAGCCAGATTGCATATTGGACGATGACCGGCTTGTCGAAATTGTGCTCCTTGCGGATGACCTCGAGCTGTTGCGCATCGAGCGACTCCCCGGGACCGACAAAAGCCCGTGCCGGGTCGCCTGGAAAGGTCCACAACATCGCAAACACCAGGCCGGTAACGATGAACAGCACGGGAATCATCTGCAATGCCCGGCGGGCAAGATATTTGACCATAGGTATCCTTGACAGCCGCTGCGGCCGCGTACCGGTCTTACAAACACTTTGCGTAGGTGGCCGCGGCTTGTCAATTTCCGGCAAAAGCCTCGAGCGCTCGGGAGAGCTATTCCGTCGATCTAGAAACCACCTCCTCAAAAACGGGTTAGCCGTGCGGCGTTTGCGGTATCACCACCCGTCGACGTACGGCCGCTTCTTGCCGATCCGCGGCGGCGCCGGTGGCGTCGAATTCAGCCCAGATATCACCCAGGTCCGCGTGTCGGCGGGATCGATGACGTTGTCGAGTTCAAACACCGACGCCGTGTTCAGTGCCTTCCCCCGTTCGTACATCTCCGCCACCATCGCCTCGAACAGCTTCCGCCGCTCCTCGGGGTCCTCGATCGCCTCGAGTTCCTTGCGGCGGCCGAGCTTGACCTGTCCTTCAAGGCCCATGCCGCCGAACTCGCCGGTCGGCCATGACACGGCGAAGATGGAGGCGTGAAAGCTGCCGCCGGCCATTCCCAGCGCTCCCAACCCGTAGGCCTTGCGTATCACGACGGTGAATGTCGGCACCGACACGTTCGCTCCGACGAGATAGGAGCGGCAACAATGGCGGACCAGGGCCGTCTTTTCGTGCTCCGGCCCGACCATGTTGCCGGGCGTGTCGCAAAGGAACAGCAGGGGAATGTCGTGGGCGTCGCAAAGCTGCATGAAACGCGCCCCCTTGTCGGCGGCCGGGCTGTCGATGGCGCCCGCCAAGTGCAGCGGGTTGTTGGCTACGACGCCGATGGGCCGCCCCTCGATGCGGATCAACGCCGTGATCATGCCGGCGCCGAAGCCCCGGCGAAGCTCGAGGACTGAACCGTCATCCGCCATTGCCTCGATCAAGGCGCGCATATCGTAGGCCCGCAGTCGGTTCTGCGGCACCGCGTGGCGCAGGCGGCGCTGATCGACGCACGTCCAGCCCTCGATCGGACCTTGGAAATACGACAAGTACTGCTTCGCGATGTCGACCGCTTCGGCTTCATCCTCCACGGCGATGTCGACGACGCCGTTCGGCACCTGCACGCTCATCGGACCCACTTCCTCCGGCCGATAGACGCCGAGGCCGCCGCCCTCGATCATTGCCGGGCCGCCCATGCCGATCGTGGAGTTCGCGGTCGCGATCACCACGTCGCAGCACCCGAGCAGCACGGCGTTGCCCGCGAAGCAGCGGCCCGACGCGATCCCGACCAGCGGCACCAGGCCGCTGAGCCGCGCGAAGCGGTGAAACGTGTCGAGCTGTAAAGCCCCCACGCTTACGGTGTCGGTATCGCTCCCCCGCCCGCCGCCGCCTTCCGCGAACACGACCATCGGCATCGCCCATTGTTCCGCCAGCCTGAACATGCGGTCCTTCTTCTCGTGGCTCTTCTTGCCCTGTGTGCCGGCGAGCACGGTGTAGTCGTAGGCGACCACCGCCACGCGAGATTTGGCTGGGGGGAATAGCGTCCCGTTGACCTGCGCGGTGCCCGCTATCAAGCCGTCGGCCTGGGTGGTTTCAATCAACTCTTCCATGTCGACGGTGCGGCGACGCGCCGCGACGGCGAGCCCGCCATACTCGATGAAGGTGCCCGGATCGACGAGTTGCTCGATGTTCTCCCGTGTTGTGCGTTGGTTGGTGCGGCGGCGGCGGGCGACAGCGCCCCGACGGTACGCATCGGTGAGCTTGGCCTGGCGGTCCAGCACTTGGGCCAAATCGGGCCGAATTCCGGCAAGATCGATCACGTTCTGTGTTCGCTCCGCCTCCCCGGCCTCACTGCCCGGCTCCACGAAGGCAAGCGGATGCCCCTCGAACACGGTGTCGTTCGCGGCAACCGTGATCAGGCGTATGATCCCGGCGGTTTTCGCGTGGACCACGTGCTGCATCTTCATCGCTTCCAGCACAAGGAGTTGCTGGCCGGCGTGCACCGCATCGCCCTCGCGCACGTCGATCGAGACGACGGTGCCCAGTATCGGCGCGAGCTGCGCCACCGCGCCGGGAGGACCCGCTACATCGGCGGCGATCGCCTGCGGCGACCGAACCGGCGCATCCCCGCCGGACGGCGGACCGCTGGTCCGGCCGTGAGCGAGAACCGCGAGTGGGTCGCGACTGTCCAGGCGTGCACCGGCGAGGCGGCCGGGCGAGGTTGCCGTTTGCGACGGGAAATAGTTGCTCGGGTGAACATCACTCTGGCTTAGCAGGTCAGCGATCCGCTGCTCGACGAAGCGGGTGTGAACCGCACCGCCGAGGAAATCCGGGTGACGCAGCACCGCCTGCAGGAAGGCGATGTTGCTCGGCACGCCGGCGATGTTGAATTCCGACAAGGCCCGGTAGGCACGGGCCGCCGCCTGGGAAAAATCCGTCGATCGGGAATGAATGATGACTTTCGCAAGCAGAGAGTCGAACCGCGGGTTGGTCTGGTAACTTGGGTAACCGAACGTGTCCACCCGTATGCCGGGCCCGGCCGGCGGCTCGAAGGCGGAGAGCACCCCGGCCGCCGGACGCACGCTGCCATCCGCCTCCATTGTCTCGATATTGATACGAAGTTGCAGGGCGATGCCGCGCGGCACCGGGATCGACGCTTGGTCGAGGCCGATCTCGGCGAGGCGCCTGCCCTGCGCGATTTCAAGCTGCGCCTGCACGAGATCGATGCCGGTGATCTCCTCCGTCACCGTGTGTTCGACTTGCAGCCGCGCGTTGGCCTCGATGAACGCGAAACGCCCAACGTTGTCCGGCCCGCTCGTGTCGACCAGGAACTCGAACGTTCCGAGATTCCGATACTTTGCCGCCCTCGCGAGTTCGACCGCGGCGTCGAGCAATCTTGACCGGACATCCTTCGCGATCCCGGGGGCCGGGGCGATCTCGATCAGCTTCTGCCGCTGGCGTTGCACGCTGCACTCGCGCTCCCAGATGTGGCTGACGCTTCCGGTGCCATCGCCAATGATTTGGACCTCAACGTGCCTTGCCTGCGGGAACAACTCCTCGACGTAGACATCGCCGTTGCCGAAGGCGTTCAGCGCCTCCGCCTGGCATATCGGATACACGCGCTCAAGCTCGTCGGCGGTCCGAACGGGCCGCATGCCGCGACCGCCGCCACCGGCGACCGCCTTGATCATGATCCCGCCACCATCCTGCGACTCCAGGAACGCGCGCGCCGCAGCGAGGCTGGTCGGCTGCGACGTTCCTCGCAGCACCGGCACGCCGCGCCTCTCCGCCATTGCGCGCGCGGCGGCCTTGTCGCCGAACAGGGCGAGCGTTTCCGGGGCTGGCCCGACAAAGATCAGTCCCGCTCTCGCGCAATCGGCGGCAAACACCGCGTTCTCGCTCAAAAAGCCGTAGCCTGGGTGAATCGCCCCGCACCCCGCGTCCTTGGCGATATCGATGATCTGGGTCGCGTCGAGATAGGCGGCCGGACCAACGCCAGTCAGCGCGCGGGTCTCGTCGGTGCGGCGCGTATGCAAGGACAATGCATCATCGCTCGAGTGAATGCCGACGGTGCGGATGTTCATGTCGGCCGCGGCACGCGCGATGCGGATGGCTATTTCGCCGCGATTGGCAATTAGCAAGCGTTGCATTGCTTCTCTCTTCGAGCCCGATGGTCCGCTTCAATCGCCGGCGACGGCGCGCGTCCCGATCACGCCTTGCACGCGCAGCCGATCGACGTCGTCGTGAGACAGACCGAGATCGCCCACGAGGACCTGTCGGTTATGCTCACCCAAGGTCGGAGCGACGCCCCGAAGCGGCGGCCTTGCCCCCTCCACGTGATACGGCGCATGGGATACAACGTGATCTCCGATGAACCGCCGCTCGGCCCGGCGCCAGAACCCGGCGGCACGGAGCTGAGCATCGTCGAGCAGGTCACGCGGCGAGTGGACCGGGCCGGCCGGGACGCCGACTTCCTGTAGCCGCGAAACAGTTTCCGACGCAACACGTTGCTTCGACCATTGACCAAGCGCACGCTCCATATCGAGTTCATGGTCCTTGAGGGCGGCTGTGCTGGTTGCGCTCGTGACCGCCAGATCATGCCGCCCGACCAGCGCCGCCAGGGTATTCCATTGCGCCACTGTTTCGACGGAAACTGCGATCCACTCCCGGTCGTTCCTGGTATCCGCGACCATGCGCAGCGCAGACAGCGGATGCCGACTGCCGTCGCGGGCAAGGAGCGTCTGCTGCGTGGACTGCGCGACGATCGCATCGGCGCAGAGCTGGAACAGACACTCCACCTGACCAAGATCGATGATCGCTCCGCAGCGCGAGCGGCGGCGATGATACAGTGCGATCAGCCCGGCGACGGCGCCGTACAGGCCGGCCACGGGATCGCCGTAGGCGACGTGCTGCATCGTGGGTGGGTCCCGGCCTTCGCCGTTGACGAACGGAAGACCGGAGGCCTGCTCGACCGTCGAGCCGTAGGCGCGGAAACCGCGCCATGGCCCCTTCGCGCCGAATGCCCCCATCGACAGGCAGACCAGAGCCGGCGCGATCGCCGTCAGCGAGCGCGTGCCGATCCCGAGCTTATCCAGCACGCCGGGCGCGTAGTTCTCGATCATGATATCGGATCGTTGCGCAAGTTCTCGGACCAGTGCCTTGCCCGTTTCGGTCTTGAGATCGAGCGTCACGCCCCGCTTGTTGCGATTGACCAGCAGGAAGTTCGGGCGCGTTTCATACGGCGGCGGATCGCCGTCGATCGGGCCGTCATAGCCCCGCCACCAGTCGAAGTGCGTGCAGGACTCCACCTTGACGACGTCGGCGCCGAGGTCGGCGAGATGCCGCGCCGCGAGTGGACCGGCCCAGCCCATGGACAGGTCCAGCACGCGAAGCCCGCATAGCGGCCACCCCGGGGCGTCTGACGATTGCGTCGGTGACGTGTCGGCCGGCGGCAACGTTTCGGTCCGGAAGGGCATGGTCGGACCTACGGCACCCATGACGCCCGGGATCGCGCCAAAGCTGCCACGTTCCTGCCAGTGCGGGGTCGACGGCAGGTCGGCGAGGCTGGGGACGGGAGCGATCGGGATCCGGCGGCGCTGCCCTTCTTCCAGCCAGTAGGCCGCCGGCCGCCTCTCCAGCGCCGGGATCAGAATGGGATCGAGTTGGTCCGCGTCATCCAGGCGTTGCAGCGCCACATGATGCCGCGGATCTTGCGCAAGCTCGGGATGTCCGATGAGTTCGCACAACGAGATCCACTGCGCTGGCGTCAAGGCAGTGACGCCGATCCAGCCGTCGCCGGCGCGATAGATGCCGCCAGGAAATGTTGGCGTGAAGCGATTGACGCCGCGTCGGACGGTGTCCGAACCGGTTAGCGCCGCGTGCGCGGCCCCGCTTTCGGAGAAGCATAGATTGGCCTCGAGGATGTTCAGGTCGATCCGCCGGCCGCGCCACCCGGTGTCGCGACCGAGAAGCGCGGCAAGTCCCGCGACGAACGCGGTAGCTCCGGCGACGACTTGCGGCGCGTGTCCGCGCGGCAGGATCGGGGCGCCATCCTTGGGTCCCGTGGCGTACGAAACGCCGCTCATCGCCTGTATGACGGCATCGCTCCCGGTCCAGGCCGCGTATGGTCCGTCAGGCGCGAACCAAGTTACGCCGACGCGGATAGTGTTCACGAGACCGCCAGCGCGCATCGCCTCGTCGGCGGCGGCGATCGTTGCGGCATCCTGTCCCGCGATGACGAGATCGATCCCGCCGTCGCACGCCCGGATCGCCGTGGCAAAGTCGTCGACACGCCGCTTGTCCGCGTCGAGCCAACGGGCATAAGCCGCGCTTGCCGCGCCGCCATAGCCGACGCCGGTCTCATTCACTCGGCCGATCTGGACCACGGTTGCGCCGTGCGCGGCGAACACATGCCCGCAGTAGCGCGTCGCGACGGCGGACGGATATTCGAGGACGGTGAGACCGGTGAGCGGTCGTGTCATGTCTCTCCTCTCTTCCAGCCGGTTCGCGTTATGGGTAGAGGTGGCAGGCGACCACATGGTCCGGCTCGATCTCGCGTGGCGGCGGTGCAATCGTGCCGCACATCGGCATCGCGTGGGGGCAACGCGGATGCAGACGGCAGCCGGTCGGCGGGTCGAGCGGGCTTGGCACCTCCCCGTGCAGCAGCGTGCGGGTTCGCCGCGCTTCCACGCTTCGATCCGGCACCGGTACCGCGGCGATTAGCGCGCGCGTGTAGGGGTGCAGCGGATTGTCGTAGAGACTGCGCTTGGATGCGATCTCGACAATTTCGCCCAGATACATGACCGCGATGCGATCGCTCAGATGGCGAACCACCGCGAGGTCGTGCGCGACGAACAGGTAGGTCAGCCGGAGCCGCTCCCGCAACTCTTCCAGCAGATTGACGATCTGCGCCTGGATCGATACGTCGAGCGCGGACACCGGCTCGTCGCACACGACGAAGCTCGGAGAAGCCGCCAGGGCGCGTGCCACGCCGATGCGCTGACGCTGCCCACCACTGAATTCATGCGGATAGCGGCTGGCCATGCCGGGATCGAGACGCACCAAGCTGAACAGCTCTGCCACCTTTTCCCGCCGGTCCGCCGGGCCCGCCAAGCGATGCACCAGCATCGGCTCCGCCACCGTGTCCCCGACGCTCATGCGCGGGTCGAGCGAGCTGAACGGGTCCTGAAAAATCATCTGCATCTTACGCCGGACCCGCCGCAGCTCCGCGTCGGGCAGTCCCGTCAGATCCTCGCCCTCGAACAGGATTCGCCCGGCGGTAGGCGGAATGAGCCGCAGAATGGCGCGACCGAGCGTCGACTTGCCACAGCCGCTCTCGCCGACCAGGCCGAGGGTCTCGCCACGGCGGATCCGCAAATTCACATGATCGACCGCGCGGACGACGCCGTCATGCCTGGCGCGGAACAGACCGGCTGAAACCGCGAAATGCACGTCGAGATCCTTTGTCTCGACGAGGATTTCGCCCGGCCCCTCAGCCATCCACGTCTCGAATGCAGGCGGCGCTGTGGCCGTCGCCCACCGACCGTAGCGACGGCACCTCCGCGCGGCAGGCATCGATGGCAAACGGACAACGCGGATGAAAGGCGCAACCGGGCGGCGGATGCAGCGGGTCCGGCGGCTGGCCCTCGATCGGCACGAGCTTTTCCGCGATCGGCCGGTCGAGCCGCGGCACCGAGTGCAGCAAGCCGATCGTGTAGGGATGCCGCGGCCGTGCATAGAGCGCGTCGGCCGACGCCGATTCGACGATGCGTCCCCCGTACATGACGTGGACGCGATCGGCATAGCGGGCGACGACGCCGAGATTGTGAGTAATCAGCAACAGCGCCGTATGATGTTCTCTCACCTGCGCGTTCAGCAAATCGAGAAGCTGGGCCTGGATGGTGACATCGAGCGCGGTGGTTGGCTCGTCGGCGATGACGAGATCGGGCGCGCACCCCATCCCCATCGCGATCATGACGCGCTGGCGCATGCCGCCGCTGAACTGGTGCGGATAGGCGCTCGCGCGCCGGTGCGGGTCGGCGATGTTGACCGAGGCAAGCAGGTCGATGCCGCGCGCAAGCGCGGCGGCAGCGCCGATCTTCTTGTGCAGCGCCAACGGCTCGGCGACCTGCCGGCCAATCTTGTGCACCGGGTTGAGGCTGGTCATCGGCTCCTGGAAGATCATGGCGACGCGGTCGCCGCGTATCGCCCGCATCTCGTCCTCGCCGATCGTTAGCAGATCCCGATCCTCGAACAGGATCTTTCCGCTGGCGATGCGGCCGGGCGGGTCGGGAATGAGGCGGAGGATCGCCAGCGCCGTCGCGCTCTTGCCGCAGCCGCTTTCACCGACCAGGGCGGTGATCTCGCCTCTCTCGACGTCGAACGATGCGCCCTTGACGGCTGCGACAATGCCGTCGCCTGTCGCGAACTCGACGGCGAGGTCGCGCACGGCGAGGAGCACCGTCATCGTCCAGAGCCGGTCATAAGCTGCCCTTGAGCCGCGGATCCAGCGCATCGCGCAGGCCGTCGCCGACAAAATTGAATGCGATGACGGCGAGCGAGATCATCAGACCGGGCGCGATCGAGAACAGCGGTACGGTCTGGAGGTAGGTAAAGCCGATGCGCAGCTCCCCGCCCCAGCTCGCCGTGGGAGGCTGCACCCCCACCCCTAGGAAAGACACGCCGGCTTCGATGAGGATCGCGGCGCCGACGGTGATCGAGGCGGCGACAATGATCGGCGTCAGCGCGTTCGGCAGCACATGGCGCCACATGAGGCGCAGTGGCGGCACACCGGCGGACCGCGACGCCTCGACGAATGACAGCTCGCGCACCAGCAGCACCTGGCCGCGCATGATACGCGCAAAGCCGGTCCAGCCGAACACGGCGAACGATATGATGACGTTGTAGATGCCGGGCCCGAGCGCCGCCGCCATGACCAGGATGAAGATGAGCGGCGGAAAGCAGAGAAAGGCGTCGGTCACGCGCATGATGATGGCGTCGGTAACACCGGCCTTGAAGCCGGCGACCAGCCCGACGGCAACGCCGATCGCCGAGGACAGCAAGGTGCTGACAATTCCAACCAGCAATGACACCCGCGCGCCATAGATGACGCGGGACAGCAGATCGCGCCCGAGATTGTCGGTGCCAAGCCAGTGCGTCGCGGAGGGGGGCGACAAGACGGCGTAGAGATCCTGGTCATACGGGCTGTACGGCGCCAGCAGCGGTGCCAGGACGGCCATGAGGCACAGGAGCACGATGATCACCAACCCGATCATGGCGAGGCGGTGCCGGAGCAACGCGTGTAGGAGGGGCGAACGCGCGGCGCGGGCGCGCGTCGGCGTGACAGGTGCGGGGGCGGCGGTCTCGCTCATCCGGCGGCGCGGACTACGACCGCACCCGCACGCGCGGATCGAGATAGCCGTAGAGGATGTCGACCAGGAGATTGATCAGGAGCACGTTGACGGAGACCGCGATCAGCATCGCCTGCATCACCGGGAAATCCTTCTGGAAGATCGCGTCCACGCTCATCCGGCCGAGGCCGGGAATGGCGAAGATCACTTCCACGAAGAACGCACCGGCCAGCAATCCGCCCCACGAAAGGCCGATGACGGTGACGACCGGTATCATCGCGGGCTTAATTGCATGAAGGGCGACAACGGCACGCTCCGTCAGACCCTTGGCGCGGGCTGTGCGGATGAAATCCTGGCTCAGCACCTCGAGCAGGCTCGACCGCACGAAGCGCGCCAGCAGTCCCGCCGAATGGATTCCGAGCACGAAGCTCGGCAACACCATCGCCTCGAAGTTGCGCCACATGCTCTGCGAGAGCGGCACGTAGCCCGATGGCGGAAAGACCGGCAGCGCCACCGCCAGCAGATAGATCAGCACGATGGCCAGCCAAAAGGACGGGATCGAGACGCCAAGGAGGGCGCCGGTGGTCAGCGCCATGTCGAGGTAGGAACCGCGCCGGACCGCGCTGACGATCCCCACCGGAATGCCGATGGCGAATGACCAGACCGTCGCCCAGCCGAACAGCTCCAGCGTGATCGGCAGGCGCTGCAAGAACATGGCAAGCACCGGCTGGCCGGTGCCGAGGGAGGTTCCCCAGTCGCCGCGCAGGAACTCGCCGAGCCAGACGATGAACTGTTGATACAGCGGCTGATCGAGTCCGAACTCCTGGCGGACGCGCTGGACCACTGCGGGGTCCTGCAGGCTCACGCTGCCGCTCATGGCCGCCATGATGGCATCGCCCGGAAGCAGACGGGCGATGACGAACACCAGCACCGTGACAATCGCCAGAATGATGAGCGCGTGTGCCAGCCGGACCAGGATGTATCGCGCCATCGCCGCCCTCTGCTGCGCAACGCCAAAACCGAGGCGGCATCAAACGCTATCGCGCTTGCCGTCCTTGAACCACAGCGGGTGCGACCAGGACCAAACCTCCTTGTGTTTGACGCGTTGTTCCTGGTCCCAGCCGCGCAGGCTCTTGCGCATCGCGGTGACGCTTTCTTCCCACCATAGCCAAGCGTCCTCGCAATTCTCGTAGAGGACCTTTTCAAGCTGCCAATAGATTTGCCGACGCTTG
Organism: Acetobacteraceae bacterium; assembly: GCA_965218045.1. Lineage (GTDB taxonomy): Bacteria > Pseudomonadota > Alphaproteobacteria > Acetobacterales > Acetobacteraceae > CAVRCA01. Next base: position 388,821 of record CBDCJX010000009.1, on the reverse strand, counting down.
GCTTCGTCGATCTCGCGACGGCCGGCCTCGATCAGCTTGATCGCCTCCTCATTGTGGCTGCGACCGAAGTTGAAGCCGCCGTCGGGCATGTAGAGGCCGGTCGCCATGAGATCCGGATCATAGATATAGGTCCAGCCCCCAGCGGCGAGATCGTAGTCGGCGTCCTTGAGCCGGGCGGTCGCGGCGACCGGCGCCAGCAGCTCGACATCCCACGTCACGCCGACCTTGGCCAGCATGTTCTTGATCGCCCCGGCTATGGTCTGACCCTGGGTTGTGTTGCTGTAGTAGCCGCGCACCGTGAGGCCGCTGCCATGGCCCGCTTCCGCCAGCAGCGACCTGGCGCGCGCGGGATCGTACGACACGGGCTTGAGGTCCGGATTGTGCGCCCAATGATCTTCGGGATACATGCAACTGGCGAGGCGGGCGAGCCCGAACTGCGTGCCGACGATCAGCGCGCGGCGATCGATCGCGTGGCTGATCGCCTTTCGCACGCGCACGTCCTGGCAGACACCCTTTGTGCAGTTGAAGCGCAGCGCATTGACCGAATTGAGCGGCTGCACATAGACGTTCAGGGTAGGATCGTTCTTGATGATGGGGTATTGCGACTTTTCGACGGAGAGCAGCATATCGATCTTGCCGGCCCGGAGGTTGGCGAGGCGCACGGCGGGATCGGGGATGATGGTGACGATGACGCCGTCGAAATAGGGCATGTCGGGATTGCCCGACGCCTTCGCGAACCACCAGTTGGGATTGCGCTTTACCTTCACGAAATTCCCCGGACTGGCCTCCTCGAGGATGAACGGTCCGGTGCCGACCGGGTGGCTGTCCAAGCTAGTCGGGCCGTCCTTGAGGGCGGTTGGCGACATCATGTAGCCCGGGACGTTGGCGATTATTCCGGGGAATGCAGCCCACGGCGTCTTGAAGCGCCAGCGCACGGTCAGATCGCCCACGACCTCTACCGTATCGAGTGGCGCCAGCCAGCTCACGCTCCACGCCCCGCTCTTTGGGTCGCGGATCCAATCGATGACGAACTTCACCGCAGCGGCATCGAATTTGGTGCCGTCCTGGAACGTGATCCCGTCGCGCAGCTTTGTCATCGCCGTCGTCGGGTTCTCGAAGGCAAGAGACTCGATGAGCCAGGGTACCGTCGGACGATAGCTGCCGTCGGTGATGACCAGCTTTTCGTAGAACTCGTTGATCGTCAGCCAGTCGAGCACAGGCCAGTGATCGGGATTCATCTTGCCGATGTATTGTTCGGCCGCGGTCCGCAGATAACCGCCGCGCACAGGCTTCTCCGCGGTGTCCCAAACCGCCCAGGGCTGGGCGAGCAGACCGCGATCGCCCACGGCACTGGCAGACCCGCCATCCAGCAGGACGTAGCCCGCCGCGACGAGTCCCAGCATGAAATCGCGGCGATCAACTGATGCGATCACGACGTCCTCCCAATTATGGCACTAGCCTGCCTTTGTCTCCGTTCGATATCCAACTCGACGCCGGAAGGCAAGCGCACTGGCGGCATTTTGAAAACCGGGTACGCCCGGGCGACGTGCTTGCCTTCGGCGAAAAAGGCGACGCCAGCTCCACAACTTGACAGCTTTCGAAGATCCGGTTTGGTTGGCGCTGGACACGGGACCGGACACTTCTGCCGGTCGGTGCCTGGCCGCGCGCTGTTTCACTACGGCTGAGGAGATCCATGGTCCGCACGTGGCGTGGCCCGATGCGGAGCTGTGGCACGAACCAGGGATGCGGGCGCGGTATCCCCAGCCCCGTTCGAGGTCAGGCGATGATGCCGTAGGCGGCTGGTTATCAGAAGTTCGTAGCCGAAGCCGCTGCCAGGTGCGGCCCGCATGAACGGTCGGCCTGCCTCGGCACACGGCGTACACTCCGGCAAGGTGAGCGAGACGAAGCGCGCGCTGCCGTCCCGGTCCTGGATGTCGGCCGCATGGGCGATTGCTTGCGCCGCCCCTCGGAGCACGATCAAGCGGCGTGGGTCAGCCGTTTAACCAAGGCCGAGACTCGATGGCGGCGAAGCTCGGAGCGGGCGGCCTGGTCGGTGGTCATGTAGTTGAGCTGCACGCTGTAGCGCTGGCCGACGAAGGGCTTGTGCCCGTGCCACGTGGTTGGGCCGTTGGGAAACGCCAGCAACGTGCCGTTCACCGGCGGCACCTCGACCGCGAAAGCGTCAAGGTCGGTCGGGCCGCGCAGCAGGCGCAGGCAGCCGTGATGCGCGGCGAATGCGTCGGTCTCCTGGTTGAGATAGAGCAGCACCGTGACCCGCTTGGCGGTGGAATCGCAATGGATGCGGCCGTCCTTGTCACGGGTCCAGCCGCGCAACGTCACCATGGTGGGGGCGTCGTCGAGCGCAAGGCCGAACCGCGTGGCGATTGCCTCGCGCATCGCCTCGCCCTTGAGCGCGGTCATCAACCCGCGCGCGGCAGGACCGAGCCGCACTGCCTCGGGGGGGAAGGAACCACCGCGGCTGATCGGCGGTAGATCGCGCAGCACAGCATCCAGCGCGGTCGGCGGCAGGAAGTGCGGCACCACGACGTGCGGGAACGGGTCCGGGTTGACTTTGGTGGCACTGAGCGCCGCGTAGTCGAGTTCGATCACGCTGTTGGCTTCCGCAAGGTTCGTCAGCCGATATCGGCACCCTCCCTACAGGTCGTCAACCGGCCGACTGGCGATCACCGACGGCCTGGTGTCGAAGCTCGCCTGCCAGTCGGCGAGCCGGGGATGGCCATCGCGCCAGCGCATCTCGGAAAAACGGAAATCGAGATAGCCGAGTGCCACGCCGATCGCGATATGGCCGAGGTCGAAGCGCGAGGCGGCCAGCGCGGGCGCCTCGCGCTCCAGCGCCGCGACCGAGGCCCGTGTCTTCACTCGCCAAGCCTCAATATGCGGCTCCGAGCGCTTCTCCTCCGGGCGGAAGCGCTCGCCGAGCCACATCAGCAAGGTGTCCAGCATCCCGTCGCCCAGCGCCTGCCGCCGCAGCGTGATCAGCCGCTCGGGAAAGGCGGGCGGGATCAGTTTTTCCCCATCATGCAACTGGTCGAGATACTCGCAGACCACCGGCGAATCGTAGACGACGGTGCCGTCCTCGGCTTCCAGGGTGGGCAGCCGGCTCTGCGGATTGATGCGCATCAGCCCGGCGTGCGGCTCGGTCGCCGCGACCACGGTGCGCACGGTGCGAATGCGGTCGACGAGCCCCATCTCATGCGCCGCGATCATCACCTTGCGCACATACGGCGAGCGGGGTGACCAATGCAGTGTCATCATCGCGGCGTTCCTCCCTCGTCGTCCGGCATCGACTTGACCAGCTTACCACCCCGATTAGTCTCGGAAACACGTGCCGACAGGCGGGACGCGAACAAGTGGGGAGAAGACGTTGGCGATCGACAAGCGCGTGGCGGGCGTGGCCGAGGCGCTGGCCGATGTCAAGGATGGTGCGACCGTGCTGATCCCCGGCTTCGGCGGCGCCGGCTTTCCCAACAGGCTGATCGGCGCGTTGCGCGAGCACGGTGCAAGGGACCTCACCTTGGTGGTCAACTCGGCGACCCACCCGCTGTCGCGCACCCACGAGCTGATCGAGAACCACCAGGTGCGCAAGGTGATCTGCACCGCCGCGCGCGGCAGGGGGCGCGAGCTCTCGGTGTTCGAGGAGCTGTGGAAGGCGGGGCGGATCGAGCTGGTCTGCTTGCCGCAGGGCACGTTCAGCGAAGCGATCCGCGCCGGCGGCGCCGGCATCCCGGCGTTCTACACGCCATCCGGCTTCGGCACCGATCTCGCCAAGGGCAAGGAAGTGCGGCGCTTCGGCGAGCGGGACTACGTGCTGGAGGAAGCGATCACCGGCGACCTCGCCTTGCTGCGCGCCGACATCGCCGATCGTTTCGGCAATCTCGCGTTCCGCTACGCGCAGGCGAATTTCGGACCGATGATGGCGACGGCGGCGAAACTCGCGGTCGCCGAGGTGCGCCTCGCCCAGCACGAGGCGCTGCCGCCCGAGCGGGTCCAGTTGCCCGGCGTCTACATCGATCGCGTGCTGGCGGTAGGAGGCTGATGCGATGCCGAAACTCAGCCGCCATCAAATGGCGTGGCGTGCCGCGCAGGACATCCAGGACGGGATGGTGGTCAATCTCGGCCTCGGCATCCCGGTACTCACCTCGAACTACCTGCCCGATGGTCGCGACGTGTTCTTCCAATCGGAGAACGGCGTCATCGGCGTGGGGCCCGAGGCTTCGCCCAACCAGGCCGATCCCAACCTGGTGGATGCCGGCTCGCGGCGTATCACGTTGCGCGAGGGCGCATCGCTGATCGACTCGTCATGGTCGTTTGCAATGATACGCGGTGGCCACATCGACGTCACCATCCTGGGCGGCTTCGAGGTCGCGGCGAATGGCGACTTCGCCAATTGGGACATGCGCGTGCCGAACAAGGGGCCGCTGGTCGGTGGCGCGATGGACCTCGCCGCCGGTGCGCTTTCGGTGTGGGTGGTGATGGAGCACATCACGCGGGACGGGCGACCGCGCCTGCTGGAGCAGTGTGACCTGCCGCTGACGGCGGTGCGCTGCGTCAAGCGGGTGTTCACCGATCTCGCGGTGATCGACGTGACCACGTCCGGATTCCTCGTCGAGGAGATCGTCGAGGGCGTCACGCGCGATGAGTTGCAGGCGCGCACCGGCGCCCGGCTCGGCTTCGCCCCGTCCTGTGGGGTGCTGCGCGCGCCGGCGCTGGAACCGGTGGCCAGTTAGCCCCACAATTGCGGTAGCTAGCCCAGCGCCGCCTCGACCGGACGGATGACGTGGCGCAGCTCACCAAGCCGGCGCGTCACGCCGATGCGGTCGAGGAATTCGAGGATCTGGATGGCGACATTGCGACCGACGCCGGTTGCCCGCGCGAAGGTTGCCGCGGCGAACCCGCCCTCGTCGGCTTCGGCCTGCAAGCTCGCGGCGGTGGCCGCCAGGGCCACGACTGTTTCGATGAGAAAAAAACGATTTGGTGCTATGCATAGCAGTCGGCCGAACGCCTCGTAGCGTTGCAGGAGAAGCTGCATTCGCTCGGGATCGTGGCCGAACTGTTCGGCCAGCTCGCGCACGCGCGGCGGCCGCAGACCCGCGCTCGCCATCGCCGGCTCCAACTGCCGCCAGAATTCCTCGTCCGCGTCGCTCAGCCGCGGCGCGTGCCCCGGCAGGTGCAGCGCCGCCCGATCGCGCAGCACGTCGCCGGCTTCGAGCAGCTCGGCGGTGATCGCGTCCAGCACCGGGGCGGTGGCGCGCGTGTGCAGCCGTTGCAGCAGCGCGGCCTTGCTCGGGCCGATGGAGTCCGGCCGCGCGGCGTGCCAGGCGGCGAGGCCATCGAGCACGGCGGCGCGCAGCGTCGCGTGCGCCGAGCGGGAGACGAGCACGACCTCGCCCGCGCGGCCGATGCGGCGGCATCCAGCGACCGTGAGCTCCGTCGGGTCGACATTGCGGATGCGCGCGAAGGCTTGCAGATCGACGCAGCCGTCGACGTCGAGCAAGGCCGCCAGCGCGAGGCCCGGATCGCCTGTCTCGAGCGCGCGCAAGGTCCGGAGCCGTTCCGCGCGCGGCCGGCGGCGGGTCACTGTGGACGGGTCGAGCACGTGGCCGCCGGCGAGGGTGCGTCGCGCGGCGTGGTCGCGGATGATCACCCGATCGCCGTGCAGCGCGGCGGTCGCACGGTCGATCGTCACCTGTGCGTAGCAGGTGCCGGGTGTCTCGGCCGCGCCCAGCAGGGTGACGCGCCCGGTGATGTCGCTGGTGCCGAGATGCACGTGCACCGGCATCCCGTCGCGCAGCGCGGGTTCACCAACGAACCGGAGTCGCGCGTCGAAGCGGTTCATTGGCGCGTGCAGGTTCGGCGTGACCAGCCAGTCACCGCGTTGCACCCGCGTGCGATCGAGCCGTGCGCCGGTGACGGCGAGCGCGCACCGTGTGCCGGCGACCGCCGCTTCATTGTCACGATCCTGCGCGCGGATGCCGCGTACCCGCACCTGGATGCCGCCGGGTGTCAGCAACAGCAGATCGCCGACACGCGCCCGGCCGGCGACCACGGCCCCGGTCACCACAGTGCCGGCGCCCGGCAAGGTGAAGCAGCGGTCGATCGCGAGGCGAAACCCCGCTCCCGGTGCCACGCGCCTCGTGCCGATGGTGGCGAGGTGGGCACGCAGCTGCTCGATGCCCACGCCGGTTTCGCTGGAGACCGACAGGATTGGCGCGTCGGCAAATCCGTGATCGCCGAGCAGTTCGCCGAGTGACGCCGCGACGTGCGCGACGCGCGCGTGGTCGACACGGTCGATCTTGGTGATCACTCCGGTGACGTCACGCACGCCGATCAGGTCGAGGATCGCGAGGTGTTCCAAGGTTTGCGGCATCGGTCCGTCATCGGCGGCGACGATCAGCAGCACCGCGTCGACCGCCAGCACGCCGGCCAGCATGTTGCGCAGGAAGCGCTCGTGCCCGGGGACATCGACGAAGCCGAGCTCGCGGCCGTCGGGCAGGGTGGTGTAGGCGAAGCCAAGATCGATGGTCAGGCCGCGCCGCTTCTCCTCGGGAAGCCGATCGGTGTCGACGCCGGTGAGGCGGGCGATCAGCGAGGTCTTGCCGTGGTCGACGTGGCCGGCGGTGGCGACGATCATGCGCCCCTGCTGCGGGCGGTTGCGGAATGTCCGGAGTACTGTTTGCCTCCGGGTCGGGGCCAGTCTCGCGGCCGGCGCCACGAGCCGTCAAGCGGCCGATCTTTCGGGGAGGAGCGGATGCCGAGCGAGGACGACTACGACTTCATCATCGTCGGCGCCGGGTCGGCGGGCTGCGTCCTCGCCAACCGGCTCTCGGCCGACCGCCGCACCCGAGTGCTGCTGCTGGAAGCCGGCGGCAAGGATCGCGACCCCTGGATCCACATTCCGGCCGGGTTCTACCGCAACATCTACAACCCGAAAGTCGCCTGGCACTACGAGACCGAGCCGGTGCCGGAGATGAACAACCGACGCATTCCCTGGCCGCGCGGCAAGGTGCTGGGCGGGTCGAGCTCGATCAACGGGCTGATCTACATCCGCGGCCAGAAGGAGGATTTCGACCTGTGGCGCCAGATGGGCAATGGCGGCTGGTCGTTTGACGACGTGCTGCCGTATTTCCGCCGCGCCGAGCACCAGGAGCGCGGCGCCGACGATTATCACGGCATCGGCGGTCCGCTGGGTGTCTCCGACCTGCGTTCGGAGCACGAGCTGCACGACGCCTTCATCGCCGCCGCGCGCGAGGCCGGCTACAAGCTCAATCGCGATTTCAATGGCGTCGATCAGGAGGGCGTCGGTCCGCTGCAGCTCACGGTTCGCGGCGGGCGACGCAGCAGCACCGCCGTCTCGTACCTGCGCCCGGCCATGAAGCGGTCGAACCTGAAAGTCGAGATACGCGCGCTGGCGCAACGCGTCATGATGCAGGGCAAGCGCGCGGTGGGTGTCACGTTCAGCCAGAACGGCGTTGTGCGCGAGGCGCGGGCCAGGCGTGAGGTGCTGCTGTGCGGCGGCTCGATCAACTCGCCGCAACTGCTGCAGCTTTCCGGCATCGGCCCTGGTGCGTTGTTGCAGGAGCACGGCATCGAGGTGGCGCACGATCTGCCGGGTGTCGGCGAGAATCTGCAGGACCATATCGGCGGCCGGGTGATCTATCGCTGCGTCAATCCGAACACGATCAACGAGATTTCCCATAGCTGGCGACTCAAGGTGCAAGCCGGGCTGCAATACTTCCTGTTGCGGCGCGGCGTGCTGATGATGGGCGCGGGGCCGATCGGCCTGTTCGTGAAGACCCGACCGGAGCTCGCCTCGCCTGACGTGCAATACCAGTTCCTCGCCGGCAGCTCGACCAAGGCGGGCGACCCGATGCACACCTATCCGGGCTGCACCCTGGTTGCCATCCCGTGCCGGCCGGAGAGCCGTGGCTGGCTGCGCATCCGCTCGCCCGACCCGGCAAAGCCGCCGGCGATCCAGCCGAACTATCTGGCGACGCAGGCCGACAAGGACACCGTGGTCGCCGGCATGAAGATCGCGCGCGGCATCTTCCACACCGAGGCGATGCGTCCCTTCGTTGCCGAGGAGATGATGCCCGGCGCGGCGGCGCAAAGCGACGAGGACTGGCTGAACCACGTACGCGCCACCGCCGGGACCACGTTCCACCCCACCAGCACCTGCATGATGGGACCGCAAACCAACGCGGTGGTCGACACCGAGCTGCGGGTGAGGGGGGTCGAGGGCTTGCGCGTGATCGACGCCTCGATCATGCCGACGGTGGTGTCGGGCAACACCAATGCGACGGTCATCATGATCGCGGAGAAGGGCGCGGACGCTATTCTGCGGGCGGCTTAGCTCGGTACCTCTCTCCGGCTGACCGACAGTTTCGGCGGGTGCTTCAGGGTCTGGAAGATGACGCAGTAGCGCTCGGTGGTGTCGATCATTCGCTGCAGCTTGGCGTCGTCGGCGTCCGACGTGACCTCGAAACGCAAGCTGATGTCGGTCATGCCGACCGGCGTGCTCTTGTCGATGCCGAGCGTGCCGCGCACGTCCCACGTGCCGTCGGCGACCACGCGCCCCTTGAGCTGCACGCCGTATGCCGTGGCGACAGCGCGCAGGGTGACGCCGGCGCAGGCGGCGAGCGCTTGCAGCAGCATGTCGGCCGAGCAGGCCAACGCGCCGCTGCCACCCGCTGATTCGTGCAAGCCGGCGGTGGTGCTGCCGTGCCACGAGGGCACCGTGCAAGCCACGTCGTCGGTTGCGAGCTCGGCCACGGCATGGGCCGGGATGCGCGCCGCGTCGGGTGTGTCGCGGTAGCGCTGCTTGAGCGGCGCCTGCAGGGTGCGAAGTTCCTCGGCGTTCATGATGTCCCCCGTGTTCCAAAGTGGTCGCGCTTGCGCTGATCGACGCCCGAGCGGTTACCACTTCTCTCAGCGACGAGCGAACTGGAAGGCGCAGAGGGCGGCGATCATCACCGCCGCGCCGAGCGCTTGCAACGGCGTCAAGGTCTCGCCCAGCAACAGCACGCTGAGCAATGTCGTGCTGAGCGGCTCGAGATTCATCACCAGCGCGGTGCGGAATGCGCCAACGCGGTTGGTCGAGATGTAGATCATCAAGGTTGCGAGCGTGCTGCCCGCCGCCACGCCGAGAAACGCCAGCACGCCGCCGAGATCGCGCGGCAGGTGCCACGGACTGGCGACGGCGGCGATCACCAGGAACAACGCCGTCGATGGCACGAGGGAGTACCAGGTGGACAGCCGGGCGTCGGTGCCGGTCAGATAGGCGCGCGTCATCAGCAGCGACACGACGCGACTGATCGCGGCGCCGAAGGCGAAGCCGAGGCCGAGCAGCGACAGGTTCGACAAATTGACGCCGAGCATCAGCGCCAGGCCGCCGAACGCGACCAGCGCCGTGAGCAACGCGCGCCAGCCGAGCCGCTCGATGCCGAGCAGCGAGCCGACGAGGCCGGTGAGCAGCGGGTAGACGAAATAGGCGAGGATCGCGACGGAGACCGGCAGCAGCGACACCGAGGCGAGCAAGCCCAGCATCACCGCCGCGAACAGCACGCCGATGGCGAGCGCGATGCGGCGTTGTCGTGGCGGGTGACGCATGGCGGGGGGTGCGACACGCAGCCAGAGCGCGAAGAACACCACGACCAGCACGCCACGCAGCGAGGCGAGCGTGAGCACGTCCATGCCAGAGGCGTACACCACTTTCAGCAGGATGTCGGTCGCGCTGAACGAGAAGGCGGCGACCACGGCGGGGAGCAGGACCAGCGCCCCGCCCCGCGCCGGCGCGAGAGAGAGGCGCGCGCTCACGGCGCCGGACGCGCCACCCGAAATCCCGCCGCCGGGTGCTCGTCCGGCAGCCGCGCGCGTCCTTCGCCGTATAGTTTCTCGCGCAACGTGCCTGGCGCGTAGTCCCGCTTGTAGACACCGCGCCGTTGCAGCTCGGGCACCACGAGGTCGACCACATCCTCGAACGTCTCGGGGGTCACCGCGTAGGCGAGATTGAAGCCGTCGATGTCGGTCTCCGCAACCCATGCCTGCATCTCGTCGGCGACGGTTCGCGGCGAGCCGACCACCACCGGGCCGCGGCCGCCGATCGCGGCGTGCTTGGCGATGTCGCGCACCGTCCACACCCGGTCGGGATCGGCGGTGGTGAACCCCTCCAGCGCCGAGGTCATCGCGCCGCGATCGTCGAAGCGCACCGGTTCGTCGGGGGGCAGCTTGGCGAAATCGACGCCGGTCCAACCCGACATCAGCGCGAGCGCGCCATCCTCGCTGACGTGGTCGCGGTACTCCGCCAGCTTCGCCTCGGCCGCCGTGTCGGTCGGCGCGGTGATTATCGTCATCATGGTGAAGATGAGGATTTCCGCCGGATCGCGCCCGACCGCGACGGCGCGTTTGCGGATGTCGGCGACGATCGGCGCGATCGCCCGACGCGAGGGGCCGTTGATGAACACGCACTCGGCGTGCTGCGCGGCAAACTGCCGGCCGCGCTTCGATGCGCCGGCCTGGTAGAGCAGCGGCGTGCGCTGCGGCGACGGTTCGCTGAGATGGATCGCGTCCATCTTGAAGTAGCGTCCCTCGTGTCGCACGCGGTGGATCTTGTCCGGATCGGCGAAGCGGCGTCCGGCGCGGTCGCGCAACACGGCCCCGTCCTCCCAGCTTCCCTCCCACAGCTTGTAGACCGCCTGCATGTACTCCTCGGCGATCTCGTAGCGGGTGTCGTGGTCGTGTTGCTCCGACATGCCCATGCCGCGCGCGGCGCTGTCGAGGTAGCCGGTGACGATGTTCCAGCCGACCCTGCCGCGTGTGAGGTGGTCGAGCGTCGACATGCGCCGCGCGAACGGATAGGGCGGCTCGTAGGACAGGGCGCAGGTCACGCCGAAGCCGAGATGGCGCGTCACCGCCGCCATCGCCGGGATCACCATCAGCGGATCGTTGACCGGCACCTGCACCGCGTGTTCCAGCGCGGTGCGCGGCGAGGCTTGATACACGTCGTAGATGCCCAGCACATCGGCGAGGAACAGCGCGTCGAACTTGCCGCGCTCCAGAATGCGCGCGAGCTCGATCCAGTATTCCAAGGTGTTGTAACTATCCGCGCGGTCGCGCGGATGGGTCCACAATCCGGGCGACTGGTGGACGACGCAGTTCATGTCGAACGCGTTCAGCCGGATCGTCTTGGGCATGGTTCGGTCAACCAAGCTGGCGCAGCGGGCGCGTGAGGTCCGCCAGGTCGGTCACCTCGGGCAGACGCAAGGCGAGGTCGATGAAGCGCTCGGCGGCTTGCTCCGGCAGCACCTCGCACGCGTTCTCGCGGAACTTCTCCGCCAGCTCGTCATTCGACAGCGGGTTCTGCGGATCGCCTTTCGGATACATCAGTTCCGCTTGCAACTGTTCGCCGCCGCGCAAGGTGACGGTGACCCGAGCGGGGAATTTCTCCGGGTAGAGCCTGGTCAGCTCCGGCTCGGCGATGATCTCGGTCGCGTCCAGCAGCCGGCGCACATGCTTGTCATGCCAGCGATCGGGCTGGAACTGGCGCTGGGTCACCGCGCCGTCGACGCAGGCGATGGCGACACAGTACGGCACGGACAAGCGCGCGGCCATCGTGCTGTCGACCAGCTTGCTGGAAAAATGCGATTTTACCGTGGCGTAGGTCTCGACGGCGATGCGCTCGATCTCCGCCGGGTCGGGCGCGTGGCGTTGCACGATCTCCAGCGCTGCGCCGATTGGCGAGTGGCTGGCGAGGATCGACGGGTACGGCTTGTAGCCGTTCTGCACGATCTCCCAAACTTCCCCGAGACCGCGTGTCAGCGCCGCCGGATCGGGCTCGGCGCTGTACGCCGCGAGATAGCCTTTCGGGTGGCCGAAGATGTCGGGCGGGCTGGTGGCGCCGAGGGCGGCCAGCCGCGCCGCCAGCACGCCGTTCATCCCCGCCTTGCCGGGATGCAGGCTTTTGGTGTCGTCACCGGTCTCGAAGAACGCGTTGAGCCCGGCGGCCTGGGTGCCGGCGAAGCCGAGTGCGGCCTGCACGCCCGCAGCATCGAGCGCCATCGCGCGGGCGGCGGCAGCGGCGGCGCCGAACGTGCCGTTGGTCGCGGTGGAGTGCCAGAACCGGTAATGCGTCGGCATCACCGCGAGGCCGACGCGCGCGGTCACCTCGTAGCCGGCAACCATCGCGGCGACCAGGTTGCGCCCGTCCAGCCCGCGATCCTCGCCGACCGCGAGGGCCGGCGGCACCACGGCGGAGCCGACATGGATCAGCGCGCGCTTGTGGGTGTCGTCGTTGTCGGCGGCATTGACCAAGATGCCGTTGGCGAGTGCCGCCAGGGCCGGGTGGGTGCCGCCGCCGCCGATCACGCTCGCCCGTCCGGGGGCGCCGAACTCCTCGACCAGCCGGCGGGCGATCCGCGCCTTGCGCACATCCTCGCGCCAGGCCGCCAGCGCGCAGCCGATCGCGTCGAGCAACATCCGGCACGCCTGCTCGATTGCCGGGGCGGGGATGTCCTCGTAAGCCAGCGCGGCGACGAACGAGCCGAGGCGTTCGCTGGCGGTGGGCGTGGTCGCGGTCATGCCAAGTCCTGCGGGGTGCGAGGGCGTCACTCTAGCTTCGAGGCGGCGGGCTCGGCGAATCGCCTGGTCGCCGATGCGACCTGGCCGCCGCCGGCGAGCAAACGCGCGTGCAGCAGCCAGACCGGGATCGCCAGCAAGCCGATCGCGCCGGCGGCGTAGAAGGCGCCGGCCGGCCCGCCGGTCAGGTCCGCGGTGCGGCCGCACAGCCACGGTGCGATTGCGTTGCCCAGGTAGTAGGTGGTGTAGAACAGGCCCATGCCGACCGCGCGGTTCTCGGCCCGCGCCGACAAGGTGCCGGCCGCCATCACCACCGAGGCCGGCAGCGCGCCGAGCACGCCGAACAGGAAGGCGCAGAGGATCGGCCAGTCGAGCCAGGCGATGCCGACGCAGCCGATCGTCGCGCCGATCGTGCCGAAGGCGAGCAGCGGGAAGCGGCCGACCCGCAAGGCGAGCGGGCCGCCCACCAGGGTCGCCGCCACGCTGCCCCAGGTGACGATGGTGATCAGCAACGCGGTCAGCCAGTCGGGCTCGCCGCGATAGCTCATCAGCGACGGCAGGTAGGAGATGAAGCCGCCGAAGCTGCCGGTGTAGGCAGCCCAGATAACGCCCGCCACCATCACCAGCACGCATTCGCCGACGCTCGGGAGCGAGAAACGTCGCGGCGCCGGCTGGGCGTGCGGCGCTTCGCGGAAGCAGGCAAGGAACAGGATGGTGGTAACGCCGATCAGCGCCGAGGCCGACAGCATTCCGGCAGAAACCCCGCCGCGCGCGACGATAAACGGCAGCACGGCCTGTGCCGCCGAGACGCCGATCGGGTAGGCCGCGACGGAGATGCTGATCCCGACCATGAACCAGCGTCCGTGGAACCAGTCGGCGATGATCTTGCTTTGCAGCACGATCATTGCGACCGCGCCGCAGCCGGCGATGGCGCGGCCGACGCCGATGCCGAACGGGCCGCCCCAGAGCGCAGAGATCACCGGGCCCGCCGTCATCAGAGCGAGGCCGCCGCCGACGATCAGCCGGTCGCCGAAGCGGCGCCCGAGCAACCCGAGCGGCAGCGCCAGCACGATGCCGGGTGCGACGAACACGCCGATCAGGGTGCCGATCGTGGTGTAGTCGAGCCCGTAGGCCGCGATCAGCTCGGGTGCCAGGGTGGGGACGGTCTGGTACTGGTAGCCGAACGCGATCCGCGCCAGCGCCATCGCCGCGAGGATCAGCCAAGCGCGCGGTCCCATTCTTGCCTCGACGTCTCCTCCGGCGCGGCCCGACCAGGGCGCGTCGCTTGCCGGGACGCTACTCCAGGCCAGCTTGCCTGCCTATCGGATGGCGTGCGACGGCATCGCAACCCAGCCCGGCGCCCAGCCCGGCGGGCGATAGCCCGGAGCCGTTGGCGCGCCTATCTTGGGCGCCTATCTTGGGCGAATGTCTGAAACTCCCGCTTTCCTCGATCCCCTGCGGCCGCCGGTGCCGGACCTGGCGGTGCCGCGTGGCGTGACGCCGTTCTACCTGCCGCGCCGTCCGGTACGCGGGCGACTGGTCCGGCTCGGCCCGTTGGCCGACGCGTTGCTGACCCGCCACGCCAACCCGAAGGTGGTGCGGCGGATCGCCGGCGAGGCGCTGGCGCTGGCCGCCGGGCTGTCCACGGCGCTGAAATTCCGTGGCTCGTTCAGCTTGCAGGTGAAGGGCGACGGTGCGGTGCCGATGCTGCTCGCCGACTGCACCGACACCGGCGCGATGCGCGGCTACGCCCGGTCGGACGGCGACAAGCTCGCGGCGTTGCTGGACCGCGAGCCGGCGCCAACGGCCGAGCAGTTGCTCGGGCACGGCTATCTCGCGTTCACCGTTGACCAGGGGCCGGAGACCGAGCGGCACCAGGGCATCGTCAGCATCGAGGGGACCAATCTGGCGGAGATGGCGCTGCACTACTTCCGCACCAGCGAGCAGATCAGTTGCTTCGTGCATCTCGGCTGCGCCGAGACCGAAACGGGGTGGCGCGCCGGCGGGCTGATCCTGGAGAAGGTCGCCGGCGAGGGCGGCGTCGACCCCGCGTTGGACACCGAGGCGCAGGAGGAGAGCTGGCGCACGGCGGTGGCGCTGGCGGCGACCGTGACCGATGCCGAACTGCTCGACGATACGTTGTCGGCCGACCGCTTGCTGTACCGGCTGTTCCACACCGAGGGTGTGGCACTCGACCGCGCCCGGGCGCTCTCCTATGGCTGCCGGTGCTCGCGGCAACGCCTGTCCGGCATCCTGGAAGGCTTCCCGCCCGACGATCTCGACCACATGGCGGTGGGCGGCGACATCGTCATGACCTGCGAGTTCTGCAACTACGATTTCCGCTTCCGCCGCGACGAGGTGCAAGGAACGGCGGTTGGAGCGCGCCATTGATCGTCGGCCGGCGCCGAGCGCTGTTGCTGTCGGCGGCGTTGCTGCTGCCAACGGCGCTGTTCTTGACGGCGTGCGCCGGCGGCGGTGGCCGTCCCGAGCCGGTGGTTGCCCGCAGCTTCGCGCCGCTGCGTTACGACTATCTGACCCCGATCGGGTTGCGCGTCGGCTCGATCGAGGTGTTGCAGCGGTTCGTCCCGGCCGAGGGCACCCAGGAGCTCACCGCGCGGGACCCGGTGCCGCCGGCCGAGGCGGTCCGGCAGATGGCGCTGGACCGGCTGCACGCGCTCGGCACCGCCGGGCGTGCGGTGCTGTCGATCGATGATGCGACCTTGGCCCGGACCAGCGCCGGCTACGAGGGGTCGATCGCGGTCGAGCTCGATATCTACACGTCGAACGACGAGCGAGCGGCGTTCGCCGAGGCGCGTGTCGCCGCCCGACGCAGCGGCGACACCGAAGCGGACGAGCGCCAGGCACTGTATGAGCTGACCAAGCAACTCATGGACCAGCTCAATGTCGAGCTGGAATACCAGATCCGCCGCAACCTGGCCGACTGGATCGTCATGGCGCCGAGCGAGACGCAAGCTCCAGTAGAGCAGCAGCCTTTGCCACCGCCGTAGTGTGGTCCCGGTGGAACTGGGACCGCCCCGAGTGGTGCCCGAGTGGTGTTGAGAGCGCCTAGGACTATTTTCTTGCGCAACTCGTCGTGTCTCGTTTATGTTTCCGCTCGTGACATACACCCTCCCACCCCCCATCGAGCGCTTCGCCCTCATCATTGAGGCGTTGTGCCAGGCCGCTGCCGAGCGCAGCGCCAGGCGCTGGATTGCGGTGGCCATTGCCAACCTGATCTGGCTCCGGCTGCGACGCACCGGCGCGCGGTTCGCCAAGCTGGCCGCGCGGGTCCGCGCGGGCGAGCTCCCGGCCGCCGCGCGGACGTCCGCGTCGGGTGCGTCCGCCCAGTCGGCGGAGTCCCGCGCCGAGCGGCAAGCGAAGCGGCGCAAGTCGGATGATCCAGCGGATCGTCTGGCCAAGCGTCTGCCGCGCGGCTTTGCCTGGCTGCTTCGGCTGGTGCCGGAGGCGGCGGTCTATGGCAGTCAGCTGAACCATCTGCTGTCCGACCCGGAGATGGTGGCGCTGCTGCAAGCCGCGCCGCAGATGGGCCGGCTGCTGCGCCCGCTCTGTCAGATGCTGGGCATCAGGCTATCCGAACACCCCCTCTTGCTCCGGCCGCGTAAGCGCGCCGCAGCCTCGCCCGCCGGCGCGCCCGCCGACGATGGTGCGCCCGCCGACGATGGTGCGCCCGCCGACGATGGTGCGCCCGCTGATGCCGGTGCGCCCGCGCGAAGTTCCTCCGCCGAGATGCCGCAAGCGACCGGCCGTTCCCGCCGTCGTCGTGCCGCCCGGCGGGTCGACCAGCTGCCGTGGGTCGTCCGCGGCCCGCCGGGCGGACTTTTCGAACCGGGATGAACGCGTCGCGCCAAGCCACGCCCAAACCGTTCCGGTTTGTTAACGTAAATGCTCGCCGTGATCGGAGCGGTTCCGGGAGACTGGAACCGGCGCAACACGTCGCCATGGCGAGGCGCGAAGCGCCGTGGCGATGCACGAGCTTTGCATCACGTGCTCGCCAGACAATCTGGATTGCTTCGCCTTCGCACGGGGCGGGTAGGGATCGCGGGGCGGGTGAGGATCTACGGCGGCTGGTGTCAGGACCGCTTGCAGCCGGCGACGCCCGAGCGGAGGTAGGAGCCGAGCACGGCGGCGATGCGGCACGGGCTTACCGTCCGATGCACGCGGGCCGGTTGGCGTCGCAGGTTCAGCATGGTCGCGCCGCCGCCGGTCAGCGTCACGCGGGTGAGCCCGGCGCGGCCGACGCGCGGCCCCATGCCCGGGACGGGCAACCCGGCGCCGACCGCCGCCACCGCCAGCCGGTAATAGGCGGCCAGGTCCGGCGTGTGCGAATGATACAGCCCGATCGCGGTGTACCAGTTGCCGCCGGCACCGTCGCGCAGCGAGCGGAGCAAGCGCGCCGCGTAGTCGGCGTTGGTGTCGGGATTGAACGCCTCGTCGAGCGAGCCGAAGGCGTCGGGGTGCATTTGCAGGTCGACCTGCAAGCAGCCGACATCCATGAACCGCACGCCGCTCGTCAGCCCGTGCCGCGCCGCGGCGATCGCCTCCTGCCTGGATGCGTAGAAGCTGCCCTGCCCGTCGGCGTTGATGGTCCAGGGCCAGGGTTGCAAGCCGCCGCTGCCGTCGGGACGGCCGCTCTCGACTTTCGCGATGGTGGCGAGCAGGCCGGGCGGGGTCTGGTGACGCTGTTGCGCTCGCGCGATCGCCGCCGAGCACAACGCCGATTGGCGCGGGCCGGGCTGCTGCGCCTGGGCGGCGAGGGGGAGGAGGAGCAGAGCGGCGAGGATGACTCGCATGGGCTATCCCGGCCCCTGCTCTGACCCCTCCCCCAACCTTGATCCGCTTCGCGGCTCAAGCCCACAAGGGGAGGGGGACTTCTTCTCCCGCTCCCCTTGTGGCAGGGGGCCGGGGTAAGGGGTCGACCGGGGGTGAGGGGTCAGCCGACGCACCCGCCCAAGCAGCGCCCGGCGGGCAGCCGCCGCGTCGCCAGCCAGGGCGAACAGGGCGGGGACTTGCCCCGGGTGCCGCAGCACCGAGCCCAGCACTCGGCGCAGCCTGATCGCCCCGCCGCCGGACAACGCGATCAACGCGGCGGGGGGCAAAGAGCGGTCGGCCGGATCACACACCGCGCGTAGCGCCGCGACCGGCAGGCCGCGCTCACGCGCCACCCGAACGACGGCGCCACTCTCGAGATCGAGGCCGGACGCGCCAGTGTCGCGGAACAACAGCGCCTTGTCGGCGACGCTCGCGACCACGTTCGATCCGCAGAACAGCATATCGCAGGTGGCACCCCCCAGGCGCCGGGTCAGCTCCGGGTCCGCCGGCACCGGCGCCCCATCCAGCAGGAACGCGCGGGGCAGCAGCAATGTGCCGGCAGTCAGCCCCGGATCGAGCCCGCCGGCCAGCCCGAAGCTGACCAGCGCCGACACGCCGCTCTCGGCCAGGTCGCGCGTGGCAGCTTGCGCGCCGCAAGCAGTGCCGCCGCCTACCGCGACGCACCAGCCCGTCCGCCGCGCGATCCGCGCCTCGGCCGCAAGCCCTACGACGACGCCGATACCATCAGAACCCAAACGCGACCCTGCGCGAGTTGCCCCGCCGCAGGTTGCGATAGCGGGCGAGCGCCAGCAACGGGAAGAACAGCCGATAGCCGTGATAGCGCAGGTAGAATACGCGCGGGAACCCCACTGCCGTGTAGGGCAGCTCGGTCCATTCGCCGTCATCGCCTTGTGTCGCCATGAGGTACTCGATGCCGCGCGCGACCGCCGGGTGCTCCACCTCGCCCGCCGCCATCAGGCCGAGCAACGCCCAGGCGGTCTGCGATGGCGTGCCCGTCTTGTAACGCCCGTGCGGCGCGTCGGCGTAGCTCTCCTCGTCCTCGCCCCAGCCGCCATCGACCCGCTGCACCGACAGCAGCCAGTCGACCGCTCGCCGCACCACCGGGTCTTCGGCGGACACGGCGGCGACATTCAGCGCGCACAGCGCCGACCAGGTGCCGTAGATGTAGTTGGTGCCCCACCGGCCGAACCAGCTTCCCTCCGCCTCCTGTTCGCGACGCAGGTAGTCGACCCCGCGCGCGATCGCCGAAGCATCCTCGGCGCGGCCGAGCTGGGCGAGGAAGGAGACGCAGCGCGCCGTGACGTCCGCCGTCGGCGGGTCGAGCAGCGCGCCATGATCGGCGAACGGGATATGGTTGAGGTGGTAGTGCGTGTTGTCGGCGTCGAACGCGCCCCAGCCGCCATCGCGGCACTGCATGCCGAGCACCCATTCGCGGGCGCGGTCGAGCGAGGCGGCGTGGGCGGGGTCGCCATTGCGGTGCAGCAGCATCGCCACCGCGGCGGTGTCGTCGACGTCCGGATAGTGCGCGTTGTTGTATTGGAACGCCCAGCCGCCGGGCAGCGCGTTCGGCCGCGCCGCCGCCCAGTCGCCGATCACGTCGTTGATCTGCCTCGCGCGCAACCACTCGCACGCGGCATCGACCGCCGGCGCGGCGGCGCCGGCCGCCTCCGCCACCGCGTGGCCGGCCAGCGCGGTGTCCCAGATCGGCGACAGGCAGGGCTGGCAGTAGGCACGGTCCGGCAACACGACGAGCAGCTTGCGGATCGAGTCCCAGGCGGTCGCGGCGTCCGCGTCATCTGGCGCGCGGCCCAGGGCGTCGAACATCATCACGCTGTTGGCCATCGCCGGGTAGATCGCGCCGAGCCCATCCTCGCCGTTCAGCCGCTCGGTAACGAAGCGAACCGCCCGGTCGATGGCGCGGCGTCGCGCGGCGCGCGGGAACCTTGGCTCGAACACCCGCAGCGCGGTGTCGATCCCCTTGAAGAAGCGGCCCCAGCCCGAGCGATACGGCCCACGGATCCAGTCGCGCACAAGCTCGGGCGGGGTGTGGAACAGCTCGGCGATGCCGACCCGGCGCGGATTGCGCGCGAGCGGCCGCAGCGCCATCAGCACCAGCAGCGGCACCAGCACGGTGCGCGACCAGTACGAGATCTTGTCGAGATGGAACGGGAACCAGCGCGGCAGGTGCATGATCTCGACCGGCATCACCGGCACCGCGCGCCACGGCACCTGCCCGAACAGGGCGAGCTGCGCGCGGGTGAACACGTTGCAACGTTCGGCGCCGCCAAACGCCAGGATGGCAACGCGGGCGCGGACCATGTGCGGCGCGTCCGGGTCGTCGCCGATCGCTTTCAGCGCGAAATACGCCTTCACGCTGGCCGAAAGGTCGAACGCCCCGTCGTGGAACAGCGGCCAGCCGCCATGCACGCCCTGGATCTGTCGCAGATAGACGCCGATCTTGGCTTCGAGCGCGGGCTCGATCCGGTCGAGGAAGTGCTCCAGCAGCACGTATTCGGCCGGGATGGTCGCGTCGGCCTCCAGCTCGAACACCCAGTGGCCGTCCGGCCGCTGCTGCCGGATGAGCGCGCTCTCGGCCATCGCAAGAGCACGGCTGACGCGTTCGTCGGGCAGGTGGGTGAGGGAGGTGGTCTCCAGTGGCATCGGCACGTTTACCCAGTCAGGCGGAGGCGTCCAGCAGCGCCGTGGCCGCCGTTCGGCCGGACCTGATGGCACCTTCGATGGTGCCCGGCAACCCGGTGGCCACCCAATCCCCCGCGAGCAGGAGATTAGTCAGCGGAGTGTGGGATTGCGGCCGCAGTCGCTCCTGCGCGGCGGTGGCGGCGAAGGTGGCGCGGCGTTCCTTCACCACGCGCCAGGGCGGCATTGCCGCGTCGAGCCCCAATGCCGCGCAAACATCGGGCCAGACGGCGGCGGCGATCGCCTCGCCGGGCTGGTCGACCAGCCGGTTGGCCGCGCTGATGGTGACCGAAACGTGACCCGGCTTGACGAACACCCACTCCGCGATGCCGCCGATCAGGCCGATGAACCCGGCCGGCCCCGGCGGCACCGAGGCGCGGAAATGCACGTTGAGGATCGCCTCGAAGGTGTCGGGCGCTTGGAGGCCGGGCAGCAGGTCCGTGGCCACCCAGGGCGGCACCGCCAGCACCACCCGATCCTCCGGTGCCAGCGCCACCGGCCCTGACGGGGTTTCGAGCGCCGCCACGCGCCCGTCCAGCCGACGCAGCCCGGCGATGCGTTGGCCGAGCCGCACCTCGGCGCCGCGCGCGGCGAGCCAGGCGAGGGCGGGGTCGATGAACGATTCGGCGAGGCTGCGACGCGGAAAGCTCGGCACGCAGGCGGCGCCACCAAGCAGCAGGGTCTCGCGCATCACCGCCGCGAGCAGTGAAGCGAGGCCGTGTTCCGGGCGCGTGTTGAGGGCGGCGATCGCCAGCGGCTCGAGCAATCGGTCATACAGCACCCCGCCGGGCGTGACGGCGGCGACGGTCGCCTCGGGCGGTGGCCGGCGCAACGCCAGCAGGCCGAGATAATCCCGCGCCCGGGTGTCCGGCACGCGTCGGGTGCTGGAAAAAATCCACCAGGGCAGGCGGCCGCGCGAGGGTCGCACCGTCCAGCGCCGGCCGCTCGCACGGTCGAGAAACGGGAAAAGCGGCTCGCCGGGGCCGCCCATCGTGCCGCGCGCGCCGATCCGGTCGAGATAGGCGAACGCCGCCCGATTGCCCGACAGCAGCAGGTGGTTGCCATTGTCGACGGTGCAGCCGAGCTCGCGGTCGAAATACGAGCGGCAGCGGCCACCGGCCTGCTTGCCGGCCTCGTATACGGTAACCGCACGGCCCTGCCCGGTCAGTTCCAAAGCGGCCGACAGCCCGGCGAGCCCGCCGCCGATGACATGGACCCTCACGCCAGCCCGTAACGCAGCGCCAGCCACAGCTTCTGCCATTTCGGCAAGCCGATTCGCCCGCCGACCCGCTCCCAACCGCGCCGCTCGATGCGGGCGAGGATCGCGGCATAGGTCGCGCCCATCAGCCGCGCCGGCCGCATCGCCCGCCGATCACACTCCTGCATCGCTTGGCGCGCCAAGCGGAAATGGTCGTGGGCGAGGTCCGCGACCCGCCGACACACCGCAGCTTGCCCCGGCGCGTCGAGGGCGGCGCGGGGATCGAGCGGCACGCCTGCCGCTTCGAGCCACTCATGAGGCAGGTAGAGCCGGCCGCGTCCGGCGTCCTCGCGCACGTCGCGCAGGATGTTGGTGAGTTGCAGCGCCCGGCCGAGCGAGAACGCGACCCGGTCCGCCGCGACCGAGGCATCGCCAAAGGCGCGCACCGACAGCCGCCCCACCGCCGAGGCCACCCGGTCGCAATACAGATCGAGGGTGGCGAGGCTTGGGGCGACGATGACGTTTTCCGCATCCATCGCCATGCCGTCGATGATGGCGAGGAAGTCGGCGCGGCCCAGGTCGAACCGGGGCACCGCCCGGGCCAGCACGCGGGTCACGGGGTCGTCCGCCTCGCCGCGGTACAGTGCGTCAATCCGGGCGCGCCAAAGGTCCAGGCGCGGCAGCTTGTCGGCGTAGGGGCTCTCCTCGTCGGCGATGTCGTCGACCAAGCGGCAGAACGCGTAGATCGCATACATCGCGTGCCGGCGATCCGGCGGCAGCACCCGCATCCCGTGGTAGAACGAGGTGCCGGCGGCGCGGACGATTTTTTCCACGAAGTCGAGATCGCCCTGCGCGGCGCCCAGCGGTGTCGCCGTCACGGCAGGAACCGCAACGCGGCGAGCAGGCAACGCCCGGCGTCGCCCCTGGTGAGCTTGACCCGTCGGGCGAGCGGGTCGCCGTGCCGCAGCCGCGCCGCGAGCCGTTGGGCCAGGCCGACGATCACCGCCGTCTCCAGCCGCAGTCGCCGGTCCCGCGTGCGACGCGGCAGCGACACGGCCTCGCGGTTCAGCGCGTCCACGCGGTCGAGCAAGGTGTCGAAGGCGCGGCGCAAGCCCGGCGTCGCGGCCGGGCCGCGCAGGTCCTCGATGCTGGCGCCGGCCTCGGCGAGCAGGTCAGCCGGCAGGTAGCAGCGGTCGAGCTCGGCCAGATCGCGGGCACCGTCCTGCAGGTGGTTGAGCACTTGCAGCGCGGCGCAGAGCGCGTCGGAGGGCGGGTGGGTCGCGGGGGCCTCGCCGTGCAGGTCGAGCACGTGGCGCCCGACCGGCATCGCCGAAAAGCGGCAGTAATCAAACAGCTCGTCCCAGTTCGCGGTGCGCTGCTTGGTGGCGTCGCGCCGAAACGCGACCAGCAGGTCGGTGGCGTGGCCCGGGGTGACGCCGGTCTCGGCCAAGCTGGCGCGCAACCGCGTAGCACTCGGCGAGCCGGTTTCGCTGCGGCCTAGCAGCACGTCCTGCATCACGTCGAGGCGGCGCAGCTTCTCGGCGGCGGGCAGGCTGGCGCTGTCGGCGATGTCGTCGGCGTTGCGGGCAAAGGCGTAGAAGGCGTGGACGTGCGGCCGCAGGCGTCGGGCGATGAGCGCCGAGCCGACCGGGAAATTCTCGTCGCCGCGATCCTTGCCGGACCAGTCCTCGACCGATGGCAGCGTGGTGGTGCTCAGCTCCCGGCTCCCTGATAGGCGCGGCGCTTCCACACCACGCCTCGGCCGCGCGCGTGGTCCACCGCCGAGCCGATGGTCGCCGCCATGTAGAACACCGCGACCAGCGGCAGGAAGGGCGCGCGCAACGGCGAGAGGCCAAAGCGCCGGAGGGTGGGCAGATAGGACGCGGCCATGCCAGCCCAAGCCAGCGCGCCGAGCCAACGCGCCGCGCCGTGGCTAAACAGGGCGGCGGCGGGCGGCACCAGCCAGGTCAGCGCCATCCCCAGGATACACAGCAGCAGCAGCGCCGGCGAGCGGCGGAGCTGCACGTAGGCGGTGCGCGCCACCATGCGCCAGATGGCGGCGGCGGTCGGATAGGGGCGGATCGAGCGGGCCAGCCCGCTATGGCCGAGCCACACCCGCCCACCCCGCTTGACCGCTCGTGCCAGTTCGACGTCGTCGATCAGCGCGCCGCGCACCACAGCGATGCCGCCGATCCGATCGAGCGCCTGCCGACGCAGCAGCATGGTGCCGCCCGCCGCCGCGGCGGTGGCGCGTTGCGGGTCGTTCACCCAGGCGAACGGGTAGAGCAGCGCGAAGAAGAACACGAAGGCGGGGACCAGCGCCCGCTCGGCGGCACTGTCGCAAGCCAGCGCCACCATCTCGGAAACCAGGTCGAGGTCTTCGCGCTCGGCCTGCGCGACCAGGGCGGCGAGATGGCGCGGGTCGTGGATGATGTCGGCGTCGGTCAGCAGCACGAAGGCCGCCTCGTCTGCCTCGGCAACGCCTTGCGCCACCGCCCACAGCTTGCCGCTCCAGCCCGGCGGACGCGGCTGGCCGGTGAGCACGACGAGGCGCGGGTCGGCGAGGTGCCGGGCGATCGCGCCGGTGCCGTCGGTGCTGCCATCGTCGACCAGGATGAGCCGCAGCTCGCCGGGGTAGTCCTGCGCCAGCAGCGAACGCAGGCTGGCGGCGATCGAATCGGCCTCGTCGCGTGCCGGGACCACGATCGCCACCGGCGGCGCGGCGTGGGGCCGGGCCGGCGCCAGGACCGGGCCGGCTTGCCAGAACCGGCCGTGCAGCGCGAGCAGGTAGGCCCAGACCAGCGCGGCCAAGCCAGCAAGCGCGATCACCGGGGCACCATGCCGTTGGCGCGGAACCACGCGATTGCGTCCGCCACCGCTTCCCGGGCGGCCCGTGGGGCATAGCCGAGCTCGGCGCGTGCCTTGGCCGAGGAAAAGAACATCCGCTTGCGCGCCATCTTGAGGTGATCGCGCGTCACCATCGGCTCGATGCCGGTCAGCCGCGCCAAAGTTTCCGAGGCCGCCGCCACCGGCCACAGCACATCGTGGCGCAGCCGGATGCGCGGCGGCCGCCGCCCCACCATACCGGCGATCAGCGCCAGCAGGTCGCGGAGGAAAAAATCCTCGCCGCCCAGGATGTAGCGCTCGCCGACCACGCCGCGTTCGAGCGCCA
This sequence comes from Acetobacteraceae bacterium, assembly GCA_965218045.1. Lineage (GTDB taxonomy): Bacteria > Pseudomonadota > Alphaproteobacteria > Acetobacterales > Acetobacteraceae > CAVRCA01. The sequence goes on along the minus strand of CBDCJX010000009.1, from coordinate 364,312 downwards.
GCAGATGGCCCTCGGCGATATCGTCGACATGCACGACATTGACGCCCGAATCGACATAGGCAGGCATTCGCCCGCTTGCGGCGTCGACGATCATCTTGCCCGTAGGCGTCGGCTTGATATCGCGCGGTCCGACCGGCATCGACGGGTTGACGATCACCGCCGGCAGCCCGTGCTGGCGCACCATGTCGAGCACCGCCTGCTCGGCGCGGTATTTGGATTTCTTGTACGTCCCGACGATCGCCTCCTCGGTGACATGGGTGGTCTCCACGGCGGGCGAGCCGTCCTTGGTCAGCCCGAGGGCGGCGACGCTGCTGCAATAGACGATCCGCTCCACCCCCGCCGCCTGCGCCGCCCGCATCAGCGCCAGGGTGCCGCCGACATTGGCGCGGATCATCGCCTCCGGATCGGGCACCCAGATCCGGTAGTCGGCGGCGACGTGGAAGATGTAGCGGCAGCCCGCCACCGCGCGATCGAGCGAGGCGGCGTCGGTGAGGTCGCCCTCGACCAGCTCGGCGCCCAAGCCGTCGAGGTTGCGCCGATCGCCGCCGAGTCGCACCAGCAGCCGCAGCGCAAAGCCCCGCGCGGCCAGCGCCCGCGCCACCGCCGAGCCGACGAAGCCGGTGGCCCCGGTCACGAGTGTGAGCGCGTGCGCTTGCTGCATGCCCCGCTATAGCCCGCGTTTGGCGCAGTGGTGTAGAGGCCCACCGGCATTGAGGACCGACCCATTTGAAGACGCTCTCCATTGCCCTGGCCGTGCTCGGGTTGCTGGCCAGTACCGTGCTGGTCGGCTGGTTCGGCTTCGACCAGGTCGCCCGGGCGTTGCTGTCGGTCGGATGGAACGGAATGTGCCTGCTGCTCGCCTGGCAGGTGCTGCTGTTCGTCCTGCTCGGGCTTGCCTGGAACGTGATCGCCACCCGCGCCGGCGCCGGCCTGCTATGGGTGTTCGTCTGGGGACGACTGGTGCGCGACGCGGCGGCGAACTGCCTGCCCTTCTCGTCAGTCGGCGGCTTCGTGCTCGGGGCGCGGGCGATCACCTTGCACGGCGTGGCATGGCCGCTGGCGACCGCCTCGGTGGTGGTCGACGTCACCGCCGAGGTGTTGGCGCAGTTGGTATTCGCGTTGATCGGCCTCTGCCTGCTGATCGCGCACGACCCCGCATCCAAGCTGGCGGTCCCGCTCGCCATCGGCTCCGGGGTCGCGGTCGCGGCGATCGCCGGGTTGATCTGGGCGCAGCGCGGCGCGGGCGCGATCTTCGCCAGTCTCGGCCGGCGCATCGCCCGTGGCTGGTTTGCCGACGCCAGCGCGCGTATCGCGCTGCTGCAAGGCGAGGTAGGCCAGATCTACGCCCGCACCCTTCGCCTCGCACTCGGCGGCTTGCTGCATCTGCTCGGCTGGATCGGCACGGCGTTCGGCACCTGGCTGGCCTACCGACTGCTTGGCGTCGATATCGGCTTCGCGGACGCGCTCGCGATCGAGGCGTTGCTGCGCGCCGTGGTCTCGATCGCCTTCGTGGTGCCCGCCAGCGCCGGCGTGCAGGAGGCGGGCTATGCCGGGATCGGCGCGCTGTTCGGCATCCCGCCCGAGCTCTCGCTCGGTGTCTCGCTGCTCGGCCGCGCCCGCGATCTGGCGGTCGGGGTGCCGGTGCTGCTCGCCTGGCAGTGGTTCGAGATGCGCCGCCTGCGCCTGGCGCGGCTGCCCCGTTAGCTCCGACCCGGGCGGCCCTCCAGCGGGTAGGCCGGATCGTTGTAGCCCGGGCTGGAGGCGTGACCGGGAACCACCAGCCGGTCGACGAGGGCCTCGTCCGCGTCGTCGAGCCGGATGTCGAGACAGCGGACATACGCCTCCCACTGCTCCTCGGTGCGCGGTCCGGCCACCGCCGCATGAACCAGCGGATTGGCGAGCACCCACGCCATCGCGAACTGCGCCGGGTTGAGCCCGCGCGCCTGGGCGTGCGCGGCGATCTCCTGTGCCACGTGCAGGCTCTCCGGGCGCCACTCGGTCTCCAGCATGCGCCGATCCTGCCGTCCGGCGCGGGTGCCCTGCGGCGGCGGCGCGTCGGGGCGGTACTTGCCGGAGAGCACGCCACGGGCGAGCGGACTATACGGCACCACGCCCAGCCCGAAATGGCCGCACGCCGCCAGGTGCTCGACCTCGACCTGCCGGTTGAGCAGGTTGTAGAGCGGCTGGCTGGCGATCGGCCGGTCGATGCCGGCCGCGTCGCACAGCCGGCAGAACTCGGCCACCCGCCAGGCGCGAAAATTCGACACGCCGAGATAACGCACCTTGCCCTGCCGGATCAGGTCGGCCAGCGCGCCCACCGTCTCGGCGAGCGGCGTCGCGTGATCCTCCTTGTGCAGATACAGCAGGTCGATCACTCCTACTCCAAGCCGGCGCAAGCTCGCCTCGGTCGCGTCGAACACCGCCCGGCGTGAGAGGCCGCGCCGGTTCGGCCCGCGGCCGATCGGGTTGCCGATCTTGGTCGCCACCACCCACCAGTCGCGCGCGGCGGCGACGGCGCGGCCGACGATCTCCTCGGACCGCCCTTCCGTGTAGCTGTTGGCGGTATCGATGAAGTTGACGCCCTGGTCACGCGCGCGCCCGATGATGCGCGCCGCCGTTGGCTCGTCGGTCGGTCCGCCGAACATCATCGTGCCGAGGCAGAGCGGCGAGACCCCTAGCCCGCTGCGTCCCAAGGTCCGATATTGCATTCCGCCCTCCCGCCGGCCTCTGTCGAGCATACACCGAACCCGCTTCAATGCCCGTCATGGCGGAGTCGGGATTGCTATGAAGCATCGCCAACGGCCGCTGGTATGAGACACTAATCTCATTTGTCTTCTATCAGTATCGCGAAGGAAAACCCGTGGTCGGCTGTGGGATTGAACCGGCGCCTTGCCTGGCGTGGCGGCGGTTTCGGCGGAGCGTCGCTCGCCTGATCCTCGCTGCCGCGTTCGTCGCGCTCCACGCAGCGCAGGCAACCGCCGCCGACCACAACCTCGATCGGCTGCGCCAGCGGGCGCTGGAGATGGTGAACGCGGCACGTCAGGCGCACGGCCGCTCGCGGCTCGAACTCGGTTCCGAACTCGACCAGGCGGCGCAGGCGCACGCCGAGGATATGTTCAAGCCGCACTACTACAGCCACACCTCGCCGGAGGGCGAAACCGTGCAGGATCGCTACGAATCAGCCACGCCCGAGACTGACCCCCGCCCAGGTAGCGACCACGCACAGCAGCACCGAGGCGATCGCGTAGGCACACGCCGCGACGCCCTCGCCCACCTGCATCAGTTCCAGGGTCTGCAAGCTGAACGCCGAGAAGGTGGTGAAGCCGCCGCATACCCCGGTCATCAGGAAGATCCGCGCGTCCGGGTGCCACTGCAATCGGTCGGGCTGCAAGGTCAGGCCCGCGATTAGGCCGATCACCAGCGATCCCACCACATTGATTAGCAACGTGCCCCACGGGAACCGCAAGCCGGTAAAGCCGGCCATCACCGCGGTCAGCCAGAACCGCGCCATGCTGCCGAGCGCGCCGCCGCACGCGACCCACAGATAGGTCAGCACCAGATCTCGGCCCGCCACCACGGCATCCCCCAAACGATCGCTCCCGAAGCCTGCGCGATCACAGCCGCCCCGGGAAGCGCCAGGGATCGGCCAGATCTGCGCTCCGCGCATGCGGGTTTGGCCTAGCAGCTTATAGTAACGCTGCTTATTATCAGCCCGTCCAAATACAGGTTCCCATCGGATGCCGACTCGCGACCTGCTGTTCCTGATCCACGATGTGGCCCGATTGCTCCGCCTCGAGGCGGACAAGCGAGCGCGGACGCACGGCATGACCCGGGCGCAGTGGGCGATCCTGTTCTGGCTGGAGCGCCAGCCCGGCCTGTCACAGAAGGAATTGGCGGAAGTCCTCGATGTCGAGCCGATCACGGTCGCCCGGCTGATCGACCGACTGGAGGCGCACGGCGCGGTCGAACGGCGGCCTGACCCGAACGATCGGCGCATCTGGCGGCTGCATCTGCGGCCGGCGGCGCAACCCGTGCTGCGTGCGATGGATTGCCATCGCGCCGACATGACCCGCGTGCTGACCGACGGGATCGACGTCGAAACCCTGGATCGTACCACGCAGGCGTTGCTGCGCATGAAGGAGACGATCAGCGCCGAGACGCGCTCGTCGCGCCGGTCGGAGCCGCGCGAGCTGGCGACCGTCGCGGCGGAGGGGGTCGCCTGATGTCGACCACCACCACCGCGCCGACGCACGCCGCACCGCGGGTCACCGACGCGATCGCGCCAGTCCGGTCGCGGGCGCGCAAGCAGCTCCTGCGACGCGTGCTGATGTTGGGCGGTATTCTCGTCGTCGCCGTGGGCTCGGTGGTCTATTGGCTGCAAGGCGGGCGCTACGTGTCGATCGACAATGCCTACGTCCGCGCCGCCAAGCAGACACTCTCCACCGATGTCAGTGGCGTCGTCGCCGAGGTGCCGGTGCACGAGGGACAGTTGGTGCACAAGGGCGACGTGCTGGTGCGGCTGGACCCGCAGCCGTTCGTCATCGCGCTGGCCGGCGCCAAGGCGAGCCTGACCCAGGTCGGCCTCACCATGGAAGCGATGAAGCAGGACTACCAACGGATGCTGCGCGACATCAGCGCCAAGGAAGCGCAGGTGCAGCTCGACCAGGTGGTGTTTGACCGTCGCTCCAACCTGGTCAGTCGCGGCGACGTCTCGCGCTCCGAGTATGACGCGGCCCGCTTCCAGCTCCTCTCCGAGACGCGCGCCGTCGAGTCGCTGCGGCTGGCCGCACAGGTGCAGGTCGCCAAGCTGGGTGGAAAGCCGGACGTCGACGTCACGCAAACGCCGGAATACCTTCAGGCGGAGGCCGTGGTGCGTGAGGCGAGACGCAAGCTCGACCACTCGGTGATCACCGCGCCGTATACTGGCGTGGTGACGATGGTCGACAGCTTGCAGCCCGGCATGTACCTGATCGCCGGCACCGCCGCCTTTGGGATGGTCTCGACCGAGGATGTCTGGGTCGAGGCGAACCCGAAGGAGACCCAGCTCACCTGGGTCAAGCCCGGCGATCCGGTGACGGTGACGGTCGACACGTATCCGGGTCACACCTGGCACGGCAAGGTGGCCAGCATCGCGCCGAACAGCGGCTCGGAGTTCTCGGTGCTGCCGGCGCAGAACTCCAGCGGCAACTGGGTGAAAGTCGTGCAACGCATCCCGGTCCGCATTCATGTCGATCGCACGCCAGACGAGCCGGTGCTGCGCTCCGGCATGAGCGTCGAGGCGTCGATCGACACCAAGCACACCAGGAAGCTGTCCGACCTGTATTGAGGGTGGCCGGACATCTCGGGCCACGGACTGCCTTGCCGCGAATGAGCCAGCCATGAGCGATGCACCAGCCGAATTCGTGCGCATCCCCAATCGCGGGATCATCACCGCTTGCACGATGGCGGCGACCTTGATGCAGGCGCTCGACTCCACCATCGCCAACGTGGCGCTGCCCTACATGCAGGGTAGCCTGTCGGCCAGCTACGACGAGATCACCTGGGTGCTGACCTCGTACGTGACGGCGGCGGCGATCATGACCGCGCCGGTCGGCTGGCTGGCGACGCGGTTCGGCCGGAAAAACCTCTATCTGATCTGCATCATCGGTTTCACCATCGCCTCCATGCTGTGCGGCGCGGCGCAATCGCTGCCGCAGATCGTGCTGTTCCGGGTGCTGCAAGGTGTGTTCGGTGCCGCGCTGGTGCCGCTGTCGCAAGCGACCATGCTCGACATCTACCCCGTCGAGCAGCGCGGCTCGGCAATGGCGTTGTGGGGCGTCGGCGTGATGCTCGGGCCGATCCTCGGGCCCACCTTGGGCGGCTATCTCACGGAATGGTACAACTGGCGCTGGGTGTTCTACGTCAACCTGCCGGTCGGCATCGCCGCCACGCTCGGCCTCATCTGGTTCATGCCGAAGGACGACCCGCAAGCGGGCCTGCGCTTCGACTGGACCGGCTTCGCGGTTCTGTCGATGGGTATCGGCTGCTTGCAGATGATGCTCGACCGCGGCCAGACCAAGGATTGGTTCAGCTCGCCCGAGATCATCGTCGAGGCGGTGCTCGCCGGGCTCGGCTTCTATCTGTTCGTGGTGCATCTGCTGATGGCGCGCTCGCCGTTCATCAAGCCGGCGATCTTCCGCGACCGCAACCTGGTCGCCGGGCTGCTGCTGATGTTCGCCGTCGGCTCGGTGCTGCTGGCCAGCTCGGCGCTGCTGGCGCCGTGGCTGCAGACCTTGGCCGACTACCCGGTCGCCGCCGCCGGCTTGCTGCTCGCCCCGCGTGGTATCGGCACCATGATCGCCATGTTGCTCGGCGGACGGCTGTCGGGACGTTACGACCCGCGTCTCATCATGCTGCTTGGTCTGGTGATCCTGCTCGTCTCGCTGTGGATGATGACGCAGTGGACCCCGGATGTGTCGCAATGGGACATCGTAATGTGCATCCTGCTGCAGGGTGCCGGGCTGGGCTTCGTGTTCGTCCCGCTACAGGTGCTCTCGTTCTGGACCCTGCCGGCGCCGCTGCGCACCGACGGCACCTCCCTGCTCAGCTTGTTCCGCAACGTCGGCAGCGCGATAGGCATCTCGGTGATGTCGATGATGCTCGCGCACAACACGCAAGTGTTGCACGAAGAGATCGGCGCCGCCGTGACACCGTTCAACCGCGCGCTCCAGGTCGGCGGCGCGATCAGCCACTACTGGAACCTGGCACCGGTGCACGGCGCGGCCAGTACGGTGAACCGAGGCTTGGCGATGCTCGACCAGGTGATCCACCGCCAAGCCGAGATCATCGCCTATGTCGACGATTTCAAGCTGATGATGCTGTCGACCGCCCCGGCGATTCTTCTTCTTCTTCTGCTGCGCCGGCCAAGGAAGCTCGGCGAGGCCGGCGGACCGCCAGCGGAGACCCACGCGGTGATGGATTGAAGCCAGTTCCTGCCAAGGCTCAGAGCACACATCATGACTCGATCCGCCGTCTCGCCCCTGGTCATGCTCGATGCGGCGGCCCTCGCGGCGCTGATCTGCGACCGTGCGGTGTCCAGCCGTGAGGTGATGACGGCGTATCTCGATCATATTGATCGAAACAATCCCGCCGTGACCGCGATCGTCGCGCGCCTGCCACGAGAGGCGCTGCTGGCCGCGGCCGATCACGCTGACCGACAGATCGGTGGTGGGCAGTACAAGGGTTGGATGCACGGCCTGCCGCACGCGGTGAAGGACCTCGCCGCCACCAAAGGCATACGCACCACCTTGGGCTCGCCCTTGTTCGAGACCGCCGTTCCGGTCGAGGACGCGATCTTCGTCGAGCGTATCCGCGCGAGCGGCGCCATCCTCATCGGCAAGACCAACGTGCCGGAGCTCGGGCTCGGCTCGCAGAGCTACAACCCGGTCTATGGCACCACCGGCAACGCCTATGATCCGCGCCGCACGGCCGGCGGCAGCAGCGGCGGCGCGGCGGCGGCGCTAGCGTTGCGCTTGCTGCCCGTCGCCGACGGCAGCGATTTCGGCGGCTCGCTGCGCAACCCGGCGGGCTGGAACAACGTGTTCGGCTTCCGGCCCTCTTTGGGGCGCGTGCCCTCCGGCCCGACGCCGGAATTGTTCATGCAATCGCTCGGCTATGACGGGCCGATGGCACGCACCGTCACCGATCTCGCCCTGCTGCTCTCCGTGATGGCGGGCTACGACACACGCGCGCCGTTATCGCTCACCGCCGATCCGCGCCAATTCGCCGAATCGCTGCGGCACGACATGCAAGGCGTGCGGATCGGCTGGCTCGGTGATCTGGGCGGCGTCCCGATGGTGCCTGGCATGCTCGATCTTTGTCTGACCGGGCTTCGGCGACTGGAAGCGACCGGCTGCGCGATCGAGGCGGCCACGCTCGGCGTCAGCCGTGACATGATCTGGCACAGTTTCGTCACGCTGCGGCACGGTCTGCTGGCCGGACGCTGGCGCGACGCCTTCGCGGACCCGGCGCTGCGCCAGAAGTTCAAGCCGGAGGCGGTGTGGGAGATCGAAGCCGGGCTGCGGCTCTCGGCGGTGGATTTCTTCGCCGCCTCGGTTGCGCGATCGGCGGTGTACCAAGCGTTTCAAGACGCGTTCGCGCAATACGACTTCCTGGCGCTGCCGAGCGCGCAGGTGTTCCCGTTCGACGCGACCCTTCACTGGCCGACCGAGATCGCCGGCGTGGCAATGGACAGCTACCATCGCTGGATGGAGATCGTCGCCGGCCCGAGCCTCGCGGGGTGTCCGACCATCGCGGTTCCCGCCGGCTTCGGCCCGGACGGGCTGCCCTCCGGCATCCAGCTCATCGGCCGCAATCACCACGATCTCGCGGTGCTACAGCTGGCCTACGCCTACGAACAGGTGTCGCAATCGGTGCTGTCGGTGCTGCCGCCCGCGCTCCAGGGCTGAACGCCGTCAGGCAGCGGGCGCGCCGGCGCGCAGCATGTCGCGTATCACCGGCAGGTGCTCGCGCCCCCAGAACAGCTCGCCCGCGACGACGAAGCTGGGCACGCCGAACACGCCGTCCGCCTCGGCCGCCTGCTGGACGGCGGCCAGTTCGTCGCTTCCCTCGCCGGCCGCGAATGCCATGAATTGGACGGCATCGGCGCCGGCTTGGGCGAGCACGGCGGCGAGGCTCGTGGTGTCCTCGATATCCAGTTCGCGCCGCCAGAACCGCTCGAACACCCGGTCGTGATAGGCGCGGAACACCGCTTCACCGTGACGCTTGGCGAACAGCATGCCGATGCCCGCCAGCGAGGAGTTCCAGATCTTGCGCGTGCCGAGAATGGTGAGCCCGCGCCGGCGCGCCTCGCGGCGACAGTCCATGTAGGAGTAGCGCACCCGCCGCCATTGATGCGCGTTGCGTGCCTCGCTCACCACGCGGCCAGCCTGGTCGACCTCGGCGCTGCCGAGATAGCTCGGAATGTCGAGCGTGTACGGCAGCCAGTCCAACCGAAGCGACAGCTCCTCCGCCAGCGCGTAGGCGAGGTCCTTGGCGAGATAGGCGTACGGGCTCTTGTAGTCGCTGTAGACCGTGATGGTGGTGTTTTCGCTCATCCAGGAAAAACCCTCGCGCGACCAACGGCACTTGGCCATCGGACCCGAACGTGGTCAACGGCTTGCCCCTCCCGCCGACGCCGCGTAACCATAGCGGCTTGCCGGCAGGAGGGACGCCACCATGAAATTCGTCAGTTATCGCCGCACCGATGGGCGCGCGAGCTGGGGCATCGTCAACGGTTCTGGGATTGTCGATTGCGGCAGCCACGCGCCGACCTTGCGGCAGGGCCTCCAGGCGCTCGGGAGCCTCAAATCCGACGCCGAGAAGCAGCCGGACGTGCAGCTCGACGCTGTGACCTTGCTGCCGCCGATCCCCGACCCGGAGAAAATCCTCTGCGTCGGGCTGAACTACCTGACGCACATCGCCGAGGGCGGACGCGAGCCGCCGGAGAAGCCGATCATCTTCGTGCGCTTTCCGAACAGCCAGGTTGGCGCCGGCCAGCCGATGGTCGCGCCAAAGGCGTCGGACAATTTCGACTATGAAGCCGAGCTCGCCGTCGTGATCGGCAAGACCTGTCGCCACGTGGCGAAATCCGACTGGGAGAGCGTGATCGCCGGCTATTCCTGCTACAATGACGGCTCGATCCGCGACTGGCAGCGCCACTCCGGCCAGTTCACGCCGGGCAAGAATTTCTACCAGTCGGGTGCGTTCGGCCCCTATCTGGTCACCCCGGACGAGGTGCCCGACATCCGTTCCTCGACGCTGCTCTGCCGGGTCAACGGCGAGGAGCGCCAGCGCGCGCCGATCAGCGATCTCTGCTTCGACATTCCCACTTTGATCGAATACTGCTCGACCTTCACCCAGCTCGAGCCGGGTGACGTGATCGTCACTGGCACCACCGGCGGGGTCGGCGCCTACTTCAAGCCGCCGAAATGGCTCAAGCCCGGCGACACGGTCGAGGTTGAGGTCACTGGTGTTGGCCTGCTGCGCAATCCGGTTGTCGCGGAGAAGTAGCCAGCAAGGGCGCGAATGGCCGAACAGGAACACGCGGTAGGTCGACTAGACGAGTTGGTCGACGGCGGAATGTGCAAGGTCGAGGTCGACGGCACCGCGATCCTGCTCGCTAGGCTTGGCGACGTCGTGCACGCAATTGGTGCGACCTGCCCGCATGCCGGCGGCGACCTGTCACAAGGCGTGCTGTGTGACGAGCGGGTGACTTGCCCGTGGCACAAGGCGAGCTTCTCGGTGGCGAGTGGCGCGCTGCTCGATCCGCCCGCCGTCGATGCCCTGCCGCGTTTCGCCGTGCGGATCGCGGACGGGCAGGTCTTCGTCACCCTGCCCGGCGAGACCGCCGCCATTCGGCCGCGCGCCTCGGGCGACAACCGCAGCTTCGTCATTATCGGTGCCGGAGCGGCAGGCGCTCTCGCGGCGCAGACGTTGCGCGAGCAAGGTTTTGCCGGACGCGTGCTTTTGCTCGATCGCGCCAATCGCGTGCCGTATGACCGCACATTGCTGAGCAAGTACTTCCTCTCCGGCGAGGAAGGCGGAGAGAAGACGCCGCTGCAATCGCAGAGCTTCTACCGCCAACACGACATCGAACGGATCACCGCCGAGGTCACCGCGCTGGACCCCGCCGCGCGTCGCATCACCTGCGCCGACGGCCGTACGTTCAGCTACGACGCGGCGCTGGTCGCCCCCGGCGCCGACCCCGCGCCGCTGCTGGCCAACGGTGCGGCGTTCGACAACGTGTTCTCCCTGCGCAATCGCAATGATGCCGAGCGGCTGCTGGCGGCGGCCGAACGTGGCAGGCGCGCTGTTGTGGTGGGCGTGGGCTTCATCGGCGCCGAGGTGGCGGCGAGCCTGCGCGAGCGCGGGCTCGACGTCACCGTGGTCGCACCCGAGCACGAGCCGTTCGAGAAGCAGCTCGGCGCCAAGATCGGCGCGGTGTTCCGCCGCCTGCATGAAAGCAAGGGCGTCGCCTTCCGGCTCGGCCGCCACGTGGCCGCGTTCGAAGGCGAGCGCACCGCGCGCGCCGTGCGCCTCGACGATGGCTCGGTGCTCGAAGCCGACCTTTTCGTGGTCGGCATGGGGGTGAAACCGGCGACCGGGTTCGTGCGCGACGTCGCGCCTTGCGAGGATGGTGGCATCGAGGTCGACGCGCAGCTCCGCGCGGCCGACGCGCTCTACGTCGCCGGCGACAGCGCCGCGTTCCCGCTGTACGGCGACCGCGAGCGTATCCGGGTCGAGCACTGGCGCGTTGCCCAGCAGCACGGCCGGCTCGCGGCGCGCAACATGCTCGGCCACGCGCTGTCCTATGACACGGTGCCGGTGTTCTGGACCATCATGTATCTCAGACGGCTCGACTATGTCGGGCACGCGACGCGGTGGGACGACATTGTCGTGCACGGCGATCTCAACACGCCCGAGTTCATCGCCTACTACGTGCGCGACGGAAGAGTGGTGGCGGCGATCGGCTGGGATCGCGACACCGACATGGCCGCGCTGATCGAGCTGATGAGTGATCGGCACGACTGGACCCCGGACGCGCTCGGCCCCTCGCCATCCAGCTTGCTCGGGCGGTAATCTCGCCTTCGCGGGGGGTGAGAGGAGCACGATGCTGCACACGGTGCCCTGGGCGAGCGACTTGCAGGCAACTGTCGATGCCCATGCCGACCGGATTGCGGTGCATGACGGCGAGCGCAGTATCAGTTTCCGCGAGATGGCCGGACGCGCCGCTCGCGTCGCCCATGTGCTGCGCGAGCGCGGCGTGCAACCCGGCACGCCGGTCGCGACTTCGCTGCGCAATTCGATCGCGGCCGTCTGGGTCAGCGTCGGCTTGCGCCTGGCCGGGGCGGCGGAGACAGCACTGAGCGCTGGCTATACCGAGCCTGAGCGCCGCCACGCGGTGGGTTTGTCCGGCGCTCGCCTGGTGGTCACCAGCGACAGCCAGGCCGCCGCGTTCCGCGATCTCGGCTGCGAGGTCGTCACCGCGGAGGAAATACCGGAGGCGCCGGGCGATCTCGCCGCGTTGCCGCCGGTGCCGGGCGACGCGTGGGGACGCATCGGTTTCACCTCCGGCACCACGGGCGCGCCCAAGGCGATCATCACCACGCACGCGGCTCGTTTCATCGGAAATCTGCTGCAACGCGCGAGCTGGAACGACATGCCGGGTCCGGGCAGCCGCATCCTGCTGATGACGCCGTTCGTGCACGGCGCCGGGCTGCTCACCCACGCCTTCAACGATTGCGGTGCGACGGCCGTGCTGCTCAACGGTGTGGACATCCCGCGCATCACGCAGCTGCTGGACGAGGGCGACCTCACCCACATCTTCGCCCCGCCCACCGTGCTGGCCAAGCTCGTCGCAACCTTCGAAGGACGGCGCATCGTCGGCGTGCGGACGGTTTTTTGCGGCACCGCGCCGCTTACCGCCTCGCTGTACGCCAAGGCCCGCGCGCTGTTCGGCCCGGTGATCCGCCTGACCTACGGCAAGTCGGAGATTAACAACCCGATCACCGCGCTGTCACCCGCCGAATGCGATGCGTATTACGCGCAGGAGACCCACAGCGAAGGCGTGTGCGTCGGTTTCCCCGGCACCGGCGTCGAGGTGTTGGTCCGCGACGATTACGGATCACGCTGCGACACTGATTCGGTCGGCGAGGTGCATCTGCGCGGACGACACATGTCGATCGGACACGTGGACACAACCGGCTTTCACCCGTTGCCGCCCGACGGCTTTCACGCGACGGGCGATCTCGGTCGGATCGACGCGTTGGGCCGGCTGCATCTGGTCGGACGCATGGCGGACGTGATCAAGTCCGGCGGCTACAAGATCCATCCCGACGAAATCGAGCGCGTGCTGGCGGGCACCGCTGGAGCGGCTGCCGTCGCCGTCGTGTCGCTGCCATCGGAGTATTGGGGCGAGGTGATCGTCGCTGTCGCGGAGACCGACGACGCGGGCTGGCCCGATCGCGCGTGCGCCGCGCTCACTGCCTTGTCGCGCCACAAGCATCCGCGCGCCTTGTTGACCATGCCGGAGCTGCCGCGCAACCCGCAAGGCAAGGTCATGCGCCGGCTGATCCGCGCCGCCGTGCTGGAGCGCTATACGCTGATCGACGGGCCGCATCCAAAACTATTGCCGAACGGGAGAGGCTGACATGTCTGACATGCCGAAATTCGTGCAGCTCAACGAGGAAGGCCCGCGCGAAGGTTTTCAGATCGAGAAAGGCCCGATCCCGACCGCGCGCAAGGTCGAGCTGATCGACGCGCTCTCGCGAACCGGGCTGAGCCAGATCCAGGTCGTCTCGTTCGTCAATCCGGCGCGGGTGCCGGGCATGGCGGATGCCGACGAAGTGGTGCAACGCTTCGAACGCAAGCCGGGCATCCGCTACACCGGCCTATGGCTCAACGCGAAAGGCTTGCAGCGCGCGATCGCCACCGGCGTGCTCGACATCAAGGGCTCGCTGTCGCTCACCGCGTCGGAGAAATTCCTCAACCGCAACCAGCAGCGCTCGATGGCGGAGAACCTTGCCGCGCAGCACGACATGATCCGGCTCTACCAGCAGCACGACGTGCCGATCGAGCGCGCCTCGATCATGGCGGCGTTCGGCTGCAACTTCGAGGGCGACATTCCGCACAAGCGGGTGCTCGGGCTGATCGCGCAGGTGTTTAATCTCGCCGACGAGAACGATCTCACCATCAAGCTGATCTCGCTCGCCGACACCATGGCCTGGGCGACGCCGCGATCGATCAAGCAGCTGGTTGGCGCGGTACGCGAACGCTACCCGGACCTGCGCCTCGCGCTGCACTTGCACGACACGCGCGGGCTCGGCTGCGCCAACGCCTATGCCGGGCTGGAGATGGGCGTCGATGAGTTCGACTCCACCGTCGCCGGACTGGGCGGCTGCCCGTTCGCCGCGCACCAGGGTGCGGCGGGCAACGTTTGCACGGAAGATCTGGTGTTCATGCTGCAGGAAATGGGCATCGAGACCGGCGTCAACCTGGAGCGGCTGATCGACGTTGCGCGCCTCGCAGAGGATATCGTCGGCCATAAGCTGCCCGGTTCGGTTAAGATGGGCGGCAGCCTCAAGCCATTGCGCGACGCGGCGATGCATTAGCAAGGACGCGACCATGAACCTGACACAAGCGCTCGGCAGCTTCGTCGCCGACCTGTCACCCAACCGGATCCCCGACGAAGCGCGACGGGTGGCCCGCATGGGATTCATCGATACCGTCGGCACCATGATCGCCGGCCGCTACGATGAGGCGCCGCAGATCTTGCGCAAGGTGCTCGATCCGCAGGGTGGCGCGGCGTCGCTCTATTTCAGCGAGGCGCATGCGCCGGCGCCGGACGCGGCCTGGATCAATGGCACCGCCGGCCACGCGCTGGATTACGATGATGTTGCGTTGCGCGGCCATCCCAGCACCGTGCTGGTGCCCGCGATTCTCGCCGAGGCGGAGGAGCTGGACGCGAGCGGCGCCGACATGATCACCGCCTATATCGCCGGCTACGAGACCTGGGCCGAGCTGTTTCATCGCGACAAGGGCCTGCATCACGGCAAGGGCTGGCACCCGACCGGCATTTTCGGCGCGATCGGCGCGGCGGCGGCGTGCGCCAAGTTGCGCAAGCTGGATGCAGCCCGCGCGGCGCAAGCCATTGCGCTCGGGGCCTCGCAAAGTGCGGGAATCATGGCGAATTTCGGCACGATGACCAAGCCGTTTCACGCTGGCCGCGCCGCCCACGCCGGGCTGATGGCGGCGCGTCTCGCCGAGGCGGGCTTCACCGCGTCGCCCGACGCGCTCGAACATCCGCAGGGTTTCCTCAGTGCCGTTTCACCGGCGGGCGAGGTGGATCGCGCCGATCCGGTCGCGCTCGGCACCGAGTGGCGCATTCTGACGCAGGGGCTCGGGATCAAGAAATACCCGACCTGCTACTGCACGCATCGCTCGATCGACGCCATGCTTGGATTGCTCGAAAGGCAACCACTGCGGCCCGACGACATCAAGCAGATGACCGCCTCATTGAGCGAGAATCACGCCACCATCCTGCGCAACCACGCGCCGCAGACCGGGCTTGCCGCCAAGTTCAGCATCGAGTTCGCGCTTGCCGGCTCGGTGATCGCGCGCAAGGTTGGCTTGGCCGAGCTGACCGACGAGTTCGTAACGCGCCCCGAGGTGCAGGCGTTGATGCAGCGCGTGCGGATCACAACCAACACGAACTACGATCCGGAGATGTCCGGCGCGGCACGTACCGACCAGGTGCAAATCGAGCTGGCAGACGGGCGCACGATCGAGACCGAATCGGTCCGCCGCGCCACCGGCCATCCGACGCGGCCGCTGACCCAGGCGCAACTCTTCGACAAGTTCCGCGACTGCCTGGAGGCCGGAAAGACACACCTGCCGGCGGACGTGCTGTTCGACCGCCTCAACACGCTCCAGCAGCACACCGCGCGGGAGATCACCGCGCTGCACTAACCCCCTCACCCCAGCCCTCTTCTCAAGGGCAGAGGGCTAGGAGAGCCTTTAGGCCGGCTCAAACTTCAGCGCCACGCCGTTCATGCAGTAGCGCATGCCGGTCGGGCGGGGACCGTCGGGAAACACGTGGCCGAGATGGCCGCCGCAATCCGCGCAATGCACCTCGGTGCGGGTCATGAACAGGCTGCGATCCTCCGCCTCGCCAACCCCGCCCTCGATCGGCGCAGTGAAGCTGGGCCAGCCGGTGCCGCTCTCGAACTTGGTGTCGGATTCGAACAGCGCCTTGCCGCAGCCGGCGCAAACGAACGTGCCAGCACGTTTTTCGGCGTTAAGCGGGCTGGTGCCGGCCCGTTCCGTGCTGTGCTTGCGCAACACCTGATACTGCGCCGGGGTCAGCTCCTGACGCCACGCCTCATCGCCCTTCTCGACCGGAAAAGCTTCTTGCGTATCGGTCTTGGCGCTGCTGAACAATCCCATCGAGCCATGCTCCTCTCATCGTCGCAACACCGAATATAGGCGCTCGCGCCCGGGTTTCACCGCCCGCCAAAGCTCAGCTCAGCACCGCCTCGGTCTTGCGGCGGATCAGCTCGAAGTCGATATCGGCGCCGAGCCCCGGTCCAGTCGGTGCGTGCATCAGCCCCTGCGCGTCGATCGTCAGCTCGGTGCTCAACCCATACTTGTGCGCTTCGTCGGGCAGCAGCACCTCGAAGAACTCGCAATTGCGCAGCGCCAGAGCAAGGTGCAGGTTGGCGACGTTGTTCAGCGAATTGCTGCTGTGATGGATCTCGTAGTTCATCCCGAATGCCTCGGCGAGATGCGCGGTTTTTAGCATGGTGGTGAGGCCGCCCTTGTTCGGGATGTCGCCGCGCAGGTAGTCGGTGGCGCGCTCGGTGATCCAGATCGGGTAAGTGTCGAGGCCGCCGGCTGGGAACTCGGTCGCCATGATCGGGATGTCGAGCTTCTGGCGCAGCTTGACGTAGCTGTAGATGTCCTCGTCTGCCAGCGGGTCCTCGAACCAGAGAAAGTCGAGCTCCTCGATCGCGTAGCCGACCCGCAGCGCGTCGGGATAGCGGTAGCTCCAGGTGGAATCGAGCATCAGCGTGTAAGCGTCGCCCACCGCGCGGCGCACCGCCTCGCACACCTTGATGTCGGTCATCGGCTGGGTCGGCGGATGGATCTTGTAGGCGCGCCAGCCATTCGCCTTGAAGCTCTGCGCCTGCTCGACATAGGCCTCGACGTTCGGCAGCAGTTGTGAGCTGGCATAGGCCGGGATCGAGGTTTTCGCCGTGCCGATCAGCGCATGGACAGGCAGGCCGGCGATCTTGCCGGCGAGGTCCCAAAGCGCCACGTCCACCGCGCCAATCGTTCGGTACGAAACCGAGCGCGAGAGTTTCAGCGTCTGTGCGTGCAGCCGCTCGCGTTCAAGCGGGTTTTGACCCATCAGCAGCGGCTTCAACCAGCGGATCAGTTGTGGCCCGTCCATGCTCGCGGGATTGCCAGCCGAGCCTAGGAACGCGTGCCCCTCGAGACCTTCATCGCTGCGGATGCGGAGCAGCCCGAGATTGCTGGTCGTGAACACGAACGAGCCGGCGTGATAGCGGGTCGACGGGATGTTGTCCCAGGTGAAGATGGTAAGCGTCACATCCTCGATCTTCACGGCGCATCCTCCTCAGCTCGGCAGGTTCAGCACGTTCTTGGCGATGATGTTACGCTGGATCTCGTTGGAGCCACCATAGATCGTCGCGGGCCGGGCGTGGATGTAGAGACCGCTCGGATGAAGGTCGCGATTGCCGCCGATCGGGCCGGCCAGGCCAGCGTTCTCGCCGGCAACCTCCAACATCAGGTCGGTGATGCGCTGAAATAGTTCCGTCTGATTGATCTTCAGCATCGAGATGTCCGGACCGATCGACTCACCCCGCCTCACCTTGTCGGCGTAGGTCTCGAACAGCGCGTTGTGGTCCTCAAGGTCGAGGCGCAGGCGGGTGTAGCGATCCTGGAAAATTGCGTCGTCCCACGCATTCATGCTCTCGGCCAGCATCCGCAGCCGACGCATCGCGTAGGCGGACTGGCGCGGCGAGCCGATGCCGATGCGCTCGAACCCGAGCAGGTTCTTCGCCATCGTCCAGCCCTTGTTCGGCTGTCCGACGAGGTTCGTCGCCGGCACCCGGACATTGTCGAAGAACGTCTCACAGAACTCCTCGCCCATGTCGAGATTGCGGATCGGGCGAATGGTGATGCCGGGCGTGCTCATCGGGGCCAGGATGAAGCTGATACCGTCCTGCTTCTTCGCCGCCTTGTCGGTGCGCACCAGGACGAAAATCCAGTTGGCATCCATCGCCAGCGAGGTCCAGATCTTCTGGCCGTTGATCACGTAGTCCTCGCCGTCGAGCACCGCCTCGGTGCGCAGGCTGGCGAGGTCGGACCCGGCGTTGGGCTCGCTGTAGCCTTGGCACCAGATGTACTCGCCGCTCAGGATGCGCGGCAGGAAATGCGCGCGCTGTTCGTCATTGCCGTATTTGATAAGCAATGGCCCGACCATGGAGATGCCCTGGTCGGGCATCCGCGCGCAGCCGTGCCGCTGGTATTCCTCGATGTAGATCAGCAGCTTGGCGGGCGAGAGACCAAGCCCGCCATGCTCGCGCGGCCAGGCGGGCGCGAGCCAGCCATCGCGCGACAGCCGCAAGTACCACTCCCTCACCTCCGGCCAGTGCAGCCGGCTCGGCGGGTTGCGGATTTCCGGCGGGTAGTTCGTTTCGATCCAGCGCCGCAGCAGCATGCGGAAGCTGTGGTCGTCGAGTGCGTTCGGATCATCCGGCATCGATTGGGTCACGGCGGTCATCGTGTGGCACTCCTCGCAAGCGGATCAGGGCGGCGGGTCGCCGCACGGCACGTGGACGACGCGTTGGACGAAGATGCCGGAGGTGTGGACGTGCTCCGGCTCGATCTCGCCCAAGCCCCGAATGTGCTGGCTCTGCACCACGGTGAGCGATGCGGCGGTCGCCACGATGGCGTTGAAGTTGTTGCCCGAGGCGCGATAGGTGAGGTTACCCCAGCGATCCGCTTCCCACGCCTCGATCAGCGCTAGGTCGCCGCGGATCGCGTGTTCCATGACGTATTCCTCGCCGCCGAACTCCCGCGCTTCCTTGCCGCGCGCGAGCAAGGTGCCCACGGAGGTGCGGGTATAGAAGGCCGGGACGCCGGCACCGGCGGAGCGAATGCGCTCGGCAAGTGTCCCTTGCGGCACGATCTCCAGCTCGAGCTCGCCGCCGTGATAGCGTTGCTGCACCGCGTGCGCGTGGGCGCGGCTGACGAACGAGACGATCAGCTTGCGCACCCGCCCGAGCGCCACCAGCCGACCAACCCCGCTTTCGTCGCGCCCGGCGGCGTTCAGCACGAGCGTGAGATCTTTCGCGCCCTGCTGGATCAGGCCGTCGAGCAACGCGCGCGGCTCGCCGACGCCACCAAAACCCGCGATGAGCACGACGGCCCCGTCCTTGACGCCTTCCAGGGCGTCGGCGACGGAGCGGACGATCTTGTCGATCATGCCTTGCTTCGCGGCTTGGCGTCGCGCAATGCGGTGCCGCTCTCGGCCAGCTCGCGCAACAACGTCGACGGCATCCAGCGCTCTCCATATTGCTGGTGCCAGTTGCGTATCTGGTCGTAGACGGCGCGCACACCGATCTGATCGGCCCAGAACATCAGCCCGCCGCGATAACGCGGGAAGCCGAAACCGTGCAGCCACATCACGTCGATGTCGCTGGCGCGGTAGGCGATCCGCTCCTCGATGATCTTGCACGCCTCGTTGACCGACGAGAACAGCAGCCGACGCAGAATCTCCTCGTCGGTAAAGCTGCGTTGCTGCACGCCCATCTCGGCGGCGACTTGCTTGATGATGCGCGCGACTTCGGGATCGGGGTGCGGCGTTCGGTCGCCCTTCTCGTAGCGATACCAGCCGGCACTCGTCTTCTGTCCATGCCGCCCCATCTCGACGATCTTGTCGGCGATCGGCAGCTTGCGATAGTTCGGGTTTTCCGCCGCGCGCCGTCGTCGCCCGGCATAGCCGATGTCGAGCCCGGCGAGGTCGCCCACCGCGAACGGCCCCATCGGATAGCCGAAATCGACCATCACCTTGTCGACCTGCTCGGGCAGCGCGCCCTCCTCGAGCAGTATCACCATCTCACTGTTGAACGGCGCGCGTGAACGGTTGGCGACGAAACCGTCGCAATTGCCAGCCATCGCGCTGATCTTGCCGATCTTGCGGCCCAGCGCCATCGTGGTCGCCAGCACCTCGGGCGAGCTCTCGCTGCCCTTCACCACCTCCAGCAACTTCATCACGTTGGCCGGGCTGAAGAAGTGCGAGCCAGCGACGTCGCGCGGGCGCCTTGTCACCTCGGCCATCTTGTCGATGTCGATCGCCGAGGTGTTGGTCAGCAGCAGCGCGCCCGGCTTCATCGCCGCGTCGAGCTTGCGAAACACCTCCTGCTTGACCGGGATTTCCTCGAACACGACCTCGATCACCACGTCGGCCTCGGCGATGTCGTCGTAGCTCGTCACCGGCAGGATGCGGCCGAGACGCCGCTCCATCTCGTCGGCGGCGAGGCTGCCGCGCTTGACCGAGGTCTCATAATTGCTACGGATGCGCTGCATCCCGCGATCCAGCGCCTCCTGAGTCGCCTCCAGCACGCGCACCGGAAAGCCGTGATCGGCGAAGCTCATGGCGATGCCGCCGCCCATTGTCCCGGCACCGACCACCGCTGCCGTTTCGATCGGCTTGATGGGTGTGTCGTCGGGCACATCCGGCAGCTTCGCCACCTCGCGCTCGGCGAAGAAGGCGTAGCGTAGCGCCTTTGCTTCGTCGGCGTTCTCCAGCTCCTGGAACAGCGCCTGCTCACGCGCCAGCCCCTCCGCGAAGGGCAACGAGCACGCCGCCTCCACGGCAGCGATGCAGTTATACGGCGCCTTCTGGTTGCGCGCCCGTCGCGCGATGCTCTTGCGCATCGCATCGAACATGCCGGGCTCGTCGCGCGCTTCCTGCAGCCGGTCGGTCCGCTCGCTGATGCGTGGCAGCGGCCGCACGTCCGCCACCTCGCGGGCGAACTTCACCGCCTCGGCGCGCAGATCGGCTGCATCCTCCACCACACGGTCGATGATGCCGTATTCCGTCGCCTCGGGAGCGGGAACGTGCCGGCCCGACACGATCATTTCCAACGCACGCTTGGGGCCAGCGACGCGTGGCAGCCGCTGCGTCCCGCCCCCGCCGGGAAGAATGCCGATCAGCACCTCCGGCAAGCCAACCCGCGCGCTCTTCGCCGCGATGCGATAGTTGCAACCCATCGCGTTCTCCAGCCCGCCGCCGAGCGCGAAACCGTGGATAGCGGCGACCACCGGCTTTTCGCTGGCGTCGAGAATGTCGTGGCTACGCTGGCCGATCGGCGGCCGCACCCGCCCGGTGCCGAACTGGCGGATGTCGGCCCCGGCGATGAACGCCCGCCCGGCGCCGATCAGCACGATGGCGCGCACCGACGGGTCGGCGTTGGCGCGCCGCACGCTGTCGATGATGCCCTCGGGCACGCCCGGGCTCAGCGCGTTCACCGGCGGGTTGTCGACGACAATGATCCCGATGTCACCATCCGTCTCGAGACGGACGAGTGGCTTGTCGCTCATACTGCTTTCCCCGCGTGGTCGCTACCTCTGGCGGGAGCCTAGGCGATGGGCCCGGATGCGTCCACGTCCCCTGGCGCCCGCAAGCGCCAGGGCGGGTCAGCGGCGCCGGCGAGTGAGCAACAGGCCGGTGAGACCGACGCCGAGCAGCGCCATCGATGCGGGCTCCGGCACCGGCGCCGCAAGCGCGAACTGGCGGCCGAGCACGGCGGTATCGGCGAAGTCGCTGAACAGCCCGTCCACGCCGAGGCGGAAGAACTGCACGTACTCCTTCAGCGGATCGCAGCCATAATCAGCGGCGAGAAACATGCACTCGTTGCGGAAGGTGTAGGGTGTCACCAGCAGCCCTGCCGCGTGCGCGTCGGCGATCAGGCTCGACGGCGGCAGGGTGTACATGTCGGCGTCGTTGATCACGCCGTCGCCGTTGATGTCGTCCGGCATCGCGTCATTGTTGGCATCGACCCCCATGATGCTGACGATGGAGCGCTTCCACGGCCCGATCGCGTCGGCGTAAGTGGCAATCTCCGCCAGGCCAGCCGGGGTCAGCAGGTCGCCGTAGGTGCGCGGATCGCCGCTGAGGACGAAGTCAGCCGGCTGATTGTAATCGAGGGTGCCGTCCGGGTTGATGCCGTTCGCGTCGGTCAACTGCACCAGCCGCACGTCGGTCAGATTGCTCAGCTCCTTGAGGTTGCCGACCTCGAAGGACTGGATGATGACCGGTGCATCCTTGCCGACGTAACCGTTGGCATTCAGCGTGTCGACCAGCTTCTGTTCGAGCGGCAGTCCCTCCGCCTTGAAGTAGCTCGGATGCTTGGTCTCCGGGATGATGCCGATCGTGCGCCCGGTGTCGACGCTCCCTTGCTTGGCAATGTCGATCACCTCCTGGCGTCAGCACCTGATACTGCCCGTCGAAGGCGTGGTTGCGGAACGGCAGTCGCTCCGTGGCGCGCAAGGTCTTGATCTCGGCCAGGGTGAAATCGTCGGCGAACCAGCCGGTCTGCGTCGAACCATCGATTGTCTTGGTCGTCTTGCGCGATGCGAATTCGGAGTGGCTCGCGACCTCGGTGGTTTCGGTGATGTTCGGCTCGTGCCGCGCGATCAGCACGCCATCCTTGGTGGAGACGAGATCGGGCTCGATGTAGTCAGCACCCAGCTTGATCGCGAGCTGGTAGGAACCCAGTGTCTCCTCGGGTCGATATCCCGCCGCGCCGCGATGGCCCAGCACTAGAGGCGGCTGACTACTGAGTGTCGGCAGCGGGCCCGCTTCTGCCCCGAAGCCGACGCAGGCGGCGGCAATGCCGACCAGCAGGCCACTCCTCAAAGAACAGGTCATCGGTCCCTCCCACGCGCTCACGTCTCGGCGGGTCAGCATGCGCTGGGAACAAGGCGCCTGGATGGAGGTGGCGTGACGATACAGTTACGTATGCGGCGCCGGGAACAGCGCGCTGCTATGGCCGAGCGCGCGGTAGGCAAAGAGACCGATCCATTCGTGCACCGCCTCATCGAGCTTGGTGAGCCGTCCGCCGAGCGGGGAGGGCAGCCACAAACGAATATTGTGCCCGCTCTTGTAGCCGACCGGCCACGCCAGCGGGTCCCAGCCCACCGAACGGAACGCGCCGATACCGCGCGCCATGTGGTCGGCCGAGGTGACCAGCACCCAGGTCTCGCCGGGCCGGGGCTGAACCAGCGCCTTGGTCATCACTGCGTTTTCGTACGTGGTGCGCGAATTGCCTTCCATCACCAGCCGGTTGGGAGCCACCCCGAGCTCGGTGAACAATCGCCGCGCCCCGTCCGCCTCACTTACCGCGCCCGGAAACAGCAGCCCCTGACCGCCGGTGAACACCAGGCGCGCGTTCAAATAGCGCCGTGCCAGCGCAGCTCCCTCGGTCATCCGCTCCGCCGCCCCGTTCAGCGACGGGATGCCGCGATCGGCGGTGAGTGCGGGGTCCACCGCGCCGCCGAGAACGATGATGCCGTCCACATGCGCGGGCGGGTTGGTGACCTGCGGAAAACGATCTTCCAGGGGCAGCAGCAACCATTGATCGAGCGGCAGCAGCAGAATCGCGACGAAACCGCCGACGCCGACCAGCAGCAGGCCACGCGCGAGGCGCTGGTGTCGTCGGCCGCGCAACGCAAGGCCGACCACGCAACACAGCAGCAGCAAGGTGCTCGGGCGGAGCAGGATGCCGGCGAGCTTGGAGAGGGTGAACATCGGGGTCTTCTAGCCCGCGTCCAACCCGCTCGCGCAAGCTCGGAGATGCGTTCAGCGCGTGATCTTGCGCCCCGCCTGGGCAAGCAGCTTCGCCCGCCCGGTCTGGCTGGCGAACATCCAGCCGGGATATTCCGGCGGGAGCGCGCTTGCCTGATTGAGCGCGTCGAGTTCCGGCTCGGTCAGCTCGACATCAGCCGCCGCGATGTTGTCCTCGAGCTGATCGACACGCTTGGCGCCGATGATGACGCTGCTGACCGCCCGCTGGTGCAGCAACCAGGCGATGGCGATGCGAGCGACTGATACCCCGCGTTGCTCGGCCATCGGCCGCATCGCGTCGATGCAGTCGGAGGCGCGGTCGCGGTCGACCGGGGGAAAAGCAAAGGCGGCGCGACGATCGCCGGCGATGGTTTCCCTCTCGCGCGTGTATTTGCCGCTCAGCAAGCCGCCGGCCAGCGGGCTCCAGACCAGCAGTCCGACGCCCTCGCTGCGCAGCATCGGAACGATCTCGCGCTCCAGGTCACGGCCAGCGATGGTGTAATACGCCTGCACCGTCTCCATGCGAGCCAAGCCAAGGCGTTCGGCGATGCCGAGCGCCTTCATGATCTGCCACGCCGCCCAGTTGGACACGCCGACATAGCGAACGTGTCCGTGCTGCACCAGGATGTTGAGCGCGCGCACCGTCTCCTCGATCGGTGTCGCGGGATCGAAGCCGTGCAACTGGTAGAGGTCGATATGGTCGAGTTGCAGCCGCTTCAGGCTGGCCTTCACGGCGTCGATCAGGTGCCCGCGCGAGTTCCCACCGGCATTGGGGCCGATCCCGGTGGGTGCGTAGCCCTTGGTGGCGACCACCACGCTCTCGCGCGGGACTTCCAGATTGCGCAGCGCCTGCCCGGTGATCTGCTCGGAGAGCCCGTCCGAGTAGGCGTCGGCGGTGTCGACGACATTGATGCCCGCGTCGAGCGCGCGCGCGACGAAGCGATCCGCGTCGGCCTGATCCAGCGCACCCATCTGGCTGTAGGCGTCACCTCTGCCGCCGAACGTCATGGTGCCGAGGCACAGTTCGGACACGAAAAGACCGGTAAGGCCAAGCTTGTTGAAGCGCATGCGGTTTCCTTCGGTGACGACGCCGAGCACTCACTCCCGATATGACGGATCGCTCCGGTCGAGCCGACGCAGCAGCCCCTGCCATTCCACCAGCCCGTACCGCCGTGTCGCGCCTGGCGCGTACATCGCGGTTGCCTTGTCGATCACCGGCTGCGGGATCTCGTTCAGCGGCGTGTTGCACGCCATCGCCGCAAGCTGCGCCTGGCAGGCACGCTCCATGCCGTAGTGATAGTTGAACGCCTCCGCCACGCTGGCACCCGTGGTCAGCAGGCCGTGGTTGCGCAGCACCATCACGTTGCGATCGCCTAGATGCTCGGCCAGCTTCTCGCGCTCCACCGGATCGCGCTCCGGGCCATTGAAGTCGTGGTAGGCGATCTGCCCCCAGAACCGCATCGCCGTCTGGGTGATCGGCGTCACCCCGCATTGCAGCGCCGAGACCGCCATGCCGGCGACGGTGTGCGTGTGCATCGCCGCCATCGCGTCCGGCCGCGCCCGATAGATCGCGCTATGGATCACGAACCCCGCCGAGTGCAGCGAGTAATCGAACGGCGGCTGGTGCACCACGTTGCCGTCGAGATCGACTTTAAGCAGTGACGAGGCGGTGATCTCGTCGAAGAACATCCCATGCGCGTTGATGAGGAAATGCTGCGGCGCATCCGGCACCCGTGCGCTGATGTGGGTGTAGATCATGTCGGAAAGGCCGTACTGGTCGCACAGCCGATAGCACGCCGCGAGATCGACCCGCGCCTGCCACTCCGCCTCGCTCACCGCGCCGCGCAGGGATCGTAGCCCCGGAAATGAGGGTGCGAGACCTGTGTCCATGCGTCTGCCTCCGGATTAGCGTGTTTCCTGCCCGCAAGCTACGCTGAAACCGAATCAAGCGCCATCGCATCGGGGGAAACGACATGCTGAGCGGAACGCACCGGTTTCCGGACATGGAGCAGGTCGTCTACGGCAAGCCGTTCACAGCGGCGCTGGCGGCCGAGGTCGAGCGGATCGGGGCGCAGTCGGTGTTCCTCATGGTCGGCGGCACCCTGTCGCGCGAGACCGACGTGCTCAGCCTATTGCGCGACGCGCTTGGCAACCGCGTCGCCGGCATCTGCACCAAGATGGGCGCCCACACGCCGCGCACCGACGTGGTGGCCGCCGCCAATGCCGCGCGCGACGCCGGCGCGGACCTGATCGCCACCCTGGGCGGCGGCAGCATGACCGACGCCGCCAAGGTGGTGGAGCTCTGCCTGTCGAACGACGTGCGCGAGCCGGCGCAGCTCGACGCGCTGGCGGGCAAGACCAAGGCCGACGGCAGCATCGAGCGCCCGCTGGTCAAGCCGCCGACCGTGCGCGGCATCACCATCCCGACCACGCTCTCGGCCGGCGAGTTCTCCGCCTTCGCCGGCTGCACCGATACCGAGCGGCAGATCAAGCAGAGCTACCTGCATCCGCTGGTGATCCCGCGCGTGGTGATCCTCGACCCGGCGGTGACGGTACACACGCCGGAATGGTTGTGGCTCTCGACCGGCATCCGCGCGCTCGACCACGCGGTCGAGGGGCTGTGCTCGATTGCCAGCGGCCCCTATTCCGACGCCGCCCTGCTGCACGCGCTGCGCCTGCTCGGGCGCGGCCTGCCCGGCGTGAAGGCCGACCCGGGCAACCTCGAGGCGCGGCTCGACTGCCAGACCGGCGCCTGGCTGTCGATGGCCGGGGTCGGCGCCGGCGTGCCGATGGGGGCGAGCCACGGCATCGGTCACGTGCTCGGTGGCACCGGCGGCGTGCCGCACGGCTACACCTCCTGCGTCATGCTGCCGCACGTGCTGCGCTTCAACGCCGCGGTGAACGGCGACCGGCAGGAATGGGTGAGCGAAGCGCTCGGCCAGCCCGGCCAGCCCGCCGGCGACGTGGTCGGCGCGTTGATCGCCGGGCTCGGCCTGCCGACCCGGCTGCGCGACGTGGGGCTCAGCCACGACCTGCTCGATCGCATCGCCCAGCAATCGATGCACGACCGCTGGCTGCCAACCAATCCGCGCAAGATCGACCGGCCGGAGATCGTCCGGGAGTTGCTGGAACAAGCCTGGTAGAGCTTCCGAACCAAACGGTTAGGCGATACCCTGTCGCGCCAGGGAGGACCGAAGATGGCGGAGTTCGACTACATTGTCGTTGGCGCGGGGTCGGCCGGGTGCGTGCTCGCCAGCCGGTTGAGCGAGGACCCGACGAACAAGGTCCTGCTGCTGGAGGCCGGCGGCAAGGACGACAGTTTCTGGATTTCGATCCCGGTCGGTTTCTCCAAGCTACTCAACAACAAGAAATACAACTGGTGCTTCGAGACCGAGCCGGAGCCGAACTGCAAGGGCCGCACCATCCCGATCCCGCGCGGCAAGACCCTCGGTGGTTCGAGCTCGATCAACGGCATGTTGTACGTGCGCGGCAACCCGCTCGACTACAACACCTGGGCGCAGTTCGGCAATCGCGGCTGGTCGTACGATTCGGTGCTGCCATTCTTCAAGAAGTCCGAGCATTTCGAGCGCAACAACAACGACCCCGCGCGCGGCTATGGCGGTCCGTTGAACGTGGCCGAGATGCGCGAGAACCACGAATTGTGCGACGCCTTCATCGACGCCGCCGTCAGCGAGGGGTTCAAGCGCTCGCCCGACTACAACAACGGCGAGCAGGAGGGTTTTGGCTACTTTCAGGTGACGCAGAAGAACGGGCGGCGCTGGTCGACCGCGCGCGCCTTTCTCGACGCGGCGCGTAGCCGGCCGAACCTGAAGATCGAGACCGACGCGCAATGCACCGGCTTGATCCTCGACGGCAAGCGCTGCGTCGGTGTGTCATACATGCAAGGTGGCCAGACGCGCGAGGCGCGCTGCGACGCCGAGGTGGTGCTGGCCGCCGGCGCGGTGCAGTCGCCGCACATCCTGGAAATCTCCGGCATCGGCCAGCCCGAGCTGCTGCGATCGTTCGGCGTCGACGTGAAGCACGAGCTGCCGGGCGTCGGCGAGAACTACCGCGACCACTACGCGCCACGCATGAACTGGCGGGTGAAGCTGCCGATCACCCTCAACGAGCAGACTCGTGGGCTCACCTTCGCCCGCGAAATCGCCAAATTCTTCATGAACGGGCGCGGCATTCTCACCTTCACCGCCGGCATCGCGTTCGGCTTCATCAAGTCGCGCCTGGAGCTGGAGGAGCCCGACATCCAGTATCATTTCGCCCATGCGAGCTACGGCAGCGCGGCGGTGCGGGCACTGGAGCGCGAGCCGGGAATGACCCTGACCGCCTATCAGTGCCGGCCGGAGAGCAAGGGCTCGATCCACCTGCGCTCCGCCGACCCGCTCGCCGCCCCGGCGATCCGGCCGAACTTCCTCGCCGATCCGATCGACCAGCAAGTGCTGGTGGCGGGGTTGAAGATCGGCCGCCGGATCATCGACAACGCGGCGATGGACAAGTATCGCGCCTTTGAGATGAACCCGGGCGCGGCGGTGCAGAGCGACGCCGACTGGCTCGACTTCGCGCGGATGAACGGCCAGACCACGTATCACGTTGTCGGCACCTGCAAGATGGGCAACGACCCGATGGCGGTGGTCGATGACGAGCTGCGGGTGCGCGGCATCGAGGGGCTGCGGGTGGCCGACGCCTCGATCATGCCGACGATGGTTTCGGGCAACACCAACGCGGCAACGATCATGATCGCGGAGAAGGGGGCCGATTTCATGCGCCAATCGGCGCGCGGCCGAATGGCCGCGGCGGCCTGAGCGGGACCGCGGCACGCCTCGCGTGCTAGGCTAGGGCGATGAACGTAGCGCTGCGCAAGACCATGAGCCTCGCCGAGTTCCTCGCCTGGGAGGAGCGCCAACCGCTGCGTTACGAGTTCGACGGGTTCCAGCCCGTCGCAATGACCGGCGGCACCGCCGCGCATGCCTTCATTCAGCGTAATTTGGCGATCGCGATCGGTGGACGGCTACGGGGAAAGCCGTGCCGGTTTGCGGGGAGCGACCTCAAGATCGAGGTCTCTGGCCGCGTCCGCTACCCTGATGGTTTCGTTGTCTGCGCGCCGGTGTCGCCCGGTAGCACGGTGGTCCGTGAACCAGTGGTGATCTTCGAGGTGCTGAGCGAGAGCACCTCGCGCACCGACATCTTCACCAAGAACCAGGAATATGCCGCCACCGCTTCGGTCCGGCGCTACGTTTTGCTGGCTCAGGACGCGCGGGGTGGGATGATGTTCGAACGCGTGGACGACGATTGGGCGGGCCACGTGCTGGCTGCCGATGCCGTGCTGCGAATGCCCGAGATCGACATCGAGCTGCCGCTGGCGGAGCTCTGCGAGGGCGTCGAGTTCCCGGCGGAGCCCGCCGCCGAGCCGGCGAGCGCCTAGCCGATGTCCCGCGCGCCGACCGTGCGCTCCCGGTAACCCTCCGGCACTTCGCGGCCGGCGTCGGTAAAGGCGCGCTTCACCGCCTCGACGGCACCACCGACGACGAGCTTGCGGTTCTCGCGCACGAACTGGTTCGAAGCGAGGATCGGGTCGAGCGAGGATTGGAAGCGCGGCATCACGTGCCGAGCGAACAGCTCGTAGCTGCGCAAGGTCTGCTCGCGATTGGCCCATTCATGGGCGCGGAACATCAGTCCGCCGAAACCGCCCTGGCTCAGCTCGAGCAGCCGGTCGATGCCCCGCGCCACCGTCTCGGGCGAGCCGATCAGGGTGGAGCCCATTTTCACACCCTCGCGCAATGGATCGTCAGCCCGTCCGGGCGGCCGGCCGAGCGTGTCCTCGAAATAGGTCACGGTCTCGATCCGCTCGCCCCGCTGAACCTCGGCAAGCGCCTGCTCGTCATCCTCGGCGACATGCGCGTTGACCACGATGCGCCAGTCGCGGCGGCTCACCTGGGTGTCGTGCTTGGCCGCGGTCTCCTCGGCGATCTGCCACTGCTTGGCCAGCGCCCCCGGCCCGCCGGGCAGGCCGGCGCCGATCGACAGCACGCCGAGCCCGTGCGTGCCGGCCGCGATCATGCCGAAGGGTGTGATCGTGCTCGCCACCGCGATGTCGAAGCGCGGATCGGAATAGGGTGCGAGATGCAGCCGCGCCTGGCGCAGCTCGAACCAGTCGGTGCTCATCGTCACCGGCTCCTCGCAGCGGAGCAGGCGGGTGATGGCGTCCAGGCTCTGCATCATGCGCCGCCGTTGATCGACCGGCTCGATGCCCATCATGTAGGCATCGGACGGCAGCGCACCCGGGCCGCAGCCGAGCATCGCGCGCCCGCGCGTCATGTGATCGAGCTGCACGAAGCGCTGCGCGACCATCAGCGGGTGGTGATACGGCAGGCTGGTCACGCCGGACCCGAGCTTGATGTGCCGAGTGCGCTCGGCGGCGGCGGCGATGACGAGCTCGGGCGAGGCGATCAGCTCCCAGCCGGCCGAGTGATGCTCGCCGATCCAAGCCTCGTCATAGCCGAGATGGTCCAGCCACTCGATCAGCTCGATGTCACGGGCGATCGCCAGGGTCGGGTTCTCACCGAGCCGGTGGAACGGTGCGAGGAAAATGCCGAACTTCATGCCGCGCCGGGCCATGCGCCACCTCGATGAAACCGGCCGCGATGCTGCCATTCTTTGCACCGGGTCGCCAAGCCGGTGACCGAAGTACGCACGCCCAGCATCGTCACCGAGGGACCGGGGGAAAGTATTGGGGCGCCTCACGTCGATCGAACATGCCGTAATCGCGCACCACGCGAACCTGACGCTGGCGCGCCCCGGAAGGGACGCTCGCCTGCTCCGATCCTGCGTGCAGCACAACGAGATCGCCCGGCGAGAGAATGGCTTCGAACACGTCCCACTCGCCCGCAACGGGTGCGTCGAGCCGGGCCGCGATGGTCTCGGCCGACGCGTCCGGCGGCAGGTCCGCCGGATGTTGCAGCTCGGTGAAGGTCAACGCCTTGGCGGTGCCAATCTCGGTTTCGTCGAGCCGTTGCTCGCGGATCGCATGACCAGGGGGAACATGCGTATCGGCGGTGATCTCGCCGACGCGCAGATGATAGTCCCCGAAAATGTCGAACCGACCCTTGGCCTGGGTTTCGTGGTGCAGCGCATGGGCGCGCCAGCGCACCACCGATTTCTCGTCGCGCCAAGTGGAGAGCGACAGCAGCCGGCCGGGAAAGCGCTTCGAGCCGTAGCGGATATTGTCGATGAACCCGTCGATCTGCACCAGCTCGGGGCGCAGCAGCTTGGCGCGCCGAAGATATTCGTCCCAACGCTCCGGCTTCGGCTGAACCTCGAAGATGACTGCAAACATCACCGCTCCTGTTGCTTCGAGTGTGCCTCCGCCTTGGCCGGACGTCACGTATCATCACTTCGGTCGCGCCCGAAGGATGCCGACGCACTGGCACCGGCGCCCGCTTCGTGGGAGTGTTCCGCAAGCGCAAACGGGGGATCGCACATGTCCGCAACCGTCGCCGAGTCGGCTGTCTTCGGCAGTGGCGAATATCGTTACGAGCTGGTCGAGAACTGGGCCAAGCTGCCGCCCGGCTGGATGTTCAAGGAAGTCGGCGCGGTCGGCGTCGATGGCCACGACAACGTGTATGTGTTCAATCGGGGCGAGCACCCGATGATCGTGTTCGATCGCGACGGCAATTTTCTCCGGTCCTGGGGCGAGGGCGTTTTTCCGCGCGCGCACGGGCTGCAGATGGGACCGGACGAGACGGTTTGGCTCACCGATGATGGCGATTCCTCGGTTCGGCAATGCACGCTCGACGGCAAGATACTGCTCACGCTTGGGGTTCCCGGCTCACCGGCGCCCTATATGAGCGGCGAGCCGTTCCACCGCTGCACCCACACCGCGCTGTCGCCGCAGGGCGACATTTACGTCTCCGACGGCTACGGCAACGGGCGAGTCCACAAGTTCTCGCCCGACGGCAAGCTGCTGTTCTCCTGGGGTGGGCCGGGTACCGATCCTGGCGAGTTCAACATCGCGCACAACATCACCTGCGACGCCGATGGCTGGGTCTATGTCGCCGATCGTGAGAATCACCGCGTGCAGGTGTTCGACGGCAACGGCCGCTACGAGACGCAATGGAACAATTTGCATCGCCCGTGTGGCTTGTTCATGCCGCCGGGCAAATGTCCGGTGTGCTATATCGGCGAGCTTGGACCGGGGATGCCGGTCAATCTGCTGATGCCCAATCTCGGCCCGCGCATCTCGATCGTCGACAACACCGGCAAGCGTCTCGCCCGCATCGGCGGGCTGGCCGCGAGCCTCGATTCCGGCTCGTTCCTGGCGCCGCACGGCATCTGCGTCGACCGGCACGGCGACATCTATCTCGGCGAGGTCGCCTGGACCAACTGGCCAACGAGCTTCCCCAACAAGCCCCGCCCGCCGGGCGAGATCCGCTGCCTGCAAAAGTTCCGCAAAGTGTCTTGACCTCGTTGCGCCGCTTCGAGGATGCGCGCTTCCTGACCGGGCAGGGCCGCTATACCGATGATGTGAACCGGCCCGATCAGCTCTATCTGCACGTTGTGCGCTCGTCGCACGCGCATGGCCGATTGCAGCGCGTCGACTTGGCGCAGGCCCGCGCGGTTCCAGGCGTGCTCGGCGTCTTCGCGGCCGAGGATCTGCGCGACCTCGGCCCGATCCCGTGTACCGTACAGGTCGCGACTGTGGGAGCGATGCGCGTGCCGCACCGCCCTGCGCTCGCCGAGGGGCGCGTGCGCTATGCCGGCGAGCCGATCGCTTTCGTGGTTGCGACGACTCGCCACCTCGCGCGTGATGCGGCGGAACGCGTGGAAATCGAGTACGACCCGCTTCCCGCCGTCACCGAGGCCGCCGAGGCGCTGGCGGCGGGCGCGCCGTTGCTGTGGGACGAAGTGCCCGGCAATCTCGCCTACCGGTTCGAGAAGGGCGACAAGGCGGCGACCGACGCGGCGTTGGCGAGAGCGGCGCATGTCGTCGCGCTGGACCTCGTCAACAATCGCATCATTGTCGCGCCGATCGAGCACCGCGCGGCGATCGCCGAGTACGCGGACGAGGCGTTCACCTTGCTGCTCAGCGGCCAGGGCGTGCACGGCATCCGCAATGCCCTTGCCGACACGGTCTTTTGCGTACCGCGCGAGATGGTGCGGGTGATGTGCCCGGATGTTGGCGGTGGGTTCGGCGTCAAGAACGGTCTGTATCCCGAATACATCATGGCGCTGTGGGCGGCGCGACAGCTCGGGCGGCCGGTGAAGTGGGCGAGCGAGCACGGCGAGGATCTTCTCTCGACCGCGCATGGACGCGACAACCGGACGCAAGCGCGGCTGGCTCTAGACGCGGAGGGGCGGTTCCTCGCGCTTGCGGTGGAGACGATCGCCAATCTCGGCGCGGCGATGGCGACCGGCGGCCCCGGCAGTTCGACCAACGCGCCCGCGAACGCGCTCGGCTGCGGCTACGCGATCCCCGCCGTCTTCATGGGCGTGCGCGGCGCCTTCACCAACACGGTGCCGCTCGACGCCTATCGCGGCGCCGGCAAGCCCGAGGTGAACTACCTGATGGAGCGGCTTATCGAGGCCGCCGCCCCGGTGCTCGGCATCGACGCGGTGACCTTGCGCCGGCGTAACCTCGTCGCCGCGTTCCCGCACCAGACGGCGATCGGCACGACGATCGATGGTGGTGTGTTCGCGGGCAACATCGATCGCGCGCTGGTGGCGGCGGATCAGCCGGGCTTCGCCGCGCGCCGCACCTCGTCGGAGCGGCGCGGCCGGCTGCGCGGCTTTGCCCTGACCTGCTTTCTTGAGACCGCGCGCGGCGCGCCGAACGAGGGGGCGGAGATTCGCTTCGAGGCGGACGGACGGGTCGCATTGCTGCTGGGCACGCAGTCGAACGGGCAGGGGCATGAGACGAGTTTTTCCCAGGTTGCCGCCGCGCGGCTCGGGCTGCCGGAGGAGGCGTTCGTCTACCGCCAAGCGGACACCGCGCTGATCCGCAACGGCAACGGGCACGGCGGCGCGCGCTCGCTGCACATGGGCGGTGCCGCGCTGGTGCGCGCCATCGACACCGTGATCGCGCGTGGCCGCAGGGTTGCGGCACGGCTGCTGCAAGCGCGTAGCGAGGAGGTGGTGTTCGAGGCGGGCCGCTTCGTCGCTGGCGATCGGTCGGCGGCGCTGCTCGATGTCGCCCGCGAGGGCGGGCTTGATAGTTACGAATGGAACCTGCTCGACCGGATCACCTTTCCGAACGGCTGCCACGTCGCCGAGGTGGAGGTGGACCCGGAGACCGGGCATGTGGCGCTGCTGCGCTACACCGGCGTCGATGATTTCGGTTTCGTGGTGAACCCGATGCTGACGGTGGGGCAGGTGCAGGGTGGTGTGGCGCAGGGGATCGGCCAGGCGATGCTGGAGCGCACGGCGTACGACGCGGCGAGCGGGCAGTTGCTCAGCGGCTCGTTCATGGACTACGCGCTGCCCCGCGCCGACGACCTGCCCGATCTCGACATCCACCTCAACGGCGTGCCGACCGACGCCAATCCGCTCGGGGTGAAAGGCGCAGGCCAGGCCGGTGCGATCGCCGCGCCGCCGGCGGTGATCGCCGCCATCCTGGACGCACTACGCCCGCTCGGGGTGCGGCACATCGACATGCCGGCGACCCCGGAGCGGGTGTGGCGGGCGATCGGCGGCGCGCGACCGAGTTGAAGGGGGGAGGGTCATGCAGGAACTGGCCGGCAAGACTGCCTTCGTGACAGGCGGCGTGAGCGGCATCGGCCTCGCGCTCGGCCAGGCGTTCGCGGAAGCGGGCATGAAGGTAATGCTCGCCGACATCGAGACGGACGCGCTGCCTGCCGCGATCGAGCGCCTGCACGGGTTCGCCCCATATGTGCGCGGCGTTGTCTGCGACGTTGCCGATCCGGCCAGCGTCGCGCGTGCGGCCGAAGCGTCGTTCGCTGCATTTGGACACGTTCACGTGGTTTGCAACAATGCTGGCGTCGGCGGTGGCAGCGGCGTCGACGACATCTCGCTCGACAACTGGCGCTGGGTGCTCGATGTCAACCTCATGGGGGTTTTGCACGGCATCCATGCCTTCCTGCCGCACATCCGCGCCCATGGCGAGGGCGGCCACATCGTCAACACTGCGTCCATGGCTGGCATGAATAGCGGCCTTGGCTTCAGTCCGTACTCCGCGAGCAAATTCGCGGTGGTCAACATGTCGGAAGGGCTGGCGACGCAGCTCAAGCCGCTTGGCATCGGGGTAACCGTGCTCTGCCCCGGTTTCGTCCGCACCCGCATCAGCGAAAGCGGGCGCAATCGGCCGCAGCGCTACGGCCCGACGCGGACACCGGAGCCGGCAAGCCAGGCGGGCCGGCTGGCTGCTCGGCTCGCCGAAATGGCGCAGTCCGGGCTCGACCCGTCCGACGTCGCCGCGCAAGTCCTTGCCGCGATCCGCGAGGACAAACTCTATGTGTTCACCCATGCTGGGCCGGAGTGGCGCGCCGAACTGGAGCAGCGGTTTGTCGTGATCTTGGCGGCGATGGACAAAGCGGCGGCCCGCTAGTCGAACGGGTGTGCCGCGCCGGCCATGGATTAGCCGACGGACATGCCGGTGTGGCGGGCGATACGGCAAGCGGGACAGGTCTGACCGCCGAGTGCTAGGCTGGTGACATGAGGTCGACAAGGTTCAGGCGGAGGACTCGCGGCTGATCCGGGATTTTTTCTGCGCCATGATCGAGATATTATGATGGAAACTTCGCCGACCGATCCTGTGTTGACCCGCTTTCGTGTCGCCGTAGCTGAAATCTATGCGAGCGCGTCGAGCGCGTCGTGTTGTTTGGCTCCCGAGCGTGCGGCGATGCGAAGCCGGCTTCCGATTACGACATTGCCGTGTTTCTCAGAGACGCAGGCACGTTCTCAGACGAGAGCGCCCGCCTTGCCGCCGTCAGCACCGATATTCTCTTCGAAATGGGCGCGGTCATTTCTGCCATGCCATTCCCTGCCGGCGCCCATCGCGAACGCACGGGCTTCATGCACGAGCTGCGCAAGGACGGTCTCGATCTGTGAAGGCCGAAACCGCCGATCACCTAATCAATCGCCGCATGAACGATATTGCTTACCCGATCCATTCGCGCGGAGTGCCACGGATCCGGGATGACGTAGTTGGTGATGTAGGCGAACGACACCCCGCTCGCCGGATCGGCCCAGCAATACGAGCTGCCGACGCCGCCGTGGCCGAAGGTGGCGGGATGCGCCAGGCTGCCGAGACCGCGGATACGCGGGCCGAAGCCGCGTACGTGCGGGCCGATGCCGCGGTTCATCGGGATGCCGGTCATGTACAAATCCGGCATGTCGCCGGTGTGGTTGCGGGTGACGAACTCCACCAGGCGCGGTGAGAACACGCGCACCCCGTTCAAGGTCCCCTTGTTGGCGAGCATCTGATAGAACGCCGCCATGCCGCGCGCGGTCGCGAAACCGCCGCCATGCGGCAAGCCGGCTTCGCGGAACTCCGGGCTGTTGTCGCGCAGGTCGCCCTCCGGCGCGTAGACGTCGGCGCAGCGTGATTGCACCGCGCGCGGCACGCCGACAAATATCTCGTCCTCCAGCCCGAGCGGCGCGATCACCCGTTCGCGGATCACGTCGCGGAAGTCGCGGCCGGTGACCGCCTCGACCACCATCGCGATGGTCAGATGGGCGCTGCGGCCGTGGTATTGCAGCCTGGTTCCCGGCGTCCATTCGAGCGAGAAGTCGCACACCTCGCGGCGCATCAGCGCGTGGTCCGACCACGACTCGCGGCTGCAATTGCCGGCGGGAAAACCGGCGGTGTGGGTCGCGACCTGGAACAAGGTGATGTCGCCCTTGCCGCGCGCGGCGAAGTCGGGAAGGTGGTCGGAGACCTTGTCGTTGATCGAAACCAGGCCCTCCTCCATCAGGCTCCACAGCGCGGCGGTGGCGATGACCTTGGTGTTGGAGAACAGCAGGAACAGCATGTTGTCGTCGGTAGCGCGGCGCGGCTCGGTGCTCGCCTGGCCGTAGCTGCGGAACAGCGCCAGCGTGCCGTGCCTCGCCAGCGCGATCTGCGCGCCGGGATAGCGGCCTTCCTCGATGTGCCGGTTAATCAGCCGGTCCAGATTGGCGAGCGGGCCGGGAGCAAAGCCGAGCGATTGCGGGTCGGCCTCGGGCAGGGGAAACGGCATGAACGCCTCCAAGCGATCTGGGGAGCCAGAGCGTAGGACCGGAACGACATCGGGGGAAGCGGCCGACCTCGCTTGTGCCGGCTCGGGTAATCATGTGTCATCCCGCTGACCAAGGGAGGTGCTGTGAGATGAGCGCGATCGCATTTGTCGGCCTCGGCAACATGGGCGGGCCGATGGCCGCGAACCTGGTGAAAGCCGGCCACACGGTCACCGGATATGATCTGAGTGTTGCGGGCCTTGAGGCGCTGGAGGCGGCCGGCGGCAAGCGCGCGGCGAGCGCTGGCGAGGCGGTGCAGGGTGCGGAGTTCATTGTCACCATGCTGCCGGCCGGCCAACAGGTGCGCGCGGTGTGGAGCGGGCAGGGCGGCCTAATCGACGTCGCCAAGGAGCGCGAGGGCGTCAAGCCGCTGCTGATCGACTGCTCGACGATCGATGTCGAGACCGCACGCGATGTGGCCGAGGAGTCGTGTGGCGCGGGGCTCGACATGCTCGACGCGCCAGTCTCCGGCGGCGTCGGCGGCGCGCAGGGTGGCACGCTCACCTTCATGGTCGGTGGGCCGGAAGCGGGGTTCGTGCGCGGCGAGGCGATCCTGCGGGCGATGGGCAAGACGATCGTCCACGCCGGACCATCGGGGGCCGGGCAGGCGGCGAAGATCTGCAACAACATGATGCTGGCGATCAACATGATCGGGCTGTCCGAGGGGCTGGTGCTCGCGACCAGGCTCGGCCTCGACCACGCCAAACTGTTCGAGATCGCCTCGACCTCGTCGGGTCAGAGCTGGGCGATGACCAACTATTGCCCGTCGCCCGGCTTGGTGCCGAGTGCGCCCTCCAACCGCGACTACGCGGCCGGATTCGCCACCGCGCTGATGCTGAAGGACGTGCGGCTGTCGCAGGAGGCTGCCGCCGCGACCGGGGCGCCGACGCCGCTCGGCGCGCACGTGGCCAAGCTCTACGCCAGGCTCGCCGATGCCGGCCAGAGCGGAAAGGATTTCTCGTCAATCTATCCCTGGCTCGGTGCCCAGAATCGCGCCGATCTGGTCGAGGACTAACCATGTCCACCGCCAATCTGCGCGCTGCGCGCGACTTTCTGCTTGATCACCGCGAGGATTACGCCACCGCCTATCGCGATTTCCGCTGGCCGGAGCTGGACCGGTTCAACTGGGCGCTCGACTGGTTCGAGCCCGAGCTGGCGCGCGGCGAGAGGGGCCGGCAAGCCGCGTTGCGGATCGTCGGCGACGGTGCCGCGACGCTCAGCTTCGCCGAGCTAGGGGAGCGTTCGAACCGGCTTGCCAACGGCCTGCGCGGCCTCGGCGTGCGGCGCGGCGACCGCGTGCTGCTGATGCTCGGCAACGTCGTGCCGCTGTGGGAGACGATGCTGGCGGCGATGAAGCTCGGCGCTGTGGTGATCCCGGCGACCACTCTGCTGATGCCCGTCGATCTCGAGGATCGCGTCGCGCGTGGGCGGGTGCGGCACCTCGTCACCTCGGCGGCGGACGCACCGAAGATCACCGGCCTCGCCGAGACGGTGACACGTATCGCCACCGGCGACGCCCCGGCGGGTTGGCATCGCTACGACGAGTTGCTGCGAGCGAGCGCGGAGTTCACCCCGGACGGCGAGACAAGGGCCGACGATCCGCTGCTGCTCTATTTCACCTCGGGCACGACGGCGAAACCCAAGCTGGTGCTGCACAGCCACGGCAGCTACGCCTCCGGGCATCTTTCGACGATGTACTGGCTCGGTTTGCGACCGGGCGACGTGCACCTCAACATCTCCTCGCCGGGCTGGGCCAAGCATGCGTGGAGCTCGGTGTTCACCCCGTGGCTCGCCGGCGCGACGGTGTTCGTGCTCAACCAGCCGCGATTCAACGCGCGAGCGTTGCTCGACGCGGTTGCCGAGCATGGCGTCACCACCCTGTGCGCGCCGCCGACGGTGTGGCGCATGGTGATCCAGGAGGACATGCGGGCCTGGAAGACCAGCTTGCGCGAGGGGCTTTCCGCCGGCGAGCCGTTGAACCCGGAGGTGTTCGACCAGGTGCGCGCCGCCTGGGGCTTGAGCCTGCGCGACGGCTACGGCCAGACCGAAACGACGTTGCAGGTCGGCAACCCGCCGGGCCAGCCGATCAAGCCTGGTTCGATGGGGCGGCCGATGCCGGGCTACCGCATCACCCTGCTCGATCCCGAGGACCACGAGGCGGCGGAGGGGCAGATCAGCATCCCGCTCGATGATCCGCCGGCGGCCTTGATGCGCGGCTACCAGACCGAGGCCGGCAGCATCGAGACGCTGAGCGGCGCGTTCTATCACACTGGCGACGTCGCTTCGCGCGATGCCGAGGGCTACCTCACCTATGTCGGCCGGGCGGATGACGTGTTCAAAGCCTCCGACTATCGGATCAGCCCGTTCGAGCTGGAGAGCGTGCTGATCGAGCACGAAGCCGTGGCCGAGGCCGCGATCGTGCCAGCGCCGGACCCGATCCGGCTCGCGGTGCCGAAAGCCTATGTCGTGCTGGCGCAGGGGTTCTACGCCAACCGCGAAACGGCGCTAGCGATCTTGCGCCACTGCCGCGAGCGGCTGGCCCCGTTCAAGCGGGTTCGCCGCATCGAGTTCGCCGAGCTGCCGAAAACCATCTCTGGAAAAATCCGCCGCGTCGAACTGCGTCAGGCCGAGGAGCAACGCGCCGAAGCTGGCTCCCGCGCGGACGCCGAGTTCCGCGAGGAGGATTTCGCCGAGCTGCAGTAGCTGGCTAGCAGTGGCGGCAACTCACCACCGTCGTGCGAGGAACGGCATCTCGTCTCCATGGTGAAACCGGATTTCACCGGTGAGGCTGCCGTCGGGCTCGATGTCGGCATCCCCGTCCCCTGACACCTCGGTCATCTCGTCGTGGCCCAGGAACGTGAAGTGGGCGCCGTCCGTGCTGTACCAGCAATCGAGGCCGATTTGGACCGCGCCGAACTTGATGTGGCCGCCATCGCGGTCGAACTGGATGTGTCCTGGCCCGAGCATATCAACGTAGTCGGTGTCCCAGCCTACGATTTCGGTGATCCGCCAGCGTCCGAGTATGGTGGAGCCTGATTGCTTCTTCATGTCGTGCTCCGCAAGCGTATCATGTTGCGGACCGGCGCCGTCGATGGATTGCCGCGTGCTGCTGCGCAACGCTTGCGGTCCTCGCCATGACGCGTCGCAGGTGGTCAGCCTTCCAGTTCCTCGCGCAGCAATTCGAGTTCCAGCCATTGGTTCTCCGCCTCCGCGAGCGCCTGTTCGGCGGCGCCGAGCCGATCCGACTGCGCGGCGAAGCGGGACTGGTTGCGAGCATAGAGGTCCGGGTCGGACAAGGCGGCGCGTAGCCGCTCGATCTCGGTGGTCAGTCCGGCGATGACGCCCGGCAAGGTTTCGAGCGCGTGTTTTTCTCTGAACGAAAGCCGCGCCCGCGCTGGTCTTGCCGCAGGCGGTCGTGGCGGGGTGCTGGACTCGCGCCGCCGCGCCGGCTCCGAGCTCTTCGGCGTCTCGCCGCGTTGCGCCAGCATGTCGCTGTAGCCGCCGGCGTATTCGACCCAGCGCCCGTCCACCTCGGTGGCAATCACCGAGGTGACCACCCGGTCGAGAAAGTCGCGGTCGTGGCTGACCAGCAGCACCGTACCCTGGTAATCGGCGAGCAGTTCCTGCAGCAGGTCGAGCGTTTCGAGGTCGAGATCGTTGGTCGGCTCGTCGAGCACGAGCAGGTTGGCGGGCTTGGCCAGGGCGCGCGCCAGCATCAGTCGGCCGCGCTCGCCGCCCGACAGCACGCCGACCGGGGTGCCCGCCTGCTCGGGCGCGTACAAGAAGTCCTTCATGTAGCCGACGACGTGGCGGGACTGGCCGCCGACCACCACCTTGTCGCCGCCGCCCCCGGTGAGCGTGTCGGCCAGGGTCGCCAGGGGATCGAGGCTTTCGCGCCGCTGGTCGAGCGTGACCGCGGCCAGGTTGGCGCCGAGCCGGACCTCGCCCGAATCGGGCGCCAGCGCGCCGGTCAGCAGGTTGAGCAAGGTGGTCTTGCCGGCGCCGTTCGGGCCGACGATGCCCACGCGATCGCCGCGCTGGATGCGGGTGGACAGATCACGCACGATCGGGCGTCCGTCCCACGCCTTGCTGGCGTGCTCGGCGACGATGACGAGCTTGCCGGAGAGCTCGGCCCCGGCTGCCTGCATCCGCACCGTGGTCGGCGCCGCCACCTGCTCGCGCCGGACGCTCCGCAATGCGTGCAGATCGGCCAGCCGCTTCTGGTTGCGCGTGCGGCGGGCGGTGACGCCGTAGCGCAGCCAGTCCTCCTCGGCGGCGATCTTGCGGCCGAGCTTATGCCGCTCGCGCGCCTCCTGCTCGATCACCTCGTCGCGCCAGCCCTCGAACGCCGCGAAGCCACGTTCAAGTCGGCGGGTGCGGCCGCGATCGAGCCAGACAACGACGCGGGACAGCGCCTCCAGCATGCGCCGATCGTGGCTGACCAGCACCAGGCCGGAGCGCAGCGCGGCGAGCTCTTCCTCGAGCCAGGCGATCGCGGGCAGGTCGAGATGGTTGGTCGGCTCGTCGAGCAGCAGGATGTCGGGCCTCGGCGCGAGCGCGCGGGCCAGCGCTGCCCGCCGCGCCTCGCCGCCGGACAGCCGGATCGGGTTTTCCTCCCCGGTCAGCCCGAGCTGTTCCAGCAGGGTGCGCGCCCGGTGCGGGTCGTCGCCGGGGGCAAGCCCGGCCTCGACATAGGCGAGGGCGGTGGCAAAGCCGCCGAGGTCCGGCTCTTGCGACAGATAGCGGATGGTCGCCCCCGGCTGCATGAAGCGGCTGCCCGCGTCGGGCTGGGCCAGGCCGGCGGCGATCTTCAGCAGGGTGGACTTTCCCGAGCCGTTGCGGCCGACCAGGCAGACGCGATCGCCCGCGCCGACGGCGAGCTCGGCGCCTGCCAGCAGGCTCTGGGTGCCAAGGGTGAGGTCGATATTCTGCAGGTGCAGCAGCGGCGGGGCCATCCGCCTCACTTGGCCAGCCCCCTCCCGGCGTGGCAAGGGGCGCGGTGGGAGGCCATCCACGCGACCGACACGACGCGCATCACTTGCCGCTATCGCTGCGACAATCCGCGTTCGGAGTGCGCGGGCAACCGAAAAGCTGTGCATCGGGCTGCTGCACACGCTCTCGGTGTCGGCGCCGAAGCGTCCGACCGAAGTTCCGCCGGGACGACGCCGGCGAGGGGCCGCTCCCGCCGTCCCGCGGCCCCGCCCGGCCGACAAGCCGGCCGGGCTCGTCCGCGGCCCGTCGGGCGGACTTTTCGAGCCGGTGTGAACGCTTCGCGCCGAAGCGTGCCCTCACCTAATCGTCCCGCCTTATCCAACGTGATACCAGCTGCCGTTCGCCATCGCTCACGGCGACTGGAGTGAGCCCAGTGGTCACCGTCATTTGCTGTGATCGAGAGGCCGCTCAGGCGGGTTGCCGGACGCACCAGCCGCTTATCGAATGTCAGGAATCCTTCGCACTCGGTCATCACGCATGCCAGCGCCTGGCTTCCATGGCGATCCCTGCCTTAATCCCTTCGATCGGCTTCAGCCTGCCCTCGATGGCGAGACAGCCGAAGAAGTCTTGCGGCCGGTTGGCGCGAAGGCGGTGGTCAGAGGCGCCAGGAGAACGCCGTCAGCTATGTGCTCCACCGCGAGAGGCTCCAGCCCGTACCGCCCCGAGCCGCTCGATCAGATCCGGGCGGTTCGCTGGAACTCGCGCAATACCCGGCAGCCGCCCGAGCCGCGACCCCTTGGAGTTGGGGTCGGCGTGCTGCTCGATCGGCAGCTCCGCACCTGGGTTCTTGGCGTAGAAACCCTGCTGCTTGGACAGCGCGTATCCCGTCGTGGTCCCCGGCACGTAGCCGGTGTGCTGATGCCAGGCGGCGGCATGCTCCGGTTTCAACAGGAACGCCAGGAAGGCGGCGACCGCCTCGTATTCGGCCGGGCTGCGTTCGGGGGCGGTCACCGGCCACAGGCTCGCCCCGCCGACGATGGAGTTGAGCGGCGTGTGGATCAGCGCCGGGTCGTACGGCAGCATCGCGGCGGCCCAGTCGAACTTGGCGCTCTTCACCAAATCGCCGCGCAGGCCGGACGAGTTGAACGAGATTGCCGACTGGCCGGAGACCAGCAACGGGTCGGCCGCCGCGCCGCGCCCGACGTAGCGGAACGTGCCCTCCTTGGCCATGTCGAGCAGGAACTGCACGTGCTTGACGTGCTTGGGGCTGTTGATCACCAGCTCGGTGTCGAGCCCGTCGAAGCCGATGGCGCGCGTGGCGAACGGGATGTGGTGCAGCGCGCTGAACTGCTCGAGCTGGATCCAGCACGGCCAGGCGGTGGTCATCACCACCTCGGCCGCCGCGCGGGCCTTCATCGCCCGCGTCGCCTCGCGCAGGTCCGGCAAGGTCGCCGGCGGCTGGTCGGGATCGAGGCGGTGCCGACCTCGAAGATCTGCACTAGATGAGGTGGTGCCGCGCTGCGGCTTGGCCCTCACCTGGCGCATCACCGCGCTGGCCCCAAGGGTGAGCAGCCGGCGCAGGCCCTGATCGCCCTGCTGGCTGACGTGGCCCGCGCGTCTCTTGTTGGCGCTATGGTGCTCGCGCGGCGTGAGCCCCGCCCAAGCGGCCAAGTCGCGCGCCGAGGCGAACTGCCCTCCATCACCGACCGCCGCGACGATGGCGTGCGCACTCGGCTGGCCGGTGCCCGGAACCCGCATCAGCCGGCGTGTGGTGGGCTCCGCCTTGGCGCGCGCCACGAGTTGCGCCTCCAGCGCCTCGGCCGCTTCCCCAGCCGCCTGCCATGCTCCACCAGGCTGCGCAACGCCGGCAACAGCACGGGCGGGATCGCCGTATCGGCGCTCTCGAGCTTGCCGCACAGCACGGCGAAACCGCGCGTTCCCTGCGCCGCCACGATGCCGAGCTCGCCGAGCAAGCCGCGGGTCGCGTTCATCAGCTGCGTGCGTTGCCGCACCAGCATGTCGCGTGCGGTCTCGAGGCCGCGCGCCGCCTGCTGCTCGACGCTCTTGTCGGCACAAAGCCCAGCGACGGCCGCTGCATCGCCTCGCAGATCGCCTCGGCATCGCGCCCGAGCGGCCTACCAGCCATGTATCAGCGGGTGCATCGCTTCATAGCGACCAAAGCATCACGATTTGCCGCCGGCGCGCGCGGCGCGTACATCGCCCTTCCACGTCAGCATTCGGAGTCGGGCATGGATCTCAAGGCGCACATTAGAAGCATCGCCGATTTCCCCAAGCCCGGCATCCTGTTCTACGACATCTCCACGTTGCTGCGGGATGCCGACGCCTGGCAGGTAGCTATGGGCCGCATGGCGCGCGCGGTGCGCGGCTACCATCCGGACATCCTGGCCGGGGTCGAGAGCCGAGGCTTCCTGATCGCCGCCCCTCTCGCGCTCAAGCTCGGCTGCGGCTTCGTCATGC
Organism: Acetobacteraceae bacterium; assembly: GCA_965218045.1. Classification (GTDB taxonomy): domain Bacteria; phylum Pseudomonadota; class Alphaproteobacteria; order Acetobacterales; family Acetobacteraceae; genus CAVRCA01. The sequence goes on along the minus strand of CBDCJX010000009.1, from coordinate 320,244 downwards.
TGCGCAAGCCGGGCAAGCTGCCGGGTGCCACCATCGGCCTCGACTACGCGCTCGAATACGGCACCGACCGGGTCGAGCTGCAGGCCGACGCGGTGCAGCCCAGCCAGCGCGTGGTGATCGTCGATGACCTGCTGGCCACCGGCGGCACGATGGCGGCGGGCATTGCCCTGTTGCGCAAGGCCGGCGCGGTGGTCCCCGCCGCCGCGGCCTTGATCGAGCTCGGCTTTCTGCACGGCCGGGCGCGACTGGACGTGCCTTGCGAGGTTCTCGTCTCGTACGACGATTGACCCAGGGTGATTGACCGGCGACGGTTGAATGGCGACGATTAACGCGGGTTTCACGTGCGGTTAGGTCCAGGTAGGAGGCGAACGATGCAGGCTGTGCCCCCCGGCCGACGCCGTGTGTTGCAACTGGCGGTCGGCATCGCCCTCGCGGGCCATTCCGGGCTTGCCCGCGCCGCGCCGCGCCGCGCCAACACCCCGCTCGCCGGTACCACGCTGGCCGTCACCGCGCCGCCGCCGCGGGAGGGCGCGTCGATCATGGTCGCCGGCCCGGATGGCGGCGAGCTCGAGCGTTGGGGCCGGATGTTGGCGCCAGTGCTGGCGCGGTCCATGTCGCTCGGCGCGGCTCACGTGTCGAGCACCGGCGGGGTCGACGGCGTGACCGGGGCCAACCAGTTCGACGCCCGCGCCGCACCCGACGGCAGCACCTTGCTGCTGGTGCCGGGGGCGGCGGCGCTCGCCTGGCTGACAGGGGATCCACGCGCCCAGTTCGACGCCGCGCATTGGGTGCCGGTGATGGCCGGCGTGACCCCGGGCATCGTCGCCGGCCGGGTGGGGAGCAATGCGCTGGCCCGAGGTAGCGGGGTTCGCATCGCGGCGGCGAGCCCGGCCGGGCCGGACATGGCGGCGCTGCTGGGAATCGAGCTGCTGGGGGCCACGCCGATCCCCGCTTTCGGACTGACCGATGCTACGGCGGCGCGCGACGCGTTTCTCCGGCGTGAGGTCGATCTCGTGTTCCTGCACGGCCGGCAGGTTCCCGAGCGACTCGCGGAATTGCGTGTCGCCGGCGCGCAACCGCTGTTCGCGCTTGGTGCCGTTGGCGAGGCTGGCAGCCTCGAACGCGATCCGCTGTTTCCCGATGTGCCGAATGTGCCCGAGCTCTACGCCGCGCTGCGCGGATCGCGACCAGCCGGACTGCTATACGATGCCTGGACGGCGGCGGCGGCGGGGGCGCGGCTGGATTTCGGCCTGGTGCTGCCGCGGCTTACCCCGGCCGCGATGGTGGCGCTGTGGCGCCGCGCGGGCACGCGGGCCGCCTCGGCGCCGGAGCTGCAGGTCGTGGCGGCGGCCGCCTCGGTACGGCCGCTCGCCGGGGCCGAGGCCACCGCCAGCACCACCGAGGTTGCCGCCGAGGCGCCGGCTCTGCTCGAGCTGCGGCGGTGGCTCGCCACGCGGTTCAACTGGCGCGCCGGCTGACCGGTTGAGAGTTTCTTAAGCTTCCTGCATCACATTCGCTCGGTGGTCGCGCGGCGACCGCGCCCCTGCAGAGCGAGCTCATGCCCGGCGATCTTGCGGTCTCGTCCCCAGCGTCGTTTGTGCCCACGACCACCACCACCACCGTCGGTGGGAGCGCCGCCGCGGCTCCCCCGGCCCCCGCCCGCGCTGGCGAAGCGTCGGTTGGCGGTGCGGCGGAGGCAGGGAGCGGCAAGCCATCCCTGCCCAACCCGAGCTTGCGGCTCGATTCGCAGCTCGGCCTCGTGGTCATCGAGTTCCGCAACGACAGCGGCATGGTGACCGAGTCGATCCCGACCCAGCGACAGCTCCAGGCCTACCGCGACTCGGAACGGACCGGGAGCAACACGAGCGCGGCGCCCGTCACGGTTCAGCAGACCGCGTCCGCGAAGCAGCCTTGACCGGGCCCGCGCCATCGCGCCGGCCGAGGCTACTGCTCGCCGACCGCGTGAAGGGGCAGGCCGACAGCTTCGTTCGGCCGCTGCTCGCTGGCTTGCAGCGCGAGTTCGAGGTCCGCTTCGTCTCGTTGCCGCCAGCGTCCCCGGCGCTCGCCGAAGCGATCGATTGGGCCGATCTCGTGTGGTTCGAATGGTGCTGGGACCACGCCGTATGGGCAACCCGCTCGGGCGCGCTGCGCGGCCGGCCCTGCGTGATACGACTGCATTCCATCGAGGCGTTGCAGACCGACTTCCCGGGGCAACTCGACTGGTCGCAGGTGAGCCGGCTCGTGACCGTGGGCGCGGACATCACCGACGTGCTGCGTCGGCGCTTCCCGGGGGTGGCTGCGGTGCCAACCGTAATGATCTCGAACGGCATCGACCTCGCGCGTTTCGTGCCGGGGCGGCCGGACCGCGACCGGATCGCCTGGGTCGGCCATATCGAGCCAAAGAAGAACCCGATGCTGATGTTGCAGATCGCGCACCGGCTGCGTCAGCTGGCACCCGAGGCCACGGTGCACGTCGCCGGGGCGGTGACCGATCTCAGGACGAAGCGCTATCTCGAGCGAATGATCCCGGCACTCGGCCTCGGTAAGACGATACGTTTCGACGGCGTGGTGACCGACATGCCGGCCTGGTATGAGGACAAGGGCGTGCTGCTCTCGACCACGATGTACGAGAGTTTTGGGATGAACATCGGCGAGGCGATGGCAGTCGGCGCCTTTCCCGTAGTGCACGATTTCCCCGGTGCCGACCTGCTCTGGCCGGCCGAATGCCTGTTCGCCAGCGTCGATGAAGCGGTTGCGCTGATCCGCGCCGCCACGCCTGGGCTGTATCGGCCCTGGATCGCCGAGCGCTACGACCTCAAGCGACAGGAGAGCGCGGTGCTGGCCGCGCTCGACGCGGTGCTCTCCGAGGCTGCGGCCTTGGACCCACTCTTGCCCTGGTCGCGCCTCGGCTACACCCGACCGTAAAGGGCAAGCGGTTTCCGGCACGGCGACGGTGACCATCGGCTTTGTTGACATGCAGCTTGTCCGCGCCTCGCTCGCTGCCACACTCTGCCCGGCCCCCAGAGGCAAGCGCGATGCAACCGACACGGACGCTGATCGAAGCCATCTACATGGGCGGCGGCAAAGCAAAGCTGCCCGCCGCATCGCGCACGACGATCGTGTGCGCGCTCCTGGCCAGGCTTGGCACGGCGATGCAGCCGCCGTTGTCACCGCCGGCCACGAAGGAGCGACCGTCTGGCGGTGGGAACTCACCCACGGCACCGCAGAGGCGGCGGACCAACCTCGCGGGTTTATTCGCATCATGATCCCGCCGCGTGGCCTTCAGGGGCGCAGCTCCAGACCTAACGTCTACCCCGCCGACGGGGACCGGCCGAAGACCCAGAGCTACGAGGTGTTCGTGGATGCCCTCGTGGTCCTTGAGAGGGCTGTGGCATGACGACGCTGCCTCGCAATGGCTCCGTTTGCTGCCTGCTTCGGCCGGAGCAGCGAGTGTGATCATACGAGACTCAGTGACACCGAGCTGGTCATCGCAAGCCGCCGCTTTGCGGCGTGGCACTCATGTGCCGCACCCCCGGCAGGCACCATTCGCGCCAGGCGTGGCGTAGCGCCGCCGCGAGACCGCGACCGAAACGCGGGGCGTCGCATAGCGGGCTCAGCTTGGTGCGCTGGCGCAGTCCGGCGCGCAGTGCGGCAAGTGCCGGCAGCGCCGTGGCCTTGCTCAGCGCGAGGGCGATGTAGTGGTCGAGGTCCGTCGCCACCCAGTCGTCGAGCCCGACATTGCACATGTGGCTGGTGCTGTGGCGCGACGCAAACGTCTCACCCGGCATGGTCACGGTCGGCACGCCCATCCACAGCGCCTCGCAGGTGGTCAGGCCGCCGGAATACGGGAACGGGTCGAGCACCAGATCGACATTGTTGTATTCGGCGAGGAACTGCCGATGCGGCGCGGCGCGTTGCAGCTCGACACGGGACGGCGCGATGTCGTGTTCAGCGAAAGCGGCGTGGACCCGCGCGCGGGTTGCGGGATCGGCGAACTGGTGGGTCTTGAGCAGCAGCCGCGAGGTCGGCAGGGCGCGCAGAATCTCGCCCCAACGCGCAATGACACGCGGCGTGATCTTGGCAAGGTTGTTGAAGCAGCCGAAGGTGACGAAGCCGTTCGCCAATGCCGGCAAGGTCACGACATCGGGGGCGTGCGGCGGTGGGCTGTAGCAGACGTAACCATCGGGCAGGCGCAACAGCCGCTCGCTGTAGAGCTCATCGAACCCGGGCGGCGTCTCCCAGCGGTCAGTGAGCATCCAGTCCATCTCGGGCAGGCCGCTGCTGTGGTTCTGCATGCCGACCCACTTCACCTGCACCGGTGCCGCGCGGTAGGCGCACACCGTCATCCGGCCGCCTTCGCCGTAGCCGCCGAGGTCGAGCAGCACGTCGATCGACTGCGCGCGCGCGAGGGCCGCGACCGCTGCGTCGTCCAACCCATTTACCATGTGCCAGGCACTGGCGAGGCTGCGGAAGCGGCGCGCGAAGGGATCGTCGAAACTGGTCTGCGACAGGCAGACGATCTCGAAGCCGGCCGGGTCCAGCGCCTCCAGCCCGGCCGCCGTGAGCCATCCGACCGGATGCGTCTTCAACGAACCGGACAGCAAGCCGACACGCAAGCGGCGGTCCGGGTCCGGCGTCACCTGCCAGCGTGGCGCCGTCACGCGCGGCAGGCGATCGGCGCAGGCGCGCGCCGCCGCGAGCAGCGCACGGCCGGTGGCGTCCTGGTGGTAGGGCAGCACATTGCACAGCGTGCGACGCGGCAGCACGGCGTCGGGTGCCAGGGCGATCGCTTCCTCGGCAAGCCGGGCGGCGTGGTTCTGCTCGCCGAGTGTCACGACGGAGCAGGCGAGGTTGGCGAGCGCGTTCGGCTCCCGCCCGTGCTCGTCAAGCACCCCCTCCAGCAGGGCACGAGCCTCGGGATGACGCTGCAGCCGGATCAGCAGGGCGGCGCGATGGTGACGGTGCTGCGGCTTGTCGGGCTCGAGCGCGATCACCCGTTGCAGCGCTTGCTCCGCCTCGCCGGGCCGGTTCAACGCGGCGAGCACGCGCCAGAGCAGCAGCGCCGGTTCCAGCCGGTCGGGGGCGAGCGTCGACGCGGCTTCCAGCAGGTCCGCCGCCTCCCCGCCGCGTCCGAATTTGTCCAGCAGCAAGCCGCGCGCGCACAGCGAGGCGATGTCGAACGGGTTCTGTTCGGTGGCGCGTTCCAGACGGGCAAGTTCGCCGGGGCCGGAGCCGGATTCGACCGCCGCCTCCGCCCGATGCAGCGCGTAGTCGATCATCGCCGGCGCCAGGCGTTGCGCCTCGGCGAAGGCGGACTCCGCAGCCCCGGCATCCTCAGTCATCATCAGCGAGACGCCCAGCGCGTCCCAGGCTTCCGCCAGGCCTGGCGCGAGGCCGCAGCAACGCCGCAGCAACGATCGCGCGCCGAGCGCCTCCCCGCGCAGCATAAGCAGCGCCGCGAGGCCGAGCAGCGCCTCGGTGCGGGTCGGATTGAGCTCGACCACGGCCGCGTATTCGCGCTCGGCGGCCTGGCTCGCGCCGGCGCGACGCAGGCTGAGCGCGAGCTGCAATCGCGGCTCATCCCACGCGGAAAGCTCCTCGGCCAGCGTGCGCAGCGCCGCATGCGCCGCGTCGGCCTTGCCGTGCCGGAGCAGCGTCAGCGCGGCGCGCAGCCGCGCTTCGCCCGACACCGAAACTTGCGCGCCGCTCGCGAGCCTCACGGCCGGGAGAGGGCCACCAGCAGTCCGGGCACCGCCGCCCCGGCCTCGTGGCGCAGCGTCGCGGGCTCGACGGCGACGACGAACAGGCCGGCCGCCTGGGCCGCGCGTTGCACGTAGCCGCGCTCGTGCGCGTAGCGGCCCTGGCGTCCGAGCAGCCAATCCCCCGCATGCGTCGCGGCCGCCTCGAAGGCGCGCTCCTCGACGGAGAACAGGAACAGGCCACCCGGCGCGAGGCTGGCGGCGACGCGCGTGAACAGGGTGTCGAGCGCGCCAAAATAGCACAACACATCGGCCGCCAGGATCACCGGCCAGGCTTGCTCGCCGGTCAGCGCCTCCAGCACGTCGGCCTCGCGCAACTCGGCGTACAAGCCTTTTTCGCGCGCGACATCCAGCATGCGCGGCGAGAGGTCGATGCCGACCCACGGCCCGAGCGGCAGCTCCATCGCGACCACCGCCAGCAGACCGGTGCCGCAGCCAAGATCCAGCACCGGTCCTACGCGGTCGCTCGCTTCGAGGCCGGGCAGATGGCGTTGCAACGCGGCGCGGATCAGGCCGGGAATGCGATAGCCGAGTGCCAGCAGGTGCTCCTCGAACCGAGGCGCGTGGTCATCGAACACCGCGCGCAAATACTCGGGCGGCGCGCGTTCGGCGCTCGGCAGCAGGCCCGAGGCGGTGACCAGGTGACGCACATAGGGATCGTCGGGGCTGAGCTTCAGCGCCTCGTGATAAGCAACTCCTGCCGCCTCGTGCCGGCCGAGCGAAGCGAGCGCGTGGCCCTGCAGGCCAAAGATGCAGGCGTCGGTCACGCCCGCGACGCGGGCCTGCTCGGCGAGCGCGTTGGCGCCCGCGAAATCCCCTCGGCGCAGCCGCGACAGGATTGCGGCTTGACGCAGCGACACGACGCGCGGCGCGGCCTCGGTGCCGGCGAGCAGGGTGGCCTCCGCCCCGTCCGGGTCGCCGCAGGCAACGCGTGCGGCCGCCAGGCCCTCGTGGAAGAACGGGTTGCTCGGCGCTTGCCGCACCGCTTCGGCCAGGCAGGATTCAGCCTCCGTGGCCCGGCCGAGCTCCAGCAGCGCGACCCCCAGCAGCGCCTTCGCGGCCGGGTCCGCCGGATCGAGCAGCACCGCCTCCGCCGCGTCCATCGCCGCCCCCGCGCGATTGTCGGTCTGCATCCGCAGTTCCGCGCGCAGCTTGCGGGACGCGGCATCATTCGGGCTCAGCGCGACGGCGGCATCCAGCTCGTGACGCGCCTCCTCGATGTTGCCTTCGCGCATCGCCAGGCGCGCCGACAGCGTGGCGAGCTCGGCCGAGGGTGGTGCCAGCTTGCGGATCGCCGTCAGCAGCGGGCGAGCGGCCCCCGTGCGGCCGGCTTCGACCAGGGTTGCGACTCGACGGGTGAGCACGTCGGGGCCGGTGGCGGCGAGAGCGGGGTGAGGGTCCATGCGAGGCTCCTTTTGAGCCGAACGTTGACGGGAAGCGGCTACACCACGAGGCCGCGCGCCTGGATAGCCAGCGAGCTGAGATCGGTGCCGCTGCTCGACGTGCTGGAGGTGTCGGCCGCGGCGAGCAGGTAGCGCTGCGTGAAGGTGTCGACGAAGTGCGGGTCCTTGAGCTTGGCGAGATCGAGCCGCGTGCTGATCGCCTTCTCCTGCGCATCGATGGTCTGGAAGGCGATCTCCTGCGGAATGGCAAGCGCGGTGGTCACCACGGTGCGCAGCATCGGATCGCCGAGGATCTGGTCGACCGATGTCACCGTCGAGGCTTGCTCGCGAAACGCCAGCGCGTTCGACAATCCGGGCGTGGTCTTGTCGAGCGACTGCCGCCAGGTCACTTCGGCATACGCGTTGGCGATGGTGTCGAGCACCTTCGGGTTCTGGATCACGGCCAGGCCCTGGGTGGCGAAGTTGTAGGTCTGGGCGGTCTTCTTCCAGCTCGTGTTGGTGAGCTGATTGGCCAGCGACTTGCTATCGGAGGTGTCCGACAGCAGCGCCTTCTTGGCGAGCGCCGGATACTGCGCCTGATCGCCCAGCCCGTTGGCGGTGAGCAGCACTTTCAGCACTGCGGGGTTGCTCAGCAGCGAAGCGGCGTCCTTGGCATTCGCCACCGCGTTGCGAAACGCGGTGACGTCGCGCTTCACCGCCGGGTCCGCGGCGGTCGTCGCGATCTCCCTGGTCTGGTTCCGCTCGGCCGACTGCAAGGCAACCAGCGGGTTCTGGCCGGACGCGGCGCCGGCGGACGAGCCGAAGCCGTACAAGGTGGAGAGCAGATCGGTGCCGCTCGCCCCGCCGCTATTCGAGTTGAACAGCAGGGGAAGGTAGGAAGCGATCGTCGTGCCCATCGTCGCGGCCGATCAGGGATTGCCGGAGAGGCCGGCGGCCATGTTGTCGTTGACGTTGATCAGGAACTCAAAATCCGGCGCGTCACGCTCCATCTCGCGCTGCACCGCAATGCCGACCGAGATCATCGAGGCGCGCAGCTCCTCCGGCAGCGCGTTGGCCGGGTCGCGCAGCAGGTCGACCACCGCCATCCACAGGCGGCGATTGTCGGCGAGCGCGCGGACGCGCGGAATCGGTCCCTCGCTGCGCGCCGCGCGCAATGCGCCGTTGGCGCGGCGGAACACGTCCGCCTCCTGCTCGCGCAGGCTGCGATGCGCGGTCGACGCCTGGTAGGCCCGGTTCGCGAGCGTCTGTCGGTTCATCACGCTCTCTGCTCTTCGAGGGTGGGGGTTGGCCGCGCCGCCGGCGCCACCCTGCCGAGGACGGTGTCCTCGTGGCGGATGATCCGTCGCGCCAGCTTCAGCGCCTGATAGCAATCATCCAGCTCGGCACAGGCGAGCGCGCGATCAAGGATCTCGCGGGCCAGCGCCGACGTGGTCGCCTTCTTGAATGCCTCGATGAGCTCGCGCGCGGCGGCAAGCCCGCGCGGACGTTCCTCGTCGGAGCCGATATAAGCCGACTGTAGGGCGAAGTAGATGCGCCTTGCCGGGCTGTCGGCCTGGTCGGGTGCCATGATCTGCTTGCCGAATAGGAAACGTGCCTTCGCGGTCAGCTCGATGCGCGATTTTGTGCGAAAGCGGATCGGCGCGCCGTTGACGATCATCATCTCGCCTTGGCGCAACTCCAGAACCAGATTAGACATGCGCCCCTTCCTGGTTGGCGCGCCGGAAGCGCTCGTCCGGCCACGAACGATCAGGCTGCGGCAGCGGGGCCGAAGCGCCCGCTGCCGACGACCTCCTGGACGACCTCTTACTTGAACAGGCTGAGCAGGGACTGCGGCGCCTGGTTGGCGATGGAGAGCGCCTGGGTGCCGAGCTGCTGGCGGATCTGCAACGCCTGGAGCTTCGCCGATTCCTTGGCCAGGTCGGCATCGATCAGCGAACCCATGCCGGCGTTGAGCGAGTCGATCTTGGAATTGTTGAAGCTGACCTGGTGGTCCACGTAGTTCGACGCGGCGCCATAGTTGTTCAACTGGGAGCTGACCGAGTTGAACTTGCCGATGAACGAGCCGGTGCTGGTGATCAGCGCGGCGGCGGCGGTGGCCGTGATGTTGCTGGCGATGGCCAGCGATCCGACCAGGGCCGAGCCGTCGAACGTCGTGATGTGATATTGCGCACCGATTTCGTTGCGAACGACGTTGACGCTGCTGAAGCCGCTGGCCGCCGCGCCGATGTTGGAGATCAGCGTCCGGCCGTAGTAGGTTGAGTCAGTGACGTCGCTTTTCATGCTGGCGAGCATCGTATTGTAGTTGGCGATGTCCTGCTTGCGGGCGTCGCCTTGCGTGTTGCCGTCCGCCAGCTTGACCAGCATGTCGCGCATCTTGTTCATCTGGTCGGATACGCTGGTGAGGCCGGTAACGGTGGTTGACAGCAGGCCCTTGACGTTGCCGAGCTGCTCATTGGCGCTGGTGAGCGCGCCGACGTCGGACCGCACGCGCTGGGCGATGACGAAGGCCGCGCCGTCATCGGTGGCGTCCGCCACGCGAAGGCCGGTCGAGATCTTCTTCTGTGTCATCGCGAGCGAGCTGGCGGTGTTGTTGAGCGACTGCAGCGCGACCATCGCGCCGGTATTGGTGTTGATCGAATTGAGCGACATGGTTTCTTACCTATTTCGTCCAAGCGTTTCGAATGTCCCGCATTTTTGCGGGCGTTGACCCCATATTGGGGCGGAAAGGTTGATGGAGCGTGAAGGCCAACAACATGGTCAGCCGCCGCTCAGGAACCGGGCGAGCGAGAGGCTGTTCATCCCCGAAATGAGCTGGTAGGACGCTTGCAACTGCGTCTGCAGCAGGGTGATCCGCGACAAGGTCGCCGCCATGTCGACGTCCTCGACGGAGGAGACCTGGCCGGCGAGCGCGATCGACGTCTCCGAGAGCCGCGTCTTCGTCGTCCCGAGCCGCGTTTGCGCGTCGCCCAAGGTCGCTGCTTCCTCGCTCATCGCCGACATGGCGGCGCCGAGGCTGGTGCGCGTGTCCTGGATCAGGTCCTGGAACCCGCCGGCGCTGATCTGGCCGCTGGTGAGCGAGCCCACCGTGGCCAGCGCCCGCATCACGTCGCGCATGTACGAGCCGGTGGTCGAGCCGCCGCTCGAGGTCGCCAGCGTGTTGGCGCTCGCCAGCAACCCGACCGGTCGACGCTGGTCCGGGCCGACCGCCACCGTCGCGGTCGGGATCGCGCCGGCGGGCTGCGACTGGCTGGCGGAGAACGGCGAGGTGCCGGCGGCGTTCGAGGCGGCGACACCCAAGGTCGCGCTGGTGACCGCGCCGGCGCTGGCACCGAGCCCCGCGACCGCGGCGTTGATCTGGGTGTAGAAGCCGCTGGCGAGGATCTGGTCCGGGTCGGGGACCGGCGGGTTGGTGGTATCCTGGCCGGCGAAGACGTAGACGTCACCATTCCGGCTGTTGAGGATGCCGGCGACGTCCTGCAACGCCTGTCGGGCCGCCGCCGCCGTGGTGTCCACGCCCTCGGCGCTGAGGCTGTTCAGCGTGTTAAGCTGCGCGAACAGGGTCGACGCGATCGACTGGATCTGCGTCATCGCGGTCTGCGTGACCTGCATCCGCCCGGTGGCGGCGTCGATGTTGTCCTGCAACGTCGTCGCGTGCGCCATCGCCGGGCGCAGGTCGAGCGAGACGCGCGCCCCCTGTCCCAACGCGGCATAGCTGTCGCCGATGCGGCCGGTGGCCTCCTGCTGGGTCAACGTGTTCAGCTTGGCGCGTGTGCTCGCGCTGTCGTCGATCAGCCGGCCCAAGGTGCCGTAATTCGCGATGCCGCCGATTGTCGCGCTCATGCCGATTGCCTTACTGCACCGCGTTGAGCAGCTGGTTCCACATCGCCTGCACCGCGGTGATGATCCGCGCGTTGGCGCTGTAGGCGTTCTGCAACTGCACCATGCTCGCCATCTCGGTATCCATGCTGACGCCGCTCGCGGTGGTAAGCTTGCTCTGCAACGTGGTCTGCACCGCCGCCTCCGTGCCGAGCCGGCTGGTCGCGTTGGCGCTGTCCTGCGATTGCGCGCCCACCAGGGTGGCTGCGAGCGCGCCGAGGCTGGCCGGCGCGGCGTAGGGGCTGGCGAGGGTGCCGGTCGGCCCGAGCCCTGCTGTCGCGACCGCCGGCTGCGCCACCCCGCTCTGCGCCACCCCGCTCTGCGCCTCGGTGCCGAACGCGTAGTCGAGCACGCGCGTGATCATGGTCGCGAAGCCGGCCGGGCCGCCGGGGGGGTTGGGCGCGAACGCGCTGGCGCCGCCGGGACTGCCCGCGACCGCCTGCGTGCCGTCGCGCACCAAGGACGGGTCGGCGCGCACGGCGGGATTGACTGTGATCTCGCTGGCGAAGCCGACGTAGCCCGCCTGCACCGGCACGCCGCCGCCGCTCGGCACCGCGCCGGCCGGGTCGCTGAACAGCCGCAACCCCTGGGCGTCGAACCGTCCGGCCAGAGTGTGCGCGAGCTCGTCGAGCTCGGCCTGATAGGTCGGCAAGGTCGTGTCGCGCAACGCGATATGGGCGCCGAGCGTGCCGCCGGTAAGCTGCAAGGTGACGTCGGCGCCGCCAAGCCTGATCCCCGGCAAGCCGCCACCAGGGTAGTATGCCCCCGCCCCGACGCTCGCGGCATCCACCGAGAACGGGTTCGCGGTGCGCGTCGGCAAGCCCATGCCGGAAGCCGTGAGCAGCAGGATGTTGCCGTTCTCCTGCTCGAGCGTCTTGACACCGACCAGCTCGGAGACCGTGTGCACGGCGGTGTCGCGCTGGTTCTCCAGATCGGCCGTGCTCTGGCCGCGCGCCTTGAGGTCGATGATCTGCTGGGTCAGCGCGCCGATCGTGCCGAGTGCCGCGTTGAGCGATTTCACGTCCGCGACCATCGTGTCCTGCGCCGCCTGCCGCTGGGTGCCGTAGGTGCTGCTCAATGCGTTGATGCCGGTGGCCAGCGCGTCGGCGGCGCTGACCACCGCGCGCTGCTGCGTCTGGCTGCCGGGCGAGCTCGACAGCGCGGTGAACGCGTCCTGCACCTGGCCGAGCAGGCTCGGCAGGTCGCTGCCCTGGCCGGGCGTGCCCAGCACCGCGTCGATCACCTGCAACGCCGCCTGCCGCGTCTGCAGCCCGGCGACCGTTGCGTTCTGTGTCCAGACACCTTGTTGCAGCACCGTGTCGAGACTGCGCTGCGCCGGCCCGGACCGCACGCCCATGCCGATGCCGTCGGCGGTCAGCGTGGTCTGCGTCGCCGTCTCCCGCACGTAGCCCGGCGTGGAAGCGTTGGCGACATTCTGCGACACCAGCGCGAGCTGGCGGTTGATGTTCGCCAGGCTCCCGGTCGCGATCGTCAGGCCGGCGTCGAGGCTCATCGGATCGGGCCCGAACTCAACGCTTCATGTCGATCGTCTGCTGCAGCAGCTCGTCGGCGGTGGTCACCATCTTGGTGTTCGCCGAATACGCGCGCTGCGCGACGATCAATTTGCTGAATTCGTTCGCGATGTCGACGTTCGAGCTTTCCACCGAGCTGGTGACCAGCTTGCCGGCGCCGTTGCTGCCGGCATCGTCTGCGAGCGGCGTGCCCGATTCGATCGTCGCGGTGAACGCCTCGCCGTTCTGGCGCTGCAGCGCGTCCGAGTTGCTGAACGTGACGATCGGCACACGAGCTATAGTGCGCGACTGTCCATTATCGTAATTCACGATAATATCACCACCCGTGTTGGTGGACACGCTGCTGAAGCTGCCGGGCGGCACGCCGTTCTGCGACAGGCCGCGCAGGCTGTAGTCGGTACCCGAGTACTGCGTGACGCCGCTGGACTGTCCGTAGGTGCCCAGGTCGAGTGAGATCGTCTGCGGTCCCGAGCCGAAATCGGCGGTGAAATTCAGGATCGCGGTATTGCCGGGCGAATAACCCGGGGTTGTCACCGTCCCGCTCACGTTCCTGATGTCGCCGACCGTTCCCGCGGGCACGCCGTTGCCGCTGGCGGCGCCGAACATCACCTCGGCCCCGCCGAGATTGGGCGAGCTCGCGTCGGGCGCGTTCACCGCGACGGTCCAGTCGCTGGCGGCATTCTGCGTCCAGTCGAGCGAAACCTCGTGCGCGGTGCCGAGCGCGTCGTACACCTGGATCTGCGAGGAGATGTTCGAGCCCGGTGTGGGCGTCGCCGGCAGATTGGCCGACAACGTCACCCCCGAGGTCGCCACCGGCTTGAACACGGTCTGGTTGATCTCGATCGGCGCCACGACGTTGCGGTTCACCGCCCCCGAGCTCGGGTCCACCGACCAGCCGTTCAGGAAGTTGCCGGCGCTGTTCACGAGGTAGCCGTCCTTGTTCATCGTGAAGTCGCCGGCGCGCGTGAAGTATTGCTGCGCGCTGAAGGTGGGCAGCCCTTGCTTGTCGCCATTCTGCTGGCTGACCGGGAAGAACCCCTGGCCGGCGATCGCCAGCGCGAGCGGGTTGTCGGTCTGCTTGACGGTGCCTTGGACATTGTTGACATAGTCCGGGCGCGCGACGACCGCGCCGGAATCGTTCACCGAGGCGGTGCTGGTCGTCAAGTAGTCGACAAAGCTCGTATCGGTACGTTTGAAACCGACCGTCTGGCTGTTGGCGACGTTGTCGCTGATATTGCTGAATGCGCCGGATTGCGCAGTCAGCCCGCTGATCGCGGTACTCATGGCGCCGAACAGGGACATCGATACCTCCTGCGAGTTCGCCGGAGCAAAGGCAGGAACCGTGCCAACGCGGTCGGCTTGGAAATCCGCCCTCCAGCCGAGCGGGAAGGACCGATCAGGACGGGTACGCGGCAACTCCGGCCGGGCATTTGCTGCCGGGTGGCGGCCGTTGCAGCCCGGGGTTCCGGGCGTGGTGGGAAGCCGTTTGCGTGGCCCGCTGCTTGCACACCCGGCTCCGCGTCACCGCGAGCACGCGGTTCCGGCCGAGGAGCACCGAATGCCCGCAGCGTTGCCGGCAACCATTGCGCAAAGCTCGCCGCTCGTCATTGTGACACTGGCGAGTGCAGCCGTCGCGCCCTCGGCGGCGCGCGCGCTCGATGGCGGATTTCGCGATCGCTTGGCGACGGTGCTCGGCAAGCAGCCCGGCCTCGCGCGCGAGGTCCTCGCTGGCCGTCGAGCGGATGCCGCCGCCGACATTGCCGGTGCCGAGCCAATTGCCGCGTCGCCCGAAGCCGGCTCGCCGCCAGGCGCCGCGGCGCCGGTCGACCGCCTCGCGCCGGTCGTGGCGGATGCGTTCGCCTCGACGTCGCTGTCCGAAGCGCCGGTGCCGATCCTCCCCCATTCCCAGCAAGCGTCGCAGCAAACGGCTCCCAAGGCAAAATCGGTCGAAGCCGGTGCGTCTGGCCGGTCCGCGCCGAAGCAGGCGTCGGCCGTCCTGGTGCCGGCGCGCGTCTCGACGGCGGCCGATAAACCGGCGGCAGACGATACCGTGCCTCCCGCCCAGTCGATGCCAACGCCGCAAGTGCCGCCGACGACCGTGGCCGCCATTGCACCTGCTGCCCAACCGCTGCCAGCGCCGCAAATGCCGGCGGTGCCTGGTGCCGCGCCCAGCGCCCAGTCACCGTCGGCGCCGCAAATGCCGGCTGGCGTGGCCGACTTCGCGCCCGTCAGTCAGCGGTCGGCAGTCCCAGAACCGCAACCGGCCGCCGCGACATTGGCGAAGCCGAGCGGACCCCCCTCGCGTCGGCACGCCACCCCCGACACTCAAACGCCGACCCGACCCGTGGTGCCGGACGCCTCTGCCAAGCGACCCGAGCCGGCGGCTGCTCCCATGAGTGGCGCCGCGAGCCAGCCGGAGTGCGCCGCCGCCCCGCCGCTGGTGGCCTCGCCACACTCATCGATTTCCCCGGCCATGGGCGGGTCGTCGCACGCCTCACCTGCGCCAGATGCGGCGGCGGTGGTCGCCCCGCGTTGTGACATCGCCGATGCTGGCGCATCCGACCGACCGACGCAGGCGAGCGACAGCGGCAAGCCCGAGGAGCCGGCATCGAGCGATGGGACCGCGCGGCCCAGCGGGCCAGGTGTGGCGAACCCACCGTCGGCTGGGCCGCAGGCGGCGAGCGTGCCGCCTGGCGCGGACCTGCCGACGCTCACCGCCGCTGGGGTGCAGGCGGGTGGCTCGACCGCCGTCGCGACCGGTGCCGCCCCGGCCAGGTCGCGAACAGCGGATGCGCGTCCGGTTCCGCCCGCGCCGGCGCAGCAACTGGTCGCTCCGCTGCTGGCGCTGTCGCATGGCCCGACCGGGCACCAGAACGTCACCGTCCGGCTTGATCCGGCGACCCTCGGCGCGGTGCAGATCCGCATCGAGCGGGCTGAGAATGCGTCGGCGCAGGTCGAGGTGAAGGTGGAGCGGCCGGAGACGCTGACCTTGCTGCTGCGCGATACGCCGCAGTTGCACCGAGCCCTCGACCAGGCCGGCATCCCCGTCGAGGGGCGCAGCCTGACATTCCACCTCGCCACCCCGGAAGCGCCGGTCACCGGCGGATCGGCCGGCAACCAGACCACCGCCCAAACCGGTGCCCACACCGGCAGCCAAACCCCATCCGGCCCGCAGTCGCACGCGCAATCTGGCGGCTCCGGCGGTTCGGGGCGCGGCCGGCAGCCGCGCGTCGTCACCGTGGACGCAAGCGCCGGCACGGCACCCTCCGATGCGGTCTCACGGTGGCGCCGCGTCGGCCTCGACATCATGGCTTGAGCAGGAGTTAGCACAATGAGCCTCGCCTCCGTCTCGGCGCAGCAGAACAGCGCCCTCGCGGCCGCCACCGCCGCGGCCTCCGGCACGAGTGCCAGTTCACCGACCGCCGCGAGCAATGCCACTGGCGTCGGCAGCACCGCGCTCGGATCGCTGTCGGGCAACTTCAACGACTTCCTGCGGCTGCTGATGACGCAGTTGCAGAACCAGGACCCCACCAGCCCGCTGGACACCAACCAGTTCACCAGCCAGCTCGTGCAATTCGCCAGCGTCGAGCAGCAGATCAACACCAACAGCAGCCTCACGCAGCTGATCCAGCTCACCCAGGGCACCGAGCTGACCCAGGCTTCCGCCATGGTCGGCAAGCAGGTCACGGTCGACTCCGACCACATCCCGCTGCAGCACGGCAGCGGCGCCGTGACCTTCACCGCCCCGGCCACCGAGCCGGCGGCGATCGCGATCTTCAACGACACCGGCACGAAGATCCGCGAGGCGACGTTGACCGCCGAGAAGGGACAGAACACCTGGAACTGGGACGGCACCGACAACCAGGGCAGGTCGGTCCCGGATGGCGCGTATCGCATCGCGGTGATCGGCGTCGGCGCCGATGGAACCACCGCAGCGCTGCCGTTCAATGTCCTGGGCACCGCGACCGGGGTGCAGAAGAGCGGCACATCGGTGCAGCTCCAGGTCGGCGCGCTGGCCAGCGATTTCAGCTCGATCCAGTCAGTTAACGGCCAGTAATCACGGCATTTTGGCCGACGTTAACCGGGTAGTAAGCCAGCGCGCGGCAACGTTGGGGCACGACAGGACGTCGGGCAGCCAGGGACGTGGCCGCGCATGCGGGACCAAGCGCAGTTCAGGCGGAAGATCACTCCATGAAGGCCGCGATCGACGGTCTCAAGGCGTTGGGTCCGGCGCGGCTGGCCGCGATGGCAGCGGTGGCACTCGGCCTGCTCGGAATGCTCGCCTTCCTGGCCTTGCGTGGCGGCGGCAGCGCGCCGAGGGCGCTGCTGTACGGCGATCTCGAGCTGCGCGAAGCCGGCCAGATCGTCGAGCAGCTCGGTCGCGCCCACATTCCCTACCGGCTTGGCGCCCAGGGCACCGCGATTCTGGTGCCGAACGACGACGTGCCGCGCGCGCGGATGCTGTTGGCGCGTGAAGGACTGCCGTCGGGCGGCTCGATCGGCTACGAGATCTTCGACCGCAACGACGGGCTCGGCACGACGCAGTTCCAGCAGTCGATCAACGAGACGCGCGCGCTGGAAGGCGAGCTCTCACGCACCATCCGCGCGATCAATGGCATACGCGGCGTGCGCGTGCATCTCGTGCTGCCGCGCCGCGAGCCGTTCTCGCGCGATCAGCAGGACGCGCGCGCGAGCGTGTTGCTGACGATGGCCGGCGCGGCACGGCTCGACCGCGAGGGCGTGCAAGCGATCCTCAACCTGGTGGCCGCGGCGGTGCCCGGCCTGCGGCCGCAGAACATCGCCATCATCGACAGCCGGGGCGGCATGCTTGCTCGCGCCGGGGAGCCGGTCGGCTCGCTCGGCACGGCGCTGAACGGCGATGAGCTGCGGCACGCGACCGAGCTGCGCCTGTCGCGCGCGGTCGAGGAGATGCTGGAACGCAGCCTGGGTCCGGGCCGGGTGCGCGCCGAGGCGGCGGTGGAGATGAACTTCGACCGGGTCAACGAGACGCAGGAGCGGTTCGATCCGGACGACCAGGTGACCCGCAGCCAGCAGAGCGTCAACACCAACAGCAAGACCACCGAGGCAGGCAACAGCGTCTCGGTGCAGAACAACCTGCCGAACGCGGATGCCGGCAACACCAGCGGCGCCGGCAGCCAGGAGGGGCGTCAGGAGGAGACCACCAACTACGAGATCGGCCGCACCGTGCGCACCCTGATCCGCGAGCAGCCGCAGATCCACCGCGTCAGCCTCGCCGTGATGGTGGACGGGGTGGAGGCGCCGGGGGCGGACGGCAAGCTGGTCTGGCAGCCGCGTCCCGCCGAGGAGCTTGCCCGCATCACCAGCCTGGTGCGCAGCGCGATCGGCTACAACGAGAAGCGCGGCGATCATGTCGAGGTCGTCAGCATGCGTTTCGCCGGTCCCGACGACGCCCAATCCGCCGGCCGCGACGGCCTGCTCGGCTTGAAGCTGGAAAAATCCGACGTGATGCGGCTCGCCGAGACGGTGCTGTTCGGCATCATGGCGCTGCTCGGGCTGCTGCTGGTGCTGCGTCCGATGGTGCTGCGACTGACCATGACGCAGCCCGGGCTGGCGGCCACCGCGATGCTCGCCACCGGCGGCGGCCCGGCATCCGCCGCTCTGGCCGGTGGCGGCGGCACGGCGGCGCTGGCCGGGCCGTCCGGCCTGCCGGCGCTCCCGGCTCCGGCGGGAATGGGCGCGATCGGCGGGCCGAGATCCGCCGGGCTGCTGGAGGATGAGAGCATGCTCAACATCGCCAATATCGACGGCCAGATGCGCGCCTCCTCGCTGCGCAAGATCGCAACCCTCGCGGAGAAGCATCCGGGCGAGACGTTGGCGATCGTGCGCGGCTGGATGGCCGAGGAGACGAACTGATGGCTCGAACCGAGGACTATCAAACACTTAAGGGCTCGCACAAGGCGGCGATCCTCATGCTGGCCCTCGGCGAGGAGCTGTGCGGCAGCCTATTCGGCATGATGCACGAGGACGAGATCCGCGAGATCTCCACCGCGATGGCGCAGCTCGGCAATGTGCGCGCGGATGTGGTCGAACGCCTCTGCGGCGACTTCGCCGACCACATGGGCGGCTCCGGCACCTTGGTCGGTTCGTACGAAAGCACCGAGCGGCTGCTGCAGAAGGCGCTGCCGCGCGAGCGCGCCGCGCAGATCATGGAGGAGATACGCGGCCCCGCCGGGCGGACGATGTGGGACAAGCTCGGCAACGTCAACGAGGCGGTGCTCGCCAACTACCTCAAGAACGAATACCCGCAGACCGTCGCCGTCGTGCTCTCCAAGGTGCGGCCCGATCACGCGGCGCGCGTGCTGGCGCTGCTGCCGGAAAGCTTTGCGATGGAAGTGGTGATGCGGATGTTGCGCATGGAGAGCGTGCAGAAGGACGTGCTCGACGGGGTGGAGCGCACCTTGCGCGCCGAGTTCATGTCCAACCTGGCGCGCAGCACGCGGCGGGATTCGCACGAGATGATGGCGGAGATCTTCAACAATCTCGACCGTGGCGCTGAGACGCGGTTCATCGCCGCACTCGAGGAGCGCAATCGCGAGGCGGCCGAACGCATCAAGTCGCTGATGTTCACCTTCGACGACCTCCAGCGCCTCACGCCGGAAGCGGTCCAGACGCTGATGCGCGCGGTCGAGAAGGAGAAGCTGCCGATCGCGCTGAAGGGCGCTTCGGAGAAGGTGCGTGATCTGTTTCTGAAGAACCTGTCCGAGCGCGCCGGCAAGATGCTGCGCGACGAGATCGAGATGCTCGGGCCGGTCAAGCTGCGCGACGTCGACGATGCGCAGGCCGCGATCGTGTTGCAAGCCAAGGAACTCGCCGCACAGGGCCAGATCGAGATCGGCGAGAACAAGGACGAGGAGCTGGTGTACTAGTATGAGCGCAACCCTCAGCATGCGGCCGGCCGCTGGCATGCGCATCCTGTTCGCCGAGGATTTCGACGACGACCCGTCGGGCGTCACCGTCATTCCGTCGGCGCCCGAGCCCGAACTCGCCGCCGAGCCGATGTTCTCGCTGGCCGACCTCGACATCGCGCGCCAGGACGGCTGGGACGAAGGCCGCGCCGCCGGGCTCGCCGCGGGACTGGCGGAAGCCGCCGCTTCGCGCGCCGCGCAAGTGGCGGAGGTGATCGGCGGTATCAGCGCGCAAATGGCAACGCTCGCGCAAGCGGCCACCGCGCATGCCGAGGAGGCCGCCGAGGAGATCGCGCGGCTGTTGCTCGAAAGCCTGATGGCGATGTTCCCCGTCTTGTGCGCCCGCCACGGCGAGGCAGAGGTGCGGGGGATGATGCGCGTGCTGCTGCCGCCGATGATCCGCGAGCCGGCGATCACGGTGCGCATCAGCCCGCACCTCGCACAGGCGGCGGTTGACGAGATATCCCGGCTCGATCCCGATCTGGCCGAGCGCGTCCGGCTGGTGCCGACCGATGCGATGGCGGCGAGCGACGTGCGTATCACCTGGGCCGAGGGCGGCGCGCGGCGCGACCAGCAGCAGATCTGGCGCGGTATCGCCGATGCCCTCGCCAATAGCGGCCTGTTGCTGCATGCGGACACGAAGGAGGACGCGCTTGTCGGATGAGATGGAGCTTGCCGACCTCACCGAGCCGGCGGGCGCCGCCGAGGGCGGCACCTTGCGCAGTGTGCGCGACCTCGAGGCGGTGTACGACATCCCGGTCACCGTCAGCGCGGTGCTGGGCAAGGCGACGATGCAGGTCAACCAGTTGCTGAAGCTGGGGCGCGGCGCTGTGGTCGAGCTCGACCGCAAGCTCGGCGAGGCGATCGACATCTACGTCAACAACCGCCTCGTCGCGCGCGGCGAGGTGGTGATGGTCGACGACAGCCGGTTGGGCGTGACGATGACGGAAATCGTCAAGGCCGATCGCACCGGCTAGGAGCCCTCAGATGCGCGTGCTGATCATCGGCTCGCTTGCCGGCGAACTGGGCCAGGCCGCTCGCATCGCGATGATGCGCGGCGCCAAGCTCGACCAGGCCGACGACGCCGAAGCGGGACTCGCGCGACTGCGCGCCGACGCACGGGTCGATGTCGTGTTGTGCGATCTCGCGCATGACGTCGGCGGGCTGGTACGCGCGATGGCGGCGGAGCGGATCATCGTCCCGGTGGTCGCCTGCGGCACCGGCGGTGATCCGGAGGCGGCGGTGCGCGCGATCCGCGAGGGCGCGCGCGAATTCCTCCCCCTGCCGCCCGATCCGGAGCTGATCGCCGCGATCCTTGAAGCGGCGGCCGGCGAGAGCCACGCGCTGGTGGTGCGCGACCCGATGATGCAGGCGACCTTGCGCCGCGTCGATCAGGTGGCGGGCTCGGAGGCTTCGGTGCTGATCAGCGGCGAGTCGGGCACCGGCAAGGAGGTGCTGGCGCGCCAGCTGCATCGCCGCTCGCGCCGCGCGGCCGGTCCGTTCGTCGCGGTGAACTGCGCGGCGATCCCGGAGAACTTGCTCGAATCGGAGCTGTTCGGTCACGAGAAGGGCGCGTTCAGCGGCGCGCTCGCCCGCCGGATTGGCAAGTTCGAGGCGGCGGATGGCGGCACCCTCCTGCTCGACGAAATCAGCGAGATGGACGTGCGGCTGCAAGCCAAGCTGCTGCGCGCATTGCAGGAACGCGAGATCGATCGGCTGGGCGGCAACGCGCCGGTGAAGGTGAACGTCCGCATTCTCGCCACCACCAACCGCGATCTCGCCACCGAGGTCGCGCGCGGCACGTTCCGCGAGGATCTGTTCTTCCGGCTCAACGTTATCGCGCTGCGCATCCCGTCGCTGCGCGAGCGTCCCGCCGACATCGCCGCCCTGGCCGACCATTTCGCCCGACGCTACGCCGAGCTGAACGGGCTGCCGCAACGCCCGTTGGCTTCCTCGGCGCAACGGCATCTCGCCGGGCACGGCTGGCGCGGCAACGTGCGCGAGCTGGAAAACGTGATGCACCGCGCGGTGCTGCTGGCGGACGGCCCGGAGATCACCGTCGAGGCGATCGAGCTCGGACCGGCCGCGCCCGCAGCTGCTTCCCCCGGAGCTGCTTCCCCCGGAGCAGCAGCTTCCCCGAGCGCCGCGCCCTCGGCCACGGCGGCTTCGGTCACGGTGACGCAAGCGGCCGTGGCGGGGAGCGTGGCCGGCCTGGTCGGGCGTCGCATGGACGAGGTGGAACGCGAGCTGATCATGGAGACGCTCGGCCACACCTTGGGCAACCGCACGCACGCCGCCACGATCCTCGGCATCTCGATCCGGGCGCTGCGCAACAAGCTGCGCGACTACGCCGCGCAGGGCCTCGCCGTGCCGCCGCCCGCCACCGGCGTGGCGGCCTGATCGACTAGATGGCCGCGCGCGTCGCGCTGCCCGAACCGCTGGCGGCACTCGCTGACCGCCTGCGCGGCTACGTGCCGGGCACCGATGTTGGCCTCGCGTTCGGCGTCATCGCGCTGCTCTCCGTGCTCATCCTGCCGCTGCCCACGTTGCTGCTCGATCTCGGGCTGGCGTTGTCGATCACCGCGTCGGTGCTGGTGCTGATGGTGGCGCTGTTCCTGCAACGGCCGCTCGATTTCACCAGCTTCCCGACCCTGCTGCTGCTGACCACCTTGCTGCGCCTGTCGCTCAACGTGGCGACCACGCGGCTCATCCTGTCGCACGGCAACGAGGGCGCGAACTCCGCCGGCAACGTGGTCGCCGCGTTCGGCGGCTTCCTGATGGGCGGCGACGTGGTGATCGGGCTGATCCTGTTCGCCATCCTGCTGGTGGTGAACTTCATGGTCATCACCAAGGGTTCTGGGCGCATCGCCGAGGTGGCGGCGCGGTTCAGCCTCGATGCGATGCCGGGCAAGCAGATGGCGATCGACGCCGATCTCTCGGCTGGCCTGATCGACGAGAAGGTGGCGCGTCGTCGGCGCCGCGAGCTCGAGGAGGAGAGCGGTTTTTTCGGCGCGATGGACGGCGCCGCGAAGTTCGTGCGCGGCGACGCGATCGCCGGCCTGATCATCACCACGATCAACATTTTCGGCGGCCTGGCGATCGGGCTGCTGCGGCACGGCATGGCGTTCGGCGACGCCGCCTCGACCTTCACCACCCTGACCGTGGGCGACGGGCTGGTCTCGCAGATCCCCGCGCTGCTGGTCTCCACCGCCGCCGGCATCGTGGTGACCAAGGGCGGCGTCGAGGGCACCGCCGACGCGGCGCTGATCGCCCAGCTCGGCGGCAGCCCCAAGCCGCTGGCGATGGCGGCGGGCGCCGCCGGCGTGTTGGCGCTGATGCCTGGCTTGCCGACCTTCCCGTTCCTCGCGCTGGCCGGGCTCGCCGGCGGTGGCGCGTGGCTGCGCTACAAGAACCCGCCGGCCGCGGACCGACGCCGACGAGCCGCCGGTGCAGATCGTGCCCTCCGAGGCGCCGATCAGCGAGGCGCTGCGCATCGACACCATCCGCCTCGAGCTCGGCTACGGGCTTGCTCGCGCTGGCCGGCAGCGACGCGCCGCGCCTGACCGAGCAGATCAAGGGCCTGCGCCGCTCGATCGCCGCCGACATGGGCTTCGTGCTGCCGCCGGTGCGCATCCAGGACAACATGGCGCTCGGCGCCGACACCTACGCGATCCGCATCAAGGAGATCGAGGCGGGGCGCGGCGAGCTGCGGCCGACCATGCTGCTGGCGATGGACCCGCGCGGCGGCGTGCCCGACCTGCCGGGGCAGCCGACCTCGGAGCCCGCCTTCGGGTTGCCGGCGCTGTGGGTCGATCCGGCGGTGAAGGAGGAGGCGATCTTCCGTGGCTGCACCGTGGTCGATCCGCCGAGCGTGCTGACCACGCACCTCACCGAGCTGGTGCGCGAGAACATGGCCGAGCTGCTGTCCTACGCCGAGACGCAGAAGCTGCTCGACGATCTGCCGCGCGAGCAGCAGAAGCTGGTGGGCGACCTCATTCCGACGCAGATCACCGTCGGCGGTGTGCAGCGGGTGCTGCAGTCCTTGCTCGCCGAACGGGTGTCTATACGCGATCTGCCGACCATCCTGGAAGGCATCCAGGAGGCGTGCGGCGGCGCGGCGCGGATCATCCCGGCGATCGTCGCGCACGTGCGTACCCGACTGGCGCGCCAGATCAGCGACTCGCATGTCGGTGGCGCCGGTTACATTCCGCTGATCACGCTCTCGCCGGACTGGGAGGTGGCGTTTAGCGACGCGCTGGTCGGGCCCGCCGAGGATCGCCAGCTCGCGATGGCGCCGTCCAAGCTGCAGGAGTTCATGCAGCGCCTGCGTGTCGCGTTCGAGACGGCGGCGACGAGCGGCGAGGCGCCGGTGCTGCTGACCAGCGGCGCGGTGCGGTTCCACGTGCGCGCGATCGTCGAGCGCATCCGGCCGAGCACGCCGGTGCTGGCGCAGGCGGAAATTTTTCCGCGCGCCCGCATTCGCACCGTCGGCAGCATCTGATCGCCGGGACGAAAAGGTTCGGGCAAGGTGTTGATTGTTAGAACCCTGCCATGCGGCTGAAACTGTATCGGGCTGGCGGGATGGCGGAGGCGATGGCGCGGATACGCGCCGAGCTCGGCGCCGACGCGCTGATCCTCGCCACCCGCCGCGTCGCCGACGGGGTCGAGGTCACCGCCGCGCTGCAGCCGGAGGAGGAGCCGCCGCTGCCGATCGAGGTTCCGGCCACACCGGACCCCGAACGGCTGGAGCGGCTTACGTTCCACGGCGTGCCGGGCTCCCTGGTCGGGCGGCTGCGCGACGGTCCGCTGGCCGAGCTGCTCGCCCGCACCATTGCCTTCACCGGGCTGCCGCTCTCGCCGGGTGCGAGGCCGCTGCTGTTCGCCGGGCCGCCGGGGGTGGGCAAGACGCTCACCGTCGCCCGGCTGGCGACGCGGCTGGTGATGGCCGGGGCAACGCCGGTTGTCGTCACCGCCGATGGGCGTCGAGCAGGTGCCACCGAGCAGCTCGCCGCCTACACCCGGCTGCTCGGCCTCGACCTGCTGGTCGCCAACAATCCGGCTGCCCTCGCCCGCGCCCTGGTGCGCCGGCAGGGCGGCGGGCCGGTGCTGATCGACACGCCGGGGGCCGACCCGTTCGATCCGGCGCAGCGCGAGGAAATCGCGGCGCTGGCCAGCACCACCGATGCCAGCGTGGTCGCCGTGCTCCCCGCCGGGTTCGATCCGGCCGAAGCGGGCGAACTCGCGGAGAACTTCGCCGAGGCGGGCGCGACGATGCTGGTGGCGACCCGGCTCGACCTCAGCCGCCGCTTGGGCGGCGTGCTGGCGGCGGCCAATGCCGGCGGGCTGGCGCTTACCGAGGCGGGGATCGGCCCGGGGGCGGCGGACGGGCTGGTGCCGATGACCCCCGCCTTGCTCGCCGAGCGGCTGCTCGCCCGCCCCGGCGCTGCGCCGCGCCCCTCGCCTGCCGCTGCCAAGCAACCCCCTGTTCGTGCGGATCGCGTGAAATGACCGAGCTGCTCTCTCCCGCGCCGCCGTCGGCCGGCACCGCCGCGCCCCGGATGATCGCCATCGCTTCCGGCAAGGGCGGTGTCGGCAAGACGTGGCTGGGCATCACCCTGGCGCACGCGCTGACCCGGCAGGGCCGCCACGTGCTGCTGTTCGACGGCGATCTCGGCCTCGCTAATGTCGACATCCAGCTCGGCATCACCCCGGCCCATGATCTTGGCGCCGTGGTCGCCGGGCGGGCAACGCTGGCCGAGGCGGCGCTGCGCCATGCCGAGGGTGGTTTCGACATCCTGGCTGGCCGATCCGGCTCCGGCAGCCTCGCAGCACTCGATCCGGTGCAGCTCGAGCAGGTGCTGGAGGCGCTACGCCGCCACGCCGCGCGCTACCACATCGTCCTGCTTGATCTCGGCGCCGGCCTCGACCGCACGACCCGGCGCATGGCGGCGTTCGCCGACCAGCTCCTTGTGGTCGCGACCGACGAGCCGACCAGCCTGACCGACGCCTACGCGGTGTTGAAACTGCACGCCGCCGACCGCGCCGGTGGTGCCGCGCAGATCCTGGTCAACCAGGCCGTTTCGCAGTCCGGCGGGGAGCGTACCTACGCCACCTTGCGCCGGGCCTGCGCCGCCTTTCTCGGTCGCACGCCGCCTCTTGCGGGTGTGATCCGCCGCGACGAGCGGGTGCGCGAGGCGATCCGCCGCCAAGCGCTGCTGCTTACTCGCCACCCGAACTCCCCCGCGGCCGCCGACGTCGAAGCACTGGCCCGCGCCCTGCTGGGTTAAATGCCGGCGCCGTATTTGACGACCCTCCCGCTGACCGCCGCCATGGTCGGCGGAAGGGCAACCATCCACCGCTCGTCTCCCACCACGAACACGGGTCGGGGGTTATCCCGCATTTCTCAGTGCGCCCCAAAGGCGCGCTTCACAGGTGGAGGGAAGGACTCTGACTTCAGGTGCGCTTTCCAATGAGCCGAGGATTGATGATTGGCGGGAGCATGGCAACACCGGATGACAGCACGAGGGGCTGCCGAGAAGTTTTAACTCAAAGCGAAGTCGGAGCCGGGCTGTCCGTTCTACCTGCTCTACGACGCGATCCCGCACGATGAACTGCCACGTTCGGTCGCGGCGCCGGTGCATGAGCGGCGGCAAGCGGAGCACCTGCGGCGCGCCGCAGGCGGGGTGGTAAGCCCGCTGCTGGCCAGCCGCTACTTCACTAGCTAGCTAGCCAGCCCGCCGCCTTGCTCCGGTGGCTTCTCAGCCGAGAGGATCGGCGGCGTCGAGCAGCGCCTCGAGCTCGTCGAGCCGGGCCTCGACGGCGTTCACGTCGACCTTCCAAGGGCGCACCAGCGGCGCCGCGTCGCCCTCGCTGGGAAAGGCGTCGGCCCAATGCAGCAGGCCGCAATTGTCGGCCAGCACGCGGAAGCACGGATTGTCATAGGCTTGCGGCACCAGCTCGTACACAAGAGCGCCGGCCGGGGCGAAGATCAGGTTCGTCAGCCCGGCGCCGTGCGGCCCGACGACCAATCGGGCTTGACGGAACAGCGCGGCCTGCTCGGCGAAAGCCAGCGTACTCGGGACGACGATGCGGAACCCGCGCCGGATCAGCCGCTCGATCAGCCGGTCCTCGCTGCGCATCGGCCGCTGCGGCGTGTCGATCCGGGCGACGTAGATGCGCGCATCCGGCGCCTGGCGCAGCGGCACCCGCTGGCGCAGCGCGGCGTAGCAAGCGGCGATACCGGGCGAGACGTTGAACGCCGAATGGCCGCTGAGCAACTCGCTGTATTCCGCTTGCCGCAGCCGGATCTGCCGTCCCGGTTCCACGTCCAGGCGGGGCAGTTGGTCATAGCCGAGCATGGCGATTCCATCCCGTTGCCACGGCAACAGTGCCGGCAGCGCGAGCCGCACATTCGCCCCGTCATGCCGCCGCAGGGCGCTGTCGATGGCGGGCAGCGCCTGGGCGAGCCAGTGGTAGTAGTTGCTGCGCGACACGGCGCTGCCGCCGATCACCACCGGCGTGGCGTCGGTCGCGGGGGTCGGCTGCGCCTTGTGGATGTGCAGGCCGGCCAGCATCTCCGGCGTGTGCAGGTAGCAGGTCTCGCGGATGCGGGCGCCGCGGGCGAACAGGGCCAACGTCGTGCCGTCCAGCACCACGTCGCGTAGGCGCCAGTGCCGCACCGGGACACGCGTCGGCGACCAGTTCACGAAGGGGTTGCGCTCGGGCCGGCGCAGCACTCCGGCGAGCCCGGCGCCGGGCGAGGGCAGCGTGTGGTCCGCCGGGTCGATCGTCGCCGCGAGCCGCGCGACGTGGGCGATAGGGATGCCGTCCGCGCCTGCGAAGCCACGCAATCGTCGCCAGCCGAACCGGGCAACGCGAGCGAACCGGTGCATGCCGCTCACGCGCCCCGGGCCCAGCGGATCGGCGATGAGCAATCCCGCGCCCGGCCCCGGCGTTGACCGCTCGACGGGGAACACACCCTCCCGCTCCCCGCTCGCCAAGTCGAGGAAGGCACCATGACCCGTTCGAGCATGACGATCCCATCCGTGGCCGCAGCGCTGGCGGCCTTGCTGATCGCAGCCCCGACGCCGCTCCGCGCCCAGACCACCGCTCCCGCGCCCGCGCCGGGAGCGGGAGCGCCCCCTGCACGCATCGGCAATGTCTGGAACGGCAGGTCGCACCAGCCCACCGCCGCCGTGAAGGGCCGTGAGGCGGAGGCCGGGGTGGCGGCGCCGGACCAGCAAAAGTCGCGACAGAACCGCCAGCTGGATCGGCTGGGGCAGAAGCTGATCGACAAGGCGCAGAGCGCTGGCGCCGCGAAGCCGCCGCCGCCCGTGCCGCCCAACGCCAGCGGTCGCTAGGCGATCAGCGCCGACGCGGCAGCAGCAGCTCGGCCAAGGTTGCCCAATATGAGGCGCCGATCGGCAGGATCTCGTCATTGAAGTCGAAACGCGGGTTGTGCAGCTGCGGCCCGTCCTTGCCCTGCCCGCCGCCGAGGATGATGTAGGCGCCCTGCTTGGCCTCCAGCATGAAGGCGAAATCCTCGCCCCCCATGGTCGGCCGCTCCATCTCACGGACCCTGGCCTCGCCGCCCACCGCCTCGGCGGCACGCCGCGCCAGCACATTCGCCTCCGGGTCGTTGACAGTGACCGGGTAGGTGCGCTCGAAACGGACCTCGGCGCGTGCGCCGAAACTCTCGGCGATGCCGGTGGCGAGGCGATTGACCCCGCTCTCCAGCAGCTCACCGACCCTCGGCGAGAACCACCGCGCCGTGCCCAGCATCCGCACGGTCTCCGGGATGATGTTGTAGATCTGCCCGCCGCTGATATGCCCGATCGTCACCACCCCGCCGTCGAGCGGCTCGAGGGTTCGGGCGACGATGGTCTGGAACGCGGTCACGATGTGGCTCGCCACCACGATCGGATCGATGCCGGAGTGGGGTTGCGCGCCGTGCGCCCCCTTGCCGGTGACGGTGATCTCGATATTGGCGACCGCCGCCATGATCGGCCCGTCGCGCCAAAGGAACGTGCCCAGCGGGGCGGCGGGCCAGTTGTGCATGCCGAACACCTGCTGCATCGGGAAGCGCTGGAACAGCCCCTCCTCGACCATCATCCGCCCGCCCGCCAGGTTCTCCTCCGCCGGCTGGAAGATGACGTACACGGTGCCGTCGAAATTGCGCGTCTCCGCCAGGTAGCGGGCGGCGCCCAGCAGCATGGTGGTGTGCCCGTCATGACCGCAGGCGTGCATCACGCCCGGGCTTCGCGACGCATAGTCGGCACCGGTCTCCTCGTGCAGCGGCAGCGCGTCCATGTCGGCGCGCAAGCCGATCGCCGGGCCCGGGCCGCGACCCCGGATCACGCCGATCACGCCGGTGCGGGCCATGCCCGTCACCACCTCGTCCACGCCGAAGGAGCGCAGCTTGTCCTGCACCACCCCGCTGGTGCGGGTCTCCTGCAACGCAAGTTCCGGGTGGGCGTGCAGGTCGCGACGCCACTCGGTCATATCGGTGTGGAAATCGGCGATGCGGTTGATGACGGGCATGCGCGTCTCCCTGCGGCTCAGGCGTTGGGCGGCTCAGGCGTCGGGCTGCTCAAGGGTTGTGCGACGCGCGAAACGTGCGCGCAAGACCTTCCTGAAACGATACGGGCCGCACGTCGAGTGCCGCGATCATCGGCCCGATGTCGAACGCCTTGTCCTCTAGCAGCCGGCGGATCTCGGTCGAGCGGATGCTGGGCAGGCCGGGCAGCAACGCGAGGGGGGCGGCGGCGGCCATCAGCAGCCACGCCGGCAGCGGCAGGAAACGCGGCGGCGCGAGACCAGCGGCACGCGCCACCGCGCGGACGAACTCGACGTAGGGCACCGGCGCGGGACCGGCGACGACTAGGCTGCGCGGCGCGGGTGTCGGCCGGTCGAGTGCTGCCAAAACGCAGCGCGTGAGGTCGTCCTGGTGGATTGGCTGCACCAGCGCGCGTCCCCCGCCGGGCAGCGGCACCACGGGCAGGCGACGCAACAGGGCGGCAAGGCGCTGCACGTTGTCCTCGCCCTCGGCACCGTAGATCATCGTCGGGTGCAGCATCCATCCGGGCCGGCCGGTGGCAAGGAACGCTTGCTCGCCGGCGAGCACGCCGCTGCCGTGGGCATCCGGCCAGCGGGTGAATTTGCGCGTGCTGCCGAGGAAGACGAAGCGCGCGCCAGCGGGCGCGGCGGCCAGGATCGCCGGGGCGTGGCGCGCGTGGGCACAGGAGACCACCCGCCGCGCGTCGCCGAGTGCGGCAGCTAGCATGGGCGGGTCGCCAAGATCGGCCAGACGCGGTGCGAGCGGCGCTACCGCCCGCCAGCGCGCCGCACTACGCACCACCGGGACGATCGGCACCCCGTCCTCCAGCAAGGCGCGGCACAACGCGGCACCGGAGCGGCCGGAGGCGCCGACGACGTGTATCGGTCCCGCGTCGTCGTCGCGCATGGGATGGTCCTCGTGCCGGCCGTCCGGTCGGTCTAGCCGACTGCGTCCAGCATGTGGAAGATCACCGGATTGGTGAAGGGCTCACCGGGCACACTCATCACCGGCGTCTGCGCGCCGGTGCTCAGGGTCTTGGCCCGCGGCCGGAGCCAGAGCTTGCTTACAGAACCCGATCCAGGATTGTGGTTTACGACGGTAACAATCCGCATCGAGCTGTGCCGGAAGCGGCGAACCATCCAGGCGCTGGAGCGGGCGCAGGGATATCTCAAACTGCCGGGCGGTCGTGCGATGATCGGCCAGTCGCAGACTACAAGCGGCACGGGACCACGACGCTGTTCGCCGCCCTCAACGTGGCCATCGGCCAGGTGGTCGGCCATGACCATGAAGAGCGGCCCCGCCGTCGAGTTCCTCGACCCATGAACGCCATCGTGGCCGACTACCCAAACCGTGAAATCCACGTCATCCTCGACAATCGTTCGACCCACAAGCCCAAGCGCGGCTTGTGGCTGGCACGACAACCCGCATCAAGCCGTGTTTCGCCGATCAGTGATTCTGGATACTATCAGTCATTCTGGGTACTAGGAGCTAAGCGGCTCGATGCGGGTGTGGTGGAATTGGTAGACGCGCCGGACTCAAAATCCGGTTCCGCAAGGAGTGTCGGTTCGAGTCCGACTACCCGCACCAAACGCCAGAGCTTCATCCCGGGTCGCGCTGGCCAGTCACGCCAGGTTGGGAGGCGATCTCGCCGAACCGGACCAAAATTAGCCGATCGCGCGGTGCTGCCTGGGGCGCACGCCGCTGAGGTAGTCGAGCATGAGGTAGAGCTCCTTCATGCTCATCTCCATGATGTCAGCCAGTTCCAGCAGCTTGCGTTGCGTGAGGAACTCTATGATTTCGCCGGGTCTCATGCCAAAACGCCCTGGTGGGGAAGCCGCAGCGTAGCGCTGATCGGTAGCTTTTCGACTAACGCGCGAATCAAGGCGTGACTTGGGTCGGGACGAGGAGGAACGGGAATGGCTGAGCGCAGCCTGCGCGGCAAGGTCGCGATCATCGGGGTGGGCGAGACCACCTACTACAAGCATAGCCAGTCGCCGGACCCGGAGTTCGTCCTCGCGCTGAAGGCGATCGTGGCCGCTTGCGAGGATGCCGGGGTCAAGCCGCAGGAGGTCGACAGCTTCGCCTCCTACAGCAACGACCGCAACGATCCGTCGCGCATCGCGGCGGCGCTCGGCACCAGGGAGCTGCGGCTGTCCAACATGCAGTGGGGCGGCGGCGGCGGCGGCGGCGCGGCGGCGGTCGGCAACGCGGCGGCGGCGATCGTCACCGGCCAGGCGGAGATCGCCGTGGTCTACCGAGCGCTCGCCCAGGGCCAGTTCCAGCGCTTCGGCGTGGCGCAGGCCGGCGGCACCGTCTCGGGCGACAACGCGCTGATCAACCCGTACGGCATCTTCGTCCCGGCGCAGCGCTTCGCCCTGAAGATCATGCGCTACATGCACGAGCACGGCATCCGCCAGGAGGCGCTGCGGGCGTTGGCGCTGGCATCCTACCACCACGCCCAGTCCAATCCGCGCGCGGTGATGTACGGCCGGCCGCTGACCGAGGAGGCGTACGACGCCTCGCGCTGGATCTCCGAGCCCTACCATCTGTTCGACTGCTGCCAGGAGAATGACGGCGCGGCGGCCCTGGTGATGGTGGCGGCGGAACGCGCGAAGGATTTCAAGAACAAGCCCGCTTACGTGCTGGCGGTGGCGCAGGGGTCCGACCACCGCAACGCGGCGCGCTCGTTCAACGCGCCGGAATTCGCCTCCGCCAGCTTCGGGCCGGTCGCGCCGCATCTGTGGGAGATGGCCAGGCTCGGCCCCAAAGACGTCGACGTGCTGCAGAGCTACGAGAATTTCACTGGCGGCGTGCTGATGAGCCTGACCGAGCACGGCTTCGTCGAGCCCGAGGCGTGCAACGATTTCCTCACGCTCGACAACCTGATCGCGCCCTCCGGCAAGCTGCCGCTCAACACCTCGGGTGGCAATCTGGCCGAGTGCTACATGCACGGCCTTGAACTGCAGATCGAGGCGGTGCGGCAGATCCGCGGCACCGCCACCTCGCAGGTTCCCGACGCTCACGTGGCGGGGGTGATCGCCGGCCCGATGGTGACGCCGGTCTCGACCATGGTTCTCGGCTCCGAGGAGACGCTGTGATGAGCTATCTGCCGAAAGGTCTGCCCGAGCCGGTAACCGAGACCGACAAGCTGGACGCGCCCTATTGGGAGGGCACCCGCGCCGGCAAGCTGATGGTGCAACGCTGCGGCGCCTGCGACACTTGGCAGTGGGGGCCGGAGTGGGTCTGCCACAATTGTCGTTCCTGGGACATGCGTTGGGTGGAGGTGGCGCCGAAAGGGCGGATCTGGACCTGGACCCGGTGCTGGCATCCGGTTCATCCGGCGCTGAAGGGCCACGGCCCCTACATCGCGGTGCTGGTGGAGCTGCCCGAGGCGGGCAATATCCGCATGCTCGGCAACCTGCTGGGTGATCCGCAGCAGGAGGTCAGCATCGGCGCCCCGGTCGAAGGCGTGTTCGAGCCGCACGACCATGCCAAGACGCCCTACACCCTGGTGCAATGGCGCCCGGTCTGATCGCGCGAGGCAGCTAGGCCGCAGCGCCGCCCTCCGTACAGGCGAAATCGGCACCCATCATCCTCCGTGTCTCGACGGGCACGGATCGGCTCGCTGGCCGGATATGTGCCGTCACGAGGAAGCCGCATCCGCGCTGCGGCGTTCGTTTGGCTGCAACATGGGAACCCGCCGCCCCGTGCCCCGGCTTCGTTCCTGCCTCGTCCTGGTCGCCCTCGCCGCGCTCGCCGGCAGTTGTGCCGCGCCGCCGCAGCGGCCGCTGCGGGCGCATCTCCCGGCGGTGCGACACAAGATGCCCAGCCGACCCGCTGGGGTGGCGGCTAAGCCGGCGGGTCAGTCGTCGTGCCCGGCCGAAGCCGACGCCACAGGGCTGACCGAGGCGCAAAAGGCGGAGCTGTTCGCGCAATTCGACGCGTGGCAGGGCCAGCACGCATCGATCAACATCGCCCAGCGCGGCGCACCGGCCAGCAGAACTGGCCTGCTCGCCTGCGGCACCGCGCCATGAGGCCGGCATGAGCCTCGCCGCCGACAGGATTGCCGCGACGCCAGGGGGTGTGTCTCCGGGTCAGCAACCCGCTGCTTGTGCCCTCATCGGCGAATCGCAACGCGCCGCGTTGACCTTGCTCAGCAATGCCGTGCTGGCCCGCGAGCCATGCATGGCGCTGACCGGCGAAGCCGGCCTCGGCAAGACGTTCGTGCTTGGTGCGTTGGTCGCGGCACTCGCGGCCACGCGGATTCGCTTCCAGCGCGTCGGCAACCGGAACAGCGCGCCGCTGACGATCGAGCGGATACTGTCGCAGATCGGGCTGGATCACGCCACCGAGGCCGCCGCGATACCGCCCGAGCGGGTTGCCGCCGCGCTCGTGCCCTCGGCCAGCGGATCGGCCCAGACGGTGCTCGCCATTGAGCAGGCCGAAACCCTGGAGCCCTCGGCCGTGGGGTTCCTGTTCCGCTTGACGCAGAAGGGTGTTGCCGGCGGGCTTGCCCCGCAGGTGCTGTTCGTCGGCCGTCCCGCGTTATGGTCGTTGCTCGAGGCGCAAGGTGCCGCCGCGGACACCAGCCACGCAATGCTGGAGCCGCTGAGCGACGAGGAAGCGGGCCGCTACGTGGCACTCAAGCTGTGGCACGCCGGCAAATCGGTGGGCGATTTCCCCGACGCCGCGGACCTGCGCGAGGTGATCCGCAGTAGCGCCGGCATGCCGGCGCGGATCGACGCGGCGCTGCGATCCGCGCTGAGCAGAACCCGGGCGCGGCCACCGCCGCCACCCTCCCCACCACCGGAGCAAGCGCCAGCAGCGGCCGAGCCCGATGACATCGACGCCAGAACGCCCCTTGTCGCTCCCAGCGAGCCGCCGGCCGGTGGCCGGATCGCCGGTCTGCTGGCGGCGCTCGTCTTCGGGCTGGCGGTGTGCGGTCTCGCAGTGCTGGGGTTGAGCCTGTTTTACCGCAGCGTGCCGTATCGCTCCGCCCTGCGGCCGCCTCCCCCCGCTTGGCCGGTGGAGCCGGCGAGCCCCGCACCGCCGAGCCAGCCCGACGCCGGCACGGTTCCGGTGGTGCCGCCTGCCGCCCTTCCGGCGTCACCGACGACGCCCCCGGCCGCCTCGCCTCCCGCCTCAGGCGCCGGGGCGCTGTCCGCCGCGACGCCCCGGCTGCGGCGTGAGTTCGAGGCGTTCCTCGATCGCTCCGGCCCGGCAGCCGCGCGTCTCGATCCCGAGCAGCGGCAGGTTCTGTTCGAGCAATACATGGCGCAGCGGCAAGGCGCGGCGGGTGCGGCGAATAGCTCGCCCACCAAGCCCGCACCACCGCCAACGCCACCGGACCTGGCGGGCGCGCGGGTGGTGATCCACTACCAGGCACAGTCGGATGCCGCGGCGGCCGAGGCGGAGCAGCTCGCGGCGGCTTTGGACGGTAGCGTGCGCGTGGCCGAGACCCGCTCGGTGGTGGACGTGCCGCAGCGGGCGACGATCCGCTACTTCTTCTCCGAGGACCGCACGGCGGCGACCGCGGTCGCCGCCGTGCTGGCCGCTCGCGGCCACGCCTGGCAGCTCAAGAATTTCAGCTTCTATGAGCCCAGGCCGTCGCGGGGCACACTCGAGGTCTGGCTGCCCCAGCCCTGAACGCTCGCGCACCGGATAGCCACGCGTGAGGGTGGGCGATGGAGGTCCGGGCGGGAATCGAACCCACATACGCGGATTTGCAGTCCGCTGCATCACCACTCTGCCACCGGACCAGGCGGGCGGGGGAGCGCCCTATAACGGCGGGGCACGTTATCGGGCGACCCAAGCCGGTTGGTCAAGCTCGGGCGGTCAAGCGCGGGCGGTCAAGCTCCGAGCGGTCGATCGAGCGGGCTTGGCGGGGCAAGCGGGCGAACCGTATAAGGGCGGTGCCCTCCCCCAAGCTCGCGAGCCCATGCATGGACGCCGCCGCGTTTGATGCCGCCGACGCTAGATCCCGAATGGTCGACAGCCAGTTGCGACCGAACAAGGTGTCCGACCCGCGGATTCTGCGGGCGATGCGCCAGATCCCGCGTGAACAATTCCTGCCAGTGGGGCTCCGCGCCTTCGCCTATGTCGACGACGACGTGGCCCTCGGCGGCGGCCGGGCGCTGATGGAGCCGATGGTACTTGCCCGGTTGGTGCAGCTCGCCGCACCCACCGCCGGCGAGCGCGTGCTGGTCGTCGCCGCCGGTCCGGGCTACGGCGCGGCGGTGCTTGCTTCGTGCGGCGCGACGGTGACCGCGCTCGAGGACGATCCGGCGCTGCTCGCTTTGGCCCGTAGCGCGCTCCCCGCCGCGGCGCCCGGGGTCCGGTTGGTCGAGGGGCCGCTCGCCGACGGGTGGGCCGAGGGAGCGCCGTGGGACATCATTCTGCTGGAGGGCGCCGTGCGCAACATCCCGCCGGCCCTGGCCCGTCAATTGCGGCCGGATGGCGGGCGGCTGGTGACGGTGGGCGCCGGGCGCGGCAGCACCGGCAAGGCGGTGATCGCCGAGCTCACCCCGGCCGGGCTGCACGTCCAGCCGGTGTTCGATTGCGCGACCCCGTTGATCGCCTCGCTGATTGCCCCACCGGCCTTCGTGTTCTGAGCTCGCCGCACCCGCATGCGGTTGCACGCCGAGCTCGCTGCAAAGCGTTGGCGCCCGGTGAAGTCCTGTGGCACATCATGATGGATCAGGAGTTTGGCAGAGCTTGCTAGCGTATCGATGCACACTGCCGGGTGGGCGGAATTGCGGGTCATGACATTGCGTCTGCAATTGATGGTCGGGCTTGCCGTCGTGCTCGTCGCGGTGCCGGCGGCCGCCCGGTCGCCGCACTCCCGCGCCACGTCGCACCACCGGTCCAACGCGCGTCAGGCTCCCCCGGCTCCGGCCGCCAGTGTGCCGGCGCCGCGGCCGCGGCCTGGGCCCGCCGCGCGGCTGGGCCTGCCGCGCACCCTCACACAGGCGCTGGCGGCGGCCTATGCGAACAATCCGGGCCTGCAGGCCGCGCGGGCGCAGTTGCGAGCGACCGACGAGAACGTGCCGCAGGCGCTGGCCGGGTGGCGCCCCACGGTGGTGCTGCAGGGCACTGGCGGCGGCGGTGACGGCTACACGCGCCAGTATCTCTCGTCGATCACCATTGATCGGACCACTGGCCAGAACATCAGCGGCGGTCGCTCGAGCAACAGTCGCACCGACCGCTTGCTTGGCACGGCCCAGGCGACGGTGACGCAGCCGCTGTATCGCGGCGGCCGCACCCGGGCTAGCACCAATCGCGCGGAAAGCCAGGTGATGGCGCAGCGCGCGCTGCTGATCGCGCAGGAGCAGCAGACCTTCACCGACACGATCAACGCCTATGTGGGTGTGATCCAGACGCAGCAGATCCTTTCGCTCAACATCAATAACGAGCAGGTGCTCGCGCGTCAGTTGCAGGCCACCAACGACCGGTTTCGGGTCGGCGAGATCACCCGCACCGACGTGGCGCAGGCTGAGGCCGCGCTGGCCGGGGCGACGGCGCAGCGGCAGACCTCGGAAGGCAATCTGGCGACCGCGCGCGCGAGCTATCTGCGTGTCATCGGCTTTCATCCCTCGACCGAGCTGGTTGAGCCGCAACCTTTGAAGCTGCCGGTGCGCAACGGGCTGGAGGTGACCACCCTGGCCGCGGCGAACAACCCGAATGTGGTCGCCGCGCAGTTCAACGACGCCGCCGCGCGCGACGCGGTGGACGTCGCTTTCAGCGCGTTGATGCCGCAGCTCAGCTTGCAGGCGCAGGCGTTCCAGCAGAAGAACTCCAACCTACCGCGCTCGGCGGCGAACGGGGCACAGCTCCTCGCCACGCTGTCGGTACCGCTCTACCAGGGCGGCTCGGAGTATTCCGCGGTGCGCCAGGCGCGCCAGCAGGAGCAGCAGACCCGCAAGCAGCTCGACGACGCGAGACGGCAGGCGATCCAGCAGGCGACCCAGGCGTGGGAGACCCTAGTCGCGGCCCGCGCGACGGCGGACAGCACGCGCTCGCAGATCCGCGCCAACAACATAGCGCTGGAAGGCGTCGAGCGGGAGGCCATCGTCGGCAGCCGGACCACGCTCGATGTGTTGAACGCGCAGCAGGCGCTGCTGAACTCGCAGGTCACCCTGGTGCAGAACTTGGCCAATCTGGTGACCGCGTCCTACACGGTCGCCGCCGCGATCGGCCGGCTGACCGCCCGCGACCTCAATCTGCCGGTTCCGATCTACGACGAGACGGCCTATTACAATCGGGTTCGCGACAACTGGTTCGGAACGGGGGACTACGCCACGGGCCAACCCGGACGTTGAGCAAAACGCAGGGTCCGCTGATTGATGAGCACGCCGACCAATCCTCCCGCACCGCCGGGCGGCGATCCCTCGATGGAGGACATCCTCGCCTCGATCCGTCGCATCCTGAGCGAGGACGAGCCCGAAGCCGCGCAGGAGAGCCAACCCGCTTCCGGCGCGGCCGAGGCACGCCCCGAGAGCGACGCGCCGCCGAGCGGGAACGATGACGTTGTCGTGCTCGATCCGTCGATGATGGTCGAGGAGCCTGCCGACCACGCCGATCACGCGGACGACGCGGATCACGCGCCCTTGGAGCAAATGATGACCCAGGAGCCAGTCGATCCGGCGCCCTCGCCCGGAATTCGCCCGCCGCCGCCCCGTGTTGTCCGCGTTCCCGCCCCCGACCCGGAGCCGGCTGACAACGAGGAAACGCTGGTCGCACCGGAGGCCGCCGCCGCCGCCGCCTCGTCGGTGGGCAGCCTGATGCGGGCGCTGAGCGAGCGCTCGACCAAGGTCTATCAGGGCGGCCCGACCCTTGAGGATCTGGTACGCGACGAGATCAGGCCGCTGCTGAAACAATGGCTCGACACCAACCTGCCGCCGCTGGTCGAGCGCCTCGTCCGCCTCGAGATCGAGCGCGTGGTGAGCCGGGCCATTTCCTGAGCCAGCGCCGCCGCGTCTCGGGGCGGCCTCCCGCGAGTTGCCGCCATGCTTGACAAGACCTACACGCCCAGCGAGATCGAGCCCCGCTTGTACGAGGGGTGGGAGCGCGCGGGCGCTTTCGTCGCGCAACCGGCATCGAACGCGGCGCCGTTCACCATCATGATCCCGCCGCCGAACGTCACCGGCAGCCTGCATATGGGCCACGCGCTGACCTTCACGGTGCAGGACGTGCTGGTCCGCTGGCGCCGGATGCGCGGTCGCGACGCGTTGTGGCAGCCCGGCTCGGATCACGCCGGTATCGCCACCCAGATGGTCGTCGAGCGGCTGCTGGCCGAACAGGGCACCACCCGTCAGGCGATCGGCCGGGACGGCTTCGTCGAGCGGGTCTGGGCGTGGAAGTCGGAGAGCGGCGGCACGATCACCCGCCAGCTGCGCCGGCTCGGCGCCTCGCTCGACTGGCCGCGCGAGCGCTTCACCATGGACGAGGGGCTCTCCGCCGCGGTACGCGAGGTGTTCGTCACCCTCTACAAGCAGGGCCTGATCTACCGCGACCGCCGGCTGGTCAACTGGGACCCGAAATTCCAGTCGGCGATCTCCGACCTGGAGGTCGAGAGCCAGGAGGTGAAGGGCAGCCTCTGGCACATCCGCTACCCGATCGACGGCGCGCCCGGCTTTGTCACGGTGGCGACTACGCGACCGGAAACGATGCTGGGCGACACCGCGGTCGCCGTGTTTCCGGACGACCCGCGTTATCGCGACCTGGTCGGACGCGAGGTGATCCTGCCGCTGGTCGGCCGGCGCATCCCGGTGGTGGCGGATAGCTACTCCGACCCCGAGAAGGGCACCGGCGCGGTGAAGATCACGCCGGCGCACGACTTCAACGACTTCGCCGTCGGTCAGCGGCATACCTTGCCGATGCCGGTGGTGCTCGACCGCGAGGCGCGGGTGACCTTGGCCGAGCTCGGCGATGCCATCCAGCCGGTCGAGGGCATCGCCGATCCGGCGTTCCTGCGCTCGCTCGAAGGCCAGGACCGGTTCGCCGCGCGCCGCGCCATCGTCGCCGAGCTGGACCGGCTCGGCTTGCTGGAGCGGATCGAGCCGCACACCCATCAGGTGCCGCATGGCGACCGCTCCGGGGTGCCGATCGAGCCGTTCCTCACCACCCAGTGGTACGCGAACGCCGCGGAGCTGGCCAAGCCGGCGATCGCGGCGGTGGAGAGCGGCCGCACCGAGTTCGTGCCCCGGCAATGGGAGAACACGTTTTTTGCTTGGATGCGCGACATCCAGCCCTGGTGCATCAGCCGCCAGCTCTGGTGGGGCCATCGCATCCCGGCCTGGTACGGCCCGGACGGGACGGTGTTCGTCGAGCGCACCGAGGCGGAGGCCCGCGAGGCCGCGCGCGGGACATATGGGCGCGACGAGGCGCTGAGCCAGGACGAGGACGTGCTCGACACCTGGTTCAGCTCTGGGCTGTGGCCGTTCTCGACGCTCGGCTGGCCGGAGCAGACGCCGGAGCTCGCGCGCTACTATCCGACCGACGTGCTGGTCACCGGCTTCGACATTATTTTCTTTTGGGTCGCCCGGATGATGATGCTGGGGCTGCACTTCATGGGCGATGTGCCGTTCCGCACCGTCTACATCCACGGCCTGGTGCGCGACGAGCGCGGCCGGAAGATGTCGAAATCCAAGGGCAACGTGATCGACCCGCTGGAGCTGATCGACCGCTACGGCGCCGACGCGTTGCGCTTCACCATCTGCGCGCTGACCGGGCCGGGGCGCGACGTGAAGCTCGGCCCCGCCCGGGTGGAGAGCCAGCGCAGCTTCGTCACCAAGCTGTGGAACGCGGCGCGGTTCTGCGAGATGAACGATGTGCGCCCCGACCCCACGTTCGACCCCGCGCACGCTTCGCTGCCGCTGACGCGCTGGATACTTGATGCGGCGAACCGGCTGGTGAGCGAGGCGGACACGGCACTCGAAGCCTACCGGATGAACGATTACGCCGCCGCTTGTTATCGTTTCACCTGGAACTTGTTCTGCGACTGGTTCCTCGAATTCGCCAAGCCGGTGCTGGCCGAGGGCGACACGCCGGCGGCGCGCGAGGTGCGGGCGACGGCGGCCGCCGTGCTCGGCGTCATCCTGCGCGTGCTGCATCCGGCGATGCCGTTCGTCACCGAGGAGCTGTGGGACCGGTTCGGCTACGGCGCGCCATGCAGCCTGATAAGCGCCCCCTGGCCGGAGCCCGTTGCCGTGCCGAACGGTGAGGCCGCGCGCGACGAGCTCGACTGGGTGGTTCGGCTGATCGGCGAGGTACGCACCGTCCGCGCCGAGATGAACGTGCCGCCCGGCACGCTCGCGCCGATCCTGCTGCGCGACGCCGCGCCTGAGACAATCGCCCGCGCCGAGCGCTGGATCGAGCCGATCCGCCGCATGGCGCGCGCCTCGGACGTGCGGCCGCTTGCCGGGCCGATGCCGAAGGATGCGGCGCAGGCGGTGGTCGACGAGGCGACCGTGGTGTTGCCGCTCGCCGGCCTGATCGATGTCGACGCCGAACGCACCCGGCTGGCCCGCGATCGTACAAAGGCGGCGCAGGACGCCGACAAGCTCGCCCGCAAGCTCGACAACGCCGATTTCGTCGCCCGCGCGCCGGAGGAGATAGTCGAGGAAAACCGCTACCGCCTGCGCGCGGCGCGCGACGAGATCGCCCGGCTGGACGCGGCGCTCAAGCGGCTGGACTAGGTGTTTGGTCCCGGAGAGTCGTGACGCTACTTTGACCCGCGAGGAAGAGGAAGCGCTATGGCAGGCAGTGGAGTGCGCCCCTG
This sequence comes from Acetobacteraceae bacterium, assembly GCA_965218045.1. GTDB lineage: Bacteria > Pseudomonadota > Alphaproteobacteria > Acetobacterales > Acetobacteraceae > CAVRCA01. Next base: position 279,392 of record CBDCJX010000009.1, on the reverse strand, counting down.
CGGGTGGACAGAACGGGCGATTTGAATTGACCCTCCTTGCTGGGCTTCCGGAGGATGGAAGCCATGACGAAGCACCGGTCCCACAGCGCGGCGTTCAAGCGGCAAGTGGCAGAGGAGTTCGTCGCCGGCGAGACCCTGCACGCACTCTCCAAGCGCCACGACATCTCGCGCCAGCTGATCCGGATCTGGGTCGGCAAGTTCGAGGCGGGCGCTTTGGACGAGGACGTGCAGGCAGCCGACCTGATCCAGGAATGCGAAGCCAAGATCGCCGCTCTGGAACGGATGGTGGGGCGCCAGGCGCTCGAGATCGAGCTGCTAAAGGGGGCTTTGAAGCATGCACCCCGGCCGAGAAGCGCGAGCACCTCCGTCGTCACCGGCCCCGCGCCGTCTCCGTCCAACAAGGGTGCGAGCTGATGGGCCTCGCGCGGTCTACGTTCTACGACACGCCACCCGTCCCCCTCGACGAGAACGAACTTGTCGCCCGCATCGGCGCGATCTGCGATGAGTTCGAGTGCTACGGCTACCGGCGGATTGGGGCGGCCCTGCGCCATCAAGGCGTGGTGGTGAACGGCAAGAAGCTGCGTCGCCTCATGCGCGAGCACGGACTGCAGCCGAAGCGGCGCCGGCGTTACGTGGTCACCACGGACAGCGACCACGCCGGGCCGATCTATCCCGACCTGGCCAAGGATCTCGTTCCCGACCGCCCGAATCGGCTCTGGGTGGCGGACCTCACCTACGTCGCCATCCCGGGCGGCTTCGTCTACCTGGCGGCGATCCTCGATGCCTGGTCGCGCAAGGTGGTCGGCTACGCCATCAGTCGATCGATGGACGCCCGCATTGCCGTAGCCGCATTGAAGGCGGCGATCCGGAACCGAGCGCCAGCCAAAGGCTGCATTCATCATTCCGATCGCGGTTCGCAATACGCGTCGGAGATCTGTCGCGAGCTGCTGGCCGCACATGGCCTGATCGGCTCGATGAGCCGCCGCGGCAACCCGTATGACAACGCCAAGGCGGAGAGCTTCATGAAGACGCTGAAGGTTGAGGCCGTCTACTTGGCGGCTTATGAGACGTTCGAGGATGTCACCGCCGACCTCCCGAGGTTCATCGACGAGGTCTACAACAGCAAACGCCTTCACTCAGCACTCGGCTATCTCAGCCCGGTGCAGTTCGAGGATCAACGCGCCCAGCAGACGGTCAAAGCTGCCGCTTGATTCTGTCCACCCGCAGGGGCGCACTCCAATTGGGGGTCCCATTCCCGCGCCGATCGACACACGAGCCACGCGCGAGCATCAAACGGCCGGACGAAAACCAACACACGATAACGTAACCGGCACAGGAATCGGCAGCCGACAACTCCCGGCTTGTCCAACGCATCCGTAACAATCAAGCCCCTAACCACTCCACGAAAACGGGGCAGCTTCACTTGAACGGTTCGGGGATTCCGGCGCGGGGTGAAGTCTGATTCACGGCAGACCTCTCGTCAAGGAGGTTTTCCGATGTCTCGCTCATCGCTGATCGAGCACTTCGGGGCGCTCGAAGACCCGCGCCAGGGGAAAGTGCTCTTCCCGCTGCCGGAAGTCCTGCTGCTCGTGCTCTGCGGCACATTGGCCGGGGCAGAGGATTTCGTTGCAATCAGGCGCAGGGGGAAGATGCATGCGGAGTTTCTGCGCCGCTTGCTGCCCTTCAAAGCCGGCATTCCCGGCCATGACACCCTTAACGACGTGCTGAACGCCATCGACGGCGCGCTGTTCGCCCAGTGCCGGGGGCAAGATGAGTGGGCGGTCCAGCGCCGCTACATGAGCCTTGAGACGCTCGCACCAATCAGCGATGTTCCCACCGTCAACTTGCCAGCCGTGGCAGCCCTGACAGCGGCTCAGCCCCGCTCAGGAACGCAGCGCGCTCCTACAACACGGCTGGGGACACGACCGTGTCGATTGTCAACTGGGGGTGCTGCGCCATCTCCGCCCCCCTGATCCCAGGTCAGCGACTGCCGGAGCAGCTCGGGCAATGTGGTGATCTTGCGCCCGATGGCGTCCCGCACCGCCTCGGCACCATGCCCCGCGAGCGCAGGCCCGTTCTTCACGCGAGGTCCGCAACCATAGTCAGCCATGCGGGCAGGTGCAGCAACATCGTCAACCGCGTGGTGCGCTCCACCAGCGTGCCGATCGCCGAACTGCCCAAGCCAAGGATGAGATCGCCCTCCCAGTGACCCGGCACCGCCCGGTCGCCCGCTTCGGCGGGGCGTTCGCTGGCGAAAGCCCATGACCGAGGCGTCTGACGACCACCTCAGGGCTTTAAAGTCGCCTCATGTAGCCGCAGCACGGTGCGGGCATTGGTGGAGCTGGTCGCCAGCGTGTTGATGGCGCCGGTGCGCAAGGCGCCCAGGATGGCGGCTGCCTTGGTGTTCTCGCTCGCGATGGCGATCACGTTGGGGATGCGCCTGAGGTCGCGGGTGGTCAGGCCGATGACCCGGCCCTGCATGTTGGCGCTGGACGCGCGACCGTGGATGTCGATGAAGTCGTAGCCCATGATGTCGCCGATCGTGCCGGAAAGCCGCGCCTCGGCCACCTCCTGCGGCGAGAACCATCCCATGCGGACCATGTTGCTGTCCTCGCTGAGATCGCCGATCCCGACCAACGCCACGTCCGCCCGCCGCGCTCGGTCGAGCACCAGCTTGACGGTATCGTTGCGGTAGAGCTCCTCGCGCAGACCGGCGTCGGCCACGAGAGCCGGCGCATACAGCGTCTCGCTCTCGCCGCCGAAGCGCACGGCCAGGCGGCGACAGATATGGTCTGGGTTCATGTGCTCTCCCGCCCGGACCGAGCCGCCGATGGCGCACATGAACGTCACCGTGCGCCGGGTCGGCGTGACGCACTCGGCGACCGCCGCCACGTTGCGGCCCATGCCGACCGCGACCGTCATCCCTTCAGTCAGCGTGCGCGAAAGGTGGTTGGCGACCAGTCCCGCGACTGCCAGGCGCTGCGCCTCCGGATCGCGCTGGTCGAGCGAAACCAGCAATCGATCGATGCCAAACTGGGTGATGAACTCCTGCTCGAGTTCATTGCTGATGCCTGGGTGCTGGTGCACGCGGATTTCGACGATGCCGTCCTCGCGCGCGCGCTTCAGCAGGCGGCTGATCTTGGCGCGCGACAGTGAGAAGCGGCGAGAGAGCTCCTCCTGCGTGATGTCCTGGTAATAGTAGAGGCTGGCGATCTCGACCAGCATGTCGGCAGTGACGTCACTCCACTCGGGGGGACGACGGACGTCCTTGGTCGATGCGCTCACGATCGGCTATCCCGTCTTGCGGGATTGTAGCTAAGCCTTTCTGACGGCGTCCTCAAACTCTTGGATGCGCGCCACTTTGGGTCCGGAACGGGCGGGCTCGAACTCGGAGACAAGCCAAGCCTCCAGGATCGACTTCGCCAACTCCGGCCCGATTACGCGTGCGCCCATGGTGATGATCTGAGCGTCGTTGCTCTTACGCGCGCGCTCCGCCGAGTAGGTGTCATGGCATTGCGCTGCACGAATTCCCGGCACCTTGTTGGCGCTGATCGCCATCCCGATGCCGGTGCCGCAGAGCAGCACGGCCCGATCGTTGCGCCCATCCACGATCGACTGCGCGGCAGCAAAGGCAATGTCCGGATACAGCACGGGCTTGCTGTCGTGGGTGCCGAAGTCGTCGACCTCCATCCCGCGCTCAACGAGCATTTGCTTCAGAACTTGCTTCAACTCGAACCCTGCTTCGTCGCAGCCGATCGCGATCGCCATTGGACTGTTCTCCCCCGACATCCGCGACTGTGCGCTGCACAATTGCTCAGCTTATGAAAATTCTACCAAAGATCTTTGTGGGGACATAGGCGCATTTTCTCCAGTCTTGCAAGTCGTGGTGCCGTCTTTATCCCATCCCAGCTCGTTTGCACTGATGGGCATGCATGAACGAACGTGCAACTGCTTGACAATCATGCAGACGCATGGGAGGTAAGGCAAAATCGGGAGGGCGGCTTGAAGCAGCCAGACAAATTGCCGGGCGGTATATGAATCGGGTGATCGACAATCCGGACGATGTCGTCGAAGACAGTCTCCGGGGTTACCTCGCCGCCTGTCCTGACTTGTTGCAGGTGACGGCACATCCCCGCGTCCTGCGCCACGCCGGCGGCATCGTGCCCGGGCGCGTCGGCGTCGTGACCGGCGGCGGCTCCGGCCATGAACCAGCCTTTCTGGGCTATGTCGGACCCGGCCTGCTGGACGCGGTGGCGATTGGCGAGGTGTTCGCTTCGCCGACCGCCAAGAGCTTTCACGCCGCCTTCGCCGCTGCCAATGCCGGCGCGGGGGTGGCATGCCTCTACGGCAACTATGCCGGCGACAACATGAACGTGAAGATGGCCGTCAAGCTCGCCGCCAAGGATGGTGTCGAGGTCCGCACCGTGGTCGCCAACGACGACGTAGCCTCGGCCGGCCCGCAAGAGCGCGACAAGCGCCGGGGCGTGGCAGGCGAGATCATCATGTGGAAAGCGGGTGGCGCGCGCGCGGCCGAAGGCGGTTCGCTGGACGATGTCATCGCCGCCGCCCAGAAGGCGATCGATCAGACGCGTTCGGTCGGCATCGGCCTGTCTGCCTGCACCATTCCCGCGGCGGGCAAGCCGAATTTCACCATCAAGGACGGCGAGATGGAGGTCGGCATCGGCCACCATGGCGAGCCCGGCGTAGCCGTGATGCCGATTGCCTCCGCTCGCGACATGGCCGCCGACATGGTCGAGCGGATCGTCGCCGACTTGCCATATTCGCGAGGTGACGATGTGGCCGTGCTCGTCTCTGGCCTCGGCGCCACGCCGGTCATGGAGCTCTATCTGCTCTACGGCCACGTCGATGCGATGTTGCGCGCCCGCGGCGTCACCCCGCGCCACCAGTTCGTCGGCAACTACTTCACGTCGCTCGACATGATGGGCGTGTCGCTCACCCTCACCCGGCTGGACGCGGAACTGGACCGGCTGATCACCGCGCCGGCCCGCTCCATCGGCCTGACCGTGGCGGAGCGCGCTTGATGGCGTCGAGCATGGGCACGGTGAGGGAGCAGGACGCCGGCCGGATCGTGCTGGACATGGTCGCCGCCGTGGTGCGCGAGCAAGCCTTCCTAAGCGAGATCGACGGCAAGATCGGCGATGGCGATCACGGCATCAACATGGGCAAGGGCTTCCGTCTCGCCGCCGAGCGGCTGCGCGCCGGCGGCCCGTTCGGCCTCGCGCACGGGCTACAGACGCTCGGCGACACGCTGCTCGGCGATATCGGCGGGTCCATGGGCCCGCTCTACGGCACCTGCTTCACCGAGATGGCGGGGGCGCTGGAGGGCGCCGATTCCATCGACAGCGAGCGCTTCGCCGTCATGCTTCGCGCGGGCTACGACGCGGTGATCGACCTCGGCGGCGCCAAACCCGGCGACAAGACGCTGGTCGATGTGCTCCACCCGGCCATCACCGCCTTCGAGACGGCCCAAGCGGGCAACGATGATTTCGCGGCTTGCCTCGCCGCCATGAAGCAGGCCGCCGCCGCGGGCCTCGAAGCCACCCGCGACATGATCGCCCGCATCGGCCGCGCAAGCCGGCTCGGCGAACGCTCCCGCGGCACACTCGATGCTGGCGCCGCCTCCTGCAACCTGCTGCTCGCGACGCTGGCGGACGGGTTGACCGAGTTGTTGCACGACCAGCAAGGAGCATCGCCGTGAGCCAATCCACCGCCGCTTCTCGACCCAATGAGTTGCCCAAGACAATGACCGCCGTGGTCGCTTACGCGCCCGGCGATTACCGATTGGAAACCGTCGACGTGCCTCGTGCCGGCCCGGACGACATCATCATCGCCGTCGAAGCCTGCGGCATCTGCGCCAGCGACATCAAGACGTTCCAGGGCGCGCCCTCGTTCTGGGGCGATGACAAAGGCCAGCCCCGCTACGTCAAGGCGCCGATGATCCCGGGCCACGAGTTCATCGGCCACGCCGTCGAGATCGGCGAGAACGTGGCCCGCGAAGGCCGTTACAAGGTTGGGGACCGCCTGATCTCGGAACAGATCGTGCCGTGCGAGCGCTGCCGCTACTGCAAGCGCGGCGAATACTGGATGTGCGAGCGCCACGACGTCTATGGCTTCCAGAACAACGTCAACGGCGGCATGGCCAAATACATGCGGTTCCCCAAGGAATCGCGCACCTACAAGGTGCCGCACGATCTGGCGATGGAGCGCGCGGTGCTCGTGGAGCCGTATGCGTGCTCCGTCCATGCCGTCAACCGCGGCCTGATCGGCTTGGACGACGTCGTCGTGCTCGCCGGCGCCGGGCCGTTGGGCTTGGGCATGGTTGGCGCCGCGCGGCTGAAGAACCCGTCCAAGCTGATCGTGCTGGACACCAAGCCGGACCGGCTTGCGCTCGCCAAGCGCTTCGGCGCCGATGTCGTGATGAACCCGCTGGCGGAGGATGTGATCAAGGCGGTCAAGGACCTGACGGAGGGCTATGGTTGCGACGTCTACATCGAGGCGACCGGCCATCCCTCCTCGGTCACTCAGGGCCTGAACATGATCCGCAAGCTCGGTCGCTTCGTCGAGTTCAGCGTGTTCGGCGAAGAGGTCACGGCCGACTGGAGCATCATCAGCGACCGCAAGCAGCTCGACCTCTATGGCGCCCATCTCGGACCGTATTGCTACCCGCTGACCATCGCCGCCATCGCCGACGGACGTCTGCCGACCGAGGGGGTGGTGACGGACGTGATGCCGCTGTCGCAATGGAAGGCCGGCTTCGACAAGATGAAGAAGGGCGACGGCTCGATCAAGATCGTGCTCGTCCCAGAATGAACACCGGCCGGCGCAAAGCCGACGTCAAGCTCGTTGTGGGCGCGGGCGCGGTTCTCGTTTTGCTCGTAGCGATGGCGCTCGACACCAAGGTCGCCAGGATCGGCTCCGCCCAGGATGCACAGGCCGGCGTCTTCTCTGCCCCGGCTTACGGCACGGCCCGCTTTCCGAAAGTGCAGTCCGAGATCGAGGCTCGCGCCGTTGACGCCGACGTGCTGGCCGCGGCCATGACGAAGGACCCGGCAGCTGCCGCAACGCAGTACGGCGTGCCCGCGTCAGCCGGCCCGGAGTATTCCGTCAAGTTCACCGGCAGGGTCGGCAAGCAGGATTTCGGCGTCTACGACGTCACCATTCCCGGCGTTCCCGACACGATCCACGTGAGCGTGCAGACCGGGCCCGCGATCATGGGGACCGACCTGCGCGACGCCGCCGGCTCCATCAAATTCGGCGATTTCCGCAATCAGATCGAGTACCAGAACGCCGGTTCGGCACTGAACAACGCGATGAAGGTGGAGGTATTGTCGAAGGTCGATGTGTCCGACCTGACCGGGAAGACGATCTCGGTCGTCGGCGCCTTCCAGCCCACCGATCCGGCCGAGTGGGTAGTCACTCCCGTCAAGCTGACCTTGCCATGAGTGACGCGGTGGCCTCGGATGTGGTGCTGTCGGCGCGCGACGTAAGCAAATCATACGGCAGCATCCACGCCCTCAAAGGCGTTAATTTCGACATCCATCGCGGCAAGGTTACCACGCTGTTCGGCGAGAACGGGGCGGGGAAGTCAACGCTGATGAAAATCCTGTCCGGGGTCGTCACGCCGACCTCGGGCGAGATCAACCTCGACGGACGTTCCGTCAGCTTCGCCTCGACCGTGCAAGCCCGGGACAATGGCATCTCGATCATCCACCAGGAGCTGAGCCTCGCCCCCAACCTCAGCGTAAGAGACAACGTCTTCCTGGGCCGCGAGCTGCGCCGCCCATCCGGAGTCGATTTCGACGAGGAGGCCAGGCAGACAAGGCTGCTGATGGCCGATCTCGAAGAGGAGATCGATCCGATGACGCCCGTGGAAGAGCTGCGCTTGGGTCAGCAGCAACTGGTCGAGATCGCCCGCGCGCTGTCGGTCGATGCGCGCATTCTGATCATGGACGAACCGACCTCGGCGCTGAGTGCGGCCGAGGTGGAAGTGTTGTTCAAAGTCATCCGTGACCTCACGAGCCGCGGCGTCTCAATTGTCTATATCTCCCATCACCTCGAGGAAGCTCTTCAGATCACCGACTACGCGGTGGTGCTGCGCGACGGCGCCATCACGGCGACGGCCGAGGCGAACGACATCGACCTGCAGTGGATCGTCCACCACATGGTGGGCGATCACTACGATCGCGGCTCGCCGCCAACCGGCTACGCGTTCGGCGATATCGTGCTTTCGGCCCAGGAAATCTGTGTCGCGGACACGACGAGGTCCGGTGGGCTGGTGGTCGACCATGTTTCGCTCGACGTGCGCGCCGGCGAGATCGTCTGCATCTACGGGCTGATGGGCGCTGGGCGCACGGAGCTGCTGGAGGCGATCGCCGGGCGGGTGGTGATGGTGGGCGGGCAGGTGCTGATCGAGGGCGAGCCGGTCGCCGGCTTCAACATCGCCGGGCGGATCGGCAAGGGCCTCGTCCTGGTGCCCGAGGACCGGCAGCGTGATGGCTTGGTGCAGACGATGTCGGTCGGCGAGAACCTGTCGCTGGCCAGCATCGGCGCGTTCGTCAAGGGCATGCTGATGTCGCGGCCGCGGGAGCGGGGGCTGGTCGAGCAGTCGATCCGGAACGTTCACATCAAGACCGACGGCGGCGGCGCCGCCATCGGCTCATTGTCCGGCGGCAACCAGCAGAAGGTGGTCATCGGCAAGATGCTGGCGACGCATCCCAGGGTCATCCTGCTCGACGAGCCCAGCCGCGGCATCGACATCGGCGCCAAGGCCGAGGTGTTTCGCCTGCTCGGCGAACGCGCCGCGCAAGGGCTCGCCGTCGTTTATTCGACGTCGGAGGTGCAGGAGTGCCTGAGCGTCGCGCACCGGATCGTGGTGATGAGCAAAGGCCGGATCGCGGCCGAGTTCGCGCCCGACGTGCCGAAGGAAGACATTATGGCCGCTTCCGGCGAAGCCGTGGTCGGCTGACACAAGAACCGCGCGGGTCCCAACGATGGCCGAAACAACCCTGCCCACCAAGCGCTCCAGTCTGGCTTCGTTCACCGGCGATCTCGACATCGCCAGAATTTTGCTGGAGGGGAGGGCCTTCTTCGCCCTGATCGCGATCATCATCGTCTTCTCATTGATGTCGCCTTACTATTTCTCGCTCGGCAATTTTCTCACGATGGCCTCGCACGTCGCCATATTTGGCATCCTTGCCATCGGCATGCTGCTCGTCATTCTGAACGGCGGGATCGACCTCTCGGTTGGTTCCACGCTCGGTCTATGCGGCGTGATCGCCGGCTTCCTGATGCAGGGGGTGTCGTTGCCGGCGCTCGGCTATGTTTTCTACCCGCCGGTTTGGGTGGTGGTCATCCTAACCTGCGCTCTGGGAGCCTTCGTCGGTCTCATCAACGGCATACTCGTGGCCCGCTTCAAGGTGCCGGCCTTCGTCGCCACCCTCGGCGTGATGTACGTCGCCCGCGGTGTCGCGCTACTCATCACCAACGGCCTGACCTACAACAATCTCGGCGGCCGGCCCGAACTGGGCAACACCGGGTTTAATTGGCTCGGCTTCAATCGCTTGATCAATGTGCCGATCGGGGTGGTGGTGTTGGTCGTCGTCGCCCTCCTCGGCAATCTGGTCCTCAGCCGAACCGCCTTCGGCCGCTGGCTTTATGCATCGGGCGGTAACGAGCGCGCGGCCGAACTGTCCGGCGTTCCGGTCAAGCCAGTGCAGATCACCGTCTATGTTCTATCCGGCATCTGCGCTGCCATTGCCGGCCTCATCTTGTCATCGCAGCTCACCTCAGCCGGACCGACCGCGGGCGTGACGTACGAGCTCACCGCTATCGCCGCGGTCGTGATCGGCGGCGCAGCGCTGACCGGTGGCCGTGGCACCGTGCGCGGCACTCTCCTCGGCGCATTCGTCATCGGATTTCTCTCCGATGGGTTGGTCATCATCGGCATATCGTCCTACTGGCAGACCGTGTTCACCGGTGCCGTCATCGTTTTGGCCGTGCTCCTCAACGCCGTCCAATACCGCCGCCGGCCAGCAAGACTCCCATCCCCGCCCGGTCATCCGACGCTCGCCCCGAAAGCGAGCTAGCGGCGACGGGTGAGACCGGCTGCGCAACCCCGCAGCGGAACCACAACTGCTTCAACTGGAGGAAATTCCGTCGTGCTACGTAGAACGCTGACATCGACCCTGGCCGCCTTCGCCCTCGCTGTCCCAGCACTGGGCTACAGCGTAGCCCCCGCCGCCGCTGCGGGCGGGTTAATGACCATAATCGTCAACGATCCTTCGAACCCTTACTGGCAGACCGAAGGCAACGTTGCCAAGGCTCAAGCGGAAAAGCTTGGCTACACAGCCAATGTCGGCGCGTCCAAGGGCGACACCAACACCGAGAGCAACCTGATCGACACCGCCATCACCAATCGCTCGGTCGCCATCATCCTCGACCCGGCCAATGCCAGCGGTTCCGTCGGTGCCGTCAAGAAGGCCATCGCCGCCAACATCCCGGTCATCCTCGTCAACGCCGAGATCAACCAGGAAGGCCTCGCCAAAGCGCAGCTCGTCTCCAACAACGCCCAGGGCGCCGCCCTCGGCGCCCAGCAATGGGTCAAGGACGTCGGCCAGAAGGGCAATTACGTTGAGCTGCTCGGCGCCCCGTCCGACAACAATGCGGCCACCCGGTCCAACGGGTTCAACACCGTGCTCAGCCAATATCCCGACCTCAAGAAGGTCGGATCGCAGGTCGCCAACTGGGACCGCACCCAGGGCCACGACAAGATGCAGAATCTACTCCAGGCCCACCCGGACATCATCGGCGTGATCAGCGGCAACGACGAGATGGCGCTCGGCGCGATCGCGGCATTAAAGGAGGCCGGCAAGCTGTCGAGCATCAAGGTCGGCGGCTTCGACGGTTCCCCGGACGCGGTGGCGGCGGTAAAGTCCGCCGAGATGGCCTACACCGTGCTCCAGCCCGTGGCGACGTTCGCCGCCAAAGCGGTGGACGAAGCGGACCAGTTCATCAAGACGGGCAAGACCGGCGCGGCGACGGAGAAGCAGTTGTTCAACTGCATTCTCATCACCAAAGCCAATGTTGGGCGCTTTGTCGGGCCGTTCACGCTCGGTAAATGACTCCAGTTGGGCGGCTGCGACCGAAGCCTGGGCGGGCGATGAAGCGCGCCGCCGCCGCGTGCGGGTTCCTGAAGCCATCGAGTTTGCCGCGAAGCCGCAGATCGCCAGCGATCTGATCGCCGCGGCACTCGATGCCGGCGTCCCCTGCGCTTGGGCGCTGGCCGATGCGCTGTATGGCTCAGACTCACGGCTGCGGCGCATGCTCGAAGCGCGAGGACAACCTTACGTCTTGGCGGTGCGCTCGAACCGTAACCGTCCGGCGAATACCGCGGGATCAGTCCGAGGTGCTTGCGGCTATGCGGGTGGTCGCTTCGGCTTGAGGCCGGCGAGGAGCTCCTTGAGGTTTTCGACGCCAAACGCCGTGAACGCCGTCGTGGACACGTCGTCGTCGAGGTCTATGACGGCGAGGCAACCATCTTCCGGGTCCATGTCGGCGGCGATGTCCTCCAACAGCGCCTCGTCCACGCCCAGCATCCTGGCCACACGTGCCACACGTGCGATAGTGTGGACATAACGAGTGGCCGCCACGGTCAGGCTGCTTGATCGACGGCGCCGACCTGGGATGCGGCCCAACGCCACGGCAGCAGGTCGTCGAGGCGCTGGGCTGGGTGGTCCGCGATGCGAGTCAGGATGTCGGCAAGCCAGGCCTGTGGGTCCACGCCGTTCATCTTGGCCGTGACGATTAGGCTATACATCACCGCGGCACGCTGTCCGCCGCGGTCCGAGCCGCAGAACAGCCACGACCGGCGCCCCAGGGCGATGCCCCTCAGCGCGCGTTCGGCGGCGTCGCGCTGCAACGCCTGTTGCACCTGCAGAGCCAGCCCGTTCATGCCACGACGCATATCGGTATGGCCGTTGGCCAGCCAGACCCGCACGCCGGTCGGCGGCACGATCATCGGCGCACCGCGGACATGATCCGGCGTAAGTTCGCCAGACCCACGCCTGTGCCCACTCGAACGCATGTGCCGTCCGGCAAAGTAATTTCGACCCGGGCGTCCTCCGCTGGCGGTGTGTTCTGAGCGAGGCTCGCGGACGGTAACGCCACCGGCGGATCGGGCGTGATCTGCACCGGCACAAACATCGGCATCGGCTCTGCCACCAGCGCGCCACGTCGGACCTGCTGGCGCCAGTTCCACAGCAAGCCTCTGCTGATCTCGTGCCGACGTCCACGGCGGCAAACGACGCGCCAGGTTGCTCGGTCTCGGCAACGATCCGAAGTTTCTTGTCAGCGCGCCAACGGCGCCGACGCTCAACGCCGGTGATAATCTCCATCCAGCCTGCCTCTGATCTTAACGGCGCTCGTACAAGCGCCGCTAAGATCACCCAGCTACCTCACCCCAGGTAGGCGGCCCTCGCCGGGCGGATACCTCGAACCAGACGCTTCGCATGCTGACGGCGGATGGCTTTGTGCAGACCGATCCGGCGCAGATGGCCGATGAATTGCCTGCCAGAGCGTGGACGCCGCATGCCGCCGGCGAGGGCTCGAAGGGATTGCGGCTCGACGACTGGGCGCGCGTCGCGCTGCCCTGGGTAGTGGATCGCGGCTTCGAGCGCTGGGTTCTCATCCGTCGCAATCGGCGCGATCCGCAGGATCGCGCCTACTATCTCGTCTTCGCTCCAAGCGGCACTGCACTGGCCGAGTTGGCCGGTGCCGCTGGCTTGCGCTGGACCATTGAGGAATGCTTCCAACGCGCCAAAGAGGAACTGCGGCTCGACCACTGCGAAGCGGCTCCTGGCACGGATGGCATCGTCACATAAGCCTGTGCATAGCCGCACTCGCATTTCCCGCCGGGCTCCACGCCCAGACTCGACGATCCGCTTGCGGTAAACCGAACGAAAGGAGTCCGGTCGCCGTCGCCGCGTGATGGCCCCCGCAGTCGCCCTGCCGAGCGTGCCGGAAATCCGCTACCTGATCGCGCGCCCGCTGCTCAGACCGATCGCACGCCTCGCTGGATTGAGCCCGCTCACCCAACGTCATTTGGCTCCGATCGCGACCAACTTTTCCTGATGCTCGCGGGCGGCTAGTGTCGCTCGCAAAGGAGACCGCCATGCTCGAGAAGCGCTGGAACAAGTCGAAGCTGCCCTCGCGCCATGTGACGGAGGGGCCGGATCGGGCGCCGCATCGTAGCTACTACTACGCGATGGGGCTGACCGAGGACGAGATCAACCAGCCCTTCGTCGGCGTCGCTACGTGCTGGAACGAGGCAGCACCCTGCAACATCGCGCTGTCGCGCCAGGCGCAGTCGGCGAAGAAGGGGGTGGCCGAGGAGGGCGGCACGCCGCGCGAGTTCACCACCATCACCGTGACCGACGGCATCGCGATGGGCCATCAGGGGATGAAATCCTCGCTGGTCTCGCGCGACCTCATCGCCGACTCCGTCGAGCTCACCGTGCGCGGCCATTGCTACGACGCGCTGGTTGGCCTGGCCGGCTGCGACAAGTCGCTGCCCGGAATGATGATGGCGATGCTGCGCCTGAATATCCCCAGCGTTTTCATGTATGGCGGCTCGATCCTGCCCGGCTCGTTTCGCGGCAAGGATGTCACCGTCGTCGATCTGTTCGAGGCGGTCGGCGAGCACGCCGCCGGTCGGATGTCGGCCGAGGATCTGCACGAGCTGGAATGCGTCGCCTGTCCCTCGGCCGGCGCCTGCGGCGGGCAGTTCACCGCCAACACGATGGCGACGGTGAGCGAGGCGATTGGCCTCGCTTTGCCGAACTCGGCCGGCGCGCCGGCACCCTACGAGGATCGCGACCGCTGGGCGCTCGAAAGTGGTCGCGCGGTGATGCGGCTCATCGAGCAGAACATCCGCCCGCGCGACATCGTCACCCGCCGTGCCTTCGAGAACGCCGCCGTGGTGGTGGCGGCGACGGGCGGCTCGACCAATGCCGGGCTGCACCTCCCCGCGATGGCGCACGAAGCGGGCATCCGCTTCACCATGGACGACGTGGTCGAGGTCATGCGCCGCACGCCGTACATCGCCGACCTCAAGCCGGGCGGCAGATACGTCGCGTTCGACGTCTACAAGGTCGGTGGCATCCAGGTGATCCTGAAAGCGCTGCTCGACGGCGGGCTGCTGCATGGCGATTGCCTGACCGTCACCGGCAAGACCATCGCCGAGAACCTCGAAGGCGTCGTGTTCCCGACCGACCAGGACGTGATCCATCCGGTCTCGCGCCCGCTCTCGCCTACCGGAGGCGTGGTCGGTCTGAAAGGCAACCTCGCTCCGGAGGGCGGGATCGTGAAGGTCGCCGGCATGGAGAAGCTGCGTTTCGAGGGCACCGCGCTGTGTTTCGACAGCGAGGAGGAAGCATTTCGCGCCGTGCAGGACCGCGCCTACAAGGCCGGCGACGTGATCGTGGTGCGTTACGAGGGTCCGAAGGGCGGGCCGGGGATGCGCGAGATGCTGTCCACCACCGCCGCGATCTACGGCCAGGGCATGGGGGCGGAGGTGGCGTTGATCACCGACGGCCGGTTCTCCGGTGCGACACGCGGGTTCTGCATCGGCCATGTCGGCCCGGAGGCGGCGGTGGGCGGCCCGATCGGCCTGCTGCGCAACGGCGATCGGATCGTCATCGACGCGGAAAAGGGCACGATCGACGTGGCGCTGAGCGATGCCGAGTTCGCCGAGCGCCGCGCCGCCTGGCGGCCGCGCCGCACCGACTACAATTCCGGGGCGATCTGGAAATACGCTCAGTTGGTCGGGCCGGCTCATCTCGGTGCCGTCACCCACCCGGGAGCCGAGGCGGAGACACACTGTTACGCAGATATCTGAGCCAGGCCCCCTCCCCGATTCCCGCCGTTTGGGGTCCGGTTGCCGGTTGGCCTCGGAACCACTTCACAAGAGGCTGACGCATTGATCTCCCGGAGCGCGACGGGGCTGGTGATCTGGAACTACTTGCGCGGCTTGGCGAGGGTTGCGGGGGTCTGCCGCTTCTTCTTTATGTCTCCGTCCGCATGCCTTTGAGCGGTGGTGCGGAAGGCGCGTCTCTGCTTCGACCAGCCCGTCGCGTCAAATGCGCCACGCGCTTTGCGGGCTGGCAAATGGGTGATCGGCGGTTCTTCGGCCACCGGCTGTGCTCCGCAGGAGGTCCTTTGTGGTGAGTAGGCTTGTTGTTCGCACTGCACCTCACCAGCAACGCCACAGCGCCCGCCGCCTCCTAACGCCCCGCCTTCAGTTCGGCTGGGCGTGCTTTATTTCTTTTCCCTCTCCCCTTGTGGGAGAGGGGCGGGGTGAGGGGTGCAACGCACTGCACCTCACCAGCAACGCGACTCGACAGCGCCCGCCGCCTCCTCTATACGCCCCGCCTTCCGATGGAACGCGGGAGACGACGTGCCGCTGGGCGCGCCGTCGCATGGACCGCGGTCCTTGGCGTCACTTGAAGGACCCAGGATATGGCGAAAAAGATCGTCGGCTACATCAAGCTGCAAATCCCGGCCGGCAAGGCCAACCCGTCGCCGCCAGTGGGCCCCGCACTCGGCCAGCGTGGTCTGAACATCATGGCTTTCGTCAAGGAATTCAACGCGGTCACTCAAGGCATGGAGCCCGGGATGCCGATCCCGGTGGTGATCACCGCCTTCGCCGACCGCACCTTCAGCTTCGTGATGAAGACGCCGCCGAACACCTACTTCCTCAAGAAGGCCGCGCAGATCACCAAGGGCACCAACGCGACCGGCAAGGGCTCTCCGGTCGGGCGGGTCACCACCTCGCAACTGCGCGAGATCGCCGCGCAGAAGATGGTCGACATGAACGCCAACGACGTGGAAGGCGCGGTGCGGATGCTGACCGGCTCGGCCCGATCCATGGGCCTGACCGTGGTGGAGGGCTGAGCGGTGGCCAAGATCGGCAAGCGGCTCACGGCGGCGCAGGCCGGCGTCGACGCCAGCAAGAGCTACCCGCTGCCTGACGCGATCCGGTTGGTGAAGACCAACGCGCGCGCCAAGTTCGACGAAACGATCGAGTTCTCGATGAACCTCGGGATCGACCCGCGCCACGCCGACCAGATGGTGCGCGGCCTGGTCGGGCTGCCGAACGGGACCGGCAAGACCTTGCGGGTCGGCGTCTTTGCGCGGGGACCAAAGGCCGAGGAGGCGCTCGCCGCCGGGGCCGACGTGATCGGCGCCGAGGATCTGGCCGAGAAGGTGCAGAACGGCGAGATCAACTTCGATCGGGCGATCGCGACGCCGGACATGATGGGTGTGGTCGGCCGGCTGGGTAAGATCCTCGGCCCGCGCGGGCTGATGCCCAACCCGCGCCTTGGCACCGTGACGATGGATGTGCGCGGCGCAATCACCGCCGCCAAGGCCGGGCAGGTCGAGTTTCGCGCCGAAAAGGCGGGCATCGTGCATGCCGGGATCGGCAAAGCGAGCTTCGACGACGAGAAGCTGGCCGAGAACGCCCGCGCCTTCGCCGATGCGATCGTCAAGGCCAAGCCCACCGGGGCCAAGGGCACCTATGTGCAGAAGGCGTCGCTCAGTTCCAGCATGGGTCCCGGCGTCCGGGTGGACGTGAGCACCTTGGCGGGAGGCGGCTGAGACGCTGTAACACGATACGCCGCGCCTCTCGAGGGCGGCGGGCAGGAGGGGCTTGACCCCTTCCGAACCTGTCCAAGACCGTTTGTGATCGCCCGACGGGGCGATCTTGAGAGGCCGCCGGCCTGCAAGCGGGAGACGGGAAAGCCAATCAGGTTCCCGGCGACACCAATCGCCGGGGGGTTTGGTGGTTCCGGCTGCGCGGACAGGTGAACCGGATCGCGACGGCATGCCGTCGCGGTTCATGGGCAACCCGGTTCCGCACGGTCCGCCGCGTGGGACCACCGACGGAGAGAGATGTGGACCGTACGGAGAAGCGGGAGTTCGTCGCTTCGCTCGCGGGCGTCTTCGCCGATACCTCGATGGTCGTGGTGACCCAGAACCAGGGTCTCACTGTGGCCGAAGCGACGGATCTGCGGCGACGGATGCGGGCGGCGGGGGCGACCTTCAAGGTCGCGAAGAACCGGCTGGCCTTGCTCGCCCTGGAGGGGACCCGGTTCGACGGCATCAAGCCAATGCTCACCGGACCGACCGCGCTGGCGTGGTCGAGCGATCCGGTGGCGGTGGCGAAGACCGCCGTCGAGTTCGCCAGGACCAACGAGAAGCTTGTGCTGATCGGCGGCGCGCTCGGCGCCCAGACGCTGGATGCGTCAGGGGTGCGGGCGCTCGCCGAGTTGCCGAGCCTGGACCAGTTGCGTGCCAAGCTGGTGGGAATGATCTCGACCCCCGCCACGCGAATCGCCGGCGTGCTCCAGGCCCCGGCCGGCCAGCTCGCGCGGGTCTTTGGGGCTTACGCCAACAAGGACCAGGCGGCGGAGGCCGCCTGAACGAGCGCAGGTCGATCGGGGCAAGCATGGCTTGCCTGCGCCGAGCAAGAGCACGAGCCGTTAATTCCGGCTTGAATGGAACCAACCAGCGTATAGATTAAGGGACATATGATATGGCCGATTTGCAGAAGCTCGCTGAAGAGCTGTCCAGCCTGACCGTGCTAGAGGCGGCGGAGCTGTCCAAGCTGTTGGAAGACAAGTGGGGTGTGTCCGCTGCGGCCCCGGTTGCGGCGGCCGCTGCGGCGCCGGCCGGCGGTGGGGCGGCGGCGGCACCTGCCGAGGAGCAGACCGAGTTCACCGTCATCCTATCAAAGATCGGTGACAAGAAAATCAACGTAATCAAGGAGATCCGCACCATCACCGGGCTCGGCCTGAAAGAAGCCAAGGATCTGGTCGAGGGCGCGCCGAAGACGGTGAAAGAGGGCGTGAACAAGGAAGAGGCCGCCAAGCTACAGAAGCAGCTCGAGGATCAGGGCGCCGCTGTCGAGATCAAGTAGGCCGTCATTCGGAGTGTCGTCCCTTGGCGGGCTGGCACTCCATCGAGACCGGGATGGGCGGGAATCAGGCGATTCCCGCCCCTCGGGCGTTTGCGGATCGGAATTGGCAACAGGTTTTCAGCTTCGGACGATGGCCGGAAGCTTTGCTTTGGGCCGGGTTCCCGGGGCCGCAATAGAGCGCAACGGTGGGGCACAGGACAATCGATGAACGCGATTACCAGGTCGTTTACTGGACGCAAGCGCATTCGCCGCAGCTTCGGGCGTATCCCCGAGGTCGCCCCGATGCCGAACCTGATCGACGTGCAGCGCGCCAGCTACGAGGCGTTCCTGCAGATGAATGTGGTGCCGGACAGCCGGCTGAGCGCCGGTTTGCAGGAGGTTTTCCGGTCGGTGTTCCCGATCGACGACTTCGCCGGCAGGGGGCGGCTGGAGTTCGTCTACTACGAGCTTGAGGAGCCGAAATACGACGTCGAGGAGTGCATCCAGCGCGGCATGACCTACGCGGCGCCGCTAAAGGTCGTTCTGCGCCTGATCGTCTGGGACGTGGACGAGGACACTGGCGCCCGCTCGATCCGCGACATCAAGGAGCAGCCCGTCTACATGGGCGACATGCCCCTGATGACGGATAACGGCACGTTCATCATCAACGGCACCGAGCGGGTCATCGTCAGCCAGATGCACCGCAGTCCGGGCGTGTTCTTCGACCACGACAAGGGCAAGACGCACGCGTCGGGCAAGTATCTGTTCGCGGCCCGCGTGATCCCCTATCGCGGCTCCTGGCTCGATTTCGAGTTCGACGCCAAGGATCTCGTCTATGTCCGCATCGACCGCAAGCGCAAGCTGCCGGCCACCACCTTGCTCTATGCGCTGGAAAGCGAACGCACCGCGCAGCTCCGTGCTGCCCGTGGGGCGCAGGGTGAAACGGTGGAGATCGGCGAGATACAGGGCATGGGGGACGAGGAGATCCTCGGCTACTTCTATGGCCAGGTTGTGTTCACCCGCACGGCTAAGGGCTGGGCGCGGCCGTTCGATCCCGATGCGTTCCGTGGCATCAAGCTGCTGGAGCCGCTGATCGACGCCGACACCGGCGAGGTGGTGGCCGATTCCGAGACCAAGCTCACTGCGCGCACCGTGCGCAAGATGGCCGAGACGACCAAGGAAGTGCTGGTCGGCCGCGCCGACCTGCTCGGCCGTTTCGTCGCGGTCGATCTGGTGAATGAGCAGACCGGCGAGATCTACGCCGAGGCGGGCGAGGAGCTCGCCGAGGCGCGGCTAGCGACGCTCGAGGAGGCCGGGATCACCGAGCTGCCGACCCTCGCGGTCGACCAGGCCAACGGGCCGTGGGTCCGCAACACTCTCACCGTCGACAAGAACACCTCGCGCGACGACGCGCTGGTCGACATCTACCGCGTCATGCGGCCGGGCGAGCCGCCCACGCCGGAGACGGCGGAGGCGCTGTTCCGCGGCCTGTTCTTCGATCCCGATCGCTACGACCTTTCTGCGGTCGGTCGGGTGAAGATGAACATGCGGCTCGGCCTGCACGCGCCGGACACGATGCGGGTGCTGCGCAAGGAGGACATCCTGCGCACCGTCAAGATCATGTGCGAGCTGAAGGACGGGCGCGGCCAGATCGACGACATCGACAATCTCGGCAACCGCCGGGTGCGCTCGGTCGGTGAGTTGATGGAGAACCAATACCGCGTCGGCCTGCTGCGCATGGAGCGGGCGATCCGCGAGCGCATGGGCTCGGTCGACATCGACACTGTGATGCCGCACGACCTGATCAACGCCAAGCCGGCGGCGGCGGCGGTGAGAGAATTCTTCGGCTCGTCGCAGCTCTCGCAGTTCATGGATCAGACCAACCCGCTGTCAGAGGTGACGCACAAGCGGCGCCTCTCGGCACTCGGGCCGGGCGGGTTGACCCGTGAGCGCGCCGGCTTCGAGGTGCGCGACGTGCATCCGACGCATTACGGCCGCATCTGCCCGATCGAGACGCCGGAGGGGCCGAACATCGGGCTGATCAACTCGCTGGCCACCTTCGCCAAGGTGAATAAGTACGGCTTCATCGAGACGCCGTATCTGCTGGTGCAGGACGGCCAGGTGCAGTCGGAGCCGCAATATCTTTCGGCGATGGAGGAGGAGAAGCTAGTTGTCGCCCAGGCCGATGCGCCGAAGGACGCGGACGGGCGCTTCACCGAGGATCTGGTTTCGGTGCGCAAGCAGGGCGATTTCCGTCTGGTGCGGCCGGAGGATGTCACCGCGGTCGACGTCTCGCCCAAGCAGCTCGTTTCGGTCGCCGCGGCGCTGATCCCGTTCCTCGAGAACGACGACGCGAACCGCGCGCTGATGGGCTCGAACATGCAGCGCCAGGCGGTACCGCTGATCCAGGCCGACGCGCCGCTGGTTGGTACCGGCATGGAAGCGGCGGTGGCGCGCGACTCCGGCGCGACGATCGTGGCGCGCCGTCCCGGCGTGGTCGATCAGATCGACGGCGCGCGCATCGTGGTGCGCGCAACCGTCGAGGGGGACGGCACCACCAAAGGCGTCGATATCTATCGTTTGCGCAAGTTCATGCGCTCCAACCAGTCGACCTGCATCAACCAGCGCCCGCTGGTGAGGGTGGGCGATAGGGTGTTCGAGGGCGACATCATCGCCGACGGCCCTTCGACGGAGCTGGGTGAACTGGCGCTTGGTCGCAACGTGCTGTGCGCGTTCATGCCGTGGAACGGCTACAATTTCGAGGACTCCATCCTGATCTCCGAGCGCATCGCGCGTGACGACGTGTTCACCTCGATCCACATCGAGGAGTTCGAGGTCATGGCGCGTGACACCAAGCTCGGCCAGGAGGAGATCACCCGCGACATCCCCAACGTCGGCGAGGAAGCGCTGAAGAACATGGACGAGGCGGGCATCGTCTATATCGGCGCCGAGGTGAACCCGGGCGACATCCTGGTCGGCAAAGTGACGCCCAAGGGTGAGAGTCCGATGACCCCGGAGGAGAAGCTGCTGCGTGCGATCTTCGGCGAGAAGGCGTCGGACGTGCGCGACACCTCGCTGAAGCTGCCGCCCGGCGTGACCGGCACGGTGGTCGACGTGCGGGTGTTCAGCCGGCGCGGCGTCGACAAGGACGAGCGCGCGATGGCGATCGAGCGCGCCGAGATCGAGGCGTTGGCCAAGGACCGCGACGACGAGAAGGCGATCCAGGAGCGCAGCTTCCTCAACCGGTTGCGCGAGAAGCTGCTCGATCGCAAGGCGTCGGGCGGCTTCAAGGGCATCAAGGCGGGGACGACGATCACCGAGGAGGTGCTGGCCGAGCATCCGCGCGGCATCTGGCGTCACATCGGCGTGCAGGACGACGCGGTGATGGCGGAGATCGAGACGCTCAAGCGCGAGTTCGACGCCGCCATCGGCCGGCTGCAGGCGCGCTTCGACGGCAAGGTGGAGAAGCTGCAACGCGGCGACGAACTGCCGCCCGGCGTGATGAAGATGGTGAAGGTCTTCATCGCGGTGAAGCGCAAGCTGCAGCCCGGCGACAAGATGGCCGGCCGGCACGGCAACAAAGGCGTGGTGTCGCGGGTTACGCCGGTCGAGGACATGCCGTTCCTCGAGGACGGCACGCCGGTCGATCTCGTGCTCAACCCGCTAGGCGTGCCGAGCCGGATGAATGTCGGGCAGATTCTCGAGACGCATCTGGGCTGGGCCTGCGCGCAACTCGGACGCCAGATCGGCGAGCTGGTCGAGGAATACCGGCGTACCGGCGCGCGACGCCAGGAGCTGCTCGACCAGTTGCGCGATGTGTACGGCGAGGAGGTGTTCGCCCAGCAGATCGCCACTCTGGAGACCGAGCAGTTGATCGAGATGTGCGAGAACCTGCGCAAGGGCGTGCCGATCGCGACGCCGGTGTTCGACGGCGCGCGAATGTCCGACATCGAGGAGATGCTGCGCAAGGCGGGCCTCAACACGTCCGGCCAGGTGGTGCTCACCGACGGGCGAACCGGCGAGCCGTTCGAGCGGAAAGTGACGGTCGGCTACATCTACATGCTGAAGCTGCACCATCTGGTGGACGACAAGATCCACGCTCGCTCGATCGGGCCGTACAGCTTGGTCACCCAGCAGCCGCTGGGCGGCAAGGCGCAGTTCGGGGGGCAGCGCTTCGGCGAGATGGAGGTCTGGGCGCTGGAGGCGTATGGCGCGGCCTATACATTGCAGGAGATGCTGACGGTGAAGTCGGATGACGTATCCGGCCGGACCAAGGTCTACGAAGCGATCGTGCGCGAGCAGGACAACTTCGAGGCCGGCGTGCCGGAGAGCTTCAACGTGCTGGTCAAGGAGCTGAAATCGCTCGGCCTGAACGTCGATCTCGACAGCAAGGCGGCCTGAGCTTCACCCCTCTCCCATTCTGCTCCTCCTCCCCTTGCGGGAGGGGGGGTACATTGCACCGATTACGCCCTGACGGGGAAATGAGCGCATGAACGAGCTGATGAAGATTCTTGGTCAGGCCGGCACGGCCGCGACCTTCGACCAGATCAAGATCCAGATGGCCTCGCCCGAGCAGATCAGGAGCTGGTCGTACGGCGAGATCAAGAAGCCGGAGACGATCAACTACCGCACCTTCAAGCCGGAGCGCGACGGGCTGTTCTGCGCCCGCATCTTCGGCCCGATCAAGGACTACGAGTGCCTGTGCGGCAAGTACAAGCGGATGAAGTTCCGCGGCATCATCTGCGAGAAGTGCGGCGTGGAAGTGACGCTCGCCAAGGTGCGGCGCGAGCGCATGGGCCATATCGAGCTCGCCTCGCCGGTCGCGCATATCTGGTTCCTCAAGTCCTTGCCGAGCCGGATCGGCCTGATGGTCGATCTCACGCTGAAGGAACTGGAGAAGATCCTCTACTTCGAGAGCTACGTCGTGCTGGAGCCCGGCACCACCGACCTCAAGCTGCATCAGCTACTGACCGAAGATCAGTTGATGGCCAAGCAGGACGAGTTCGGCGATGACGGCTTTGAGGTCGGCATCGGCGCCGAGGCGATCAAGAAGGTGCTGAACCTGATCAACCTCGATGAGGAGAAGGTGCAGCTTCGTGCCGACCTGAAGGAGACCACCAGCGAGGCGAAGCGCAAGAAGCTGGTCAAGCGCCTTAAGCTGATCGAGGCGTTCGGCGAGAGCGGCGCGCGTCCGTCCTGGATGATCCTCGACGTGGTGCCGGTGATTCCGCCCGAGCTGCGCCCGCTGGTGCCGCTCGACGGCGGCCGCTTCGCGACCTCCGATCTCAACGACCTTTATCGCCGCGTGATCAACCGCAACAACCGTCTCAAGCGGCTGATCGAGCTGCGCGCGCCCGACATTATCGTGCGCAATGAGAAGCGGATGTTGCAGGAGAGCGTCGACGCGCTGTTCGACAACGGCAGGCGCGGTCGCGCGATCACGGGTGCCAACAAGCGCCCGCTGAAGTCGCTGTCCGACATGCTGAAGGGCAAGCAGGGCCGGTTTCGCCAGAACCTGCTCGGCAAGCGCGTCGACTATTCGGGGCGTTCGGTGATCGTGGTCGGGCCGGAGCTGAAGCTGCAGCAGTGCGGGCTGCCGAAGAAGATGGCACTCGAACTGTTCAAGCCGTTTATCTACGCCAAATTGGAAAAATACGGCCACGCCACCACCATCAAGGCCGCCAAGCGGATGGTGGAAAAGGAGCGGCCGGAGGTGTGGGACATCCTCGAGGAGGTGATCCGCGAACACCCGGTGATGCTGAACCGCGCGCCCACCTTGCATAGACTGGGCATCCAGGCGTTCGAGCCGGTGCTGATCGAGGGCAAGGCGATCCAGCTTCACCCGCTGGTCTGCACCGCGTTCAACGCCGACTTCGATGGCGACCAGATGGCGGTGCACGTGCCGCTGTCGCTCGAGGCGCAGTTGGAAGCGCGCGTGCTGATGATGTCGACCAACAACATCCTCAGCCCGGCGAACGGCAAGCCGATCATTGTGCCCAGCCAGGACATCGTGCTCGGCCTGTACTATCTCTCCTTGGAGACGCCGGAGTTCCGCGAGATCGCGGACAAGGACGCGCCCGCGTTCGGCCGCATCGGCGAGATCGAGCACGCGCTCGAAGCGGGTGCGATCGGGCTGCACGACCGGATCAAGGCACGTTTCGAGACGGTGGACGCGAACGGCAATCCGATCCGTCCGGTGATGGTCACCACGCCGGGTCGGATGCTGATCGCGCAGATCCTGCCCAAGCACCCCGAAGTGCCGTTTAGTCTGATCAACCGCCAGCTCACCAAGAAGAACGTCTCCGACGTGATCGACGCGGTGTATCGTCACTGCGGGCAGAAGGAGTGCGTGATCTTCGCCGACCGGCTCATGGGGCTCGGCTTCAACCAGGCGTGCAAGGCCGGCATCTCGTTCGGCAAGGATGACCTGATCATCCCGATCGAAAAGGACGAGCTGATCCGCAAGACGCAGACCGAGGTCAAGGAGTTTGAGCAGCAGTATCAGGACGGGCTGATCACCGCCGGCGAGCGTTACAACAAAGTGGTAGATGCCTGGTCGCGCTGCACCGACGAAGTCGCGGCGGCGATGATGAAGGAGATCAGCAAGCAGGAGGCGGGCAAGCCCACCAACTCGGTGTGGATGATGAGTCACTCCGGCGCGCGCGGCTCGCCGGCGCAGATGCGTCAGCTCGCGGGGATGCGCGGTCTGATGGCCAAGCCCTCGGGCGAGATCATCGAGCAGCCGATCATCGCCAACTTCAAGGAAGGTCTCTCGGTCCTCGAATACTTCAACTCAACACATGGCGCCCGCAAGGGGCTTGCGGACACCGCGTTGAAGACGGCGAACTCGGGCTACCTCACTCGCCGCTTGGTCGACGTGGCGCAGGATTGCATTATCGTCGAGGAGGATTGCGGCACCGAACGCGGGCTCACGGTGCGTGCGGTGATGGATGGCGGCGAGGTGGTCGCCAGCCTGTCCGAACGTATCCTGGGCCGCACCTCGGCCGAGGACGTGCTGGACCCGGCGACCAACGAGGTGCTGCTGCCAGGCAACA
The DNA here is from genome assembly GCA_965218045.1 of Acetobacteraceae bacterium. GTDB lineage: Bacteria > Pseudomonadota > Alphaproteobacteria > Acetobacterales > Acetobacteraceae > CAVRCA01. The sequence continues at coordinate 254,363 of CBDCJX010000009.1, read as the reverse complement.
CCCTGATCGAGGAGGAGCAGGCCGAACGCATCGAGCAGGCGGGTGTCGAGACGCTCAAGATCCGTTCGGTGCTGACCTGCGACAGTCGCGTCGGCGTTTGCGGCCATTGCTACGGGCGCGATCTGGCGCGCGGCACGCCGGTGAATATCGGCGAGGCGGTCGGCGTGATCGCCGCGCAGTCGATCGGCGAGCCCGGCACGCAGCTCACCATGCGCACCTTCCATATCGGTGGTGCTGCGCAGCGAGGCGCCGAGCAGTCGAGCGTGGAGGCCAGCCACGAGGGCGTCGTCACCGTCAGGAACCGCAACGTGGTGATGAACAGCCAGGGCGCGCCAGTGGTGATGTCGCGCAATTGCGAGATCTTGCTGGTGGACGACAAGCAGCGTGAGCGCGCCCGCTTCCGCGTGCCCTACGGCGCTCGTATCCTGGTCGAGGAGGGCCAGGCGGTCAGCCGTGCCCAGAAGCTCGCGGAATGGGATCCGTATACCTTGCCGATCATCACCGAGCACGCCGGCAAGGTCGAATACATCGACCTGCTGGAAAGCGTGACCTTGGTCGAGCGGATGGACGAGGTGACCGGCCTCACCTCGAAAGTGGTGGTCGACTACAAGCAAGGTGCCAAGAGCGTCGATCTGCGGCCGCGCCTGCAATTGAAGGACGAGTCGGGCGACGTGGTGCGGCTGTCGAACGGCACCGACGCGCGCTACTTCCTCGCACCTGACTCGATCCTTTCGGTCGATAACGGTGCCACGGTCGCCGCTGGCGACGTGCTGGCACGCATTCCGCGCGAGGGTAGCAAGACGCGCGACATCACCGGTGGGCTGCCGCGCGTGGCCGAACTGTTTGAGGCCAGGCGGCCGAAGGACCATGCGGTCATCGCGGAGACCGATGGGCGGGTGGAGTTCGGCAAGGACTACAAGGCGAAGCGCCGGGTCATCGTGAAGAACGACGAGACCACCGAGGAGACCGAGTATCTGATCCCAAAGGGCAAGCACGTCTCGGTGCAGGAGGGTGACTTCGTCCGGCGTGGCGACCCGCTGGTCGACGGACCGCGCGTGCCGCACGACATCCTCAAGGTGTTGGGCGTCGAGGCGTTGTCCGATTATCTCGTCAACGAGATCCAGGACGTCTATCGGCTGCAGGGCGTGAAGATCAACGACAAGCACATCGAGGTGATCGTCCGCCAGATGTTGCAGAAGGTGGAGGTGCTCGATCCGGGCGACACGACCTATCTCGCCGGCGAGCAGGTCGATCGCATGGAGTTCGAGGCGGTGCAGGCCAAGCTGCCGAAGGACGACCGTCCGGCGGTGGCGATGCCGGTGCTGCAAGGCATCACCAAGGCGAGCCTGCAAACCCACAGCTTCATCAGCGCGGCTTCCTTCCAGGAAACCACGCGCGTGCTCACTGAGGCGGCCACCGCGGGCAAGGTGGATACCTTGATGGGGCTGAAGGAGAACGTGATCGTCGGGCGGCTGATCCCGGCGGGGACCGGCAGCGTGATGAACAAGCTCCGTTCGATCGCGGCCGGGCGCGACCAGCGCAACATCAGCCGCGAGCAGGAGCAGGCTGCACTCGCCGCTGCCCGCGCGGCCGAGTAACCGCTGCTGTCCTCGGCTGGCGACGGAAACCCGGGCAGGCGGTGCCGCATCGCCTGCCCGTTTTCGTGTGTGGTCGGATATGGCGGTGTGACCATTCCGACGACCGGACGCCGCGCGCGTGACCGCGAGGAACTGCTTCGTGACTTCCTGGCCTTGCCCGGCGGTCTGCCGAGCCATGACACCTTCTCGCGCCTGTTCCGCCTGCTCGACCCGACCGCGTTTGCACGGTGCTTCGCGCAGTTTCTCGACGCACTCGGCGGTGTCGGCTCCGGGGTGATCGCTATCGACGGCAAGACCATGCGGCGCTCCTTCGACCGCCTGGCCAGGCAGTCGCCGTTGCATGTGGTCACCGCGTTCGCCACCGAGGCGCGGGTGGTGGTTGGCCAGGTCGCCGCAGGCGACGAGGAGAGCGAGATCATGGCCGCGCGCACCCTGCTTGGCCTGCTCGACCTGCGGGGAAGCCTCGTTACCGGTGACGCGCTGCATTGCCAGGCCGAGACGGCGCGGCTGATCCAGCAGCGCGGCGGCGACTGGCTGTTCACCCTCAAGGACAACCGGCCAGGCTTGCGCGCCGAGGTGGCCGCCTGGTTCGCCGACCCGCTGAGCCGGCCCGAACTCGAGCACCGGACCACCGATGCCGAGCACGGCCGCATCGAACTGCGCCGCCATGTTGTCAGCCATGACGTCGGCTGGTTGCTCTCCGATCGCCGCTATCCGGGCGAGGCAGCCATGCCTGGACTGGCGATGATCGGCATGGTCGAGGCGGCCGTCACCCGCGATGGCAAGCCCAGCACCTTGCGCCGGTTCTACCTTTCCTCCACCCGGCTGGATGCCGCAGCCTTTGCCGCCACCGTGCGTGCTCATTGGCGGATCGAGCACAGCCTGCATTGGGTTCTTGATGTCGGCTTCGATGAGGACCGTGCCCGCAACCGATGCGACAACGGACCGGAAAACCTCACGACGCTACGGAAACTCGCACTGAACGTTCTGCGCTCCGCCCGGCCAGACATCTCAATCCGGCGAAAACGAAAGCGATCCGGATGGTCCGATGAGTTCGCCCGATCCGCCCTCGGCCAAATGCGATTGCCCTGCACAACACTCGGCGTGCGCTTGACTCGCCGCAACCGCGCGACTAGCTTCCGCGCCCTCGGCCCACCCAAGCAGACGTGAGCGGGTGGCCGTCGTTTGCAGGCACCACGCGTGCGGCGCCGCCCCGGTAAGTCCGGAGCCTAGGCCGCCCGCCGGTCAGACCCCGCAGGATGGGATGGTCCCATGCCGTGCGGGCAAAACCTGTTAGGGGACGGCTGGCAGCCCCGAACGGGTGGACCACAGTTGTGAAGAGCGCGAAACGGGCCGGCAGCCCGGACAAGCGCAGAGGATTGGAAAAGAGGGTCAATGCCGACCATCAACCAACTGATCGCCAAGGGGCGCGAGCCGCGCAGCACTCGTAACAAGGTGCCGGCGCTGCAGGGTTGCCCGCAAAAGCGCGGCGTGTGCACGCGCGTCTACACCACGACGCCGAAGAAGCCGAACTCGGCGCTGCGCAAGGTGGCGAAGGTGCGGCTGACCAACGGCTACGAGGTGGTGAGCTACATCCCGGGCGAGGGTCACAATCTGCAGGAGCACAGCGTGGTGTTGATCCGCGGCGGGCGCGTTAAGGATCTGCCGGGCGTGCGCTACCATATCCTGCGCGGCGTGCTCGATACTCAGGGCATCGCCAAGCGACGTCAGCGCCGGTCGCTGTACGGCGCGAAGCGGCCGAAGTGAGCGGCGTGAAATGAGTCGTCGCCGCCGCGCGGTCAAGCGCGAGATCCTGCCCGACGCCAAGTTCGGCGACCTCGTCGTCACGCGTTTCATGAATGCGCTGATGTACGACGGGAAGAAATCCGCCGCCGAGGGCATTGTTTACGGTGCCCTCGACGTGATGAAGCGGCGGGGCGGCAGCCAGGCCGACCCGGTGCGCATGTTCCACGAGGCGCTGGACAACGTGAAGCCGGCGGTCGAGGTGCGCTCGCGCCGCGTCGGCGGTGCCACGTACCAGGTGCCGGTGGAGGTCCGCACCGAGCGGCGCCAAGCGTTGGCGATCCGCTGGATCATCGATGCCGCCCGCAAGCGGGGCGAGCACACGATGGAGGAACGGTTGTCCAACGAGTTGTCGGACGCGGTCAACAATCGCGGCTCGGCGGTGAAGAAGCGCGAAGACACCCATCGGATGGCGGAGGCCAACAAGGCCTTCAGCCATTACCGCTGGTAGATATTTTGACCCCGCAACGGACCTAGAATCGGTCCACGGAGAAGACCACGATGGCCAAGGCGAAATTCCAGCGCAACAAGCCGCACTGCAATATCGGCACGATCGGTCATGTCGATCATGGCAAGACATCGCTGACCGCCGCGATCACCAAGGTTTTGGCGAAGACCGGCGGCGCCACGTTCACGGCCTATGATCAGATCGACAAGGCGCCGGAGGAGAAGGCGCGCGGCATCACCATCTCCACCGCGCATGTCGAGTACGAGACGCAGAACCGGCATTACGCGCATGTCGATTGCCCGGGTCACGCCGACTACGTGAAGAACATGATCACCGGTGCCGCGCAGATGGATGGCGCAATCCTGGTGGTCTCCGCCGCCGACGGGCCGATGCCGCAGACGCGTGAGCATATCCTGCTCGCCCGCCAGGTCGGCGTCCCAGCGCTGGTCGTGTTCCTCAACAAGATCGACATGGTGGATGACCCCGAGCTCCTGGAGCTCGTGGAGATGGAGGTGCGCGAGCTGCTCTCCTCCTATCAGTTCCCGGGCGATGACATCCCGATCGTCAAGGGCTCTGCCTTGATGGCGCTCGAGGACAAGCAGCCGGAGCTTGGCGAGCAGGCGGTCCTCGCGCTGATGGCGGAGGTCGACAAATACATCCCGCAGCCCGAGCGGCCGATGGATCGTCCGTTCCTGATGCCGATCGAGGACGTGTTCTCGATCTCGGGTCGTGGCACGGTGGTCACCGGGCGCATCGAGCGGGGCGTGGTCAAGGTGGGCGACGAGGTCGAGATCGTCGGGTTGAAGGCGACGCAGAAGACCATCGTTACCGGCGTCGAGATGTTCCGCAAGCTGCTCGATCGCGGCGAGGCGGGCGACAATATCGGTGCGTTGCTGCGCGGCACCAAGCGCGAGGATGTCGAGCGTGGGCAGGTGCTCGCCGCCCCCGGCTCGATCACGCCGCACACCAAGTTCAAGGCCGAGGCGTATATCCTCACCAAGGAGGAAGGCGGCCGCCACACGCCGTTCTTCACCAACTATCGCCCGCAATTCTACTTCCGCACCACGGACGTGACCGGTGTAGTGCAGTTGCCCGAGGGCACCGAGATGGTGATGCCGGGCGATAACGTGTCGATGGAAGTTGAGCTGATCGCGCCGATCGCGATGGATGACGGGCTGCGTTTCGCCATTCGCGAAGGTGGCCGGACGGTCGGCGCCGGCGTCGTCGCGTCGATTTCGGCCTGAGGATTGAATGCGCCATCCGGCGCCCCGCCGGCCCGAACGGGTCGGTAGGGCGCCGGACGCGTCTTGACGAGTTCGGAAACGGGAATCATGGATAACCAGAATATCCGCATCCGCCTGCGGGCGTACGATCACCGCGTGCTGGACAACAGCACCAAGGAGATCGTGAACACGGCCAAGCGCACGGGCGCGCAGATTCGCGGGCCGATCCCGTTGCCGACGCATATCGAACGCTTCACGGTGAACCGCTCGCCGCATGTCGACAAGAAGAGCCGCGAGCAGTTCGAGATACGCACGCATCGCCGTCTGCTCGACATCGTGGAACCGACGCCGCAGACGGTGGACGCGTTGATGAAGCTCGACCTCGCCGCCGGCGTCGACGTCGAGATCAAGCTGTAGCGCGTCGCGTAGCAAGCCTGGGACACTCTGTTCATGCGTACCGGATTGTTGGCCAAGAAACTCGGGATGACGCGGATCTTCCGTGATGACGGGACGCATGTCCCGGTCACAGTGCTGCATCTCGACGACGTGCAGGTCGTGGCTGCGCGAACCAAGGCGACGGACGGCTACACCGCTCTCCAGCTCGGCTGGGGTCGCGCCAAGGTGAAGAACGTCACGCAGCCCAATCGCGGGCACTTCGCCAAGGCGCGCGTCGAGCCCAAAGCGCGGCTCGTGGAGTTCCGGGTCGCCGAGGACGCGTTGCTGGAGCCGGGTGCGGCATTGTCGGCGGCGCATTTCGTCGCCGGGCAGAAGGTCGACGTGTGCGGCACCAGCAAGGGCAAAGGTTTCGCCGGGGCAATGAAGCGCTGGAACTTCAGCGGCCTCGAAGCCAGCCACGGCGTGTCGATCAGCCATCGCAGCCACGGCTCGACGGGCAATCGGCAGGATCCTGGCAAGACCTTCAAGAACAAGAAGATGGCGGGTCACCTTGGCGTCGAGCGGGTCACCACGCTCAATCTCGAGGTTGCCGCGGTCGACGCCGAGAAGGGCTTGCTGATGATCACCGGCGCGGTGCCGGGATCGAAGGGCGGCTACGTGCTGGTGCGCGACGCGATCAAGCGGGCGCGCCACGCCGACGCGCCGTACCCGGCGGCACTGCGCGAGCCGACCGACGCGCAGCCCGAATCGCCGACGCCGCCCGCGTCACCGACGACGCCCGCGTCACCGACGCCGATCGAACCGGTTCCGCAGGTCGCGCCGGAAGAGGCGCCGGTCGTTGCGGCTGAGACCGGGGGTTCCGGCGAGGCTGAGACCCAGGACGGCGCGGGGGCGGAGCCGGCCCCGGCGCAGCCGTCCGAACCGTCGACCGAGGGCTGAGAACGTCGATGCAGATCGCAATCACCACGCTCGACAACGGGCGCGCCGGAACTGCCGAACTGCCAGATGAGCTGTTCGCCGCCAAGCCGCGCGCCGACATCATGGCGCGTGTCGTACATTGGCAGCTCGCCAAGCGCCGCGCCGGGACGCACAAGGTCAAGGGCATGGCGGAAGTGTCCGGCACGACCAAGAAGCCGTATCGGCAGAAGGGCACCGGCAATGCGCGCCAAGGCAGCTTGCGGGCGCCGCAATTCCGCACCGGCGGCGTGGTGCACGGCCCGGTCGTGCGCGACCACGGCTACGATCTGCCGAAGAAGGTGCGCCGGCTGGGCTTGATCTCGGCGCTATCGCAGAAGCAAGCCGAGGGCAAGCTCGTGGTGCTGGAAGCCGCGAGCGGAGCGGGCAAGACCAAGGAACTCGCCGGCAAGCTGGACGCGCTGGGCTGGACCTCGGCGCTGATCGTCGATCGGGCAGTGGACGAGGCGTTCCTGCGTGCCAGCCGCAACATTCCGCGCATCGACGTGCTGCCGACGGTCGGCGCCAACGTCTACGACATCCTCAAGCACGACATGCTGGTGGTGACCACCGCCGGCATCGAGGGATTGCGGGAGCGCCTGGCATGAGCGGGACGGAGCAGAGCGGCGAGGCGGCGGGTCGCGCGCGGCGCAAGCCGAAGCTTTCGCGTGAGGCGATGTATCAGATCATCCGCGCCCCGGTGATCACCGAGAAGGCGACCTTGCTGACCGAGCTCAACCAGGTGGTGTTCCGGGTAGCGATCGATGCGAGCAAGCCGGAAATCAAGGCGGCGGTCGAGGAGCTGTTCGGCGTCACGGTGATCGCCGTGAACACGTTGGTGCAGAAGGGCAAGGCCAAGCGGTTCAGGGGGCGTCCGGGCCAGCGGTCGGACGTGAAGAAGGCGATGGTGCAATTAAAGGCGGGCCAGACGATCGACCTCACCACGGGCCTCGCGTAGGCCAGGCGGGGACAGGGTCATGGCACTCAAGCAATACAATCCTGTAACGGCGAGCCTGCGCGGCACGGTGCTGATCGACCGCAGCGAGTTGTGGAAGGGCAAGCCGGTCAAGACCTTGACCGAGGGTAAGGTGTCCTCCGGCGGGCGCAACAATCATGGCCGCACCACCGTGCGGTTCCGTGGCGGTGGACACAAGCAGAGCTACCGCGTCGTCGACCTCAAGCGTCGCAAGTACGACGTGCCGGCAACGGTGCAGCGGCTCGAATACGACCCGAACCGCACCGCCTTCATCGCGCTGATCAAGTATCAGGACGGCGAGCTCGCCTACATCCTGGCACCGCAGCGCTTGCGCGCGGGCGACACGGTGGTGGCGGGGCAGCAGCGGGTCGACATCAAGCCGGGCAATGCGATGCCGATGGCGGCGATCCCGGTCGGCACCATCGTGCACAACGTCGAGATGAAGGCGGGTGCCGGCGGTAAGATCGCGCGCGCGGCGGGCAATTACGCGCAGCTCGTCGGCAAGGATGCCGGCTACGCGCAGATCAAGCTGATGAGCGGTGAGCTGCGCGTGGTGCGCGCCGAGTGCATGGCGTCGATCGGCGCGGTGTCGAACCCTGACAACATGAACCAGCATTTCGGCAAGGCGGGGCGCAAGCGGTGGATGGGTCGTCGGCCGCACAATCGCGGCGTGTCGATGAACCCGGTCGATCACCCGCTCGGCGGCGGCGAGGGGCGCAGCTCGGGTGGACGCCATCCGGTGACGCCGTGGGGCAAGCCGACCAAGGGATACAAGACGCGGGTGAACAAGCGCACCGACCGGCTGATCATACGCGTCCGCAACAAGGGGAAGGGCTGAGCCATGGCTCGCTCCGTCTGGAAGGGGCCGTTCATCGACGGCTACCTGCTCAACAAGGCCGAAGCGTCGCGCGCCTCGGGCCGCAACGAGATCATCAAGATCTGGTCGCGCCGCTCGACTATCCTGCCGCAATTCGTTGGCCTCACCTTCGGCGTCTACAACGGCCACAAGTTCCTGCCCGTGCAGGTGACCGAGAACATGGTGGGCCACAAGTTCGGCGAGTTCTCGCCGACGCGGACTTTCACCGGCCACGCGGCCGATAAGCGCGCGCGACGCGGGTGAGGGGAGAGCGCTGACATGAGCAAGCCGAAGCACCCACGCGGTCTCGCCGATACCGAGGCGCAGGCGATCGCCAGCAACCTGCGGGTCAGCCCGCGCAAGTTGAACCTCGTTGCCGGACTGATCCGCAACCAGCCGGCCTCGACGGCGGTGGCGACGTTGACGTTCAGCAAGCGGCGCATCGCCCAAGAGGTGCGCAAGGCGCTGGAGAGCGCGATCGCCAATGCCGAGAACAACCATCAGCTCGATGTCGATCGCCTGGTGGTGTCGCGCGCGGAGGTCGGCCGTTCGATCGTGATGCGGCGGTTCCACGCACGGGGTCGCGGCCGGGCGGCGCGGATCGAGAAATGGTTCAGCCACCTCAAGATCGTCGTGGCCGAGCGATCGCAGGATGCCGGGAACGAAAGAGAGGCCGCCTAGCATGGGTCACAAGGTCAATCCGATCGGCCTGCGTCTCGGCATCAACCGGACGTGGGACAGCCGCTGGTTCGCCGGCGCCGACTATTCACAGTTGCTGCACGAGGATCTGCGGCTGCGAGCCCATCTGCGCCGCAAGCTGCACGGCGCCGGCGTGTCGCGCGTGGTGATCGAACGCCCGGCAAAGAAGCCGCGCGTGACGATCTACGCCGCGCGGCCGGGCGTGGTGATCGGCAAGAAGGGCCAGGACATCGAGGTGTTGCGCAAGGACCTCGCCAAGATGGCGAAGTCTGATGTCGCGTTGAACATCGTCGAGATACGCAAGCCCGAGATCGACGCGCAACTGGTGGCCGAGAACATCGCCCAGCAACTCGAGCGACGCGTCGCGTTCCGCCGGGCGATGAAGCGGGCGGTGCAGTCGGCGATGCGGCTGGGCGCGCAGGGCATCCGGATCAATTGCGGCGGTCGTCTGGGTGGCGCGGAGATCGCGCGGGTGGAGTGGTATCGCGAAGGACGGGTGCCGTTGCACACCTTGCGTGCCGACATCGATTTCGGCATCGCGACCGCGAAGACGACGTACGGCACCTGCGGCGTGAAGGTATGGATCTTCAAGGGCGAGATCCTGGCGCAGGATCCATTGTCGCAGGACCGACGCGCCGCCGAGCAGGCGCCGCAGCGGTAAGGGACCATAGCGATGCTGCAACCGAAGCGGACGATCTACCGCAAGGCGCACAAGGGCCGCATCCACGGCAACGCCAAGGGCGGGACGGTGCTCAACTTCGGCACGTTCGGGCTGAAGGCGATGGGGCCGGAGCGGATCACCGCGCGCCAGATCGAGGCGGCGCGACGCGCCATAACCCGCGCGATGCGCCGCGCCGGACGCGTGTGGATACGTATCTTCCCGGACGTGCCGGTGTCGAAGAAGCCGGCCGAGGTACGCATGGGCTCGGGAAAGGGCAGCCCGGAATTCTGGGTCGCCCGAGTCAAGCCGGGCCGCATTATGTTCGAGATCGACGGCGTCTCACCCGATCTCGCGCGCGAGGCGTTGACCCTGGGTGCGGCGAAACTGCCGGTCAAGACGCGGCTGATCACGCGGATCGGGGAGGGCTGAGATGGCGAAGTCGGCCCAGAACAAGCCAGGCGACGTGCGCGCCAAATCGGCGGACGAGCTCTCCGGCCTGTTGCTCGACCTGCGTCGCGAGCAATTCAACCTGCGTTTCCAGCGCGCCACCGGGCAGCAGGAAGGCACCGCCCGGATGCGCGAGGTGCGTCGCGAGATCGCGCGGGTGAAGACCATCCAGGCGGAGCAGCAACGCGCCGCCCCATCGTCCCCCAGGTCCTGAGGAGAACGGCGCGATGCCGAAGCGCATCCTGACCGGGCGGGTGACCAGCGACAAGATGGACAAGACCGTCACGGTCCTGGTCGATCGCCGCGTCATGCACCCGCTCTACAAGAAGTTCATTCGTCGCTCGAAGAAGTACGCGGCGCACGACGAAGCCAATATCTGCCAGGAAGGCGATACGGTGCGGATCGAGGAATGCCCGCCGATCAGCAAGCGCAAGACGTGGCTGGTGATCGCGCGCAACGGCGAGGCGATGCGCGCGACGACGGGCGCGGAGCCGGCGGCGTCGCCGGTCGATGCGTCCGTCGAGGCGTCATCGCCGGCGCCGGCGTGAGGGGTTAGGCCATGATCAGTGTCGAAAGCAACCTCGAGGTCGCCGACAACTCCGGTGCCCGGCGAGTGCAATGCATCAAGGTGCTCGGCGGCTCCAGGCGCAGGACCGCGTCGGTCGGCGACGTGATCGTCGTCTCGGTCAAGGAAGCGATCCCGCGCGGCAAGGTAAAGAAGGGCGACGTGCACCAAGCGGTGATCGTGCGCACCGCCTTTCCGGTGCGTCGCGCGGATGGCAGCGCGATCCGGTTCGATCGCAACGCGGCGGTGCTGATCAACAAGCAGCAGGAGCCGATCGGCACCCGCATCTTCGGCCCGGTGGTGCGCGAGCTGCGTGGCCGGCGCTTCATGAAGATCATCTCGCTGGCGCCGGAGGTGATCTGATGGCGGCAAGATTGCGCAAGGGCGATCGGGTCGAGGTGATCAGCGGCGCCGACAAGGGCAAGCGCGGCGAGGTGGTTCGCATGATGCCGAAGGCTGACCGCGCGGTGGTGCAGGGCGTGAACGTCGCGACCAAGCACACCAAGCCGCGTGGCATGGGCCAGCCGGGCGGGATCGTGCAGCAGGAGGCGAGCATTCACGTCTCCAACCTGATGCTGGTCGATCCGGTATCGGACAAGGTGACGCGCGTCGGTTTCCGTTTGCTCGACGACGGCCGCAAGGTGCGCGTCGCGCGGGCGACCGGCGGCGTGATCGAGGGTTGATGCGATGAGCGAGACAGAAGAGATCACCGAGGGCGGCGTGGCCGAAGCCGTCGCCGCACCACGCGAGATGCCACGGATGCAGCGGCGCTATCGCGACGAGGTGCGGCCGGCGTTGCAGAAGGAGTTCGGCTACGCCAACCCGATGCAGGTGCCTAAGCTCGAGAAGATCGTGATTAACATGGGCGTCGGCGAAGCGGCGGGCGACCAGAAGAAGCTCGACGCGGCGGTCGCGGAGCTCACCCTGATCGCCGGGCAGAAGCCGGTGAAGACGGTGGCGAAGAAGGCGATCGCGGCGTTCAAGATCCGCGAGGGCCTGCCGATCGGCTGCAAGGTGACGTTGCGCAAGTCGCGGATGTACGAGTTCCTCGATCGGCTGGTGACGGTGGCGTTGCCGCGGGTGCGCGACTTTCGCGGCATTCCTCCAGGGCGCGGCTTCGACGGGCGCGGCAACTTCGCGCTCGGCATGAAGGAACAGATCATTTTCCCGGAGATCAACTACGATCGGGTGGATGCGGTGCGCGGCATGGACATCGTGTTCGTCACCAGCGCCAAGACGGACGCCGAGGCAAGGGCGTTGCTGAAGGCGTTCGACATGCCGTTCGCCGGCTGAAGCGCGCGTTCATGGCGGGTTCGACGACAGTTTTGGAAAACCGCCGGGCTCGGTTCGCCGATGCCCGGAGCAGGTTCCGGAGGTAACAGACAGCATGGCCAAGACATCCCAGGTCAATCGCAACGAGAAGCGCAAGCGCATGGCCGCGCGGGACAAGGGCAAGCGCGCCGCGCTCAAGGAAATCGTGATGGACCGGACCCTGCCAGTGGAGGATCGGTTCGACGCGACCATGCGTCTGGCGCAACTGCCGCGCAACGGCGCGCCGGTGCGGGTGCGGCTGCGCTGCGCGGTGACCGGCCGGGCGCGCGCCAACTACCGCAAGTTCAAGCTCTCGCGCATCGCGCTGCGCGACCTGGCGAGCTCGGGCCAGATCCCGGGCATGGTCAAGGCGAGCTGGTAGGAGCGCAGCGATGTCGAATTCCGATCCCTTGGGGGACATGCTGACTCGCATCCGCAACGCGCAACGGGCGCGCCACACGGTGTGCACCGCGCCGGCGTCGATGCTGCGCGCCAACGTGCTCGACGTGCTGAAGCGCGAGGGGTTCATCCGGGGCTACGCGGCCGAACAGTTGCGTCCGGGTGTCGCGCAGTTGCGCATCGAGCTGAAGTACAACGAGGGCGAGCCGGTCATCAAGGAGATCAATCGGGTCTCCAAGCCAGGCCGGCGGGTGTACTCGAAGATCAAGGAACTGCCGCGCGTCTACGCCGGTCTCGGGGTCTCGATCCTGTCGACACCGCGCGGCGTGATGAGCGACGCCGAGGCGCGCGCCGCCAATGTCGGAGGTGAAGTGCTGTGCCGGGTGTTCTGATGGCGGGTGATATGTCGGAGCGGCGCTGATGTCACGGATTGGCAAGTATCCGGTCGAGATCCCGGCCGGCGTGCAGGTGGCGGTCGCGGACGGACGGCTGACCGCGAAGGGCAAACTCGGCGAGCTGTCGCTCGACCTCACCGACCAGGTCGAGACCACGGTCGAGGGCAATCGGGTGAGCGTGCAGCCGCGCGGCAACGCGCCACGTGCCCGGATGATGTGGGGCACCACGCGAGCGTTGGTGGCCAACATGGTGCGCGGCGTCTCGACCGGCTACGTCAAGGCGATGGACATTACCGGCACCGGCTTTCGCGCCTCGGTGCAGGGGCAGAACCTGGTGATGAATCTCGGCTATTCGCACGACGTGGTGTATCCGGTGCCGCAGGGCATCAAGATCACCTGCGAACGGCCGACCTCGGTGAAGGTCGAGGGCGTCGACAAGCGCCTGGTCGGGCAGGTTGCGGCGGAGATACGCGGCTTCCGACCGCCCGAGCCGTACAAGGGCAAGGGCGTGCGTTACAGCGACGAGCAGGTCCGCCGCAAGGAAGGAAAGAAGAAGTAATGCCCGGCAACGTCGAACTGCGCGAGCGGCGCCAGAGCCGCCTGCGCTATCAGTTGCGCCGCAAGGCTGGCGGACGGCCGCGCCTGTCGGTGTTCCGTTCGGGGCGGCACATCTATGCACAGGTGATCGACGACAAGGCGGGCTGCACGCTCGCTGCGGCGTCGACCCTCGACAAGGGCGTGCGCGAGACCGTTCGCAGCGGCGCCGACAAGCAGGCCGCGTCCGCGGTCGGCAAGCTCATCGCCGAGCGCGCGGTGGCCGCGGGGGTGAAGGAAGTGGTCTTCGATCGCGGCGCCTATCTGTATCACGGCCGCGTCAAGGCGCTGGCCGACGCTGCCCGCGAGGGCGGGCTGGCCTTCTGATGAGGCCGTTTGGGGACATGAACGATGGCACGTGAGCCAAGGGAAGGCCGTGGCGGGCGCGACCGGGATCGGGATCGCGATGGCGACGACATCATCGACAAGCTGGTCACCATCAACCGCGTGGCCAAGGTGGTGAAGGGTGGCCGGCGATTCGCTTTCGCTGCGCTGGTCGTGGTGGGAGATCAGAAGGGCCGCGTCGGCTACGGCGCGGGCAAGGCGCGCGAGGTGCCGGAGGCGATCCGCAAGGCGACGGAGCGGGCCAAGCGCAGCATGATCCGCGTGCCGATGAAGGAGGGCCGCACCCTGCATCACGACGTGCACGGCCAGTTCGGCGCGGGCGACGTGATCCTGCGCAGCGCCTCGGTGGGAACCGGCATCATCGCCGGCGGCCCGATGCGCGCGGTGTTCGAGACCCTCGGCATCGGTGACGTGGTGGCGAAAAGCCTCGGCAGCCGCAACCCGCACAATATGGTGAAGGCAACGTTCGCGGCGTTGCAGCAATGCGCCAGCCCGCGATCGGTCGCGTCGCGCCGGGGCAAGAAGGTCTCCGACCTGCTCGGCCGGCGGGACGCGGCACCGGGTCCGACGATAGCCACGGAGGCGGCGTCCGATGTCTGATGCTGCGCTGTCCAAGCGGGTGAGGGTGACGCAGATCGCGTCCGCCATTGGCCGCAAGCCCGGCCAGCGCGACACGTTGATCGGCCTCGGGTTGAACAAGCTGCGTCGCACCCGCGAGCTCGAGGACACACCCTCGGTGCGCGGGATGCTGCGCCGCGTGGCCCACCTGGTGAAGGTGGAGGAGCGGTCCTGACATGAAGCTGAACGAACTGCGCGACAATCCGGGTTCGCGGTTGAAATCGAAGCGGCTCGGACGTGGCATCGGCTCCGGCAAGGGTAAGACATCGGGCAAGGGCGTGAAGGGCCAGAAGGCGCGCGAGGGCGTGTCGCTGAACGGCTTCGAGGGCGGCCAGTTGCCGATCTACCGGCGCCTGCCGAAGCGCGGCTTCGTCAACATCTTCCGCAAGGAATACGCGCCGGTGAACCTCGGCGCGTTGGTGCGCGCCATAGAGGCCGGGCGCATTGATGCCGGTCAGCCGATCACCGAGGAGACCTTGTGGTCGGCCGGGCTTGCGCGCCGCGGCAAGGTGGCGGGCATCCGGTTGCTCGGGGAAGGCGAGATCGCGTCGGCCGTGACGATCACCGTCTCGGGCGCCTCGGCTTCGGCGGTGCAGGCGGTGCATCGCGCGGGCGGCAGTGTGACGACGACGGTCGCCAAGGCGGAACCGGCTGCGGAGGCGAGCGCCTGAAGCGAGACGCCGCTCGCTCTTGTGCTTAGACTGCCTTCCTCCAACCCTCTCCCGGAGAGGAGCGGGCTTTCTAGGGTGAGGCTCTAACTCGACGGGGACAGTCCGATGGCCTCTGCGGCCGAGCAGCTTGCGGCGAACCTCAATCTCGGCGTGTTCTCCCGGGCCACCGAGCTCAAGAAGCGCATCTGGTTCACCCTCGGCGCGCTGATCGTCTACCGCATCGGCACCTACATTCCGGTGCCGGGCGTGGACGCGACGGTGATGGGCGAGATGCTGCGTCAGCACGGCGGCGGCATCCTGGGCATGTTCGACATGTTCACCGGCGGTGCGCTGGGACGGATGACGGTGCTGGCGCTGAACATCATGCCCTACATCAGCGCCAGCATCATCGTGCAACTGATGTCGGCCGCGATCCCGTCGCTGGAGGCCCTGAAGAAGGAGGGCGATTCGGGCCGCAAGCGGCTGAACCAATACACCCGCTACCTTACCGTGGTGATCGCCACCTTCCAGTCCTACGGCATCGCCATCGGGCTCGAGAGCATGCGTGGCAGCTTCGGCTCGGCGGTGATCGATCCCGGATGGTTCTTCCGGGTGTCCTGCGTCATCACCCTGGTCGGCGGGACGATGTTCCTGATGTGGCTCGGTGAGCAGATCACCGCGCGCGGCGTCGGCAACGGCATCAGCCTGATCATCATGGCCGGCATCGTCGCCAACCTACCGCACGCGCTGGCCAATCTGCTGGAGATGGGCCGCACCGGTGCGCTCTCGACGTTTTTCATCCTGGCCTTCATCGTCATCGCGGTAGCGGTGATCGCCTTTATCGTCTTCATGGAGCGGGCGCAGCGGCGCATCGTCATCCAGTATCCGAAGCGGCAGGTCGGCACCCGGATGTTCGGTGGTGACTCGACCCACATGCCGCTGAAGATAAACACCGCGGGGGTGATCCCGCCGATCTTCGCCAGCTCGATTCTGCTGATCCCGGCGACGATCTCCGGCTTCTCGGCCAGCGGCTCGGGCTGGCTCTCGACAATCGCTGGCCAACTCGCGCACGGCCAGCCGGCCTATATGCTGCTCTATGCCGCCATGATCATCTTCTTCTCGTATTTCTACACCGCCGTTGTGTTCAACCCGCAGGAGACGGCCGACAACCTGAAAAAGTACGGCGGCTTCATCCCGGGCATCCGGCCGGGCACCAACACGGCGGACTACTTCGACTACGTGCTGACCCGGCTGACCACGGTGGGCGCGATCTACCTGGCCGTGGTCTGCATGCTGCCGGAGATCCTCATCAGCCGGTACGGCGTGCCGTTCTATTTCGGCGGGACCAGCCTGCTCATCATTGTCTCGGTGACGATGGACACGGTCACGCAAATCCAGTCGCACCTGCTCGCGCACCAGTATGAGGGCCTGATCCGCAAGACGCGCGTCAAGGGAAGACGGTGAGGAGGCCTCGGTGAGGGGGCGAAATTGAGACTGATTCTTCTCGGCCCACCCGGCGCGGGCAAGGGCACCCAGGCGAAGCGCTTGCAGGAGCGCTACGGCATCGCGCAGATCTCCACCGGCGACATGCTGCGCGCCGAGGTCGCCGCCGGCTCGCCGATCGGCATGGAGGCCCGCGCGGTGATGGATTCTGGGCAGCTCGTCTCCGACGACATCATCGTCCGCATGTTGGCGGCAAGGGTCGATCAGCCGGACAGCAAGGCCGGGTTCATCCTCGACGGATTTCCCCGCACCGTGCCGCAGGCCGAGGCGCTCGATCGGATGCTGGCCAACAAGGGGATGAAGCTCGACGGCGTGATCGAACTCAAGGTCCATGACGCGCTGCTGGTCGAGCGCATCGCCGGACGGTTCACCTGCGCCAAGTGCGGCACCGGCTACCATGACCGGTTCAAGCCGACTTCGGTGCTCGGCGTCTGCGACGTCTGCGGCGCCACCGAACTCGTCCGTCGCGCCGACGACCGACGAGACACCGTCGCGGCCCGGCTCGAAGCCTATCACGGCCAGACCGCGCCGATCCTGCCGCATTATCGCGCGGCGGGGCTGTTGCGGACGGTGGATGGCATGGCGACGATCGATCAGGTCACCGCCGAAATCGAGGCGGTGCTCGATCAACTGGAGCCCGGGCAAGTATCGGCGTGATGCTCACAATGATTTGACCAAGCTGCGTTGACTCCCGCCCGACGGGCAGTATAGTCCGCGCCCTCGCCCCTGCCGCTGTGGGGCGCTTCAATTGCTTTCGCGACGGGTTTTGAGGGGCGTTCTTGCCCCCGGATCTGTTTAAGCGCCGGCCCTGGCCGGGATCTCATAGGAGTGACGAACGGTGGCGCGTATTGCCGGCGTGAATATCCCGACCAACAAGCGCGTGACGGTGAGCCTGCGCTATATCTACGGCATCGGCCCGTCGAACGCGGAGGATATCTGCTCGAAGCTGCGTATTCCCGACGATCGACGCGTGAACCAACTCACCGATGATGAGGTGCTGCGCATCCGCGAGCTGATCGATCGCGAATACCGCGTCGAGGGTGACCTCAGGCGCGAGGTGGCGATGAACATCAAGCGGCTGATGGACCTCGGCTGCTATCGTGGCCTGCGTCATCGTCGCGGTCTGCCGGTGCGCGGCCAACGCACCCACACCAATGCGCGCACCCGCAAGGGCAAGGCCGTGCCGATCGCCGGCAAGAAGAAGGTGACGAAGTAGCGGGCTCGCCGCCCACGCTGCCGCCGCCGACCCCGTCGCCCGTTGGGCGGCCGACCACGACAGGACCCGCATCATGGCGCGACCCGCCACCTCTACCCGCCCCCGCAAGAGGGAGCGAAAGAACATCACGTCCGGCGTCGCGCACGTCGCCGCGTCGTTCAACAACACGATGATCACCATCACCGACGCGCAAGGCAACGCGATCGCCTGGTCGTCGTCGGGCAGCCAGGGCTTCAAGGGCAGCCGCAAGTCGACGCCCTATGCCGCGCAGGTCGCTGCCGAGGATGCCGGCAAGAAGGCCCGCGAGCACGGGATGGAGACGCTGGAGATCGAGGTGAGCGGGCCCGGCTCGGGCCGCGAGAGCGCGCTGCGTGCGTTGCAGGCCGTCGGCTTCGCGATCACTGCCATACGAGACACGACACCGATCCCTCACAACGGATGCCGCGCGCGCAAGCGGCGCCGCGTCTGACCTGAAAGGAGTGGGCTAGGCCGGCTCGTCGCGGCGTATCCGCGTCATTCCAGACCGAACCCTGTTGGCATGAGAAACAGCCTTGTAATGCAGCGGAACTGGGAATCGCTCATCAAGCCCGAGAAGCTCGATGTGGAACCGGGTGCCGACCCCTCGCGCGTCGCTACCGTGGTCGCCGAGCCGCTGGAGCGCGGCTTCGGCATGACCTTGGGCAACGCGATCCGCCGCATCCTGCTCTCCTCGTTGCAGGGCGCGGCGGTGACCTCGGTGCAGATCGACGGCGTGCTGCACGAGTTCAGCAGCATCCCGGGCGTGCGCGAGGACGTCACTGACATTGTGCTGAACATCAAGCAACTCGCGTTGCGGATGCACGGCGAAGGGCCGAAGCGGATGGGTCTCACCGCCACCGGCCCCGGCGAGGTGCGTGCCAGTCAGATCCAGGCTGGCCACGACATCGAGATCATGAACCCGGACCTCGTGCTCTGCACCCTCGACGACGGGGTGCGGCTCGGGATGGAGTTCACGGTGCAGCTCGGCAAGGGCTACGTGCCGGCCAGTGCGAACCGTCCCGAGGACGCGCCGATCGGCCTCATCCCGGTGGATGCGATCTACTCGCCGGTGCGGCGCGTCTCCTACAAGGTCGAGCCCACCCGCGTGGGCCAGGTGACCGACTACGACAAGCTGCTGCTTTCGGTCGAGACCAACGGCGCGGTGACACCGGAGGATTCCGTGGCGCTGGCCGCGCGCATCCTGCAGGACCAGTTGCAGTTGTTCATCAATTTCGAGGAGCCGCAGCAGATCCGCGCCGAGGAGGTGCAGGACGACCTGCCGTTCAACCGCAATCTGTTGCGCAAGGTCGACGAGCTCGAACTGTCGGTGCGCAGCGCCAACTGCTTGAAGAACGACAACATCGTCTATATCGGCGATCTGGTGCAGAAATCCGAGCAGGAAATGCTGCGCACGCCGAACTTCGGCCGCAAGTCGCTGAACGAGATCAAGGAAGTTCTGACCAACATGGGGCTGACCCTCGGCATGAACGTGTCGGGCTGGCCGCCTGAGAACATCGAGGATCTCGCCAAGCGCCTCGAAGAGCCGTTCTGAACCTGTAGCAAGCGTGACCCCTCCTCCTGCCTTGGCCTGCTTCGCAGTTCAAGTTCGTAACGGGAGGGAGTTCTTCTCCCTCTCTCCTTGCGGGAGAGGGTCGGGGTGAGGGAGAGAGGACCATTCCATGCGTCACGGTGTTGCGGGCAGGAAGCTCAACGTCACGTCCACTCATCGTCAGGCCATGTTTCGCAACATGGCGGTGGCGCTGATCAAGCACGAGCAGATCACTACCACCCTGCCGAAGGCCAAGGAATTGCGGCCGGTCACCGAGAAGCTGATCACGCTCGGCAAGCGCGGCGGACTGCACGCACGGCGGCTGGCTTACGCCCAGCTACGTGATGACGTGATCGTCACCAAGCTGTTCGACACGCTCGCCGCGCGCTACCGCGCCCGCCCCGGCGGCTACACCCGGGTACTGAAGGCTGGGGTGCGTTACGGCGACGCGGCGAACATGGCGGTCATCGAGTTGGTCGATCGCGACGCCGGCGCCAAGGGCCTGGATAGCGGGCCGGTGCAGGAGAGCGACGAAGCGGACGAGGAGTAGCAACCTCGCCGGACGCTCAGGCGGGCGGGTCGTGCAACAGTGTCCGAAGCCTTGGGTTGAGCGCGGTGGCGAACGGATCGACCACAGTGACGCCGCCCCACACGAAGCCATCCTGCACGTCTTCGGACAGCAGCATTGCGCATCCCTGGCTGGCTGAAGCGGCGAGAATGGCGGCATCCCAGATGCTGAAGTGGTGATCCGCAGCGAGGTCGGCGGCCGCCACCATGACGCTGGGTGAGGTGGCGATCAGCGGAAAAGTCTCGTGCCACGCCAGCACCGCGTCCCGCGCCGGACCGGCCGGAACGCGGGTCTTGCGGACCAGGACATTGTAAAGCTCGCCGAAAGCTTGTGCCGGCAGAACGATGTCCTGGACGCGAAGCCGCTCCAGCAGTGCGAGAGCGTCGGCCTTGTGGGCTTGGCCGTTTACTCCCTCGGCATAGGCCAGAATGTTGGTGTCGAGGGCCAGCCTCACTCGTCGTGCCACTGCGCGCCACCGGCCGGCCGTGCGCCATTACCCCGAAGCTCTCTCCCTCCCGTACCGCACGAAGGATGCGCGAGAAGTGTCGATTGGCTTCGGCTGGGTGCCCGATGGAAGACCTGTCCGGTATGCCGGGCTCGACCTAGCCCTGTTCCGAGCCGATGTCCTCGAGCCGCTCCTTGACCTGCTCGTCGCTCTCGTTGAGCGGCTCGGGGGTCTCGACGGCGACGCCGGGAGGCACCGCGTCGCCCGGATCGCGTTCCGCCACCGGCTCGGCGCGCGGGCTGCGGCGGCGTGGCTTGCGCGCCGGTGCCGTCTCTTTGGCCTGCTCTTTGCTCTGCTCTGGGAGCTTCTCCGGTTTTGCCCGCGCCGTCGCGGCGGCGGTCCGGCGCTCAAGCCGGCGCAGTGTGCCCTCCACGGTGGCAAGGCGGTCCTGCGCCTCCTGCGAAGCGCGGGTCAGCTCGCGATTCTTGCTGCGCAGAGTTGCGTTGGCGCGCTCAAGCTTCTCGACACGGGCACGCAACGCGTCCTTGGTCATCGCCGGAGCGGTCGAGGCGGCTCCGGACTTGGCGGCTGGCTTGCTGGAAGCGGCTCTCGCGCCGCCTTGGGCGGTTCGCTTGCCCGTCTTCGGCTTCGGCCGGGCGGTTGGCCGGCTCGGGCGTGGCGTGGTGGTGCGTGCCATGTTGCTCCTCCTGATGAGTGTGGGGCGCTCGGTCTAGCGGCGCGGCTTCCGCCGAGACGCTGCCTGCGCAACCCTTGGCTTTCGCTCGTAGCGCCGAAATGCCGCTGCTGCCAACCCGTGTGCCGCAGTTGCGCCCCTTGCCGTGGGTGTATAAGCGCATTCCATCGGGCCACCCTGGGTAGCGCCCGACGGACGGAGCATCAGCCGTGACGCCAAGGCGATGTCTGATCTGCCACACCACCGCCCACCCCGAGCAGCGCTTCTGCGGCCACTGCGGAACTGCCCTCGACTGGCCGAGCCCGATCGGCGCCGTCGATGACGCCGAGCGTCGGCAGCTCACCATCATCTTCTGTGACATCGTCGGCTCGACCGCCTTGACCGACACGCTCGGCGCCGAGCGCTTCCGCGAGCTGCTGCGCGACTACCGCGAGCGCGCGGCGCGCTGTTTCCACAAGTACGACGGCTACATCGCGCGCTATTTCGGCGACGGCACGCTGGTCTATTTTGGCTACCCCCGGGCGCATGAGGACGACGCGTGGCGCGCGGTGCAGGCGTCGCTCGAATTGCAGTGGTCCCTGCGCGAGCTCGAGAGTTCCTCGCATCTCCGGCATGGCGTCGATCTGCGGGTGCGCGTCGCCGTGCATACCGGGACGGTGGTGGTGGGCGACATCCGCTCGGAAACGGCGAGCGAGAACATGGCGGTGATCGGCAATGCGCCGAACATCGCATCGCGGTTGCAGGAGTTCGGCGAGCCCGGCACGGTCACCATCAGCGAGGATACCTATCGGCTGGTGCGCGATGCGTTCACCTGCCGGCATCTCGGCGAGGTGCCGCTTAGGGGGCTGGGCCGCTCGGCCACCATCTATCGCGTCGAGGGAGCGGCTCGGCGCCATGCCGGCTGGGCGAGACGCCTGCAGGCCGCTCCGCTGGTCGGCCGCGCCCGGCCTCTGGATGCCCTCGGGGCCGCTTGGGACCGGGCGCGACAAGGCGAAGGCGGCATCGTGCTGCTCACCGGCGAGGCCGGCGTCGGCAAGAGCCGACTCATCGGCGAGCTGGCGTCGCGCATTCCGCCCGCGTGCGGCAGGCGGATCGTCTGGCGTTGCTCGCCGCTGTTCGAGAACACGGCGCTCTACCCGTTCATCAGCTACATGACGGCCTCGCTCGGCCTGACCACGCTGCTGGCCATGAATGAGCGGGTGCGTCGGCTCGAGCGCGCCTTTCGCGGCCATCCTGCCGGCGATGACACCGTCCGCTTGCTGGCCCCATTGCTGGGCATTGATCTGTCGCCAGAACGCTACAAGCCGCTCGGTCTGTCGCCGCAGCAGCAACGCGATCGGCTGCAACAACGGCTCGCCGAATGGCTACGGCACGCGGCGCAGGCCCGCCCGGTGCTGCTGGTGATCGAGGACCTACACTGGGCCGACCCGACCACGCTCGATCTGCTGGCGCGCTCGGCGGCGAGCGTGCGCGAGGCGCCGGTGCTGGCGGTGCTGTCGGCGCGCGGCCCGCTACGGAGCGGGTGGGTCGAGCGGGTGGCGCCGAGCGAGGTCGCGCTCGGCCGCCTCGACCGCGACGAGGCGCGGCGACTGATTCGCCTGGTCGCCCGGGGGCAGGCGCTACCGGAGGCCACCGTGGACGCGCTCGGCGAGCGGGCGGACGGCGTGCCGCTGTTCATCGAGGAGATCACCCGTGGCGTGATCGAGGCCGGCGAGGTCGCGCAGCCGGAGCTCGCGATCCCCGCCACCTTGCAGGAATCGCTCGCCGGCCGGATCGATCGCGCCTCGGTCGACCGCGCCGTGTTGCAGCTCAGCGCGACCTTGGGGCGGGAGTTCTCGTTCGACGTGCTCGCCGCCGCTTACGGCGCCGACCGGCGCGGTCTGCGCGGGGAGCTCGACAAGCTGGTCGCGGCGGGGCTGCTGGAAGCGGCCGAGAGCGGTGCGGCGGTCCACTATACGTTCCGCCACACGTTGATCCAGGATGCGATCTACCAGTTCCCGCTCACCGGCCAGCGGCAGGCGAACCACGAACGCGTGGCGTTGGCGCTCATCCGGCATTTCCCGGCGCTGTGCGAGCGCAGCCCGGAGCTGGTCGCGCGCCACTATCTCGCCTCACGGGACACGGCGGCGGCGTTGCCCTATCTGCAAAGCGCCGCGGCGACGGCGATCCAGCGCTCGGCCAATGTCGAGGCGTCGAACTATCTGCGCCAGGCGCTCGGGGTGGTGGGGCAACTGCCACCGGGCCGGGACCGGGTGCGGGCCGAGCTCGGGTTGCTGAGCTCGCTCGGGGTCGTGCTCAGCGCCCAGCACGGCTTCGCCGCCGAGGAGGCGGGGGCGGCGTTCGCGCGGGCGCGCGAGCTGTGCAAGCAGCTCGGCCGGGTGGTCGGCCTGTTCCCGGTGCTGCACGGGCTCTACCGGTTCTATTTCGTGCGTGTGGAGCTGACGACCGCCGGCAGCCTGGCGCGCGAGATGCTGAGCATCGCGCGCGAGCAGGCCGACCCGGCGCTGTTGCTGGAGGCGCACCGGGCGGCGGGCAATTGCCGCTTCCTGGGCGGCCAGTTCGCCAAGGCGACGCGGCATTTCGACCGGACGATGGCGCTCTATTCCGCCGACCTGCACGGCTCCCACCGCTTCGAATACGGCACCGACCCGTTCGTCGTCGCCGCCAGCATGGGAGCGCTGAGCGCCTTCATGGCCGGCCGCCGCGAGGTTGCGTTCGAGCTGATGGCGGCGGCGGTGGACGCGGCCGACGCGCTCGATCACCCGTACAGCCTGTGCTGGGCGCTGGCGCTGGGCAGCGTGATGCACCAGATCGACGGCGACCTCGATCGCGTGGTCGCCTACTCGGAGCGTCAGCTCGCCGCCGCTCGCAGGCATGGCTTCACCTTCTGGGAACAGGCCCCCTTGACCCTGCTCGGCTGGTGCGCCGCCGTGCGGGATGGCGACGCGGCGGGGATCGCGCGGATGCGCGACGGGATCGACGCCTGGCGGCGCTTGGGCGCCGTGGCGTATCTGCCCTACCATCTGTCGCTGCTGGCCGACGCCTACCTGCGCAACGGCGCTCCCGAGCTGGCGGAGCCGGCACTCGACGAGGCGCTGCGCGTCGCCGAGAGCAACGGCGAACTCTGGTGGCTCGCCGAGCTCAACCGCTTGCGCGGACGGACCGCGCAAGCGAGCGCGGGGCTCAACCGGTCGCCGACCGCGGCGGAGGGCTGGTTCCGGCAGGCGCTCGACACCGCGCGCCGCCAGCGGGCGCGCCCGCTGATCCGCCGCGCCGAGGCCGAGCTTGGTTAGCTGAATGGTGGACGGGCACGAATGATCGAGCATACCCAAGACATCCCGACGCGGGACGGCGCGATGGAGAGCTTCATCTGCCACCCCGACCGCCAGCTCCCGGCCCCGCCGGTGCTGCTGCTGATGGACGCGCCCGGCATTCGCGAGGAGCTGCGCGACATGGCGCGGCGGCTGGCGACCGTGGGCTACTACGTGGTGCTGCCCAACCTGTACTACCGCGCCGGCCGCGACGCGGTGTTCGGCCCCACCGTGCTCGACGACGGTCCGGAGCGCGACCGGATGCGCGCCATACGCACCAAGATGACTATCCCGCCGGTGATGAACGACGTGGCCGACATGCTCGCCTTCCTCGATGTTCAGGACGCGGCGAAGGACGGGCCGGTCGGCGCGCATGGCTACTGCATGAGCGGCCCCTATGCGCTGGCCGCCGCCGCGCGGTTCCCCGAGCGGATCGCCGCCGCCGCTTCGTTCTACGGCACGTGGCTGGTCAGCGACGCCGAGGCGAGCCCGCATCTCACATTCGGGCAGTCGCGCGGCGAGCTCTACATCGCCTGCGCCGAGCACGACGAGCTGGCGCCGCTGCCGATGGTCGAGGAGCTGCGCCGGCACTTCGAGCGCTCGGGCGCCAAGGGCGAGATCGAGCTGTATCCCGGAGTGCATCACGGCTTCGCCTTCCCGCAGCGCTGGTGCTACGACCAGCCGGCGGCGGAACGACACTGGGAGCGGCTGATCGCGCTCTACCGCCGGCGCCTCGGATAACAGCGCCCACATTAGCGGCTCCTCTCGTTGACCCCTCCTCGTCCCGGGGGTAAGGGAACCCGCCGGTCGGCGGGATGCCGCGGCTTGTTTGGAGCACCGCGTGAACGACGTACGCGACGCGCTGATGGTGGCGCGCAACACCGAGGGCGGCCTGGTCAAGCGCCCGCTCTCGCCGCACTTGCAGATCTACCGCCCGCAAATCAGCACCGTGCTCTCCATCATGCACCGGGCCAGCGGCATCGCGCTGTCGGTGGGGGCGCTGGTGCTGGTCTGGTGGCTGGTCGCCGCCGCCACCTCCGAGGAGGCGTTCGACCAGGTTCAGTGGTTCCTCGACTCGGTGCTCGGCTGGATCGCGCTGTTCGGCTGGACCTTGGCGCTGTTCTACCACTTCTTCGCCGGCCTCCGGCATCTCGCCTGGGACCTGGGCTACGGCTACGAAAAATCCGTCTACGAGCGCACCGGCTGGGCGGTGGTGATCGCCACGGGGGTTTGCACGCTGCTGGTCTGGATCGTCGGCCTGGCCGGCGGCCTGTAGGCGTCCGCAACAAACCGACCAGCACGGGACCACAGCATCGTGTCAGAGTCCGCGAAACACTCCGCATCGAAGAACATCCATGTCGCGGTGATGCGTTCCCAGCTCGGGCGGGTGCGCGGGCTGGGTTCGGCCAAGTCCGGCGTCGGGCACTGGTGGGCCGAACGCGTCACCGCCCTCGCCCTGATACCGCTCACCGTGTGGTTCGTCTTCGCCGCGCTCTCCCTCGTCGGCGCCTCGCATGAGGTGGTGCTGCTCTGGGTGGCCAACCCGGTGACCATCGTCCTGCTGATCTGCCTGGTGCTGGCGACGTTTCACCACATGCAACTCGGGTTGCAGGTGGTGATCGACGACTACGTCCATGTCGAGAGCACGCGCTTCGCCCTGCTGCTGCTGGTGAAGGCGGTGTGCTTCGTGTTCGCCCTGGCCGGGATCGTGTCGGTCCTGCGGATGGGGCTGTGATCCGAGGACGCGGCACTACATAAGTGCTGCACCCGCGAACCGAACGAGCGAGCAATGAACGCGATCAATGGCGGCTTTCCCGGACCGGGCGGTCCGGCCTACAGCGTGATCGACCACACCTATGACGTGGTGGTGGTCGGCGCCGGCGGCTCCGGGCTGCGCGCCACCCTAGGCGCCGGTGCGGCCGGGCTGAAGACCGCCTGCCTCACGAAAGTCTTTCCCACGCGCAGCCACACCGTCGCCGCGCAAGGCGGCATCGGCGCCGCGTTGGGCAACATGGGCGAGGATGACTGGCGCTGGCACATGTACGACACCGTGAAAGGGTCGGACTGGCTCGGCGACCAGGACGCCATCGAATACATGTGCCGCGAGGCGATCCCGGCGGTCTACGAGCTCGAGCATTTCGGCGTGCCGTTCAGCCGCACCGATGACGGGCGGATCTACCAGCGCCCGTTCGGCGGCCACATGACGGAGTACGGCAAGGAACCGGCGATGCGCGCCTGCGCCGCCGCCGACCGCACCGGCCACGCCATCCTGCACACCCTGTATCAGCAAAGCCTCAAGCACGAGGCCGAGTTCTTCATCGAGTATTTTGCCCTTGACCTCATCATGGACGAGGACGGCGCCTGTCGCGGCGTGACCGCCTGGTGCCTGGAGGACGGCTCGATCCACCGCTTCCGCGCGCAGCTCGTGATCCTGGCGACCGGCGGCTATGGGCGTACCTTCCTCTCCTGCACCTCGGCGCACACCTGCACCGGCGACGGCAACGGCATGGTGCTGCGCGCCGGCCTGCCCTGCCAGGACATGGAGTTCGTGCAGTTCCACCCGACCGGCATCTTCCCCGCCGGCTGCCTGATCACCGAGGGCGCGCGCGGCGAGGGCGGCTATCTTACCAACAGCGAGGGTGAGCGGTTCATGGAGCGCTATGCGCCGACCGCGAAGGACCTCGCCTCGCGTGATGTGGTGTCCCGCTCGATGACCATCGAGATCGCCGAGGGGCGCGGCTGCGGGCCGGACAAGGACCACATCATGCTCCATCTGGAGCATCTCGGCGCCGATCTGCTGAACGAGCGGCTGCCCGGCATCTCGGAGACGGCGAAGGTGTTCGCCGGTGTCGAGGTGACCAAGCAGCCGATCCCGGTGCTGCCGACGGTGCACTACAACATGGGCGGCATCCCGACGAATTTTCATGGCGAGGTGCTGCGCCCGAGCCGCGACAATCCCGACGCGGTGGTGCCCGGGCTGATGGCGGTGGGCGAGGCGGCCTGCGTCTCGGTGCACGGCGCCAACCGGCTCGGCACCAACTCGCTGCTCGACATCGTGGTGTTCGGCCGCGCCGCCGCCAACCGGGCGGCCGAGGTGATCAAGCCCGGCGCCTCGCAAGCGCCGCTGGCCGCGAATACCTCCGATGCGTCGATCGCCCGGTTTGATCGTGCCCGGCACGCCAAGGGCGGCACCAAGGTGGCCGAGCTGCGGCTCGAGATGCAGCGCACCATGCAGCGCCACGCCGCCGTGTTCCGCAACAGCAAGACGCTCACCGAGGGTGTCGAGAAGATGCAGCAGGTCTGGCATGGCCTCGACGACATGTCGGTGACCGATCGCAGCCTGATCTGGAACAGCGATCTGGTGGAGGCGCTGGAGCTGGAGAACCTGATGGGCAACGCCATGACCACGATGGTCGGCGCCGAGGCTCGCAAGGAGAGCCGTGGCGCCCACGCGCATGACGATTACCCCGAGCGCGACGACGAGCACTGGATGAAGCACACCCTGGCCTGGTGCGCCGATGACGGGGCGGTGCGGCTCGACTATCGCCCGGTGCGGATGCAGACCATGACCAACGAGGTTTCGGTTTTTCCGCCGAAGAAGCGGGTCTATTGACCAGGCTGCCGGCGCGCGTTTCGAGCGGGATGGATTGGAAGACACATGGCTGAATTCAGATTGCCCGCCAACAGTCGGGTGGGAACCGGCAAGACCTGGCCGGCCCCGGCGGGTGCCAAGCGGGTGCGATCGTTCAAGGTCTACCGCTGGAACCCCGATGACGGGCAGAACCCGCGTTTGGACAACTACGACATCGACCTCGATGCCTGTGGGCCGATGGTCCTCGACGCGCTGATCAAGATCAAGAACGAGGTCGACCCGACCCTGACCTTCCGCCGCTCCTGTCGCGAGGGCATCTGCGGCTCCTGCGCGATGAACATCGACGGCTGCAACACCCTTGCCTGCCTCAAGCCGATCGAGGAGGTGAAGGGCGCGGTGCGGATCAACCCGCTGCCGCACATGGCGGTGGTGAAGGATCTGGTGCCGGACCTGTCGCAGGCTTATGCCCAGTACCGCGCGGTGGAGCCGTGGCTGAAGGCCGACACGCCGCCGCCACCCGACGCCGAGCGGCTGCAAAGCAAGGAGGAGCGCGCCCAGCTCGACGGGATGTGGGAGTGCATCCTCTGCTTCTGCTGCACCACGGCGTGCCCGAGCTATTGGTGGAACGGCGATCGCTATCTCGGCCCGGCGGTGTTGTTGCAGGCGTATCGCTGGATCGCCGATTCGCGCGACGAATACACCGGCGAGAGGCTGGACGGGCTGGAAGACCCGTTCAAGCTGTATCGCTGCCACACCATCATGAATTGCACGCAGACCTGCCCGAAGGGCCTCAACCCGGCGCAGGCGATCGGCTCGATCAAGCAGATGTTGATCGAGCGGGCGGTCTAGCCAGCTTGCGCGACAACCACTGAGCCGGGTGAGGGGCTACGCTGACCCAGTGTACCGCGGCAACCTGAACTCGAGGCGCGACCGGGCGCGAGCGTGGTCTGACAGCCTGCTGGTCGACCACGCCGTGTTCCGCGTGCTGTGGGACAACTGGGCGGCGGTTATCCCGGGACGGCTGTATCGCTCGAACCACCCCACCCCCGCACGACTGGCAGCGGCCACCAGGCGGTTCGGGGTGAAGACGCTGATCAATCTGCGCGGCCATCGCCAGTGCGGCTCGGACGCGCTCTCCCGCGAGGCGGCCGGCCGGCTCGGCCTGGTCCATATCGACGCGCCGCTCGAAAGCCGTGGCGCGCCGCACCGGGATCGGCTGCTGCGGCTGGCGGGGATCTTTGACGTGCTGCAGGAGCCCGCGTTGATCCACTGCAAGTCGGGCGCCGATCGTGCCGGCCTGGCCTCCGGCGTGTTCATCCTGCTCAACGGCGGCACGGCGCGCCAGGCGCTCGATCAGCTCTCCTGGCGCTTCGGCCACATGAGCCGGTCGCGCACTGGCATCCTGGACGCGTTCTTCATCCGCTACGCGGTCGAAGCCGAGGGCCGTACGCCGTTCCTCGACTGGGTGCGCGACGAGTATGACGAGATGGCGCTGCGCGGCGATTTCGTCGCCGGCGGCCTGGCAAATTTCGTCAACGATCGTCTGCTACAACGCGAATAGGCGGGTCGTTCGTCTGACACCAGCCGGCGCGGAGCGCATTCCGTGGTCAGAGTGCACCAAGCGGGTGACCGAGAGATAGCGTTCTCGCAAATATAACCAGACCCGCTAATTGAGCAAACATGTTGAGGCACGTTCAGTGTGCTAATCCGGCTCCGGAGAACGAGCGCTATAAAATCCGCCCATGTCGCGGCGGTTGCAGCACGAGGGCGAAGCCATCCACCCCAACCGGCTTGATGTGCAGGAAACGCTTCGGCCTGCTCGTCGGCCCTCCCGCGCGGCTGAGGTGGGCGGCGACGCGCTTCTCGCGGCCAGTTTTTTTATATAGCTCGCGCGCTTCGACCGCCCTGCGGGTGTGCGGGCCGTGCTTTCTGCCAGGATAGACCGATCCGTCGCAGCCGGAGAGGGCGGACAGCGTGTAGCTCACGCTCGTGTTCGATATGGGCAACAATGTCGATGGGTAGGTGCTCATCCCGCCGCCTCTGCGGGGCCTTGCAGCACCCAAGCCCGCAAGTTGTGCGCTGTACCTGTCAGCTTCCCGCACGACCGAGGGCGGTCATGCAGCCCTGCCAAGCCCTCGCCGCACCACAGCTCACGCAGCGATGCCGCACCAGACGAGCCGCCTCTCGGCTTGCGCTTGGGCGATCGCCAGGGCGAATGCGCGCGCGATCCGGCTCGCTGCAAACCGGCGCAGGTCCGGGCGTCAAGATCGCCCCGGATCGGCAGCCCACGTCCCGCCATCAAGCCCTCGAATCGACCAGATTGCAAGGGAATCAGACAGCGCCTCCGAGAGTCAGCGGCGAGACAACGGTATGACACCAGCCGCCGTGAGGTCCACCAAGCGGGGACCGCTCTAACAAACATGTTGACACGTGTGCTAACGGGCGAAGCTGTCCCCAGCCCCCTCCACCCCAACCGGCGATGTGCCGCTTCGGCCTGCTCGGAGCGCTGGGTGGACGCTCGGCGACCGGAACCCCCGGATGCTGGGGCCGGCCTTGCTGCTGGGAAGTACTTGCAGGCACGACGCTCGCCGTCGCATGCGCAATTCGCCGCCGGGACGCTTGCGCCGCGCAAGGACGCTGCGCCGCGGCCGGCCGAGTCGACACCACCGCGGTCGAAGCTGCCGGGCGGGTGCGGCGCGGTTCGGCGCCGGGTATCTGGCGCCTGGCGCTGGCGCTGGTCGATGATCCGCAGGCGCTGCTCGCGGCGTCGCCGCAAGCGGGTCGGCTGCTGCGCCCGCTGTGGCGGCGACCAACGATCCGCTGCCCGCGCCGCTGCGGCTGCCGCCGAAACCGCCGCGTTCGGCGCAACCGCTCGCTCCGGCGGCGCTCGCCGCAGCGCCGGGCGAGGCAACACCCGACACCCCGGCCCACACCCCACCCCAATCCCCACCGCAAGCCCCGCTCCACGTCTCATTGGGGCTTCGCCCGGCTGCGCCTGCCAAGACGCCGCCCTCCCTGCCCTCCTGGCCACCGCCGTTTTTTCGAGCCTGACGCATCGCTCGCCTTGGCGTGTCGATAACGTTACGATATCGAAACTGTTAAGCGAAAATGGGGCGGTCGCCATAAATTCTCCTCCCCCGTGCCGAGCTCGGCGAAGCAAGGCCGAGCATCGACGGCTTTGCTCCGGCCGGATGGCCGCTAACGGCGGCTGGTCTCAAATCGCCACCCGAACGCCAAGCTCGACCACCCGATCGCTGGGAATGCGGAAGAACTCGGTGGCCGGCACCGCGTTGCGCGCCATCACCAGGAACAGCCACACCCGCCACAACGACATCTTCGGCACCATCGCGCGAACCACCACTTCGCGGCCGAGGAAGTAGCTCGCTTGCATCGTGTCGAACTGTATCCCGCGGCTTTGCAGCTCCTCGAGATCACGCGGGATGTTGGGGCTCTCCATGAAGCCATATTGCAAGATGACGCGGTGTATGCCGGGGGCGAGCTCGTGAAATTCGCTGCGCCGGTCCGGCCCGACCTCCGGCTCGTCGAGGTTCTGCACGGTGACGAACAGCACGCGCTCGTGCAGCACCTTGTTGTGCTTGAGATTGTGCAGCAACGCGCTCGGCACGAAATCCGGGTTGCCGGTGAGGAACACCGCCAGGCCCGGCACCCGCACCGTGCGCGACTGCGGCAGCCGGGCCAGGAACGAGGCGAGCGGCAGGCTGTCCTGCTTCCAGCGCGCCAGCATCAGGTCGCGGCCGCGCTTCCACGA
This sequence comes from Acetobacteraceae bacterium, assembly GCA_965218045.1. Classification (GTDB taxonomy): domain Bacteria; phylum Pseudomonadota; class Alphaproteobacteria; order Acetobacterales; family Acetobacteraceae; genus CAVRCA01. Next base: position 222,760 of record CBDCJX010000009.1, on the reverse strand, counting down.
TGTCATCAGTGCCAGCAGGCCGAGACCCATGATGAGCGGCACATAGCCGCCCTCCGGCACCTTCAGCAGATTGGCCGAGAGAAACGTGACGTCGATCACGAACAGGCAGCCGAACACCAGGACGACCACGGCGCGGGGCCAGCCGAATTGCCGGCGGAACACGACCGTGGCGAGGATGGTGGTGCAGGTGAAGGTGCCGGTCACCGCGATGCCGTAGGCGGCGGCGAGGTTGTCCGAGGTCTTGAACGCGAAAACCAGGAACAGCACGCCGACCAGAATCGCCGCGTTCACCTGGGGCAGGTAGATCTGCCCGTGTTCCGTGACGCTCGTGTGGCGCACGTTCAGGCGCGGCAGGAAGCCGAGCTGCACGCATTGACGCGCTATGGAGTAGGCGCCCGAGATCATTGCCTGGCTGGCGATGACCGTGGCCATCGTCGCGAGGATAACCAGTGGCAGCCGCAACCAGTCGGGCCCGAGCAAGAAGAACGGGTTTTCCAGCGCGCGCGGGGAGCTCAGCACCAGCGCGCCCTGACCGAAATAGTTGAGCACGAGCGACGGCAGCACGAAGAACATCCAGGCCAGCCGGATCGGCGGGCGGCCGAAATGCCCCATATCGGCATACAGCGCCTCGGCGCCGGTGACGCACAGCACCACCGAGCCCAGCACGATGAAAGCAAGCAGCTTGTAGTGCACGCACAGCGCGACAGCGTAGGTCGGCGACAGCGCCGCCAGCACGTACGGGTATTCAACGATCTGCACCAGGCCGAGCAGGCCCAAGGTGAGGAACCAGATCGCCATCACCGGGCCGAACACGCGCCCGACGCTGCCGGTGCCGCGATACTGCACGGCGAACAGTGCGATGATCACGACGGTGGCGATCGGCAGCACATACGCCTCAAGGCTCGGCGCGGCGATCTCGAGTCCCTCGACCGCCGAGAGCACCGAGATCGCCGGCGTGATGACGCCATCGCCGAAGAACAGGCACGCGCCGATGATGCCGATCAGGCCGAGGGCGCTGCGCATCGTGGCGCCGACCGAGACGCGCTGGGCCAGCGCCATCAGCGCCAATATGCCGCCTTCGCCGTTGTTGTCGGCGCGCAGCACGAAGGTGACGTATTTCACCGTCACGATCAGGATCAGCGACCAGAAGATCAGCGACAGCACACCGAGGATCTCGACGGTGGTGACTTTGGTGGCGCTGAACAGCGCCAGGCAGGTTTTCAGCGCGTAGAGCGGGCTGGTGCCGATGTCGCCGTAGACCACCCCGAGCACACCCAGCAGCGTGCTCGCGGCGGGTGCCGAGGGGTGGTCGGAGAGGCGCGTCGCCGTGGCGCTCATGCCGGGCCCATCCGGATCACCACGGTTCGGTCATCGGCACGCGGGTGTTCCGCACTGGTGCGCCATGCTTGCCATAATCCGGTGCCTTCGCGCCCCGTGCCCGCGCCGAGTGCCGGAGGCATACGATGCCCCAAGGAGCGGCGCAACAACGCCGCGCTGGTCAGCGATTGGCTCGGCCACCGCGCGAACGGCGGTCAGCGGGCGCCGAAGATCGCGCTGCCGACCCGCACATGCGTCGCGCCGCAAGCGATGGCGCGCTCGAAATCGGCCGACATCCCCATCGAGACCACCGCCAGCCCGTGTCGGGCGGCGCGATCGGCCAGCCAGGTGAAATGCGGTGACGGGTCCTCGTCGGCCGGCGGGATGCACATCAGGCCGCGCAGCGCCGCGCCGAAGCGGGCGCGACAGTCGGTGATGAAGCGATCCGCCGCGTCGCGCGCGATCCCGCTCTTCTGCGGCTCGGCGCCGGTATTGACCTCGATGAGCAATTCGGGCGTGCGGCCCTCGCGGGTGCAAGCGTCGGCCAGCGCATCGGCCAGGCGTGGCCGATCGAGGCCGCAGGGCGGGGAACTTCGTCGCTGCCTCCTGCACCCGGTTCTCGTCCCGCCTGCAATGCGGCGCGCATCACGGCTCCCGCCCAGGCGCGTCCGGCCTGGACCGGCGCCTCGCGCGCCGCCAATGTTGGTTTGCAGCCCGCCGATCAGGTCGCAGCCGGAGTGGGTGACAGCTTGGGTGATCCGCGGCCGCAGCCGGCCTTGGTCGGAACTTCGTCGCATGCCTCCTGCCGAGATTCCCGGTCTGCTCGCCGACTACGACGGCAGCCCACCTGACGCCTCCCGCCATCTCGCCTACGCACGGCGTCCCCGGCGGGCAACTTGATGAACCGCATCGGCCCTGCGCGAGCGCCTCCCGCCTGCCGCGACACCTGGCGGATCGGCCCGAGTTCGTCGCTCGACGGCACAACCTCGAGCCGCCGCCGCATCCATCTGGTCTCGGCCTTTGCCACCACCAGCCGCCTCGTGCTCGGCCAAGAAGCCGTCCCGCCAAATCGAGCTCCGGCCTTGGTCTTGGCAGACCGCGACCAGGGTGACGTCCTCCAAAGCCAACCAGCCCACCTTGCGCGCCGAGGTCGAAGCCTGCTTCGCCGCCGCCCGGCCCGGCCGCATCTGATCCACAACGCCACGTCGTCCGGCCTGGACGGCGGCGCGCGCGACTCGGTCGAGCGTTCGCGCCAACGCATCGCCAATGCTGTGATCAAGCTCGGTCATGATTCGGAGCTTGCCCGCGAGGCCGCGCGCGTCAAGTCGCCCGGTGCGGGCGGTCGCTTCGGGCGTCTGTGACTTGTCCGCCACAGGTGTTTCGGAATTGTCGCTAAATGGCTCACGCACTGTTGCGAGGCGCTTAACAGCCTAGCAATACTGCCGCCACGCCCGCTGCACCGGCGGGTCGGAGCATCCCGCTCCGGCGACGCCGCTGCCGAGACTGTCGGGATTGGGTGACTACAACGTCCGCCGGGTCGGCCTGGCGATATAAGGAGGAATACATGCGTAAGCTTCTGCTGGCCTCCGCCACCGCGCTTGGCCTGACGGCGGCCGCCCAAGGCGGCGCTCACGCGCAAGCCACCGTCGGTGTCGACGGCGCCGTCAGCTCCCCCGTCACACAAGCGCCGGGCACCATCGTCGTCCGCCTGAACGGCCGCGTGTACAGCCAGGCCGGCCTGTGGAATATCGGTGACGCCAACGGCTCGGTCTATCTGGATGCCACCAACGGCAAGGCTTCCGCGCTGCCGTTCCTTGGGGGCCCGAGCTTGGGCGCCCCGCCCACCGTTAACGGCGTGCCGACGGTGTTGCCGCAGTTCTATGGCAATGCCGCGCAGGCGAGGACGCTGGGTTACCGGCCCACATCGACCGCCGCCGGACCGCAGAATGTGGTGGTCGTGCCGAACCAGCCCGGCGTCAACAAGAACAGCAACTACGCGATATACAGCTATGTTCGTCTGTACCCGGGATTCGACGGCGTCGCGGCCAACGGACTGCGCTACGGCGCCAGCGTCGAAATTCGTCAGGATGGCAGCTGGCCGGCCGGCGGCGGTGCCTACGGCAGCGTCTCTACCCTCACCAACCGGGAAGGGCTCCTCTACGTCCGCCGGGGATGGGGCTATGTCGGCACCCAGTCGCTCGGCATCGTGCGCTTCGGCGCGACCGACGGTCCGTCCGACCTGTTCATGGTGGGCAACAACGAGAACTTCGGCGATGGCGGCCTGAACGGCAGCGCCTTTGCCTACCTCCCGGTCAACCTGTGGTACTACTGGCCATACGCCGACGGCGGAAACCAATATTCCCGCCAGAAGGTCGTCTACCTGTCCCCCGCCTTCAAGGGCTTCGATTTCGGCGCCGCCTTCTCGCCGACCACTGCGGGTCCCATGGGCGCCTCGGCCACCCAGGGCTGTAATGCGGGGAACGCCGGGGCCTCTGGCGGATTGTATGGCCAGGCTGTCGCCGGGCCAGGTATCGCCGGTGCCGGTTGCGCCGCGCTCAGCTCGACGAACACCCCCGATTACCTCCGTACTCGGAACGCCTATGACGTCGCCCTGCGATATCGCGGTCTGTTTGGCCCGATCGGCTTTGCCGCGTTCGTCGACTATGTCGGCAGCGGCGTGGTCGCGAACACCGCGCCGAACCGTGCCGATGTGGATGGCTGGAGCATCGGATCGGGCGGCGCGCAGGTCACCTACGGCGGCCTGACCATCGGCGCCATGGCGAGGGGCGGGCGGGTGAACGGCGCGGGTGGCTGGAGCACCGTGACAAAGGGCGCCGACTCCGAAGTCGATTATGAGTTCGGCGGCTCGTACACCTACGGTCCGTTCATCGTCGGCGCGCATTATTCCCGCACCGACTCCGCCGGCGCCTCCTCACCTGGCTTCATCAACCGCCAGGGAATAGCGGTCCCCGGCTCCGCTCCCTCGGTTGGCCAGCGCCGCGAGCAGGGCGTTTCGGTCGGCGCCACCTATTCGGTGGCCCCGGGTCTTGCCATCAACCTGACCTACAACTGGGCCGAGCGGCGCGAGAGCGGCTACGATCTGCTGACCAACGAAGCGGCATACGCCGCCAACGCGCTGAACAACTTCGGCTGCGGCCCCAGCGGCATCGCTGGCTCCACGGCGGCCTGCCGGCACAACGTGACCAACGTGTCGATGATCGTGCTGGGTGCTCAGTTGACATGGTGAGTTGATCGGACCGCATTCTCCCGATGCGGCCCCCAGGGCGGCGGAGTTCTCTCCGCCGCCCTTTGCTTTTGGGCCGGCCGGCGCCCGCCACGCCACACCAGCTCCCGTGCTCTTGGCGCGACTCGCCAGGAGCGCTACACCACGCGGCTCGGTAGCCTGCTGGACCGCAATAAGCGAGTGATCGATGCTTCTGCGACCGCGCTCGACTTTCCTGCTCATTATGCTGCTCGTCGGCCTCGCCGCGTGCGGCAGCAGCGACAATCTGAGGCTGCCAAAAGGGGCCGGTGCCGGCGGTGTGGATTCCGAATACAACACCGAACAGACTCGTGGCGGCGCCCAGGGGCGGCTGTTCAGCGAGCAAGGTCTGGTGCTTGGCGTCGGCAAGGGGTCCGGCGGCACCCAGCGCGACGAGGGGGCGGCGCTTGGCGTCAACGCCTATCTCTGGCGCGGCGCCCTCGACACCCTCTCCTTCATGCCGCTGTCCTCGGCCGATCCGTTTGGCGGGGTGATCATCACCGACTGGTATCAGCCCGCCGCGGCAACGGGTGAGCGGTTCAAGGCGACCGCCTACATCCTTGGCCGCCAGTTGCGCGCCGATGCGATCCGCGTCTCGATCTTCCGCCAGGTCGAGCAGGGCGGTCAGTGGGTCGACGCCCCGGTCAGCGCCGAGACGGTCGGCGAGATCGAGAACAAGGTTCTCGCCCGCGCCCGCTCGCTCCGCGCCCAGTCCGCCGCGAGCTGACGCCGCTCGCGCTTCCCCGGTTGTCGCGAGGCGCGTAGCGCCCACCCAGTACTTACCTTGCGACACTTACCTTGCGACACTCACCTTGCGACCGGCCGGGCCTGGACTATCCTCATCGCGGCTTTCACGAGAGGAGCGGGCATGGCCGCCTATGACCGGGTGATACGCGGCGGCACCGTCGTCACCGCGTCGGACGTGTTCGCCGCCGATATCGGCATAAGGGGCGAGCGCATCGCGGCGATCGCCGAGTCGCTGGACGGCGCGGAGGTGATCGACGCCGCCGGCCTGCTGGTGCTGCCCGGCGGCGTCGACACGCATTGCCACATCGAACAGCTCCAGGCGCAAGGCGGCGCCGACGAGGAGAGCTTCGTCACCGGCAGCCGCTCGGCCTTCGCCGGCGGCACCACCAGCGTGGTCACCTTCTCCACCCAGTTCAAAGGTCGCGGCCTGCTCGACAGCTTCGCCGAATACCGCCGACGCGCCGGCCAGGCGATGGTCGATTACGGCATGCATCAGATCATCACCGACACGACCGACGCCGTCATCTTCGACGAGATCCCCCAGGTGGTGGCAGCCGGCGTGCGCAGCCTGAAAGCTTTTCTCACCTACGACCCGTTGCACCTCGATGACGGCGCGTTCCTCCGCGTCCTCGCCGCGGCCCGACGCGCCGGCGCCCTGGTCACCGTGCATTGCGAGAACTACGAAGCGATCCGCTGGCTCAGCGACGCGTTGCTCGCCGACGAGCGGGCCACGCCGAAATACCACGCCTGGTCGCGCCCGGTGGTGGTGGAACGCGAGGCCACCTATCGCGCGATCGCGCTGGCCGAACTGGTCGACCAGCCGATCCAGATTTTTCACGTCTCCTCGCCCGAGGTGATGGCGGAAGTGGAACGCGCCCAGCGACGCGGCGTGAAGGTGTGGGCCGAGACCTGCCCGCAATACCTCGTGCTACGCGCCGCCGACATGGATCGGCCCGGCTTCGAGGGGGCGAAGTTCATGTGCAGTCCCGCGCCGCGCGACGCCGCCGCCAGCGAGGGTTTGTGGGACGCCATCCGTCGCGGCACCCTGGACGTCGTCTCGTCCGACCACAGCGGCTGGAGTTTCGCCGGACCGCACGGCAAGAGCAGCCAAGGCCATAACGCGCCGTTCCCGTCGATCCCCAACGGCGTGCCGGGCCTCGCCGCGCGACTGCCGCTGCTGTTTAGCGAAGGTGTCGGCGCCGGTCGCATCGATCTGCCGCATTTCGTCCGGCTGATCGCCACCAACCCGGCAAGGATGTTCGGCCTGTATCCGCGCAAGGGCACCATCGCCATCGGCTCGGATGCCGACCTGGTGTTGTGGGACCCCGCGCGCCGCGTGACCCTCACGCAAGACCTGATGCAACACGCGATCGACTACACCCCGTACGAGGGTCGCGAGGTGACCGGATGGCCGGTGCGGGTGCTGCGTCGCGGCCAGACCGTGATGCAAGACGGCGTGGTGACCGCGCCGCCGGGTTCCGGACGCTATTTGCCGCGCGACCGCTACGATCTCATCGAGCCGCGCGGCGTGACGCCGAACGGCTTCGATGCCAGCCGATTCCACGTCTGAAAGGTTTTTTGGCAGTGCTGATCCCGATCACCGCCGGCCCGTACAGCTTCAAGGCCAGGTTCGAGGACGCGGCGGCGCCGAAGACCTGTGCGCGGTTCCGCAGCCTGCTGCCCTATCGCGAGCGCCTGATCCACGTGCGCTGGAGCGGGGAGGGCTGCTGGATTCCGCTGGGCGAGACCGACCTCGGCGTCGGCTACGAGAACCACACGAGCTATCCCGCGCCCGGGCAGATGATCCTCTATCCGGGCGGCTTCAGCGAAACCGAGATCCTGCTGGCCTATGGCAGCGTGCGTTTCGCCAGCAAGCTGGGCCAACTCGCCGGCAACCATTTTCTCACCATCGTGGAAGGCCAGGAAAACCTGGCCGCACTCGGCAAGCTGACCTTGTGGCAAGGCGCGCAGGACATCACGCTCTACCCGCCCGGTTCCACTTGACGCCGATCGCCGACCCGCCACATTGCCCCGATGCGCGACTTCTCCCAACTCGATGAGAAGGAGATCCTCGCCCTCGCCATCAGCAACGAGGAGGAGGATGGCCGCACCTACGCGGATGTCGCCGAGGGATTGCGCACCGACTTCCCGGCCACCGCCCAGGTCTTCACCGACATGGCGGCCGAGGAGGGCGGCCACCGGCATCGCCTGATCGAGCTGTATCAGCAGCGCTTCGGCGAACACATCCCGCTGATCCGCCGCCAGGACGTGCGCGGCTTCATCCCGCGCACGCCGGTCTGGCAGATGCGTCCGCTTCGCATCGAGACGGTGCGCCAGATGGCGCAGACGATGGAGATGGAGGCGTTGCGCTTCTACCGCCAAGCGGCAACGCGCACCTCCGATGCGTCGATCCGCAATCTGCTGGGCGATCTCGCCGACGAGGAACTGCGGCACGAACACGTCGCCGACCGGTTGATCGAGCAGAACGTGCCCGCCGACGTGCGCCAGGAAGAGGCGCACGCGGAGCGGCGCTACTTCGTGCTGCGCGTGATCCAGCCGGGTCTCGCCGGACTGATGGACGGCTCGGTCTCGACCTTGGCGCCGATCTTCGCCGCGGCCTTCGCCACCGGCCGCGCCTACGACGCGTTCGTCGTGGGATTGGCCGCCTCGCTCGGCGCCGGCATCTCGATGGGCTTCGCCGAGGCACTCTCCGACAACGGCAGTCTCACCGGACGCGGCGCGCCATTGGCGCGCGGGCTGATCTGCGGCTTGATGACAACGCTCGGCGGCATCGGCCACACCCTGCCGTTCCTGATCCCCGCTTTCTGGACCGCGATGGTGATCGCGATCGCGGTGGTGATCGTCGAGCTCGCCGTGATCAGTTGGGTCCGCTGGCGCTTCATGGACACGCCCCCGGTCGCCGCGACGTTCCAGGTGATGGTCGGCGGCGCGCTCGTCTTCGTCACCGGCGTGCTGATCGGCAGCAGCTAAGCCGTCTACCCCTTGACCCCGCCCATGGTCAGGCCGGCGCTCATGTAGCGGCGGAACATGTAGTAGATCACCAGCGGCGGGATGGCGTACACGATGGAGGCCGCCATCAAATAGTTCCACGGCGCCTCGTCGCTGTTGAGGAACTTGCCGAGTGCCACCGGCACGGTGATGGTGCTGTCCGACGACAGCAGCAGGAACGCGTAGAGATACTCGTTCCAAGCCAGCAACAGCGCGTAGGTGCCGATCGCCACCAGCGCGGGCGCCATCAGCGGCAGGTAGATGCGAAAGAACACCTGCCCCGGCGAGGCCCCGTCGATACGCGCGGCCTCGTCGAGCTCCTGCGGGATAGAGGCGCTATACTGGGAGAAGATGAAGATCGCGTACGGCGTGGCGAACGTCACCTCGACCGCGATCACCGCCCACGCATTATCCGCCAGCCCGTAGCTCTTCATGATCCGATAGAACGGGATCGCGAGAAAGCTCATCGGGATCACGTAGGTCAGCAACGCCGCGTTGCTCAGCAGCCGACCAAGCCGGATGCGCAGCCGCGTGATCGCGAACGATGCCATCGACCCGATCGCCAAGGTGAGCAGCGCCACCGCGACGCCGATATAGAAGCTGTTGCCCATTTGGAGCCAGAAATCGGCGAGATACCAGTAGCTCTGCTGGAACACCGCGTAAAAGCTGTCGAGCGTCGGCTTCGGCGGGTAGATGTTGGTGGCGAACACGTCCTCTTTCTGCTGCACCGCGACGAGGACCATGTTGTAGAGCGGCGTCAGGGTCCAAACCAGGAGCACCAGGCTCAGCAGCACGGTGCCCGCCGCGCCGAGCCGCCGGCGCAGCGCCGGGGTCACAGCCGCACCTCGCCGGTGGAGAGCCGCCGCATCAGCACGATCACCAGCGGAATGAGCAACGGCAGCGCCGAGATCACCGCCGCCATGCCGAGGCCCGGGTCACCCAGCTCGAACGCATCGCGGATACCGAGTGTCGCCAGCACGTGCGTCTGCAAGGCCGGGCCGCCGCCCGAGACGAAATGCACCGAGTTGAAGTCCCCAAGGGTCCAGATCGTCGAAAGCAGGGTGCAGACCAGATACAGATTGGCGAGCAGCGGGAAGGTGATGTGCAGGAACCGGCGCAGGCCGGTGGCGCCATCGACCTCGGCGGCCTCGTAGAGCTCCTTCGGAATCGCCATGCGCCCGGCCAGCAGGATGACGGTCCAGAACGGCAGCCATTTCCAGATATAGGCGGCAATCACCGAACCCATCGCGAAGGTCGACTGGTCGAGCCAAGGCGGCCCGTCGGTCTGGAACAGGTCCCAGATCACGTTGTTGATCAGCCCCCATTGGCCGTTCAGCATCCAGTGCCAGGAGATGAATGTCGGGATCGCCGGCACCGCCCAAGGCAGGATGAACACCAGCATCAAGGCGCGCATCCACCAGCCCGGACGAATGAAGAAGCCGGAGAGCAGCAGGGCGAGGAACAGCTTTATGTTCACGCCGAGTGCGAGAAAGATCACGGTGTTGATCACCGTCTCGACATAGATCGGATCGGCGAACAGCCGCGCGTAGCTGCGCGGATCACTGCCGAGCCACAGCCCGTAGCCGACCGGGTAGACCACGAACAGCACGAACACGGCGATATAGGGCAGCACGAACGCCACGGCCCAGGCCGTGTCGGCGCCCGGCAGCGCCACGAGGCGGGTCGTTCGCCGCGACCGCAACGAGGTTGCGGCGGCGGCGTCGAGCGCGGGAGCCTCGGGCACCGGGCGCTACTCGGTCGGCACGGGATACTTGGCGAAATCCGCCTTGATCTGCTCGAGCGCCTGATCGACCGCCTTGTCGACCGCCATGCCGCCGGTCATCACATTGGCCTCCGCCTTGCCCCAGACCTGTTCGGCGTTCACGTCCGCATAGGCCGGGTTGTACGACATGAACCACGGCATGATCGATACGCCGTCGCCTACTTGCTGGCCGACCGACACCGAACGATGCGGGTCCGCCGGATCGAGCCAGTACGGATCGTTCTTGACGATCGAGGGCATCACCGGCGCCCAGCGGCCGCGCGCCTGCTTGAGGTAGTTGTCCAGGTTCTTCGGGTCGATGAACGCCTTGAGGAAGTTCTTCGCGCCGTCGACGTTCTTCGCACCTTTGGGGATGAAGGCTTGCTTGACCGCGACCAGGCTCGTCACCTTCTTGCCATCAGGTCCCAGCGGCAGTTGCTGGGTGACGATCTCCTTCATGTATTGCTCGGTCTTTTCCATCTGCGCCACCGCGATCGAGATGGTCGCGTTCGGCGTCATCACGATCTGCTTGGCGTAGAAAGCGTTGTTGTTGTCCGGGTCGCCCCAGTTGATCGCTCCCGGTGGAACAAACCCTTCCTTGTACGGCGTGGTGAGCTTGGTCAGCGCCTTGATCGCGGCCTCGCGCACCTTCGGATCGTCGGCGTGCAACTTGCCATCCGGCGTCACCAACCCGGCGCCGCCATAGGCGACGAGGAACTGGTTGAACAGGTAGGTGCTGTCGGTGTCCTTGGTCGCCAGCGAGTAGCCGAGCCCGTACACGCGCTGACGCTTGGCGCGCAGCTTCTTCTGCGCCTCCTCGAAGAAGTCGAAATACGCCTCCCACTGCTTCGGGATGTCCGCCATGCTGTAGCCGGCAGCCTCGACCAGCGGCTTCCAGACCTCGATGTGCAGCGCCTGCTGCTTCAGCGGCACACCGTAGTAGCTGCGCTTGTGCAGCACGTTGTTGTAGTAGCGCCCGGCCTCCAGCGCCGCCGGGTTGTATTCGCTCTGCTGGCTGGCAACGACGTCCGAGACGTCCACCAGCTTGTCCTTCCAGGCATTCTGCGGGATCAGCAGGAAGTCGCCGGTATCGGCGTAGATCACGTCGGGAACCTCGCCCGTGGTGATCGCGGCGACGACTTTGGCGGGCAAATCCGAGCCGTTGTAGAAAGTGAGCTCGACCTTGTTGCCGGTCGCCTTCTCCCAAGCGGCGACGGCGTCTTCCATCGCCTGGTTCTCGGCCTGATAGAACCCCTGGTTCCACCACACGGCGACGGTCTGCCCGGCGGCGCGCGCCGCGAACGGCCACGCCAACGCGAGCAGCGCGACAAGGACGAGAGCGCGCCGAGTGAAGGATCGCATGGTCGTTCTTCTCCCTCCGCTTGGCCGCTGCTTTCCGAGCGACTCTTTGCGCGCGAATTAAGCCGGCCGGAAGTGGGGCGAGTCAACGATCAGCATAGCTGTCGGCCGCAATCTCGTTGAGCGGGCGAGCAGAAGAAATCCTCCCGCTAGCCTGGAACGCGCTCCACCATGGCGCCGTTCTACTGGACTGATCGAGCGGAGGAGCGGTGATGAGCAGCTCGGGGACCACCATGCCCGCCCAGGAGCAGACCCGGCAGCCCGGCGTCGAGTCCGAGATGGAGCCGCGACCGCGCTCCTCGATGACCGACTATCGCGGCGCGGCGAAGCTCGCCGGCAAGGTGGCGTTGATCTCGGGCGGCGATTCCGGCATCGGCCGCGCGGTCGCGATCGGCTTCGCCAAGGAGGGCGCCGACATCGCCATCATCTGGCTCGATGAGGTCGAGGACGCGGCCGAGACGGTGGCGCTGATCGAGGCCGAGGGACGCAAGGCGATGTCGTTCAAGGGCGATGTCGGTGATCCGAGCATCTGCCGCGCGGCGGTGGCCGAGATCGTCGACCAACTCGGGCGCATCGACATCCTGGTCAACAACGCCGCCGAGCAACACCTCGTGGAGCGATTTGAGGACATCACCGACGCGCAGATCGAGCGCACCTTCCGCACCAACATCTTCGCGCAGTTCTACCTCACGCGCGCGGCGCTGCCGCTCATGCCCGAGGGTGGCAGCATCATCAACACCACCTCGGTCACCGCGTATCAGGGCAGCCCGCAGCTGATCGATTACGCGGCGACGAAAGGGGCGATCGTCGCCTTCACCCGCTCGCTCGCGAAAGCGCTGCTGCCGCGCGGCATCCGGGTCAACGCCGTGGCACCGGGCCCGATCTGGACGCCGCTGATCCCCGCCAGCTACCCGGCCGAAAAGGCCGCCGAGCATGGCGAGCACGCCCCGATGGGACGACCAGGACAGCCCGATGAAGTGGCGCCAAGCTACATCTTCCTGGCATCCGACGACGCTTCATACATGACCGGCCAGGTGCTGCATCCGAACGGCGGCACGATCGTCAACGGCTGAGGAGAACGCCCATGTCAGACCCGTCCCGTCCGCAGCAGCCGGACCTGCCGCCCGATCCGCCGATGCCGCCGAGCGAGGTGCCGCAGCCGCCGCAGGAAGTGCCCGCTCCCTCGGGACCGGAGCGAGCGCCAAACCCGCCGCAGGCATGACGCCACGGCACGATCACCCCGCCCCCGCCGTTCTCATTGCGGGGCGGGTCTCGCGTGTCATCGCGAAGGCGAAGGCGCAGTGTCCGTTGTAGCTGCCGCCTCGCATCACGCCATCGGCGATGTGGCCGTTGAAGTTGATCTCGCGCCCATCATCCCCGGTGTGTACCGCGGTGAGGGTGCCATCGGGCTCGGCGCGGCCTTCGAGGTGCAGACTGGCGGGCACCGATAACGTGAAGCGCCCGTCTCTCAGCCTGAGGAAAGCCTCCTCGCCGCTGCCGCAGGAGCCGTTGGCAAGACCCGCATAGGTGCCGTCGATGCTTGAGGTGCGAGACGGCGGCGCGCTCGGTTGCGTTGCCGGCCGAGGCGCGCAGGCGAAAAGTGGTGCCGCCACGGTCAGGCAGGCGAAGCGGACGATGGTGGAGAAGCGGGCTCGGTGCATCCTTAGCGCTGCGTCCCGCCAGTCGTCTGATCCATGCCCATTCCCGGCATCTCCGCGCCGGCCTCGGCGACGTGCGCGGTGGCAGGCACGTCGCCGGCTTGCGCGAAATGCAAGGTGACCGGGAAGCTGTCGCCCTTCTTCAGCGTGTGACGCAATCCCATCAGCATGACGTGATAGCCACCCGGCTTGAGAACGAGCGGCTTGCCGGGCGCCACCGGGATCGAATCGACGGGCCGCATCTTCATCACCCCGTTCTCGTTCAGGCTCTCGTGCAGCTCAACCTTGTCGGCCACCAACGTATCGACCCCGACGAGCCGGTCCGGCGCGCCGCTGTCGGTGGCGGTGAGATAGAGCACCCCGGTGCGGCCCTGCGGCGCCGCGCGTGACCAAACCTGCTCGATTTTGATCGGACCCGATTCGGCCCAGGCGCCGAACGAGGCGAACGTTGGCAAGGCAAGCAGCAGCGGTAGAATTGCAATGCGGCGCATCTTGTGTTCCCTCACGAAAGGTAACGTTTGATTGTGTCGGCGATCTCGGTTGCCGATCCATCGGCGCGGATCGGCGCAACGAAACGGCCCGACTTGTCCATGAGGTAGAGGATCGAGCTGTGGTCGACGGTGTAGTCGCCCGATCCTCCGCCGCTGCGATGCACGGCGTAATAGACGCGATACTCCTTCGCCGCCTGGGCGATCTGCTCGGGTGAGCCGGTCAGCCCGAGCAGCCGTGGGCTGAACGCGGCGGCGAACTGCTTGACGGCGGCCGGCGTATCGCGCGCGGGGTCGACGGTGATGAAGATCGGCTGCACCTTGTTCGCCAACGGACCCAGCTTGTCCATCGCCTCGGCCACCTGGTTCAAGGTGGTCGGGCAGACATCCGGACAGAACGTGTAGCCGAAGTAGACCAGCATGTAGCGGCCGCGAAAATCCTTGTCCGAGACCGGCTTGTCGTCACCGTTCACGAGATGGAACGGCCCGCCGATGCCGGGCGTCTGTGCACCGGTGAGCCACAACGACCCGGCGCCGACGAGGATCACCGCGAAAACCGCGGCAGCGATGAAGAGATAGGGCGGCAGCCGCCGTCCCTTTGCGCTAATTGCCATGATTTGCAGGCCCACCGAGTTTCGAAAGCCGCGAGAACGCTGCCGACGCGGCAACGCGACGTAACGGTCTCAGGCCGGGCGAGGGGGAGCGCGGGACCGCGGGCGTAGCCCCAGCCCCAACCGCAGCGGTGCTGGTGCGGTGTCAGCGTGCGGCTGCCAAACACCGAGCACGGGCGGCAGCGGCAAGGGGGAATGCGGCGGGCTGAGCAGGCTAGCAACGGGCCGAGCAAGCGCCAAGCATAGCGGGCAGAGCGTGCAATTCCGATCGGAGTCGGGCAGGCGCGGCACGGCCGGGTCGCCGCTCACGTGGCAGATCACGCCCTGCCCAAGCGCGATGGGAGCCGCCGTTGCCGGAAGCCGAGCGGCGGTGCCTAGCTGCATGGCGACTGCGAGCAGCGCGGCCACAAGGCCGAACCAGCGGGCCCGCGGAGGCGTGGAATCGGGCGGCGAGGAGTGCATGAAGCGGCAAACCTACGCCGCTTCGTCCGGGGCGCAAGCCGAAATTCGCGCTCCGTTCGCGGACGCTTGCCGGAGCATCGAAGCGGCGAGTAGACACATGCGATGCTGTTCTACGAGCCGCTGTTCCTCTTCATTTTCTTTCCGACGTTCTACCTGGTCTACCTGGCCTTCGCGCACCGGGGCGGCGTGCGCCTGGCCGTGATCCTGGCGGCGAGCGTGCTGTTCTACACCTGGAGCGAGCCGCTCTTCGTGCCGATCGTGCTCGCCTCCGCGCTCATCGACCATCTGATCGGCCGCCGCATCGCGCGTCTTGCGCCAGGCTCGACCACGGCGCGCGCGCTGCTTGCACTTGGCGTGGTCGCCAATCTCGGCATCCTGTTCCACTACAAGTACACACGCTTCCTGATCGAGAACCTCAACGCGCTGTTGCACGGCACCGCGATGTCGCCGCTCTCGGTGCCCGAGATCATCCTGCCGATCGGCGTGTCGTTCATCGTCTTCGAGAAGATCACCTATCTCGTCGACATCCATCGCCGCGTCAGCCGACCCGCTCCGGGTTTCGCCACCTACCTGCTGTACGTCTTCTTCTTCCCGAAACTGCTCGCCGGACCGATCATCAAGTATCACGAGATGGACGAGCAGCTTGCGGCGATGCCGGCCGCGCGGTGGGAGGACATCTCCGCCGGGTTCTTGCGCTTCATGCTCGGCGTGGTGAAGAAGACGCTGATCGCCGATACCGTCGCGACCGGCGCCGACAAGATCTTCGCCGCCGACCCGCACGGCATCGGCTTCAGCGAAGCCTGGCTCGGCGTCATCTTCTTCACGTTCCAGATCTACTTCGATTTCTCCGCCTACTCGGACATGGCGATCGGCATCGCTCGGATGCTCGGCTTCCGCCTGCGCGAGAACTTCAACATGCCGTATCTCTCGTGCAGCATCACCGAGTTCTGGCGCCGCTGGCACATCTCCCTGGCGACATGGATACGCGAATACCTCTACATCCCGCTCGGCGGCAATCGCGTCACGGCGGGGCGGCGCTATCTCAACCTGTGGATCTGCTTTCTCGCGTCCGGACTGTGGCACGGTGCGGCGTGGCCCTACGTCATCTGGGGCGCCTATAACGGCCTGTTCCTGGTGCTCGACAAGCTGTTCCTGCTGCGCGTGCTCGACCGGATGCCGCGCCTCGCGGCCAATCTGCTCACCTTCCTCGTCGTCATGATCGGCTGGACCATCTTCCGCGCCCGCACTCTGGAGCAGGCCGGCGCCTTCTTCGCGGCGATGCTGCAACCCGAGTTGTCGGGCCGGGTCGCGGGCGTGTTCATCACCTCGGACATAACCACCGCCGCGGTGGCTGCCGCGGTGATCTGCGCCTTGCCACGCGTGCCCGGCTTCGACTGGCTGCGACGGCTTGCCTTCGGCACACCGCGTCATGCGTTGGTCGTGCAGACCGCGCTGGCCCTGGTGTTCGTGCTCGCTGTCGGCAAGTCGGTCGCCGATCCGTTCAAGCCGTTCCTCTACTTCAGGTTCTGATGACGCGCCGCTGGTTCAACCCGTTCCACATTCCGGTGACGATCGGCGCCGTGCTGCTGCTCGTGCCGTGGTTCTATCTCGGCTGGAACACGACGGTCGGCGAGCTGATCCCGCAGCTGCGTTTCCGCACCAAGAACACGATTGCTGGCCTGGTCGATGATGCCGCCCCGTCGCTCACCTGGCACGCGGTGCGCACCGGCGCGTTCCAGCGTACCCTCTCCCGCGAGATCGGTATATTGTCACCGCTGTTCAAGCCGGCGATCCATTGGAAGAACCAGATCTACTACACGCTGCTCGGCACATCCGGCAACGAGCGGGTCGTCATCGGGCGTCATCGGGAGCTGCTGGAGATCGCGTATCTGAATGAGTATTGCGCGCGTGATCTGGCAACCTTTCGCCCCAAGGCCGAGGCGTGGGTCGGGCAGCTACGCGCGATGCAGGACTTCTTCGAGGCGAAGGGCAAGGCGTTTCTCTATGTCATCACGCCGTCGAAAGTGGCGCAGAACCCGCAATACCTCCCGTCCGGCTACAAGTGCCCCGGCAATGCCGAGGACCGGGGGCGAAAGCTCGAGATCTACGACGCGATGCTACGCCAGCACGGCATTCGCTATGTGGACGGCGCTTCGCCGCTCGCGGCGGCGCGGCAGAAATACGGCATCGACATGTTTCCGCGCGGCGGGGTCCATTGGAACTCGCTCGCCGCCGCGTTGGCGACGCAGGATGTCGTCGAGGCGGCGAACGAGCAGCATAGCTCGCCGCCGCTGACGCAATTCACTTTCACCTGGCAGGTCTCATACTGGCCGACCGCCATCGACCGCGACCTGCTCGACATCATGAACCTGCCGCATCCCGACGCGCACTATCCGGTGCCGGTGCTGCACTACGACTCGCAGCGCCCGCCGGGCGAGTGCCGGCCGGTGAAGATCACCGAGGTCGGCGGCAGCTTCCTGATGGGCATCAACACCACCCTCGAAGCGCTCGACTGTCCGCCGGACATCTCCTACTGGTTCTACTTCGATCACAAGCGGTTCCGCTACGTCGACCGCCACATGCGCGAGTTGCCGATGGACACCGCCGCGCGACGCCGCGCGCTGCTCGACGCCGAGGTGGTGTTGTTCGAAGAGAACGAAGCGGCCCTGCCGACCTCGGTCCACGGCGAGGATTTCATCCGCGAACTGAAGGAGATGGGTGCCGGGTTCTGAATACTACGCCGCTTTCGCCATCCCGCGCAGCACGTATTGCAAGATGCCGCCGTGCCGGTAGTACGAGACCTCGTCGAGCGTGTCGACGCGGCATAGCACCGGAACCTGATCGGTCTGGCCGTCCGGACGATTAATCACCAGGGTGAGGTCCATACGCGGGGAGAGGTCTTCCAGGCCGAGAATGTCGAGCGTTTCCTCACCGGTGAGGCCGAGGCTCTTGCGGTCCGCGCCGTCCTTGAAGGTCAGCGGCATCACGCCCATGCCGACCAGATTGGAGCGATGGATACGCTCGAAGCTTTCCACGATCACCGCCTTGACGCCGAGCAGCATCGTGCCCTTTGCCGCCCAGTCGCGCGACGAGCCGGTGCCGTATTCCTTGCCGCCGATGATGACCAGCGGAACCCCTTCGCGCTGATAGCGCATCGCGGCATCGTAGATCGGCATCTGCGCGCCGTCCGGCAGGTGCCGGGTGACGCCGCCCTCGACACCGGGCACCATCTCGTTGCGGATGCGAGTATTGGCGAAGGTGCCGCGCATCATCACTTCGTGGTTGCCCCGGCGCGCTCCGTAGCTGTTGAAGTCCTGCTGCTGGACCTGCCGCTCCATGAAGTAGTCGCCGGCGGGCGAGGTCTTGCGGATCGAACCGGCCGGGCTGATGTGGTCGGTGGTGATGCTGTCGCCCAGCACCGCCAGGATGCGCGCGCCCTTGATGTCGGTGACCGGGGCGGGCTCCATGGTGATGCCCTCGAAATAGGGCGGGTTCTTCACGTAGGTCGAGCTATCCGACCAGCCATAGGTCTTGCTGCCGGTATCGACCTTGATCGCCTGCCACTGTTTCGGCCCCTTGAACACCTCGCCGTAACGCCGCAGGAACTGCGCGCGCGACAGGCTGGCCGCGATCGTGTCGGCGATCTCCTTGTTCGACGGCCACACATCCTTGAGGTACACCGGCTGGCCGTCGGAGCCCTGGCCGAGCGCGGCCGTGGTGATGTCCTCGTTCATCGTGCCGAGCAGCGCATACGCGACCACCAGCGGCGGGGAGGCGAGATAGTTGGCGCGCACGTTCGGATGCACCCGCCCCTCGAAGTTGCGGTTGCCCGACAGCACCGAGACCGCGACCAGATTGTTATCCTCGATCGCGTCGGCGATCGCGGTCTCCAGCGGGCCGGAATTGCCGATGCAGGTGGTACAGCCATAGCCGACGGTGTTGAACCCCATCGCGTCGAGATCCTGCGTCAGGCCCGACTTGTCGAGATACTCGGTCACCACCTGCGAGCCGGGTGCCAGCGACGTCTTCACCCAGGGTTTGGGCGTCAAGCCTTTCGCGCGCGCCTTGCGAGCGACCAGCCCGGCCGCGACCAGCACCGACGGGTTGGAGGTGTTGGTGCAGGAGGTGATCGCCGCGATAACCACGTCGCCGTGGGTGATCTCGTAGTTCTTGCCGGCGACCGCGACGCGCGTGCCGGTGTCGTTCGCCGGCACGCCGAGGCTCTTGGTGAGCTCGCCCCGGAACGCGGTGGAAGCGTCCTTCAGCAGCACGCGGTCCTGCGGCCGCTTCGGGCCGGCGAGGCTCGGCTGCACGGTGGAAAGGTCGAGCTCCAGCGTGTCGGTGAACATCGGGTCGGGCGTGCTGGTCTCGCGCCACATGCCCTGCGCCTTGCAGTAGGCTTCGACCAAGGCGATGCGATGCTCGTCGCGCCCGGAGAGACGCATGTAGTCGAGCGCGATCCCATCGACCGGGAAGAAGCCGCAGGTCGCGCCGTATTCGGGCGCCATGTTGCCGATCGTCGCGCGATCGGCGAGCGGCAGGTTGTCGAGCCCCGCGCCGAAGAACTCGACGAACTTGCCGACCACGCCCTTGCGGCGGAGCATCTGTGTCACGGTCAGCACCAGGTCGGTCGCGGTCGCGCCTTCGGGCAGCCTGCCGGTGAGGCGGAAGCCGATCACGTCGGGGATCAGCATGGCGATCGGCTGGCCGAGCATGGCCGCTTCCGCCTCGATGCCGCCGACGCCCCAGCCGAGGATGCCGAGCCCGTTCACCATCGTCGTGTGGCTGTCGGTGCCGTACAGCGTGTCGGGATAGGCGTAGGTCTGGACGCCGTTCTTCGACGTCCACACCGCCTGGCCGAGATATTCCAGGTTCACCTGATGGCAGATGCCGGTGCCGGGCGGGACGACGCGGAAATTGTCGAACGCCTCCTGGCCCCAGCGAAGGAATTCGTAACGCTCGCCATTGCGATCGAACTCGATGTCGACGTTCTTCTGCAACGCATCCTGCGTGGCGGATACGTCGACCATCACCGAGTGGTCAATCACCAGGTCGACCGGCACCAGCGGGTTGACCTTGTCCGGCCGGCCGCCCAGCGCGGTGATGCCGTCGCGCATCGCGGCGAGGTCGACCACGCCCGGAACGCCGGTGAAATCCTGCATCAGGATGCGCGCCGGGCGGAACGGAACTTCCTTGGTGGAGCTGGCGATCTTCAGCCACTCGGCGATCGCGCGGGCGTCATCGACCTTGTAGCTCTGTCCGTTCTCGAACCGCAGCACGTTCTCCAGCAGCACCTTCAGCGTGACCGGCAGGCGCGAGATGTCCCCCAGCGTCTTGGCCGCCTCGGGAAGCGAGAAATACTCGTACTGCTTGCCCTCGACGACCAGGGTCCGACGTGTGTGGAGGCTGTCATTGCCGATCGCCGTCATGCGGGTCTCCATCCGTGCGCTGCAACGCGGCTTTAGACCCTGCCGCCCCGCCTTGTCCACGCTGCGCGGGTCGGTGACATCCGGGTCAGCCCAGCCGCGCCACCAGCGCGTGGGGTTCGGCGTCCTCGTCCAGCAGGTCGTCGAGCGCGTAGGGACAGGGATCGGGCGTGCTGACCCCAGGATGCTCCGCCCGCACCTGCCGAACGGCCTGTCCATGCAGTCTCGCCAGGTCAATCCTTTGCCGCATCGAGGGCGAGAAGCGCGAGCGCGCCTCCGCGAGCAAGCCGACGATCTCGCCGCGCCAGTGCGAGGCGGCTTGAGCATGCGGCTCGCGATGCAGCTTGAGCAGGTGCACCAGGGACTGGCGAAGGAAGCTTTCGCAGCCGTGCAGCTCGGACCGCCCCACGTCCGCCACCTCCTCGATCACGTGGTCCCAATCCACCGGCGCTTCGAGGCTCTCGCCCCGCGCCAGCCGGCGCAGCAGCGCCGCCTGACGCTCCGACCAGACCAGTATGTCGCTCTCATAGAGATCGTCGGGCATCGGTTCTCCCTGTGGACCGGGGCTCCGCGATCACCTAGTCCTGTGCCGAGGGGGCGAGTCAACCGTGATCGAGGCAGAGGCGCTGGCGGCGTTCCGGGGCGAGCGCCTGGTGTTCCGCGACCTGTCGTTCCGCCTCCGGCCGGGCGCCGCGCTGACCTTGGTCGGGCCGAACGGCGCCGGCAAGTCGACCTTGCTGCGGCTGCTTGCCGGCCTGATCCGGCCCGCCGCCGGCACGCTCTCCTGGGATGGGGAGGAGGCCCTGGCCGACCGCGTGCAGCATGCCGGGCGGCTTGCCTATCTCGGCCACCAGGATGCGGTGAAGCCCGGGCTGACAGCGGCGGAGAACCTGGCGTTCTTCGCGCGCGGCGGCGATGTCGGCGTCGCACTCGAAGCGCTCGGACTGGACGCGCTCGGTTCGTTGCCGGCGCGGATGCTGTCGGCGGGGCAACGCCGGCGGCTCGCGCTGTGCCGTCTCGCGCTTGCCAAGGACGTGCCGCTCTGGCTGCTCGACGAGCCGACGCTTGGCCTCGACGATGCCGCCCTCGGACGGCTCGGCACGTTGCTAGCCGCGCACCGGGCGCGCGGCGGCATGGTGATCGCCGCCACCCACCTCGCCTTGCCGCTCGACCACGCCGAGACGCTGAGGCTGGGGTGAGCCGGTTCGCTGATCTGCTTGCCCGCGAGCTGCGCCTGTCGCTGCGCCACGGCGGCGACACCTTGGCGGCGCTGCTGTTCTTCCTGCTGGTCGGCTCGCTCTTCCCGCTGGCGATCGGCCCAGCGCCGGCCACGCTCGGGCGCGTCGCCCCCGGCATCGTCTGGGTCGCCGCGCTGCTCGCTAGCCTGCTGCCGCTCGAGCGGCTGTTCGGCGCCGATCTTGACGACGGCTCGCTCGACCAGCTGCTGCTGTGCGGCCTGCCCGCGCCCGCCATTGCCGCCGCGAAAGCCGCCGCGCACTGGCTGGTGACGGGGTTGCCGCTGCTGCTCGCCGCCGCGCCGCTCGCCGTCATGCTGCGTATGCCGCCCGAGGCCATTCCGGCGTTGCTGCTCGGCTTGCTGCCGGGCACCGCGTTGCTGTCGCTGCTGGGCGCGACCGGGGCGGCGATGGTGCTAGGCGCGCGGCGCGGCGGGGCGTTGCTGCCGCTGCTGGTGCTGCCGCTCGCCACCCCGGTGCTGATCTTCGGCGTCGCCGCCGCCGACGCCGCCGCCGGCGGACAGAGCGCGCGGCCGCACCTGTTGCTGCTCGCCGCCCTGTTCGCCGCCGCGCTGCCGTTGTGCCCTATCGCCGCCGGAGCCGCCCTGCGCAGCGCGGCCGAGTAGGGGTTGCGCCGCGTCGGCGATTGCAGAAGCTGGACCTCGTCAGGGACGGGGGGAACGATCGCGATGGATGGATTGCGGCAACTCGTGGAGCACGCCGGCGCGGCAAGCCTGACCTACCTCGACCCGGCATTCCCCGACCGTCCGCTGCTGCTGCACAGCGCCCGCCCGCGTCGCTACGATGCGGACACGCCGGTGCTGCTGGTGCATCACGGCGTCGCTCGCAATGGTCGCGACTACCGCGACTACTGGCTCCCTCTGGTGGACGAGGCCGGCATCCTGGCGATCGCGGTGGAGTTCCCGGAAGCCTCGTTCCCCGAATACCTGTTCTACAATTTCGGCAACCTGCACACCAAGGACGGCGCGATGAACCCGCGCGAGCGCTGGACCTTTGGCATCGACGAGCGGCTGTTCGCGGCATTGCGCCACGCTCGTGTCACCACGCGACGGCGCTTCGGCTTGTTCGGTCATTCCGCCGGCGGGCAGTTCGTGCACCGCATGTTGTCGTTCGGCTATCGCGCGCGCGTCGCGGTGGCGGTGAGCGCCAACGCCGGCACCTACGCGATGCCGGACCTCGATACTGCCTGGCCGTTCGGCCTCGGCGAGACCGGCCTCGACGCGGATGATCTGCGCGACCTGCTCGGCTTTCGTATCACCGTGATGGCGGGGACGCGGGATGTCTCGACCACCGGCCGCTTCTTCCCGCGCGGGCCGCGCTCGATGCGGCAAGGTGGCACCCGACACGAGCGCGCGCACAATTACGTCGAGGTGGGACGAACTGCGGCTGACGCACTCGATTGCCACTGCGCCTGGAGCGTGATCGACGTGCCGGATGTCGGCCACGACGGCGAGCGCATGTCGCACGCCGCCGCGCCGTTGATCGCCGCCGCGCTGCACGCCAGCGCGGATTGATCGAGCCTAGCTAGCCTTTCGGGTGGATGGAGGTGATCTTCGACCCGCTCAGGTCGATGCCGGCCATCAGTCCCTTCTGGGCGAACGGGATCGCGTACACGTCTTCGCGCAAGGTGGTCGAGTTCAACGTTGCCGCCGCGCCCTTGTCGACCACGACGACGTTCGGCCCGGTGCCGATCGCCCAGCCATCGCTCTTGCGTAGATAGTCGAGCGCCGACTCCTTCATGAAGAACAAGGCGTAGCTGAGAGTCTGCCCACCGAGCTGCGGGCCGACCGATCCCGCGCTGAGATTGTAGTACCCGCTCGCGTGATTGTTCACGAGGAGCACTCCATTGCCGGTTTCCCCGCCCAACACGAGGACGCCAACCTTGACGATATCTGGGAACACCAGGACGCCTTTCGCCCGGCTGGCGAGCGTCTTGGCGTGGGGCTCGGTCGCATAGAGTTGCTGGAGCGCGTTCTCCCCCTCGCGGTCGAGCTTGTTCGCGGACGCGGCGCGCGCCGGGGCGGCACGGGCGGCCAACGCCGCGACTGGGAGGAGCGCCAGGAACGTGCGACGGGAAGCGTGCATGCGGCTCTCACTTTCACTTCGAAACTATCTTTTCGCGCGCTCAGGCAACGAGAGCGACAAGCCATCCGGCGCGCGGCGAACAGCTTGGTGAGCGACGTAAAGCGCGATTGAACGCGATGTTTCCTGTCGCGGTTGCGCGCCACTCGCTTCGTGCGCTGATCACGTTGCCGGGAGCGGGGCGGCCTCACTCCGGGATGATGCCGCCGTCCACGTTGTACGTCTGCCCGGTGATGTTGCGCGCGCCCGGCGTTGCCAGGAACACGATCATCGCGGCGATGTCCTCGGGTTCGTTGGCGCGACCCAGCGGGATTGAATCATTAGAGCGCCGTTCCGCCTCCGCTTCCGAAATGCCCGCCTGTTCGGCGCGCACGCGCATGTTGGCGCGGGAGAGTTCCGTCAGGGTGACGCCGGGACACACCGCGTTGACGTTGATGTTGTGCTTGCCGAGCTGCTGCGCCGCGGTGCGGGTGAGGCTGATCACCGCACCCTTGCTCGCCGCGTAAGCGGCATTGGAGGTTCCGACGTAGCCCTTGCCGGCGATCGAGGCGACGTTGATGATGCGGCCGTTGCGTAGCGGAATCATTTCACGCGCCACGCGCTGGAGACAGAAGAATACACCTTTCGCGTTCACCCGATGAATGCGATCCCAGTCTGCCTCGGTCAGCTCCATGATGTCGGCGCGTCGCGTCACCCCGGCGTTGTTCACCAGGATGTCGATGCGGCCGAACTCCTCCACGGCGCGCGACACCAAGCGGTCGATCTCGCGCACATCGCCGACATCGGCTTGCACCGCCAGGCCGCGGCGCTGATAACTGCCAACCTTGTCAGCCGTGGCTTCAGCGCTCGCGCCGTCGATATCGGCCGCGACGACGTGCGCGCCGGCCGCCGCCAGCGCGAGTGCTGCGGCACGACCGATGCCTTGTCCCGCACCGGTGACCAAGGCAATCTGATCCTTCAGTTCCATCCGCATCCCCTCCGATCTTGTTGGACGGAACTATCGGGGTACGACGATGGTGGATGCAACGGGCTACGGCCCGCGCCGCCGTCGCGCACCACCACCGCGCCGCTTGGCGGGATCGTAACCACCGCCGCCGGGGCCGAGCGGTTCCGGCGTGCGGTCACGCTTCGGTCGCAGCGACGCCGAAGCCACCGGCGGCGGCTCCAGTCCGAGGTCGAGTGCCTCGAGCCGCTTGATCTCGTCGCGCAGCCGCGCCGCTTCCTCGAACTCGAGATCGGCCGCGGCGGCGCGCATGCGCTTCTCCAGCTCCGCGATCGACGCCCTCAGATCCTTGCCGACGAATTCCGCCGCGCCGCTGTCGCGTATCGGTGCGACGGTGACGTAGTCCTGCTCGAACACCGAGTGCAGCACCTGGCCGATCTGCTTCTTCACCGATTGCGGCGTGATGCCGTGCGCTTCGTTCCACGCGGTCTGCTTGGCGCGGCGACGTTCGGTCTCCTCGATCGCCCGACGCAAGCTGTTGGTCATCGTGTCGGCGTACAGGATCACCCGCCCGTCGATGTTGCGCGCGGCACGGCCGATGGTCTGGATCAGACTGGTCGCGGAGCGAAGGAACCCCTCCTTGTCGGCGTCCAGGATCGCGACCAGCACGCATTCCGGAATATCGAGCCCCTCACGCAGCAGGTTGATCCCGACCAGCACATCCACCACTCCGAGCCGGAGGTCGCGGATGATCTCGATCCGCTCCAAGGTGTCGATGTCGGAATGCAGGTAACGCACCTTCACGCCGTGCTCGGTCAGATACTCGGTAAGGTCCTCCGCCATGCGCTTGGTCAAGGTGGTCACCAAGGCGCGTCCGCCGCGTTGCGCCACGGTGCGGCACTCGGCCAGCAGATCGTCGACCTGCCGCTCGACCGGGCGGATCTCGGTCACCGGGTCGATCAGGCCGGTGGGGCGGATCACCTGTTCGGCGAACACGCCCTGCACGCGCTCCATCTCCCACGGCCCTGGCGTGGCGCTGACGAACACGGTCTGCGGCCGGAACCGCTCCCATTCCTCGAACTTGAGCGGACGGTTGTCGATGCAGGAGGGCAGGCGGAAGCCGAACTCGGCGAGGATCGACTTGCGCGCGAAGTCGCCCTTGTACATGCCGCCGATCTGCGGCACGGTGACGTGGCTCTCGTCGACGATGAGCAACGCGTTCTCCGGCAGATACTCGAACAAGGTCGGCGGCGGCTCGCCCGGATTGCGTCCGGAAAGATAGCGCGAGTAGTTCTCGATGCCTTTGCAGGAGCCGGTGGTCTCCATCATCTCGATGTCGAAGGTGGTCCGTTGTTGCAGCCGTTCGGCCTCCAGCAGCTTACCTTCGGCGTTCAACTCGGCGAGCCGGTGTTTCAGCTCATCCTTGATGTGGATGACCGCCTGGTTGAGTGTCGGTCGCGGCGTGACGTAGTGGCTGTTGGCGTACACCGTCACGCTGTCGAGCTGCGCGGTGCGCTCGCCGGTGAGCGGGTCGAACTCGTGGATGCCCTCGATCTCGTCGCCGAACAGGGTGATGCGCCAGGCGCGATCCTCGTAGTGGCTCGGGAAGATGTCGACGGTTTCGCCGCGCAGCCGGAACGTGCCGCGCTGAAACGCGGTGTCGTTGCGGCGGTATTGCTGCTCGACCAGCGCCTTGGCTAGCCGGTCGCGGTCGATCCGTCCGCCGGTCTCCAAACGCACCGTCATGCGCGAATAGGTCTCGACCGAGCCGATACCGTAGATGCAGGAAACCGACGCGACGATCACCACGTCGTTGCGTTCGAGCAGTGCCTGCGTAGCGGCGTGACGCATGCGGTCGATCTGCTCGTTGATCTGCGCATCCTTCTCGATATACGTGTCGGTGCGCGGCACGTAGGCTTCCGGCTGGTAGTAGTCGTAGTAGCTGACGAAATATTCGACGGCGCCGTCCGGGAAGAAGCTCTTCATCTCGCCATAGAGCTGGGCCGCCAGGGTCTTGTTCGGCGCCAGGATCAGGGTCGGCTTCTGCACCGCCTCGATCGCCTTGGCCATGGTGAACGTCTTGCCCGAGCCGGTGACGCCAAGCAGCACCTGGTCGCGCTCGTCGGACTGCACGCCGGCAACGATTTCGCGGATCGCCGTGGGCTGGTCGCCGTTCGGCTCATATTCCGACACGACCGTGAGCCGCCTTGTCGTCGGCTTCACCGGCTGGCGCTGCGGCAAAAACAGGGCCGGCGGCGGACGAACCAAGGTCTGCGACATCAGCCTTGTCTCCTCGATCCGATGTGGAGCATGGCGAACTGGTGCTCCAGATAGCCTTGGCGCGATATGGCGATTCGGCGAGCGGCGTCGAGAGGGTGCCGGGCGGGAGCGGCGGGCGCAACACCGGCCCGGCCGAGACGTGGCAACCTACGGTTCACGCCGGGGCGGAAATTGGGCAAGATCGCTCCAGCCGGTCGAGCGGGCGGCGCATATCGTTGGACGAGGAAGAAAAATGAAGTGCATCGGCGAGATCCATTCGAGGCTCGGCATCGGCCTCGGCTTGGTGTTGCTGCCGGCGGCGGGGCTGCTGGCTGGCACCGTACCAGCAAGCGCGCTGACCATGAAGGAGTGCAGCGCGAAGTACGACGCGGCGAAGAGCGCCGGGACGCTGAAAGGCGTAACCTGGAAGACGTTCCGCACCAGCCAATGCGGCGAGCAGGCTCCCCCGAACGCATCGACCGCGCCCGCCCCGACCACCGCCGCGTCGACCCCGGCGGGCACGTCGGCAGCTTCGACCGAGGCCGCGAAGCCCGCCGCCCCGAATACTGGACCCGCGCCCGCTACCAGCAAGACGGCTGCGGCAGGGACGTCAAGCGCCGCGACGTCCAGTCCCGCGACGTTCCCGAGCGCGGTCGCCGCGAAATACGCGGGGGAGAAGCCGTCGAACGCGCGGCTGCACACCTGTCTCGACCAATACAGGATTAACAAGACGGCCAACGCCAATGGCGGCATGCGCTGGATACAGGAGGGCGGCGGCTACTATAGCCAGTGCGTCAAGCGGCTGAAGCCGAGCTAGGCGACGGCGCCAACCCTCGAGCGTGCTCATCGGACCAGCACGACCTACTCGCGGCCCAGCAGCGAGGAGATCGTGCTGGTCAGCACGGCACCGGGCACCGGTTTGCGCAACACGGCAAAGGTTTCGTCGAACGCATCGCCAGGACGCACGGCGTGATCGTCGAGGGCGAAGCCGGTGAGCAGAACCGAGGGCAGCCCGGGCGCCCGCTGCCGGGCCGCGCGGATCACCTCCAGCCCGCTCAGCCCGGGCATCGAGAGGTCGGTCACCAGCATGTCGGCACTGGTGCCCGAGTTGAGCAGGTCGAGCGCTTCGGCCCCGCTCTCCGCCTGAATGACCTGGAACCCGCCGAGTTCAAGCTGCAACGCCAGCGTCTCCCGCAACTGGGTATCGTCATCGACCAGGAGGATCCGGGGGCATTGTGTCTGGAGATGGGTTGCGGCGCTCAAGCTCCGCTGTTCGATGTGATTTTCCGGCATGGATCCCTCGCGCACGGCGTGAGGTGCCATAGCAGGCATAATCGCAATCGTCTACACGAATTCGTGAGATTAACCAACGGGTAGCATGAAACAGTGTTCATGCAGCTTGAGGTGACGGAGTGGAGAAACGCAGCCTCAGAGTGGCGGCCACCGTCGGGTTCGGTCGTATTCCTGCGCGGGAGTGAGGCTGCGAGGGCCGTCAGCCACTTCCGGGCCGAGGTTTGACACCGCGGCGGGATCGCGCCAGCAATCCACGTTGCCCAGGCTGCGGGTGCAGTACGGCGGCGGGGCAGGCGGCGGCTCGATCGGGCGGCAATAGCTCTGTCCGCGGTCCAGCCGCACGATCGAGCAATCACGGCCAGTCAGGGTCGACCACACCACGTCGAACACATCCCGGTGCACCACCGGGATCGCCGCAACATTCGCCGCGACCAGGGCGCCGTTCGCCTCGAGCGCGGCATCGCAGGCCGACAGCGACGCGGCGATGCAAGCCCAAGCGAGGAGCAGACGGGTCCGGCCCATGACTGATCACTCCCATACGGAGGTGAACATTCAGTTGCCGGGTGGCACGCGATCAGCGGACGATGATCTCGACGCGCCGGTTCTGCGGCTCGCGCACGCCTTGCCCGGTCGGCACCAGGAGGTGGGTCTCGCCGAAGCCTTGAACGCTGATCGCCTCGCGCGGCACCCCGTTGCGCACCAGCTCGGCCGAGACCGATTGCGCCCGCCGCACCGAGAGTCGCTGGTTGTATTCCGGGCTGCCGGATGTATCGGTATAGCCGTTTATGTCGATGCGCGTGTATTGCACCCGGGTCGAGTTCTCCGCCGCCTCCCGGATGATCTGCCGGGCGCGATCGGTCAGGTCGGCGCGGTCCCAATCGAAGAACACCAGATAGGAACGGGTGGGCGCGGGCGCCGGAGCGGCGGCCGGCGCCGCGGCGGGGACGCTCGGGGGGGCGACGCTGAACGCGTAACGCACGCCGAGCATAACGCTGTGGTTGTACTGGTTCCGCAGATCGAAATTGCCGGCACCGACGCGCGGCGGCGGCAAGCCCTGCACGGAGGCGGCCTGGAACGCCTCCGGCCCGAGCGTCTCGAAGAAGCGATACTCGCTGGTGACCGACAGGCCCGGCACGTTCGGGATCGGAAAGGACAGGCCGGCCATGACCTGATAGGTGAAGCCGCCCACCGTGTCATTGCTGCGCAAGGCAAACGGGAAGGTGGTGCCGGTCGCGGCGAGCGTGTCGAGATTGGTCCACGAATAGCCGGCGCCGACTCCGAGATAGGGGTAGAGCCAGGGCAGGCCGATATCCATGTCGAACAGCGCGTTCGCCATCACCCCGTAGGAGCGGATATCGCCGTTCAGCGCGGTCGGAAACGCCGTGCCGGCGAGGTGGCCGGGCGAGGTCTGGCGATAGTTGCCTTCCAACTCGATCCGCACGCCGTTGCCGAAGCCGTAGCCAAGGCTGCCGAGCCCGGCGAATCCGCTGCTCCCGGTCAGCTTCAACGGCCGCAGACCGAGGCCGGGCGACGCTCTGGTCTCGACGTCCTGCAGGTAGTTGTAGCCGGCGCCGGCGCCGATATAGAGCCCTTGGAACGGCTGCGCCCGTGCGATCACGGGGCAAGCAAGCAAGCTCGCCGCAAGCAGAGCAACCCGTAACCGCATCTGTCCTCGTTCCATGTCCGATGGAGTCCGCACCGCAGGAAAGCGGCATAGCACGGCAATCCTGACCAGGAAGTATGTAGCATGGCCGTGGTCGAAAACTGTTACCCGGTTATCACAGCCGGACGCAGAACGGGGCGCCAGGTGGCGCCCCGTCCCTCGTCAGCCGGATGAGCGTTGGCTCAGCGGATGATGATCTCCACGCGCCGGTTCTGCGGCTCGCGCACGTTGGGCCCGGTCGGGACCAGCAGGCGGGTCTCGCCGTAGCCTTGGATGCTGATCGCGTTGCGCGGCACGCCGTCCTTGACCAGCTCGGCGGCAACGCTCTGCGCGCGCCGGATCGAGAGACCCTGGTTGTATTTCGGCGTTCCCGAGGTGTCGGTGTAGCCGTTGACCTCGATGCGCGTGTACTGCACGCGGGTCGAGTTCTCGGCCGCCTCGCGAACGATCTGTTGCGCCCGATCGGTCAGGTTGTAGCGATCCCAGTCGAAGAACACGAGGTAGGAGCGCGACGGGGCGGGCGCCGGAGCCGCCATCGGGGCGGGTGCGGGGGGTGCCAGCGGGGCGACGCTGAAGGCGTAGCGCACGCCGAGCAGGATGCTGTGGTTCGCCTGGTTGCCTGCCTTGGTCTCGACGAAGCTGCGGCCAGCCGCCGAGTCAATCGCGCCGTGATACTTGCCGCCGTCCAGCACACCGAAGAAGCGGTATTCGGTGGTTATCGCCAAGCCAGGGACTGCCAGGATCGGATAGGCGAGACCAGCAATCGCCTGATAGGCGAAGTTGCTGTCGGTGTCGTTCGACTTGTAGAAATAGGAGAAATTCGTTCCGTACGATTTCACCCGGTCGTAGTTCGTCCACGCATAACCCGCGCCGACGCCGACATAGGGCTTCAACGGTATCTCTCCACCGGTGAAGCCCGAGATGTCGAGGTCATAGAGGACGTTGGCCATTGCCCCGTAGGTGATCTCGTTGCCGCCCGAGGCCGTGGGGAACGGCGTGCCGTTGGTCTTCGACACGCGATTGCTGCGAGCGTTGCCTTCGACTTCGACACGCAGGCCGTTGCCGAAACCCCAGCCGACCGACAACACGCCGACGCCGCCGGCATTGTAGTGCTTGGTCAGGCCGGAGTTCACGCCAAGCGGCACACCCGCGAAGCCGGAGCCGAACACCCCGCCAGCACCTGGGCCGGCGACGAAATTGAGGCCGCGAACGTTCTGTTCCTGACGGAAATTCACGCCGGCGCCAGCACCGACGTAAAGGCCGGTGATCTGCTGCGCGTGCACCGCGAACGGCGCGGCAAGCACGGTCGCCGCCAGTAGCACCCCTCGAAAACGCATAACCCAAACTCCTGTCTTACGTAGGAAAGCGACGGTGAACGCCACGGCGACGCCCCGTCTCGGCGCTTTCATATGGGCGAGATAACGCAAGTGCAGCATCCTTTGGCGCCACGGTTGCGCGAGGAGTGGCTTATTCCCCCGCTCTGTGTTCGCCACGCAACAGCCACAAAAGGAAGGGGCGCCCCTCGGCGCCCCTTCGTAAAAATCCAGTAAATATCCGCGAGGTTACTGAATGATAATTTCCACCCGTCGGTTCTGCGGCTCGCGCACATTGGGTCCGGTCGGAACCAGCAGATGCGTCTCGCCGAAGCCCTGGATGCTGATCGCGTTGCGTGCCACGCCGTTCTTGACAAGCTCGGCCGCAACGGTCTCCGCGCGCCGGATCGAGAGCCGCTGATTGTATCGCGGCGTGCCGGAGGTGTCGGTGTAACCGTTGACCTTGATCTGGGTGTACTGCACCCGGGTGGAGTTCTCCGCCGCCTCACGCACGATCTGGCGCGCCCGGTCGGTCAGGTTGTAGCGGTCCCAGTCGAAGAACACGAGGTAGGAGCGGGCGGGCTGCACCGCCGGCGCCGGCGCCGCCGGGGCGACCACGACGGGCGGGGGCGCGGCGTTGAAGGCGTAGCGGACGCCGACCAAGACGCTGTGGTTGTAGTCGTCGCTCGCTCTCACGGTGCTGGAGAAGATGCCTGGGGCCACGCCGCCCCGGCCAAACGAAGCCAGACTGCCCTTGTAGTCACGGTCCTGCACCAGCGCCAGGAAACGATATTCCAGCGTGAGGGCCAGGCCCGGGACGGGCGCCACGGGGAAGGCCAGGCCGAGGATGCCCTGCGCCGCGAACGAGCCGTCCGTGTCATCGGCGCGGAGTTCGGTCCCGACGTTGTCGTAGGCCCGAAATGACGAGAAGTTCGACCACACATAGCCGGCGCCAACGCCGACATACGGGTGAACGTACGGGATGAAGGCGAGATCATACAACACATTGGCCATGGCGCCGTATTTCTGCTCGGTGCCACCGGCTCTCACCGGACCGAATCGGCTGGCCGCCCCGTTCAGTTCACCGATGCTGTTGTTGCGGTAGTTTCCCTCGATCTCGACGCGGAGGCCGTTGCCAAATCCATAGCCGACGCTGGCCAGGCCAACGAACCCGGTGTCGAGCGACAACTGGTCGGAATTGAACAGCCTGCCCTGGCCGGCAAAGGCCCCCGTGCCAAAATTGATCGACTCGTCCTGCATGAAATTCGCGCCGATGCCGCCGCCGATGTAGATACCCGACACCGGTTGAACTGGCTGGGCGGCCGCAGGCGCGGTCAGCCCGGTCAAGGTCAAGCCGGGCACCGCCAGCACGGTCGCCGCCAGAAGCTTGCTCCGAAACTTCATCCGTTTTCTCCTCAACTCTCTGACGTTGCGATCCGCAAGCCGAGGATGGACGCCGGATCGCGTGCCAGCCGCTCGGGTGAAATGCAGGCTATCACCTACGCCGGCGTTGAGAAGCCTATGTGATGCGCTTTTTCCTCACTGTTGCCACAACGCCACATTCGCGTCGGGCAGGGCGGGTCGGGCAGGGAGGGTCGGGCAGGGCGGGTCGGGCAGGGAGGGTCGGGCAGGGCGGGTCGGGCAGGGAGGGTCGGGCAGGGCGGGTCGGGCAGGGAGGGTCGGGCAGGGCGGAAGAGAGCAGGAGTCGAACCTACCCGGAGCCGCAAAGCAGCCCCAACCGGTTTTGAAGACCGGCCGGCCCACCGGGACCGCTTCTCCTCCTTACCTTGCCAACTGGCCAAGGAACCCTGGCTCATCGTCCGGCTCCAGGCAACGGCAGTCGAGCCATAGCCGTCGCTCGCCAAGGCGACCGATGACGGGAACCGGCAGCTTGCGAAAGGTAGCACTCAGCTCGTCGAGGCCCGCCCCGCCCAGTGTCACCGCGAAGGATGGCAGCAGATCGACCGGCAGCGCGCCGGAGCCGATCTGGCTGCGACAGGGCGCGACCGCGACCGCGCGGTCCGCGAACGCGACGCCGAGCTCGGCGGCAACCCGCTCGGCGGTGGCGCGGATCGCCTCGAGCGGGCGGGTCAGCAAGCGCAAGGTGGGCAGCCGTTCGGCCAGGGTCTCGGGCCTGAGATAGAGCAGCAGCACCGCCTCCAGCGCGGCGAGCCGCGCCTTGTCGAGCCGCAGTGCCCGTTTCAGCGGGTTGGCGTTAAGCCGCGCGATCAGCTCGGGCCGACCGATGACCAGCCCGGCTTGCGGCCCGCCCAGCAGCTTGTCGCCGGAGAAGGTGACAAGATCGGCCCCCGCCGCCAGGGAGTCGTACGGCATCGGCTCGTGCGGCAGGCCCCAGCGAGCGAGATCTACCAAACTGCCGCTGCCGAGATCCTCGACCAGCGGCAGGTCGGCGGCGTGCGCGATCTCGGCAAGCTCGGCAAGCGGCACCGTCGCGGTGAACCCGGCGACCGCGTAGTTCGACGGATGCACCCGCATCAGCAGCGCGGTCTGCCGCCCGATCGCGTCGCGGTAGTCGCGCGGATGGGTCCGGTTGGTGGTGCCGACCTCGACCAAGGTGGTGCCGGCGCGCGCCATGATCGCGGGAACCCGGAACGAGCCGCCGATCTCCACCAGCTCGCCGCGCGAGACCGGCACCTCGCGCCCGAGTGCGAGGGTGTTCAGCACCAGCAGCACGGCGGCGGCGTTGTTGTTCACCACGGTTGCCGCCGCCGCGCCGGTGAGGCCGCAGAGCAGGGACGCGACCGCCGCATCGCGCTCGCCACGCCGGCCGGTGTCGAGATCGAACTCGACATTGGTCGGGTGCGCCAGCGCCGCCGCCGCCGCCGCGGCCGCCTCCGCCGGCAGCGGCGCGCGGCCGAGATTGGTGTGCAGCACCGTGCCGGTGAGATTGAACACCTGGCGCTGGACCGCGGCGAAGCGTCGCGCCAGCGCGTCGGCGGCGACGTCGACGATCTCCGCCTCGGTCGCCGGGAAGCGGCGTTCGGCGCGGCGCTGACCCAGCACGTCGCGCAGCGCCGCGCGGGTCGCGCTTGGCCCGAAGCGCTCGAGCAGCACGGCGCAGCCGGGCGAGCGCAGCAATAGGTCGAGCGATGGCAGCGGGCTCGCCATGCTCAGACGATCCGCGCCTCGAACGGCGGCAGCAGGTCCGGCGCGTCGAACTCGATGATCCACAGGTCGGGATCGAAGCGGAGCTGGCGCGCCAGATAGGCGTCGACCGCCTCCTGGTCGACCGCGCCGGCGCCGGTGCCGCGCAGCCAAGCCGCCTCGCCATCCGCCGCCCGCACCTGG
The DNA here is from genome assembly GCA_965218045.1 of Acetobacteraceae bacterium. GTDB lineage: Bacteria > Pseudomonadota > Alphaproteobacteria > Acetobacterales > Acetobacteraceae > CAVRCA01. Next base: position 188,541 of record CBDCJX010000009.1, on the reverse strand, counting down.
GAGAGCACCGTCATTCCCTCGCGCCCGCGCAGCACCAGCAAGATGCCGCCGGCGTCGGGGTCGCCCTTGCGCAGCACCATGCCGGGCCGACCATCGCGATCGCCCATGCGTAGCGCCATCGAGACGAACATCCCGGCCTTGACCCGCGGCGATCCGCTCATCAGGGCAGCGCCAGGCTGCCGCCATCGACCGGCAGCGCGTGCCCGGTGATGCTCGCCGCACCCGGGCCGATCAGGAACGCGACGATCGCGGCCACCTCGTCGGGGGTGGTGAGGCGCCCGATCGGCATGCCGGCGGCGGCCTCGGCTGCGTCGATGCCGAGTTCGGCGAAGCGCTGCTCGGCCATGCCGGTCGCTACCCAGCCGGGGCAGATGGCGTTCACCGTGATCCGCCGTGGCGCGAGGGCCAACGCCAAGGCGCGGGTGAGCCCGACCACGCCGTGCTTGGCGGCGCAATACGCGGTCTGGTCCGCCACGCCCCGCAGCCCGAGCACCGAGGCGATGTTGACGATCCGCCCCGCGCCATCCGGCAACCGCGCCAACGCGGCCTTGCAGCAGTGATAGGTGCCGTGCAGGTCGCTGGCGATGATCGCATGCCACAGCGCGTCGTCACCATCGAGCGCATTGGCGCCCGCGATGCCGGCGGCGTTCACCAGCACGTCCACACGGCCGATATCGCCAAACAGCGCCGCCACCGCGCTTGCGTCCGCCACGTCGCAGGCGGCGAAGCGCACCCCGTCCGGCAGCCGCTCGTCCGGGGCGCGGCGGGCGGCGGCGATCACCGCGAACCCTTCATCCGCCAGCCTGCTCGCCACGGCACGACCGATGCCGCCGGTGCCCCCGGTCACCACCGCCGCTTTCATCGGCCTGCGCTCATTGCGCCGTGCCGCCGCCATCGACCGGGAGCACGACGCCAGTGATGAACGAGGCCGCGTCGGAGGCGAGGAACGCGACCGCGGCGGCGATCTCGGACGGGTCGGCGAAGCGGCCGAGCGGCACCGCGCCGCGATACGCCGCGTCGGATGAGGCAGCGAAGCGATCCGGGTAGCGCGACGCCAGCTCGCGGATCACCAGGCCGAGCATCGGCGTATCCGTGCTGCCCGGCGCGATGCAGTTCACCCGGATGTTGTGGCGCGCCCAGTCCAGCGCGGCGCTGCGGGAAAGCTGGGCCAGCGCACCCTTACTGGCACCGTAGGCAGCGCTGACCTGTTTGCCGATCAACGCCTGGTCGCTGGCGATGTTCACGATGGCGCCGCGCTGGCGTTCGATCATGCCGGGGAGCGCCGCGCGCATCAGCGTGTAGGGGGCAAGAAAATTTACCCGGAACACGCGTTCGACCTCCTCGGGCGGCGTCTCCAGCACGCTGCCGAGCACCGTCACCCCGGCATTGTTGACCAGGATATCGACCGGCCCGCGCTCGTCCACCAGCGCCTCGGCGCGCGCCTGAAGGCTGGCGATGTCGGCAAGGTCGAACTCGGGCAGGTCGAGCCCGATCACCTCGGCGCCGTCGGCCGCGAACGTCGCCGCGATCGCCGCGCCGATGCCGCCACGATGGCCGGTGACGATGGCGCGCCGGCCCGCGAGGCCGAAGCGGATGCCCGATGCGGTCATATGTCGCATATAGCCGATCCGCCGCTATCCGGCCTAATCATACGGCATGTCGCAGGGGAGATGACGCATGGTGATCGGCGGGGCGAGGGCTCTTGCCCTCTGTTTGCTCGCGCTCTGCGCGGCGTGGCCGGCATGGGCACAGGAAAAAATCCGGTTCGGGATCGACTGGAGCGCGGAGGCCGAATACGGCGGCTTCTATCAGGCGATCGCGACCGGCATCTACCGCAAGCACGGGCTCGACGTCTCGATCGAGCAGGGCGGGCCGCAGGTCAACCACGTGCAGCGTCTGGTCGCCGGGCGGCTCGACTTGGCGATCATCTCCAACAGCCTGCTCGCGCTCAACCTGGTGCAACAGGACGTGCCCTATCGCGCGGTGGCGGCGATGTTCCAGAAAGACCCCGCGGTGCTGATCGCCCACGCCGGTGCCGGCAACGACAGTTTCGCGGCGATGCGCGGCAAGCCGATCATGATCAGCGCCGACACCCGCGCCGGCTGGTGGAACTTCCTCAAGGCGCGGTTCGGCTACACCGACGCGCAGGTGCGTCCCTACACGTTCAACATGCAGCCCTTCCTCGCCGACAAGCAGGCGATCCAGCAGGGCTTTCTCGGCTCCGAGCCGTTCTCGATCCACCAGGCCACCGGCGAGCAGCCGGTGGTGCTGCTGATCGCCGATGCCGGCTATACCGGCTATGGCAGCCTGATCGGCACCTCGGACAAGCTGATCGCGGAGCAGCCCGACCTGGTGCAGCGCTTCGTCAACGCCTCGATCGAGGGCTGGCACTCCTATCTCGACGGCGACCCGGCACCCGGCAACGCGCTGATCAAGCAGGCCAACCCGGAGATGACGGATGAGTTGATCGGCTATGGCCGCGAGGCGATGAAGCAGCACGGCATCCTGCAATCGGGCGACGCGGCGCAGCGCGGGATCGGCGCGATGAGCGCGGAGCGGTGGCGGGACTTCACCCGCTTGATGGTCGCCGCCGGGCTGTATCCGGCAAGCATCGACCCGACCCGTGCCTACACCTTGCAATTCGTCAACAAGCGCGTCGGCCTCGACGCGAAGCCCTGATGTCGAGCGCGTCGGCCCCGACGCGACGCCCTGATGTGCTGACCCTGCGCGCGCTGGGGCGCCGGTTTCCCGGCGGGGTGGAGGCGCTGCGCGACGTGACGCTGCGCGTTGCCGCCGGCGATTTCGTCGCCCTGCTCGGCCCGTCGGGGTGCGGCAAGTCGACCTTGTTGCGGCTGGTCGCCGGGCTCGACCGCCCGGATGGCGGCACGCTCGATTGGGCGGCGGGCCACCAACCGGCGCCAGGCGAAGCCGGGTTCGTGTTCCAGGACGCGACCTTGCTGCCCTGGGCCACCGCCGAGGACAACGTCTACCTGCCGCTTCGCTTGCGTGGCATGGCGCGGGCTCGGGCGAAACCCGTGGTACGGGACGCGCTCGCCCAGGTCGGGCTGACCGGGTTCGAGCAGGCCAAGCCCCGCGCGCTGTCGGGTGGCATGCGGATGCGCGTGTCGATCGCGCGCGCGCTGGTCACCCGGCCCAGCTTGCTGTTGCTGGACGAGCCGTTCGCCGCGCTCGACGAGTTCACCCGCCACAAGCTGCAGGCCGACCTGCTGGCGCTGTGGCGGGAGCTCGGCTGCACCATCGTCTTCGTCACCCATTCGATCTACGAGGCATGCTTCCTCGCCCGCCGCATCGTGCTGATGACTCCACGCCCCGGTCGGATTGCCGCCGAGATCGCCTCGCCGCTCACGCCGTCCGCCGCGACCCGGCTCGATCCGGCTTACGCCGCGCTGGTCGCCGAGGTGACGCGGGCGATGGAAGGCGCGCTCGGCGATTGATGAGAGCCGCACCCGCCCTGTTCGGCCTGCTGGCGCTGCTCGCCTGGGAGGCCGCGGTGCGGCTGACCGGCGTGCCGGTCTATATCGTGCCCGGCCCGGTCGCGATCGGCGCCGCCTTCGCCGCCGACCCGGGCGGGTTGCTGGCCGCCCTTGGCGCCACCCTAACGGTGACCGCCATCGCGCTGCTCGCGGCGGCGGTGCTGGGCGTGGCGCTGGCGCTGGCGATGTCGGCGAGCCGGCTGGCGCAAGCGGCGATCCAGCCCTGGGCGGTGGTGTTGCAGGTGACCCCGATCGTCGCGATCGTGCCGTTGGTAATCATCTGGGTCGGCTACCTGGTGCGCTCGCCACGGCTCAGCACCTTGATCACCCTGGTGGTCAGCGCCACCATCGTCGCGTTCTTCCCGGTCTTCGCCAACACCGCCGCCGGTCTTGCCTCGGCGCCGCCGGAGCTTGCCGATCTGTTCCGGCTGTACGGTGCGGGACGGTGGCAAACCCTGCGTCTGCTGCGCGCGCCGGCGGCACTGGCCTATTTCCTCGCTGGCTTGCGCATTTCCGGCGGGCTTGCCTTGGTCGGCGCGGTGGTGGCCGAGTTCGTCGCCGGCTCCGGCGGCGTCGCCACCGGGCTCGCCTACACCATCCAGGAAGCCGGGTTCCGGCTGCAAGTGCCACGCATGTTCGCAGCACTGGTGCTGCTCGCCCTGACCGGCATCGCGATCAACGCCGCACTCGGCGCCTTCGCCCATGCCGTGCTGCGGCGGCAGGGGACGGGCTGAACCGTTCGCCCGTCGCTACGCGCCGCCGCACGCGTGCTCGGCATCCGGCATCGTCCAGGATTGCCGCGTCCGCAGATTGGTCGTTGCGTAGACGCGCCCGCGCGTGTCGCCCTTCGGGCAGTCTCGCGGCAACTGGACCAGGCACATCCGCACCGGATCGCCGACGCGCGAGCGCGTGACCGCGTCCACCTCGTCATACGAGACCTGATATCCGCCATTGGCGAACCGCACGGCGGAGCCGGACTCAGCGATGAACGGCCCGTGCTCGCCCTGCTGCAATCGGTGCTCGACAGCGGCGATGCGGGTCTCGACGCAGCGACCCGGACGCGTCGGCACGCCCTCCGCCAGCGCTGCACCGCCGCTGAGCCCGAGCAACACGCCGAGTGCCGCCCGACCGCCCCTCATGGCCAGCCGGTCATGGCCAGCCGGCGCCGGGCACGTCGACGCGGGTGATCTCGATCCGCCCCTGCCTGGCCTCGCGCGCATCGGGACCCCGCGCCGCGTTGGTGCACAGGAACAGCGTTCGACGATCGGAGCCGCCCAACGCGCAGGCATAGACCGCGCGACCTTCCTCGACCGACACGGTCTGCGCGATCCGGCCACCCTCCAGCACGCGCAGTGTCTGATTGGCCCGCGCGTGCGCGACCCACACCGCGCCTTCCGCGTCGAGGCAGATGCCGTCGGGCACCACGCCGGGAAGTGTGGCGAATGGGCGAGGGTTGCTCAGCGCGCCGTTGCCGCCGATGTCGAACCGGGTCAGCCGGTTGCCGTAGCTTTCCGCAACGATCAGCAGGGTTCCGTCGGGCGTGACCGCCATGCCGTTGGGAAAGTCGAGCCCCTCGGCGGCTACGCTGGCGGCGCCGTTCCGATCGACATGGATGATGGCGGCTGGTCGTCGCTCGGCGCCGGCAAACATGTCGAAACCGAAATTGCCGACCCAGATCCGACCTTCGCCATCGACCACCATGTCGTTGCACGGGCCGGTGGCGTGCGGCGCGAGGTCGGCGAACGGCCGCAAGGCGGCGCCCTCCATGCACAGCAGCCGCCGATCGTTCATCGAGACGACGAGCAGCCGGTTGTCCACCGTCCAGCCCAGGCCGGAGGGACGCTCGGCGACCTCGGCGACCAGCTCGGCGCGACCGGCGAGATCGACCGCGCGCACAACGCCGCCGAAAATGTCGGAGAACCAGAGCTTGCCGTCATGCCAGCGCGGCCCCTCGGGAAAGGCCAGCCCGTCGAGCAGGGTTTCCACCGTGGCGCTCATCAGCGTTGCTCCCCGCACGATCCGCCGGCGCATCACCGAGCGCGGCAGCAGTTTCTTTACGCTCGCTTCCCATACTCGCGGCCCGCGACCGCCCGGCCGCGTCGAGCCCTCCGAGCCAGCTCTTGGGAAGCAGTACACTATGCCGATACGGATACAAGACGCCTATCAACGCGCGGCCTTCGGGCGCCGCGTGGCGCTTGGCAGCGTGCTGTTCGCGGCGGCGCTGGCGGTTCCCTGTGACGCACGGGCGCAAACCGCCATGCAGACCGGCGCGTCGAGCACCCCCGCTCAGATCGTTGGCGCGTTCGACAAGATGTTCAACGGCCCGCATGCCGGGCAGCGCGCTGTGCACGCGAAGGGCTTGCTGTGCGCGGGCGTTTTCACCCCGGCAGCCGAAGCCGTCACGCTCAGTCGGGCCGCGCACCTGCACGGCGCGCCGGTTCCCGTGCTCGCCCGCTTCTCCAATTTTGCCGCCGTGCCGGGCCTGCCGGACGGCGATCCCGCGTCCAGCCCACGCGGCCTGGCGGTCAAGTTCCTCCTGCCGGACGGCGAGGACACCGACATCGTGGCGCACTCCTATAACGGCTTTCCCGCCGGCACTCCGACCGAGTTCCTGGCCTTCCTGCGGGCAGTAACCGACCCGGCGGCGTTGAAGATCTTCGCGGCCGACCACCCTGCCGCGCGCAGCTTCCTCGACGATCCCAAGCCCGCCCCGGCCAGCTATGGGACCGAGACGTTCTTCGGCGTCAACGCGTTTCACTTCACCAACGCCGCCGGCGTGTCGCGGTATGGCCGCTATCGCTTCATTCCCGTGGCCGGCATCTCCCACCTGAGCGCCGAACAAGCCGCCAAGCGTACGCCGAGCTACCTGTCCGAGGTGCTGGGCGAGCAGTTGCGACGCGGCCCCGTTGCTTTCCGTCTCGTCGTCCAGCTCGCCGGCGAGGGCGACACGGTCACCGACGGGTCCGTGCCCTGGCCCTCGGACCGGCCGGTGGTGGAACTGGGCACGCTCAGCCTGCGTGCCGTGGTGCCGGACGACGACGCGCGGCAGCAGGAGCTCAGCTTCGTGCCGACCAACCTGGTGGGCGGCATTGCCGCCAGCGCGGACCCGATGCTGACCGCCCGCACCCAAGCGTATCGCATCTCGGCCAAGCGCCGGTTCGATGCCCAGTAGATCATCGAGCCGGCAATTACCAAGCCGGCGTCTGTTTCACCGGAGCACCGCCGCGCTGGCCGTGCTCGCACTGGTCGGCGCCGTCGATCTCCCCTGGATGGCATTCGCCGCGAATGTGGTCGAGATCGTACAGAAGAAGCGCGCTTTCGCCGTCCGAGAGATCACGATCCCCCGTGGCAGCACCGTGCGCTTCACCAATGCGGACGAGTTCCCGCATCAGATTCAGACCGAAGGGCCGGGCTTGGAGATCGATTCACCCTTGCAAGGCCCTGGCGAGACACTGGATGTCGCGTTTCCAAACGCGGGCACTTTCGAGGTGACGTGTGGCGTGCATCCCAGGATGCGAATGAGCGTGCACGTCCAATAAAGCGAAAGCGCGCTCCATTCATGATGCGATAACCAACCCCGGCCAGTATGGCTGCATGACCATTCGCTCAAAGATTTTAGCTGGCTGTTTTGCGTTGACCGTGCTTACGGCGCTGATGGGTGGCTACGCCCGCGAGGCGCAGCGCAATCTCGGCCTGGTCACCATGCGCCTCTACGACGACGCCTTCCTGGCAATGAGCTATCTGCGTTCGGCGCAGAACGGACTGGCGCGCGCGGAAGCGGAGCAACGCAACGTCACCGCCCCGGCCCGTTCACCCGAGGATTTCGACGCCCGCGAAGCGCTGGCCGGCGAACTGCCCGATATCGCCGGAAACCTGCAGGTTGCCCGCCGACGCGCCATGTCGGAACCGGCGCGCGCTTCAAGCGCCCGGCTGGCGGCCATGCTCGACGCGTTGGCGAAGTCCGCACCGCAGGCGGATCGGGCGGAACTCCTTGCCATCCTCGCCACCGCCCGGCTCGAGTTCGACACCGCCGTGGAGCTGTTCGCCGCCGACGGCTACCGGTATCGTCAGGACGCGGGCAGCATGGTGAAGCACGCCGCGCGCGAGACCTGGATCGCGACCGTGCTGGCGGTGCTAGCGGCGCTCGCCATCACCGTGTGGTTGACCCGCTCCATCGTGCCTGTCCTGCGCAAGGCGGTGGGCGTGGCCCAGGCAATCGCGGCCGGCCGGCTGGACAACACCATCGAGTTCAAGCGCCGGGACGAGACCGGCCAGTTGCTCGGCGCGCTCGCCACCATGCAATCGAGCATCGCCGCCGCGATGGCGCGAATACGCGGGCTGCTCGAAGAGCAGGCGTCGAACCATGCCGGGGAGACCGCCGCCCAGCACGCCCGCTTCGACGCGGCGCTGTCCAACATGAGCCAGGGTCTGTGCATGTTCGACACCGACGGCCGCTTGCTCGTCGCCAATCTGCGCTTCGGCGCGATGTTCGGCGCCCCCGAGGCGGGTGCGACCCCGGCGGAGATGTTCGCAAGCGAGGGACTGGGGGACCTGCTTGGCGCGCGGCAGGGCGAGGAGGCGAATTTCTCCCGCGACCTGCCCGACGGGCGCGTGATCGCGGTTACCCACCGTCTGGTGGACGGCGGCGGCTGGGTCGCGACCTACGAGGATGTCACCGAGCAGCGTCGCGGCCAGGCGAGGCTCGCCCACATGGCGCACCATGACGCGCTGACTGGCCTGCCTAATCGCGTGCTGTTCCGCGAGCACCTGCATCGTGCGCTGGCCCGTGCGCGGCGCAGCAACGGGCCGGCGGTGCTGTGTCTGGACCTCGACCGTTTCAAGGCCGTGAACGACACGCTTGGCCACCCGGTCGGTGACACCTTGCTGCGCGCCGTGGCCGACCGTCTGAAGAGTTGCCTACGCGAGACCGACCTCGTCGCGCGCCTCGGGGGTGACGAGTTCGCGATCGTGCAGGAGGATGCGTCCCAGCCGATGGACGCAACCGCTCTCGCCCGGCGCCTGGTCGAGATTCTGGCGGAACCGTTCGAGGTCGAAGGGCATCGCATCGTCATCGGCGCGAGCGTCGGCATCGCCCTGGCAAGCGACGGCCTGGACGGGGCGGACACGATGCTGAAGAGCGCCGACCTGGCGCTGTACCGAGCGAAGTCCGACGGGCGTGGCACCTGGGCCTTCTTCGAGACGGAGATGGACACCCTCATGCAGGCCAGGCGGCTGCTGGAGATCGACCTGCGGGGCGCGCTCGCCAACAACCAGCTGGAGGTGTTCTACCAGCCGCTGGTCGAGGCGTCGCAAGGCGCGATCAGCGGCTTCGAGGCGCTGCTGCGCTGGCGTCACCCCGAGCGCGGCATGGTCTCGCCGGCGGACTTCATCCCGCTTGCCGAGGAAATCGGCCTGATCGGGCAGATCGGCGCCTGGGTGCTGCATCGGGCCTGCGCCGACGTGGCTTCCTGGCCCGGTGACCTGAAGGTGGCGGTCAACCTGTCCCCCGCCCAGTTCCGCAACAGCGCACTGGCCCGCGAAGTGGCGCAGAGCCTGTGCGATACCGGGCTCGATCCGAAACGGCTGGAACTGGAGGTGACGGAGAGTTTGCTGCTGGGCAACGATGCCTCCGTGCTCGGAGTGCTGCACGAGTTGCGCGCGATCGGTGTGCGGATCGCGATGGATGATTTCGGCACCGGCTATTCCTCGCTGAGCTATCTCCGACGTTTCCCGTTCGACAAGATCAAGATCGACCAGTCCTTCGTGCGTGAGTTGGGCGAACAGAAGGATAGCGCGGCCATCGTGCGCGCCGTCGTGAGCCTCGGCCGCTCGCTCGGAATGGCGGTGAACGCCGAAGGTGTGGAAACCGAAGGGCAGTTCGCCGCCCTGCGTGCCGAAGGCTGCGGCGAAGTCCAAGGCTACCTGTTCAGCAAACCGAGGCCGGCCTGCGAAATCCCGGGCCTGCTCGTGCGACATAGCGACGCCCGGGAAGCACGCGTCGAGAAACCGGAGATACTGCAAGCCGCTTAGGCTAAGTGTCCATCCGGGAACAGGTTGAGTCTTCAGAGTCGTGTGTGATTCCCTTGTGGTCGCTGAGTCGGAGCGAGCGGCCAGATCTGAACGAACGAGAACCGCGGTCGCTACGACCGCAGCAAGCTTCGCTACCCGAGCGATCTAACGGACGAAGAAATGGGCGCTGATCGGGCCGCTGATGCCGCCGGCCAAGCGGGGCGGCAACGAGCGGACGGTGGACGAGCGAGCGGTGGTTAACGGGCTGATGTATATCCTCGGCACGGGTGTCAGTGGGCGCAGCTTTCCAAGGACCTGCCGCCGCGCAGCACAGTCGACGACTACTTCCACCGTTGGGACTACGACGGCACGCTGACGCGCATCCATCATGCGCTTTGCGTGAAATGCCGGGAAATGGCCGACCAACAGGCGAGCCCAACGGTCGGCATCATCGATAGCCAGAGCGTCAAGAGCACAGAAAGAGGGGGCGCTCGATCGACCCGGCGGGTTTCGATGCGGGCAAAAGGGTCAATGGTCAGAAGCGGCACCTCCGAAGCCGGAAAATTCGTTGTGCTGCACAAGCGCGCCGGATCGTCGAGAGAACCATCGGCTGGTTGAACCGATGCCGCCGCCTGCTGGGCACGGCAGCGGGCCCCGGTTACGGCCGCAGCACGGCCAGGTCGCAGCCCTCATCAGCCTGCAGCACCTGCTCGGCGACCAAGCGGTCCCAGCCGCGCGTGGGTGTCGCCGGCGGGCGCCAGCCTTCGCGGCGGCGGGCGAGCTCGGCGTCGGGCACCAGCAGGTCGAGCCGCCGCTCCTCGATCGACAGGCGGATGCGGTCGCCGCTCTCCGCCAACGCAAGCGGGCCGCCCGCCGCCGCTTCCGGCGTGACGTGCAAGACGATGGTGCCGAACGCGGTGCCGGACATGCGACAGTCGCTGATCCGCACCATGTCCTTCACCCCGGCACGCGCCAGCTTTTGCGGGATAGGCAGGTAGCCCGCCTCCGGCATCCCCGCCGGGGTCAGCGGGCCGGCGTTCTTCAGCACCAGCACGTCCTCGGCGGACACGTCGAGTGCCGGGTCGTCGATCCGCGCCGCTAAATCCTCCAGCCCGTCGAACACCACCGCACGCGCCTCGGTCTCGAACAGCGCTTCCGTGGCGGCGCTGCGCTTGACGATCGCGCCGCGCGGGGCAAGGCCGCCGAACACCGCCACGATCCCGCCCACCGGCGAGACCGGCTGCGCGCGAGTGCGGATGAAGCGGCGATCGACGAACGCCGGCTCGGCCAGCCGCTGGCCCAATGTCGCACCGGTGACGTCGCGCGTGTCGAGGTGCAGCAGTTCGCGCAGCTCCCACAGCAGCGCGGGCACGCCGCCGGCAGCGTGGAAATCCTCCATGTAGCCATCGCCGGTCGGCTTGAGGTCGACCAGCACCGGGGTTTCGTCGCTTAACGCATTGAGCCGTTCGAGATCGACGCGGATGCCGCGCCGCCCGGCGATCGCCGTGAGGTGGATCAGCGCGTTGGTCGAGCCGCCGAGGGCAAGCAGCACCCGCAGTGCGTTCTCCACCGACTGCGCGGTGATGACCTCCGAGGGGCGGATCGGCGCCGCGACCAGCTGCATCGCCAAGGTTCCCGCCTCCTCGGCGGCGCGCAGCCGGTCGGCGTGCACCGCCGGGATCGAGCCGTGGCCGAGCGGCATCATCCCAAGCGCCTCGGTCAGACACGCCATGGTGCTCGCGGTGCCCATCACCCCGCAGGTGCCGGCGGTGGTAGCGAGCCGCCCCTCAATCTCGCCGATCCGCGCCTCCGACACGTCGCCCGCCCGATAGCGCGCCCAGTAGCGGCGGCAATCGGTGCAGGCGGACAGCCGCTCGCCCTGGAACGGGGTCGCCAGCATCGGGCCGGTGACCAGCTGCACGCAGGGGATGTCGGCCGAGGCGGCGGCCATGAGCTGCGCCGGCACCGTCTTGTCGCAGCCGCCGACCAGCACCGCCGCGTCCATCGGCTGTGCGGTCAGCATCGCCTCGGTGTCGAGCGCGGCCAGGTTGCGGTAGTGCATCGAGGTCGGGAACAGCGACGGCTCGCACAACGACACGGTGGGGAACGCCAGCGGCAGCCCGCCGGCGGCCAGCACCCCGCGCTTGATCGCCTCGATCAGCTCGGGGACGGTGCGGTGGCAATTGTTGTAGTCCGAGCCGGTGTCGACGATGCCGACCACCGGCCGGTCCAGCATGGCCTGCGAGTAGCCCATCGACTTGGCGAAGGATCGGCGCAAGTAGAGCGAGAAATCGCGATCGCCATAGTTGGCCGTGTTGCGCGCGAGCCCGCGCTTGGTGTCCTGGGTCATGCCGCCACAGTATCCCGATCGCGAACGTTTCCCTATTGCCCGAGCGGGTTCGAGCCTCGACAATTCCGCTCTACTGACACAGCCGAAGCGCCATTCCGGCGAGGCACTGAACGAACCCGAGAAGTTTCGGACCAGCACGAGGAAGCGGGATGCAGCAGCGCTACGGATGGGTGATTGTCGCGGCCGGCGCGCTGATGACCTGCGTCGGCATGGGCTCGATGTTCTCGCTCGCGGTGTTCCTCCAGCCGATCAGCGAGGCGACGGGCTGGAGCCACGCCGGCATCTCCAGCGCCATGACTCTCAATTTCCTCGTCATGGGCGCCGCCGGGTTCGGCTGGGGCGCGTTGAGCGACCGGATCGGCACAAGGGTGGTCGCGCTGGCCGGCGCGGTGCTGCTCGGGCTCGGGCTGACGCTCGCCAGCCGGGCGACGAGCCTGATGGAGTTCCGCCTGGTCTATGGCGTTCTCATGGGCCTCGCGGCGGGGGCCTTCTTCGCGCCGATGATGGCGCTGGTGAGTTCCTGGTTCATCGCCCATCGCAGCATCGCCGTCTCGCTGGTCTCGGCCGGTATGGGGGTGGCGCCGATGACCGTCTCGCCCTTCGCCCGCTGGCTGATCTCGGCCTATGACTGGCGCACCGCGCAGATGACCATCGGCGTCATCGCGTGGTGCCTGCTGATCCCGGCCGCTTTGCTGGTGCGCCGCCCGCCCGCCGCCGCTCTGGCCACCCCGGCGCCCGCTCTCGCCGGGACGACCGGGCCCATCCTCTCCGCCGCCGAGGCATTCCGCTCGCGCCAGTTCATTGTGCTCGCGGCGACCTTCTTCGGCTGTTGCGCCATGCACTCCGGACCGATCTTCCATACCGTGAGCTACGCCATCACCTGCGGCTTGCCGGCGATGACCGCCGTGACGATCTACAGTGTGGAGGGCCTCTCGGGCCTCGGCGGGCGACTGCTGTTCGGGGTGCTCGGCGACCGGTTCGGCGCCAAGCCGGTGCTGGTCGCGGGCCTGCTGGTGCAGGCGTTTGCCGCCGGGGGCTACTTTTTCGCGCGCGGCCTCGGCGAGTTCTACTCGGTCGCGGTGGTGTTCGGCCTTGCTTACGGTGGCGTGATGCCGCTCTACGCCGTGCTGGCGCGGGAGTATTTCGGGCCGCGCATCATGGGTACCGTGTTCGGTGCCGCGACCATGATCTCCAGTCTCGGCATGGCGCTCGGCCCCGCGCTCGGCGGCTGGATCTTCGACCGGTTCGGCAGCTACGCCTGGCTCTATATCGTCTCCTTCAGCATCGGTTTGGGGGCTGCCGGGATCGCGCTGGCCTTCCCGCCCGCGCCGTCGCCGCGCTCGCGACGATTGCAGGTCGCATGAGGGGGAGTGCGGCGCGCGTCGGACGGGGTGCCGAGTCTGTGGTAAAGCGCTACCACACGCCCGAAAGCTTGACGCCGCCAGCAGTTTTGCCGATAAGCCGGCGCTTGTTGCGAAGGATGCGGCGATGCTGAAAACCACCCTCTCGCTGAAGCCTGCGGAGGTGCGCAAGGACTGGGTGCTGATCGATGCGGAGGGGCTGGTGCTCGGCCGCCTCGCTGCCGTGGTCGCCACCCGGCTGCGCGGCAAGCACAAACCGCAATTCACCCCGCATGTCGATTGCGGCGACAACGTCGTGGTGGTCAATGCCCGCAAGGTGCGGGTCACCGGCAACAAGGCTGAGCAGTCGATATTCTACTATCACACCGGCTATCCCGGCGGGATCAAGGGGCGCAGCGTCCGCCAGATCCTCGACAGCAAGCACCCTGAGCGCGTGGTCGAGAAGGCCGTCGAGCGGATGATCTCCCGTGGGCCGCTGCAACGGCGGCAGATGAAGCACCTCTACGTCTATGGCGACGACCAGCACCCGCATGACGGCCAGGCGCCACAGAAACTCGATCTCGCCGCGATGAACCCGAAGAACAAGAGGGGCTGAGCGCATGTCCGGAACCCAGACCCGCACCCTCGCCGACCTCAAGGATCTGGCGATCGCCACCGCCGCGACGGCGAGCCCCGAGGCGACGGAGCGGCGCGAGCCCAAGCGCGACGCGCAGGGTCGCAGCTACGCCACCGGCCGGCGCAAGGACGCGATCGCCCGCGTGTGGCTGAAGCCCGGCAAGGGCGAGATCATGGTGAATGGCAAGCGCGTCACGCAGTATTTCGCCCGACCCGTGCTGCGGATGCTGCTCGCCCAGCCGTTCCTGGTGGCCGATCGCTACAACCAGTTCGACGTGTATTGCACGGTGACCGGCGGCGGCTTGTCCGGCCAGGCCGGCGCGGTGCGCCATGGCATCAGCCGCGCGCTCACCAACTACGAGCCGGATTTGCGCGGCATCCTCAAGGTCGCCGGCTTCCTCACCCGCGATTCCCGCGTGGTCGAGCGCAAGAAGTACGGCCGCGCGAAGGCACGGCGCAGCTTCCAGTTCAGCAAGCGCTGACCGTCCGGCCTTTTTCGCACCAGTGCGACAAGGGGGCGGCCCGCGGGTCGCCCTCTTGCGTTGTCGCACCCGAACGCGGGACCATTCGTTGATGCGACGGGAGCACGTCTTATGACGAGCCAGACAACGGTGTTCATCGACGGCGAGGCCGGCACCACCGGGCTCGGCATACGCGAGCGGCTGGCGGCGGTGCCGGAGATCACCTTGCGCAGCATCGCGCCGGACCGACGCAAGGACCCCGAAGCGCGCCGGCGCCTGATGGCCGAGGTCGATCTGGTGGTGCTGTGCCTGCCCGATGACGCCGCGCGCGAGTCGGTCGCGCTTGCCGCCGGCTTGGGCTCGGAGGCGCCGAAACTGCTCGACGCCAGCACCGCCCACCGCGTCGATCCCGAATGGGTCTACGGGTTTGCCGAGCTGGAACCTGACCAGCCCGCCCGTATCGCCGAGGCGCGCCTGGTTGCCAATCCCGGCTGCTATCCCACCGGCGCCATCGCGCTGCTTCGCCCGCTGGTCGACGCCGGGTTGCTGGCCACCGACTACCCGGTGGCGATCAACGCGGTGAGTGGCTACTCGGGCGGCGGACGCGCGATGATCGAGGCGCACGATAGCGCCGGCGGCCCGGCCTTCGAGCTCTACGGGCTCGGCCTCGAGCACAAGCACGTGGCCGAGACGCAGCGTTACAGCGGCCTGAACCGGCGGCCGATCTTCGTGCCCTCGGTCGGCCATTACCGCCAGGGCATGCTGGTCAGCATCCCGCTGCACCTCGACACCTTGAATCGCCCGGCAACCGGCGCCGATCTGCACGAGGTGCTCGCCGAACGCTATCGCGAGAGCGCGTTGGTGCAGGTGCTGTCCGCCGAGCCGTCCGGCAAGCTGGAGCCGGAGGCGCTGAACGACACTGATCATCTGGAACTGCGCGTGTTCGCCAACGACGCGCGCGGCCAGGCGGTGCTGGTCGCGCGGCTCGACAATCTCGGCAAGGGTGCGTCGGGAGCAGCGGTGCAGAACACCCGCCTGATGCTGGGGATCGGCGTCGCCCAGGCGCCCATACGGGAGAAAGTGCATGCCTGACATCCAGATGCCCGCGATCACCGGGCCGCTCTACGAACTGGACGGCGTGGCGCCGGAGATCGCGGCGGATGCCTGGGTCGCGCCATCGGCGGCGGTGATCGGCAGCGTGCAGATCGGGGCGCAATCCGGCATCTGGTTCCACTGCGTGCTGCGCGGCGACACCAACTTCATCCGCATCGGCGCGCGGGTGAACATCCAGGACGGCACCATCATTCACGTCAACCGGGGCACGTTCCCGACCATCATCGAGGACGACGTCACCGTGGGCCACGCCTGCATCGTGCATGCCTGCACGTTGAAGCGCCGCGCCTTTGTCGGCATGGGTGCCACCGTGCTGGATGGCGCCACTATCGAGGAGGGCGGCATGCTCGCCGCCGGCGGGCTGCTGACGCCGAACAAGGTGATCGGGCCGAACGAATTGTGGAGCGGCTCGCCCGCTAGACTGTGGCGGGTGATGTCGGACGAGGAACGCGCCGGCTTCGACCGCACCGCCGCGCACTACGTGGAGCTCGCCGCCCGCTTCAAGGCGGGGCTGCGACCGGTCGGCTGAGAGCTTGTCGTCCTCGGACAGCACCAGCGGGGCCGAGGGCCGACGGGAGCAGACCAAGGCGCAGAACCGCGCCGCTATCCTGCTTGCCGCGCGCGAGGTGTTCGCCGAGCTCGGCTACGAGGCCGCCAGCGTGCGCGACATCGTGCGTCGCACCGGCCTCGCCTCGGGCACATTCTACAACTACTTCCGCTCCAAGGAGGAGGTGGCCAAGGCGGTTGCCGCCGACGCGGCCGAGCGTCTGCGGCCGATCCTGCGCGCCTGTCGGGAGCAGGCGGGTGATGTCACCGGGTATCTCAATGGCGTGATCCGCGCCTATTTCCACTTCATCCTCGATGAGCAGCGATCCTGGGGAACCCAGCGTCCGATGGCCGAGCGCCGCTTGCGGGTGCGGTTCTGGACCCCCTCGCACACCGCCGTCTATGACGAGATCGAATCGACGATCGCGCTGGTGCTCGAAGCTGGGTTGTCGTCACGGGTCGACATCGCCTATCTCGCGGCGGCGACGATTGGCGTCACTCGCGAGATCGGCGAGGCGATGCTGACCCGCGATTCTCCCGACCTCGAAGCCGCCGCCGAATTTGCGGTCAACCTGATCCTGAACGGGCTGCCAGCCGTCCCCCGCATCGAGCGACGCTGAGCCGCTCGGTCATGTCATCATTTGCTGCGCGCGGCAACGAGCCGCAGGAAGATCATGAGCCAGGCGGCGCCGGCGCCGTTGTGCGTCGTCAATGTTGCGGCATATAGCAACAATAATTCCTACCATGAGCAGGACTGCTCCAAACGCATGAGAGCGCCGACATGGGCCGCAGCCGACGTCGCGAGTGCAGCGAGATCGTAACCGCCTTCGAGCACAGAAACGATCCGGCCCTGCGAGTGCTGATCAGCGGCACTCACGAGTTCGCCCGTCAACCAGACGAAGTCGGACGCATCCAGCCGAAGCTGTGCCAACGGATCTGCCCGATGCGCATCGAAGCCGGCTGAGACGATCACCAGGTCGGGGCCGAAAGCGCGAAGCGCGGGCAATATGACCTCGCGCCAAGCCGATCGGAATGCCGGTCCTTCCGTTCCGGGCGGTAGCGGCGCATTCACCACGTTGCCCGCAACTCCGCGTTCCCAGCTCTTTCCCGTGCCCGGATAACACGGATCCTGATGGCTCGACGCGTAGAAGAAATCGGGATCCGGGCCTAGGATGGCTTGGGTTCCATTGCCGTGGTGAACGTCGAAATCGACGACGGCGACACGGCTGGTACCCCACTCCGCTCGAGCGTGGAGCGCGGCGACGGCCGCGTTGTTGAACAAGCAAAAGCCCATTGCGCGAGAGGATTCGGCATGATGTCCCGGCGGCCGGACCGCGACGAACGCAGCCCGCAAGCGGCCGCTCATGACCGCGTCCACCGCAGACACAGCCCCACCGGCAGCATGCAGCGCCGCGGATCGGCTTCCCTCGCTCATCAGCGTGTCGGCATCCAGCGCAAGCGGCTCGCCCGGCTCCGGACGAATAGCCAGGATCGCCTCGACATAGTCCGCCGGGTGGGCGCGGGTGAGTTGGAGCGCGCTGGCTTCGGGAGCCGGCTCCCGAAGCAGCCGAGCAAAACGTTCGTCCTCGAGGGCCCGCAAGACGGCCTTCAGCCGGTCGGGCCGTTCCGGGTGCCAAGCGCCCGGCTGGTGTTGCAAACAGGCGGGGTGAGTGATCAGTGCGGTCGGCACGTCAGGCCTCCGATCGGTCGGGCTCGCTCTCCCGCCGCCGGATGAGGAAGCTGAGCACGCCCTCTCCGTCGTCACTCCAGGCCAGCAATGCGTGGCCGGTCTCGCGGCAGAACGCCTGGAAATCCGCAACGGCGGCTCGATCCGTCGCGAGAACCCGCAACCGTTGGCCAGCCGCCATCCCCCTCAGCGCGCGATTGGCTCGCAGCACCGGCAGCGGACAGTTCATCCCTTTGACGTCGAGCAGGGTCTCACTCAATCTGGCCTCCATTCCCATCCTCGGTGCCAATGCGGACTTGAGCAAGTTGCACCGCCGCCGCAAACTTGCCGAATGGCACGGTACCGGATCGGCCTCGACCTTGGTGGCACGAAGATCGAGGCCATCGCCCTACTGCCGAGCGGTGAATTCGCCAGCCGGCGCCGCATTCCCACGCCGGCCAGCTACGAGGCCACACTGGACGCCCTATGCGATCTGGTGCGAACGCTCGAGCGGCAGCTTGGCGCACCCGGCGCCGTCGGCGTGGGCATCCCCGGTACCATCAGCCCGCGCTCCGGCCTGGTCAAGAATGCCAACTCGACCATGCTGAACGGCCGTGCGCTCGACCGCGATATCGCTCGACAACTGGATCGCGAAGTCCGGGTCGAGAATGACGCCAACTGCTTTGCCTTGAGCGAGGCGGCGGACGGAGCCGGCACGGGCGCCGGTGTCGTGTTCGGCGTCATTCTAGGCACCGGCTGCGGCGGTGGCTTGGTGGTGCAAGGCGGACTGTTGGGAGGTCGCCAGCGCATCGCCGGCGAGTGGGGCCATAATCCGCTGCCCTGGTCGCGGGCGGGTGCCGAGCATGATGAGGTTCCTGGGCCTCTCTGCTGGTGCGGACGCCACGGCTGCCTCGAGACGTTCGTCTCGGGCCCGGCGCTGGCCCGTGATTGCGACGGCCCGAGCGCGAAGGACGCCAGCGAATTGCCGGCCCGCGCCGCCGCCGGGGACGCGCGGGCGCGGGCGGCGCTCGACCGCCACGCCGACCGCCTTGCACGTGGGCTCGCCCACGTCATCAATCTGCTCGACCCGGACTGCATCGTGCTTGGCGGCGGCCTGTCCAACATCGACGCTCTGTACGAGACGGTGCCGGCTTTGCTGCCCCGCTATGTCTTCAGTGACACCTGCGATACGCCCCTGCTGCGCAACCGTCACGGCGACTCATCCGGGGTACGCGGCGCAGCCCGGCTCTGGCCCGCAAGCTGAGCATGGCCGCCCTGTGCCGCGATTGCCTCTGGACGGGGGACGGTCCAGCCACCCCCTGCCCGCAATGTGGCGGGCTCCGGATCGTGCGGCATCGAGAACTACTGGCACTCACCATCGCGCACGTCGATTGCGACGCATTCTATGCCAGCGTCGAGAAGCGTGATCGGCCTGAGCTCGCGGCACTTCCGGTCATCGTCGGCGGCGGCGTGCGTGGCGTCGTGACCTCGGCCTGCTACATCGCCCGTCTGTCCGGAGTGCGAAGCGCGATGCCGATGTTCAAGGCGATGAGCGCCTGCCCGGATGCCGTCGTGATCCGTCCGGACTTCACGAAATACGTCGAGGCATCGCGACAGATGCGCGCAATCATGACTCGGCTTACGCCTCTGGTCCAGCCACTCTCGATTGACGAGGCCGCCCTCGATCTGACCGGCACGGAGCGTCTGCATCGGGCATCGGCCGCCGCAGTGCTCGCCGGCTTCGCAAGCACCGTCGAGCGGGAAGTCGGGGTCACTGTGTCGATCGGGCTGGCGGCCAACAGGCTGATGGCCAAGATCGCGGCTGGCCGGGACAAGCCGCGCGGCTTCGCCGTGATCGGCGCGTTCGAGGCGGGAGCGTTCTTGGCGCCCCAGCCAGTCGGCCTGCTCCCGGGTGTTGGTCCCGCCCTGGTGCGTCGCCTGGCGGCACGAGGCATCACGCGCCTGGGTCACCTTCAAGGTCTCGACAACCTTGAGGCGATGCGGCGGCTCGGCGAGGACGGGCCCAATCTGTGCGCGCGCGCTCGCGGCGAGGATGCACGCGCGGTCAACCCGGAGCGCCCGACGAAGTCGATCAGCGCCGAAAGCACCTTCGACACCGATTTGTGGCGTATCGAAGATCTCGAACCAAAGCTCTGGCGAGTAGCAGAGAAACTCGCCCGGCGCTTGCGCGAACAGGGGTTCTGCACCAGCGGGCTCACGCTCAAGCTCAAGACCGCAACGTTCCACGTTCGGACGCGAGCGAGCCAACTGGCAAGCCCGACCGCCCTGCCCGACCGCCTGTTCGAGGCTGGACGCGATCTGTTGGTAAAGGAATGTGACGGAACCGCGTTCCGCTTGATCGGGATCGGCTCCGGCCGATTGCTTCCGATCAATCATGCGGATCGTGGCGATCTTGCCGATGCGCGTACGCCGCGACTGGCGGCTGCGCAGGCGGCCATCGAGCGACTGCGCAGCCGCTACGGGGTGGGCGTCATCGAGCGCGGGCGTGCCCGACGCTAGGACACATCAGCAGCGACGTGGTTGCAACGAAAACTCGGTGATCGTGCCATTCATGACAAACTCGCCGAAATCCATCTGTAGATCGTCCGCTACCCCGTTCGCCCAATAGCGCATGCCCACCTGGTAATCGGGGGTCTGTGAAGCAGGCTTGGGATCAAAGAAGGCGATGCGTACGCGCACACTCGGCAGGTCCGAGAGTCCCGGCCATTTCTGCCGCTTCGGCTGTTCCCAACCCAGCATCGTCGTAAAGCTGTCCTGCGCACCCGTCGCAATGGTGCCGTCGAACAACGGCACGGCAAGAAACCGCTTCCCCGCTTTGGCAGCCGCCAGAAGCGCCTCGGTGTGGGCCATCGGCAACAACGTGCCCGACGGCAGCTTTTTCACTGTGTCGGCCGGAAGCGTATAGTGGACCTCGCCCGGTCCACCCTTTCGTTCCAGTTGAGCGTTCCCGTCGGTCTCGGTCGTGACCGCTTCCTCGGTGGTCTGCTTCATATGGAAACGGAACGATAGCCCATCCTTTGCCTCCCACGTCACGTAATCGGACACCATCTGGATGTCTTGGCCGTTGTGGTTGGTCACGGTCATCTCCAGCCGTTGCCGAACCGCCCATCCGTCACAAGCATCGATCACCTCGTAGCCCATGGTTCCCGCCGCCGCCACGACATCGCCCGAATGGCTCGGGTCCATCGCCAAGCGATAAAGCGCCTTATGGGCGGCCAGCTCTGTCGCCTTTGCCACGCCTCCTGTGAACAGGGTCAGGACCGCGATGAAAGCTAAGAGGCGCATCGGCATCTCCGAAACTACACCAGTGAAGATGGGCGTCGCAGGCGAAATGCCGAGACACCTTCGGCCATCGATCTAATCGGATGCAGCCAACGGCTTCGGGGGCAACGCAGGCCGCAACGAGAGTTCCTTGAGACGCTCTGGTGACACCATGGCAGGTGCACCCATCATCAGGTCCTCGCCCTGCTGGTTAAGCGGGAACAGGATCACTTCGCGAATGTTCGGCTCGTCGGCAAGCAGCATGACGATCCGATCGATTCCTGGCGCGGAACCACCATGAGGCGGCGCGCCATAGCGAAAGGCGTTCAGCATCCCGCCAAAACGCGCCTCCACCTCGGCGGCCGTATAGCCGGCGATCTCGAAGGCGCGAATCATGATGTCGGGCCGGTGGTTGCGGATCGCGCCCGAGGACAGTTCCACCCCGTTGCACACGATGTCGTATTGGAATGCCTTGATGCTGAGTGGGTCACGCGTGTTCAGCGCTTCCATCTCCCCTTGCGGCATGCTGAATGGATTGTGGCTGAAATCGATCTGCCCGGTCTCCTCGTTCAGCTCATACATGGGAAAGTCGGTGATCCAGCAGAAGCGGAACGCACCTGCGGCAACAAGGTCGAGCTCCTGACCCAGCCGCGTGCGGACCTGTCCAGCAAATTTTGCCGCATCGTCTGGTTTACCAGCTGCGAAAAACACGGCATCGCCGGCCGCCAAACCGCAAGCCAGGCGGATCGCCTCCGCCCGGTCTGCCTCGAGATTGCGGGCAATCGGACCTTTTGGACCATCGGCGTCGTAGACGATGTAACCCAGGCCGCCGGCCCCCTCGCCTCGTGCCCATTCGTTCAGCTTGTCGAAGAAACTCCGTGGATTGCTGCCGGCTCCTGGTGCGGGGATGGCGCGAACGATACCGCCCGAAGCCGCGACGCGAGCAAACAAGCCAAAGGCGGACCTCGCGAAATGTTCGGTCACGTCGGCGATGCGGAGCGGGTTTCGCAGGTCGGGTTTGTCGGTGCCGTAGACCAGCATGGCGGTCTCGTGGGGGATACGAATGAATGGCGGGTGGTCGACAGCCCGACCAGCGCTGAATTCCTGGAAGACATCAGCAATGACCGGTTCGATCGTGTTGAACACGTCTTCCTGGGTCGCGTAGCTCATCTCGAAGTCGAGCTGATAGAATTCGCCCGGAGACCGGTCGGCGCGAGAAGCCTCGTCTCGAAAGCACGGCGCTATCTGGAAATAGCGGTCGAAGCCGGCAACCATGATCAATTGCTTGAACTGCTGCGGGGCCTGGGGGAGGGCATAGAATTTCCCAGGGTGAAGCCGGGCGGGCACCAGGAAGTCGCGCGCCCCTTCGGGGCTGGACGCGGTCAAGATCGGGGTCTGAAACTCGATGAACCCAGCCTCGATCATGCGACGGCGAAACGAGGCGATCACCGCTGAGCGCAGCACAATGTTCTGGTGCAGCTTGTCTCGTCGCAGATCAATGAACCGATATTTGAGACGGATGTCCTCGGGAAAGCGCTCATCGCCCGCCACCTGCATCGGTAGGATATCGGACGCGGATTGCACGACGAGTTCACCGACCCGCAGCTCGATCTCACCAGTCGGCAGCCTCGGGTTGACGGTCCCGGGTTCGCGCGTAACCACCTCGCCGGTCACCGTGATCACGCTCTCGGGCCGCAGCGCGTCAGCAGCACCGAAAGCCGGACTGCCTGCCGCAAAGACGCACTGGGTGATCCCGTAATGATCCCTCAGATCCAAAAACAGAAGGCCACCATGATCACGCTTGCTGTGCACCCAGCCAGACAGGCGGGCCGGCTTGCCGGCGTCGGCGGCGCGAAGTTCGCCGCAGGTGTGACTGCGATAGGGATGCATTGAAGAGCCTCAGGCTGACAGGCGCGGCAGACAACCCCCGAGGTTCAACCAAGTCAAGCACTGCGCCCAAACGCGCACCGCATCTTTCCGTGGGTCCACCGGCACGTGTACAAGCACGCATGGCTCGTCCGTCGCAAACTGAATTCCTCGCCCCGGAGCTGATTACCACCTCCGAGGCTCTCGACCAGCTGTGTGGTCAACTTCGGGACGAAACATTCGTGACCGTCGATACCGAGTTCATGCGCGAGCGGACGTATTGGCCGGAGCTCTGCGTCGTACAGCTTGCGGGAGCCGCGCGGGTTGCCGTGGTGGACGCGCTGGCCCCGGGGCTCGACTTGGCGCCCCTGGGTCGGCTGCTGGCTGATCCGCACGTGGTGAAGGTCTTCCACGCCGCGCGGCAGGATATCGAGATCTTCGTTCTTCGCTTCGGCGACGTGCCACGGCCCCTGTTCGACACCCAGATCGCCGCGATGGTCGCCGGCTTCGGTGACCAGGTCGGCTATGATGCGCTGGTTTCGGCGCTGACCGGCGGGCACATCGACAAGGCGCACCGGTTCAGCGACTGGTCGGCCCGCCCGCTCTCGCCCGCGCAGATCGCCTACGCGGCTGCCGACGTGACGCATCTGCGCGGCGTCTATGAAAGGCTCAACGCGCGGCTCGATCGCGAGGGGCGGCTCACCTGGGTCGGCGAGGAAATGGCATTCCTCGCCGATCCCGCAACCTACCGACCCGAGCCGGAAGCGATGTGGGAGCGCCTGCGCCCGCGGACGAACAACCGCCGCTTGCTGGGGATTTTGCGGGCGATCACCGCCTGGCGAGAGCGGGAAGCACAGCGCGTCAATATCCCCCGCCAGCGTCTGGTCAAGGACGAGTCCCTGCTCGAGATCGCGGCGACCGCGCCGACCAATGCCGAGGGTTTGGCGCGCGCTCGGGGAGTCTCACGAGGCTTTGCCGAAGGCAAGTCCGGCATTGCTCTGCTGGCCGCGATCGCGGCGGCAGGCGAACTACCGGAGGACGAGTTGCCGGACGCTCAAAGGGGGCGGGACGGTCCGCGTCCGTCTCCTGGGCTGGTCTCGCTGCTGAAGGTCCTGCTCGCCGCGCAATGCGAGCGCCACAACGTTGCACCGAAGCTAGTCGCAAGCTCCGACGACATCGAGCGATTAGCTAGCGAGGACACGCCCGCCATCGCAGCCCTTCAGGGATGGCGTCACGATGTGTTCGGACAGCACGCGCTTGCACTGAAAGACGGGAAAATCGCTCTCGGGGTTGAGGGACGTCGGATCAAGCTATTGCCGATCAACGCCTGATACACCGACGCATTTCATTTCTCGACTGCCGTCTGCCGTCGCTCCTCGATGACGGCCGTCAGGCGCAATGCCTGGGCGAGTCGCTCAAGGCGGCGAGTGACCCCGTCCCCCGCGAACACCCCGGCTGCTTCCTCGATGCGCAAGATCAGCCGACCCGCAGCGAGGTCCAATGTGGTGCCCGCCAGCAATTCTGGCGTGCCGGCCGAAAGGAGGTAGCCGAGCCGCAAGGCGCTGCCCAACACCTCGGCGCGGCTGGCGCTGACCGCATCGAGCAGCGCTCGCGCGGGCCGTAGGTATGGTGCATCGGCCAGCACCTCGTAGCGGAGTGCGATCGCCAGCGCGAGGAAGGCTCGATCGCGGTGGTCCAGGCCGATTCCCGGCTGCCGGAACACCCGCAGAAAAGCTTGCTCGGCGCGAAACTCGGGATGATCCCGGCTGCCGATATCAGACATCCAGCAAGTCGCCTCACGCAGCCGACGCTCTTGCGGGCTCTCTCCCCCGAATAGCGGATCGGTCCAGGCGAGCAGCAATATCGGGAGGGATGGATCGCGACCCAGCCACTGGGCGTAGTGTCGTGCCGCCGCGAGCAGCGGGTCCTGCCGGCGTACCTCTGCCGGGATGCGCTGCATGAACCAACCCTCCCGCATCCCACTGGCACTGAACACGATCTTGGCCGGCATGATCTCCTTGACCAGCCGCCGCAGCACCACCGCGGCATAAGGCAGATCGTCGATCCGCCGGCGGGCGACGGCGGGAAGACGCTCCAGTGCACGCCGGCTGGCGCTCGCGACCATCCCAGCGAACTCGCGCGCCTCCTCCCGAGCGATCGTGTAGTGATGCACCATCAACAATGGATAGCCTGTCTGCACCATGTGGATCCGCGCCAACGCCCGCCAGGCGCCACCGACCAGATAGAGGTTCCGGCCGGTGACATCGCCCAGCCACGGCACGAGGCGCAGGTCATTCTCGACAATCGAGCGTGCCCGTACCAGGTCACCGTTGGCCCGCTCCGAGAGGCGGATCGCGCCTAGCCTCAGTGTCTGCGCGGTTCCAGAGACCCCCTGGTCAACTCGCACCAACTCCAGCGAGCCACCGCCGATGTCCGCAAGCACGCCGTGAGCGTCGGGGATACCACAGAGGACACCAGCCGCCGAGTACGCGGCCTCCTCGGGTCCGGACAGGATCGTGATGGGCACGCCCGGCATGTGGCGTCGCAACACCTCGACGAATTCCGGACCATTCCGCGCGTCGCGCACGGCCGCCGTCGCCAGTACCTCGAACGGTTCCGCACGCATGGCCCGCCCGATCGCGTGATAGCGGGCCATCACCGTGACCGCCTGCGTCATCCCCTCGGCGTTCAGGTCGCCGGTGGTCTGCAGGCCCTTGCCCAAACGCAGCACAGCCTTCTCGTTGAGGATCGCGACGGGATTGCGCCCTAGCCCCTCGTAGACCACGAGGCGCACGGAATTCGAGCCGAGATCGACCACCGCGCACCGCTGCGCGTCGCCTGGGAAGGGCATTCGAGTCAGTCCTGCGAAACGCGGTCGGGTCGACGTTGCGCGTGGGACGCGACAGCCACGGAGGGACCATGAAGCGCGGAGCCCCGGCCGGATAGCGACGGGTTGGTCATGAAATAGTCGTGCGCAGAAACGGGCTTCTTGCCCCTGAGCAGCCGGCGCCAAGTCCCGTCCGGACCGAGCTCCCACGACTGCATGGAGTCCTTCAGGTTCACCACCATGATCTGGTCGAGCACCTGCGCGTGCACCGTTGCGTTATGGACCGGAACCAGGGTTTCGACCCGCCAGTCCATGTTGCGCGCCATCCAGTCCGCCGAGCTGATATAGACGCGTGCACGACGACTGGGCAGCACATGACCGTTGCCGAACGCGCATATCCGAGCGTGTTCCAGAAAACGGCCGACAATCGACTTTACCCGGATGTTCTCTGACAGACCTGGCACTCCTGGCCGCAGGCAGCAGATCCCACGTATCACCGCCATGATCTTCACGCCGGCCCCGGATGCCTCGTAGAGTTTGTCGATCAGCGCCTCATCGACCAGGCTGTTCAACTTGAGCCAGATCGCGCCTGGTTTTCCCGCTTTCACGTTGCTGATCTCGCGCTCGATCAGTTCCACAAGCACGTCGCGCGTCATCACTGGGCTGAACGCCAGTGCGTCCATCCGTTCTGGACGCGCGTAGCCGGTCAGAAAGTTGAATAGCCGGGCTGAGTCCCGCGTCAGATCGGGATCGCAGGTGAAGAACGAGAGATCCGTGTAAACGCGGGCGGTAATCGGGTGATAATTGCCGGTTCCGAAATGGGCATACGAGCGAACCGAGCCCCCCTCACGCCGGATCACCAACGACAATTTGGCGTGCGTCTTGAAGGCCGCCAGGCCGAACACGACCTGCGCCCCCGCGGCTTCCAAGCTGCGCGACAGGCTGATGTTGGCTTCTTCGTCGAAACGCGCCCTCAGCTCGACCACTGCCGTCACTGCCTTGCCAGCCTCGGCCGCCTCGATAAGGGCCTTGACGATCGGGCTGTCACGGCTCGTGCGGTAGAGGGTCTGCTTGACAGCGATCACGTTCGGGTCTTGCGCCGCTTGGCGAAGAAACTGCACCACGACGTCGAAGCTCTCGAACGGGTGGTGAACGATAATATCCTTCGCTCGGATCGCCGCGAAGCAGTCGCCGCCGAAGTCACGGATACGTTCGGGAAAGCGCGGCGTGTAAGGCGGGAACAACAGGTCGGGTCGATCGTCGACGATCAATTGCTTCAGATCGGCTACTCCGACCAGGCCGTCCTGAACCAACGTCTCCTCAGGGGTCGCGGCCACCTCGCTGGCGACCAACTCTTTCAGCTCGTGCGGCATGGTCCGATCCATCGCCAGGTGGATGACGACGCCGCGTCGTCGCCGTTTCAGCGCTGTCTCATAGGAGCGGACAAGATCTTCTGCTTCTTCCTCGAATTCGACATCGGTGTCGCGAATGAGGCGAAACATGCCGTGACCATCGACCCGAAAGCCAGCAAACAACCGTTCCATGAACATCGTGACCAGGTTGTCCAGCATCACGAACCGGATCGGCCCGCCGGCGGTCTGCGGCAGGCGGATGAAGCGCTCGACTTGGCTCGGCAGGGGGATGAGGGCCCGCATGACCTGCCCATCATCCCGTCGCACCAGGCGCAGGGCCATGACCAAGCCCTTGTTCGGGATGAACGGAAACGGGTGTGCCGGGTCGATCGCGAGCGGCGTGAGAACCGGAAACACCCGGTCCATGAACCACCCGTCCAACCATGCGACATCGTCGGCAAAGAGCGACGCCGGCTCACACACTTCGATGCCGGCGCACCGCAACCGGGCGCGTAGTTCGCGCCACACGCGCTGCTGGTCACCCAGCAACGCCTCGGCACGGACCCTGATCTCGCTGAGCTGCTGAGCCGGCGTCCGGCCATCCGGCGATCGCGTGGTCAGCCCGGCCTTGGCTTGACCGATCAGGCCGGCAACGCGGACCGAGTAGAACTCGTCCAGGTTGGACGCGCTGATCGAGACGAACCGCAGCCGTTCAAGCAGCGGGTGACGCGGGTTCTCCGCCTCTTCGACCACGCGATTATTGAAGTCGAGCCATGAAAGCTCCCGGTTGATGAACCGGGTAGGGTCATTCCCCCAAGCTGGGGCGGTATGCGTCGCAGGCCGGGTGGCCAACGCTGGTTCGGCAGCCCCGTCCCGGGCATCGGATTGAGTGGCGATGTCCATCATCTGGCGAGACTACAGGAGCTACACACCCGTGGGCGAGCCGGTGATGTCGTTCGCCGTCAATATGTCATCGATTCTTCGGGAGGGGCTCTGCTCCATGCCGTCGACAATCCGGGCTGCCAGGGAGCGGGTGACTGCGATTTTCCCGGCCAGAGACGCCGCATCGAGCCGGGCCGCCACCTCCGCCATCGCAGCGGGCGTTCGCGGTAGTCGTGCACAAAGCCAGTCCTGCACTGCTTCTGGCACGGCAAGCTGGCGAGCATGGCACCGACGGGCGAGTATCACACGTAGCAGCACATCATCGGGCGCGCGGACTTGCACGGCATGTGCAGCACGCACCCGGCTCGCAAGGTCGGGCAATGTGAGAGGCCAGCAAGCCGGCGCCCTGCGCGCGGACAACAACACGGCAAGTCGTTGTTCGGAGGCGGCATTGAGTAGGTGCAACAGCGCCGTCTGGTCGGTCGCGGCGTCGGCGTCATCAATGGCGATACCGCCGCCGTCCGGCAGCTCCGGCACGCCGGTCAGCTCCGCGCCGGTGATGATCCGCGCGGCGTTCGCTTGCGCCCAGATACGCAGCAGGTGAGTCTTGCCGCAACCGGACGCGCCCCAGATGATCATGCGGCGATCAGGCCAATCGCGCGGTCGGCGCAGCCACGCCAAGGCGTCCTCGTTGGAAGCCGCGGCAACGAAGTCCGGCGCGGCAAACTCGATCCGCTCCGGGAACGGCAACGGGAGTTGGGAGCGCGCCATCACGCGCCTGGTCCGGGCGGCGGTGGATCGAGATAAAGCGGGCTGGTCAGATAGCGCCGCAGCCAGAACCGGCACAGCACGCCGATCGTCGCCGCGACGGGGACCGCCAGCATCACCCCCAGGAAGCCGAACGCGGCGGCCCCGGCGAACAGGGCGAAGATCACCCACACGGCGGGCAATTCGACACGATCGCCGAGGAAACGTGGGTAGATCACATACCCTTCCAGCATTTGTCCCACGACCAGGACAACTCCCACCAGTATGACCCCGTGCCATGTTGGGAACTGCGCCAGTGCCAGGCCGATCGAGGCGACGCCGCCGGTGATCGAGCCGACATAGGGGATGAACGACAGCAGCCCCGCCGCGAGTCCCACGACCAGCCCCAGCTCCAGCCCCACGGCGGAAAGCGCCACCGCATAGAACAGGGCGAGGAACAAGCAGCACAGGGCCTGGCCTCGCACCCAGGCGGAGAGGATACGATCCACCTCCCGGGCTTGCGCCCTGAGCACCCCGGCATAGCGACGGGGCAGCCACGCATCGCAGCGCGCGACCACGCTTGGCCAGTCCCGCAGGAGGTAGAACGCCACCACCGGGGTGACGACGACCAAGCTTATGACGTTGAACAAGGCAAAGCTGCCACCGATCACATGCGGCAGCGCCGAGGCGATGAAGGAGAGCATGGCCCCGGCTTGACCGCCGACGAGATCACGCAGCCTGTCATCCACGACGTCCGGACCGAACCGCTCCTGCAGCCTCGTGATCACCTCACGCGCCCATTCCTGCAACAGCCCGGCATATTGCGGGATGCGGCCGATCAATAGGCCGATCTGCGCCAGGATGAGCGGGTAGAGCAGCAGCACGAACAACAGGCCGGCCGCGATCACCGCGAGAATGACGACCAAAGCGGCGGCACCACGCGGCATTCCGGCTCGCGAGAGGCGACTCGCCACCGGATCGAGCACGTAGGCGATCCCCGCGGCAGCGACGAAGGGGAGCAGAATCGACGCGAAGAGCTGCAACGCCAACCAGGCCGCGACCAGCAATCCGGCAAGCAGTGCGATCCGCTGGCTTCTCGTCGCGCGGGAGCGAAGCTGGGCGCGGGCCGGCTCGCTATCCCAAGCCGGCCTGGGCGCCTCTGCGGCCGGGTGCAGTGCCTGCAAGGAGGGTGGTTTGACTTCGTTCATCGCAACCCGACGGGCAGGCTCCATGGCGGCCCGCTTGGCTACCCGTATAGCATAAACCCCGCGGTTCCGGCGTTGCACCTCGTGGCCGGCTATGATTGCCTCCGCGACATTCACTGTCCGCCCCGGGGCTGCCGATGACCGAACCCGACCAGGACTCGCCGGCCGACGCCGCAAACGGGCTGACCTACCGTGAGGCGGGTGTGGACGTGGCGGCCGGAGACGCACTTGTCGATGCAATCAAGCCACTTGCACGCGCGACGGCACGCGCCGGCGTCATGGGTTCACTCGGTGGGTTCGGTGCCTTGTTCGATCCGAAAGCAGCGGGCCTGCTGGACCCCGTGCTGGTCGCCACGACCGATGGGGTCGGCACCAAGCTGAAGCTCGCGATCGAATTCGGGCTGCATGCAACGGTCGGGATCGATCTTGTCGCCATGTGCGTCAATGACCTGATCGTTCAGGGCGCCGAACCGCTGTTTTTCCTCGATTATTTTGCGACGGGCCGCCTCTCGGTCGAGCAGGCGCACGTCGTGATCGGCGGCATCGCAGAGGGGTGCCGGCAGGCCGGCTGCGCCCTGGTCGGCGGTGAGACCGCCGAGATGCCTGGGCTCTATGCCGATGGCGATTACGATTTGGCGGGTTTCGCCGTGGGGGCCGCCGAACGCGGCGCATTGCTGCCGCGCGGCGTTCGGCCGGGCGACGTGGTGCTCGGCCTCGCCAGTGCGGGCATCCACTCCAATGGCTTCTCGCTGGTCCGCCGGATCGTGCGATCGAGCGGAATGGCCGGCCATGCGCCGGCGCCGTTCGAGGCGGCCAGACCGCTCGGCGAAGCGCTGATGACGCCGACCCGCATCTATGTGAAATCGGTTCTGGCCCTGCATCGCGCCGGACTGCTGAAGGCTGCCGCACACATCACCGGAGGAGGATTGCCGGGTAACCTGCCCCGGGCGCTGCCCGAGGGAACCGCCGCGGTGCTGGACCAACCCTGGCCCGTGCCACCGGTGTTCCGCTGGCTTGGCGCAAGCGGCGGTGTCGCACCCGACGAGATGCTCCGTGTGTTCAATTGCGGGGTCGGGATGGCGCTGGTCGTCGACAACGCCGCCGTCGCAGCGGTGGTCGAGCTGCTGGAGGAAGCAGGCGAGACGGTCCTGCATCTCGGCCGCATCGAGGCCGCGCCGGGACCGCCATCGGTTCGTATCTCGATCCCTTCCGGCTTGCGATGAAGCGACGGGCCGCGATCCTGATCAGTGGGCGTGGATCGAACATGCTGGCCCTCATCGAGGCGGCACGGGCACCCTCTTATCCCGTTACCATCTCTCTCGTGCTGTCCAATCGGCCGGAGGCTGCGGGATTGCGGCACGCCACCGAAGCCGCTGTGCCGATCGCCACGGTCGATCATCGAGATTTCCCACGGGATCGAGCGGCACACGAGGCAGCGATCGACCGCTGTCTCACTGACGCGGCCGTTGAGATTGTCTGTCTCGCCGGGTACATGCGCCTGCTCACGCCATATCTCGTCCGGCGCTGGTCAGGCCGGATGCTGAACATCCATCCAAGCCTGCTACCCGCGTTCCCCGGCCTGAACACCCATGCCCGAGCGCTCGCGGCCGGGGTGAAGCTGCATGGCTGCACGGTCCACCTCGTGACCGAGGCCGTGGATGATGGTCCGATCCTCGTCCAGGCCGCAGTACCAGTGCTTCCGGAAGACGACGTGGAGCGGCTGGCCGCGCGGGTGCTTGCCCAGGAGCACGTCATCTACCCGCTTGCACTCAGGTTGCTGTCCGAGGGCCGGAGATTGGATTTGGCCCCGGCCGATGACGCCGCGCTGGTGAACCCCTTGCCTGCACCGGCGGGACTGCCATAAAGGCTGGCGAGGGCCCCTCATCACAGACCGAGACGTTCCATGGCCGAGCAGACAACCGTCGTTTCCCGGACCGAGTCGCCGGAGGCATTTCTGGCCGACCGTCAACGCTTCTGGATATCGTTCACGCGCTTCACCATGGGGTCGGTCATCGGCGTGGTCATCCTGCTGGTCCTGCTTGCCGTGTTCCTGGTCTGAAGCGCGCAACTACCAGCCATTCACGCGCATCCAGGTAGCCGCTACTTGTTCACCACCGTTGGTGACGTAGTAGCGATCATGCGCCGCGGCCGTCATGCAGGTGTGGTTGGGAGCGATGCGCAGCCGGGCCCCGACCGGCAGATCAATCGGTATCGAGGCGTCCATCTCGACGACGCCGTGCTCTTGGTAGGCGCGGCTAACCACCGCACGACCAAAGCGGCGACGGCCCAGCCGATCCAACACAAGCCCGAAGCCGTAATCGTGGGGCGTCGCCTCGGTGCTGCGATCCTTCGAGAGCGCAAGGCCGCCGGCGTCGACCAGCAAGCTACCCTGCGCTGGCCGGCGGCCGATCACGCTGGTGAGCACGGTCATCCCGATGTCATCGAGGCCGTGGGTACCGATTTCCGCCTGGAACAGATCGCCGAACATGTAAACGCCGGCACGCACCTCAGTGACACCCTGGAGCGAGGTCGCAGCCAGCGTGGTCGGCGAGCTGCCCATCGAGACGATCTCGACTGCATGACCGGCGGCCCGGAGACGCTCGGCGGCACGAGTAACGCCCACCCGTTCGGCCTCGGCGACACGGACCATGTCGTCGATGTGGCGACCAGCGTAGCTATGACCGGCATGCGTCAGTACTCCGGCGAGACGATTGCCAAGCCG
This sequence comes from Acetobacteraceae bacterium, assembly GCA_965218045.1. Lineage (GTDB taxonomy): Bacteria > Pseudomonadota > Alphaproteobacteria > Acetobacterales > Acetobacteraceae > CAVRCA01. The sequence continues at coordinate 156,043 of CBDCJX010000009.1, read as the reverse complement.
CTCGGCGAGCGCCAGAAGCGCGGAATCGTCGGGCGCGACGCCGCCCCTTCCCTCGCCGGTGTCGATCTCGATCAGCGCCCGCATCCCGGCCGGGTGCGCGGCCACCGCCGCCGCCGTGTCGAGGTCATCGGTTATCACGATCACGGCAGCACCCGCCGCGTTCAGCTTGGCGATCTGCTCCAGCTTCCGCGGGGTAATGCCGACGGCGTAGATCATGTCGGCGATCCCGTGGCCGGCGAAGAACTCCGCCTCCGCCAAGGTGGAGACCGTGATGCCGCCCGGCTGACCGGCAAGAGCCATGCGTGCCACCTCGATGCATTTCGCGGTCTTCATGTGCGGCCGCAGCGGCACTCCCCGATGCGCCAGCGCATCGGCCATCCGCTTGATGTTGCGCGCCACAATGCTCCGGTCCAGCACCAGACAAGGGGTAGGCAGATCATCGAGCGTCATGCAGCCCTGGTGCTCCGATGCGGGCAGGCAAACCCTGTCAAGCCGTGGTTCCCATGATGTCGGCGATGCGCGGTGTGGCCTTCAGGCCAGTCCCGGTGAGCACGATCACCGTCGTCTGCTCCGCTGTGATCGCTCCGGAGGCGATCAGCTTCGCGAATGCCGCGGCTACCTGCGCCGCGGTGGGCTCGACGTAGAAGCCGAGCGCGGCCAAGTCGCGAGTGGCCTCGATGATCTCGGTCTCGCTCAGCATCACCGCGCCGCCGCGAGTCTCGCGCAGGGCGCCAAGTACTTCGATGAGGCGCAGGGGGGCCGAGATCGCGGTTCCCTCCGCGATGGTGGGATGGATTTCCGTCTCGACCGGCTGGTCCGTGCCGGAGAGGAAGCTTGCCGCGATCGGCGCGCAATTGGTGGGCTGGGCGGCGAAGATGCGTGGGAAAGCTTCGATCCCGCCTGCCCGCAGCAGTTCACCAAACCCGATCGCGCAGCCCAGGACATTCGAGCCGGCGCCGCAGGGAACGATGACATTGTCGGGCGCGCGAAAACCCAGATCCTCCCAAAGCTCGTATGCCAAGGTCTTGGTACCCTGCAGGAAGAAGGGATGCCAGTTGTGGCTAGCGTAGAACACATCCTGCGCCCGTCGCATCGCCGCCTCGGCCGTGTCCTGCCGGGTCCCCAACACCAATTCGACCGTCGCGCCGTATGCGCGCATTTGGACCGTCTTGCCCGGGCTCGTAGAGGCAGGAGCCATTATGGTCGCCGCAAGGCCGCCCGCCGCTGCATACGCCGCGATCGCTGCACCGCCATTGCCCGAACTGTCCTCCAGCACCGCCGTGACACCCTGCGCGCGCAGCAGCGACAGCATGACGCTGGCGCCCCGGTCCTTGAAGCTGCCGGTCGGCATGAACCATTCGCACTTGAACAGCACGGGTGCCCCATGCAGGCGACCCGCGATCAACGGGGTGCATCCCTCCCCCAAGGTGATCGGTGCCTGCGGCGCGAACGGCAAGGCGGCGCGGTAGCGCCAGAGGCTACGAATGTCCGTCTCGATGTCGCCGCGACCGATGCCATCGAGCGGCGTCAACAGCAGTGGTGCACCCGCCGAACCGCGCCAGCGCGGGACATCCAGGGGGAAAGTCTCGCCGGTTCGCGAATCCAGGTATTCGGCGCGCATCCAGGATACCCTCCGTCACGCAAGCTGACGCGAGCCGAACGCGGTTGCAAGTCCGGCGTAGACGGTTGAACACTGCGGCGACAATCAAGGCCCGCCCGCGTGGACGAATTTGCTAAGCCATTGATCGAACTGGCGCGCGACCTGGTGGCGATCGACAGCCGCAGCGCCGTTTCCAATCTCGCGATCGCCGAGCGGATCGAGACCGCGTTGCCCGGCTTCGATCTGGAGCGGCTCGACTTCACCGATCCCGAAGGCGTGGGAAAACGCGCGCTCGTGGCGACACGCGGCGGTCCCGGCGGGATCGCATTCTCCGGTCACATGGATACGGTGCCGGCGACGGGTTGGCCGGATGATCCCTGGTCGGCCCGCCTAGATGACGACGGGCTGCTCCATGGATTGGGCAGCACCGACATGAAGGGACCGGTGGCGGCGCTGATCGTCGCTGCCCGGGCGCTGCCCGCACATGTTCCCGTCACGCTGCTGCTCACCACCGACGAGGAGACGACGAAACAGGGAGCGCGCGAGATCGTACGGCGATCGGAGTTGGCGCGGCGTGCCCGGCCGCGCGGGATTCTGGTCGCGGAGCCGACGTCGATGCAGCCGGTGCGCGGGCATCGCGCGCATATCGCGTTCTCCTGCGTCGCGACCGGCGTGCAGGCGCACAGCAGCACCGGCAAGGGCCACAATGCCAACTGGTCCCTGGTTCCGTTCCTGGTGGAGATGCGAGCCATCTTCGAGCGGCTGCGTGCCGAACCGGAATTCCAGGATGCGAACTACGATCCGCCGTTCAGCGATTTCAACCTGTTGATCGACAACCATGGCGCGGCGCTGAACGTGACGGTGCCAAAGGCCACCGCGCGGATCAAGTTCCGCTACTCGGCGAGGATCGATCCGTCGCCGATCGTTGCCGCGGTTCACGCCGCCGCCGCGCGACACCACCTCGCTGTGACCGAGGCCCGCGAGGGGGCGCCACCGGATCTGTCGCCCGAGCATCCGTTCGTTCGCTTCTGTACGGAAACGCTCGGTATTCCTTCGCACACCGTGCCGTATGGCACCGATGCGTCGGAGTTGCAGGCGCTGGCCCCTTGTGTCGTGCTCGGACCGGGCGACATCGCGCAGGCGCACACGCCGACCGAGCACGCCCGCGTGACCGAGCTGGTCGCCTCCGTGCCCGTGTTCATGCGGCTGGCCGAGCTGATGCACGTGGCGAATTGGGAGGCTTGACCGGCGACGTGCCGCGCTGGCGCCTGGCTGCTCTGTTCCTGCTAATCACATTGCCGCTTTGCAGCGTTCTGGCGCCATTGATCCCCCCGGCCGAGGCGCCCGATGAGAATACGCAGGCGCTACGGGCCGAGAGCCTGCTGCACGGTGACCTGGTGGGCCGGCGGACAGCAATCCCCATGCCGGATGGCCCCCACCTCGAAGCGCTGCTGGACGCCGATCCGGGTCTACACCGATTGATGGTCATGTTTCGCGATCTGCCATCGGAGGCGCGGGTCGTCACGGCGGCACTCCGGGAACGGATGCGCGCGGTTCGATGGGCTGGCGTTTCCAACGAGTATTCGGCGCAGACCGCACCTTATCCGCCCATCTTCTACCTGCCGGCGGCGCTCGGACTGGCGATCGCGCGGCTATCGAGGATGCAGCCGCTCGACGCGCTCACCCTCGCCCGGCTGTCGAACGCGGCGTTCTACGCCTCCGGTGGCACCCTGGCCCTCGGCTTGGCGGGTCGCGGGCGGTTGCTGATGCTGGCGACGCTGGCGTTGCCCATGAGCCTTTGGCTCGCCGCCGCGATCCATCCCGACGCTCCCATGCTGAGCTGTGTCGCGATCGTGGTCGCGCTGACCGGTCGAGCGATGACGGGAGATCGGCAGCGGGCCGGTGGCCCGGCACTATGGATCAGCGCCATCCTCCTCGGCTGCGTCATAGCCATGAAACCACCGCTCGTAGCCCTCGCTGGCCTGCTCCTGCTGCCCCTGCGTCGCGCTGATTGGACACGGCGCGCCACGGCGGCGGGCCGGCTCGCGGCGGTGGGGCTCGCGCTGGCGCTCGGCCTCGGCTGGACGGCCTACGCGCAACATGCCGCGGCGATCCCGTTCGTTCGCGACGGTCCCTACCAGGCCGGCCCGCTGTTCCCGGGCGATCCGAGCACGGTCTTCCGCACCACCGATCCGGCGGCGCAGGCCCGAACCCTGCTCGCCCACCCCACCCGCCTGGTCACCTTGCCGATGCGCACCTTGGTGGCCGAAGCCGGGTCCAAGCTACGCGAAATGGTGGGCGTGCTGGGCCAACTCGACCTGCCGTTACCCGGTTGGCTGTTCCGGCTCTGGGTTGTCGCTCTTGCCGCTGCGGCGCTCGGCGATCTGTTCGGTCGAAAACAGGAGCACTCCCGCGGCCTCTTGGAGCCTCTGTTCGTGCTCGGCATTGGCCTGGCCTGCATGATCGCGACCTACCTCGCGCTCTATCTCACCTGGACCCCGGTCGGTGCCGCGCGGATTGAGGGAGTGCAGGGGCGCTACTTCCTGCCGGAATTGCTGCTGCTCGGACTGGTCCTGCCGCGACTTCGCAGCCCCGCCGCCCGGCCGCTTCGCACCGCGTGTGCATTGATCATCGCCGCTGCTGGCCTGGCAAGCGCGGCAACCCTGCCGATCCTCACGGTGCAGGCGTACTACCTGCATTAATTCACAGTGGCAGCAATCCCTGGCGGCTCGCTGGTTTGCCGCCATCGACGGTGACGCCGACCGCGTCATCGGCGAAGCGCAGTCGAAGCCGGGCTCCGGGGACAACGTTCTCGGCCTTGGTGACGGCATGACCCGCAGGGTCGAACACGAGCGCATAGCCGCGCCGCAGGACCGCCTCCGGTGACACCCCATCGAGCCGGGCAGCCAACCCCGTGAGGTGAGCCCGCGCCTCACGCAAGCTCGCGCGCAGCGGGCTGGCACTCAGGCGCGAGAGGGTTCGGGTTGCCCGGACGCGCTGGTCCCCGAAGGCGTGACGCAACCCGCCATCCAGCCGACCGCCGAGCCCGCCTGCCGCGGCGCGCTTGGCGGCGATTGCCTGCCCAGGTGCGGGAAGCCGACCGAGGCGCTCCAGCTCGGCCCGGCGAGAGGCAACCAGGTTGGGCAAGGCGAGCAATAGCCGTAGCGAGCGGCCTTCCACACGCTCGGCGCACGCTCGCAGTCGCTGCGGCAGGTCGGGCAGGGACCGCTCGGCTCGAAGCAGCGCGGCGCGACGGGCAGCGAGCAGGTTGGGCAATGCCAGCCGAAGCCGCTCCGCCCGATCGTCCACCCGCTGTCGCGCGGTGTCGATCAAGGCGGGCGGGTCGGGCAAGCTGCGCTCCGCTCGCCCGAGACGCAGACGGTGTTCCTGGACCAGCCGGTTCAGCCCGCCGAGCAGGCGTGCTGCCTTGTGCTGCAAGTCGGCGATGAGGTCGGCACGCACCGGCACCGCCAGCTCGGCGGCTGCGGTCGGCGTCGGCGCACGTCGGTCGGAGACGAAGTCGATCAAGGTGGTGTCGGTCTCGTGCCCGACGGCCGAGATCAGCGGGATGCGGCAGGCGGCGGCCGCGCGCACCACCGCCTCCTCGTTGAACGCCATGAGGTCCTCGAGGCTGCCGCCGCCGCGCGCGACGATGACCACGTCGGGACGCGGTACCTCGCCGCCTGGTGCGATGGCATCGAAGCCGGCGATCGCCGCCGCGATCCGGGCCGCCGCCCCCTCGCCCTGCACCGCGACGGGCCACAGCAGGATGCGACGTGGGAAGCGGCGCGCGATCGTCGTGCGAATATCCTGGATCACCGCGCCCTGCGCCGAGGTCACCACGCCGATGACCAGCGGCAGCATCGGCAAGGCGCGTTTGCGCGCGGCTTCGAACAGACCCTCGGCCGCCAGGCGCTGGCGCAGCAGCTCGATCCGGGCGAGCAGCGCCCCCGCACCGGCGTACTCCAGCCGCTCGATGATGAGCTGGTACTCGGAGCGCTCGGGATAGGAGGAGAGCCGCCCGGTGGCGATTACCTCGACACCATTCTCCGGACTCATGCCGAGGCGTGGCACCGCCGACCGCCAGGCCACGCCGCGCATCTTGGCGCCCTCGTCCTTGAGACAGAGGTAAATGTGCCCTGAGGAGTAACGCTTCAGCTCAGTGATCTCCCCGCGCACCCGGACGCGACCGAACGCGCCTTCCAGCGTTCGCTTCACCGCACCGGCGATCTCCGAGACGGTGTATTCGGGTGTATTGGAAGCGGCCGGGCTGAGATCGTTCATCGCGGCAACCTATGCTACTGGCCGCGCTGCGCGAAGCACGGGCGCGAGAAAGGAGCGGGGTCATGCGAGTATTGGTGATCGGCTCGGGCGGACGCGAGCACGCGCTGTGCTGGGCGTTATCGGCCAGCCCGCTGCTCGACGAGCTGTGGTGCGCTCCCGGCAATCCAGGCACTGCGGAGATGGCCGAGAACGTGCCGATCGCGGCCACCGACATTGCCTCCCTGATTGCCTTCGCCGAGACCAATCAGGTGGATCTGGTAATCCCCGGCCCGGAGGCTCCGCTCGTGGCCGGCCTGGCCGACGCGTTGGATCAGGTCGGGATCGCCTGCTGCGGCCCAACCGCCGCGGCGGCCCGACTGGAAAGCAGCAAGAGCTTCACCAAGGAGGTCTGCGAGGCTGCCGGCATCCCGACGCCCCGCTGGGAGCGGTTCGAGGACGCTGCCGCAGCAATCGAGTTCGTTCGCCGCCGCGGTGCGCCAATCGTCGTCAAGGCCGATGGGCTCGCGTCGGGCAAGGGCGTGGTGGTCGCGAATACCGAAGACGAAGCCGTGAGCGCCGTCGAGATGATGATGCAACCGGGGGTTCAAGCGGGGTCCGCCCTGGTGATCGAGGAATACGTCGAGGGCGAGGAAGTATCCTTGTTTGCCCTGTGCGACGGAACACACGCCGTGGCACTCGGGTTCGCGCAGGACCACAAGCGCGTCGGAGAAGGCGACACCGGGGCCAACACCGGCGGCATGGGCGCCTACTCGCCGTCGCCGAGCTTCCCGCCAGCCTTGCAGGAGGCGGCGATGGATCGGGTGATTCGCCCCACCCTCGCCGAAATGGCCCGGCGCGGCACCCCGTTTCGCGGCATCCTGTTCGCCGGCCTCATGCTCACCGCCGATGGGCCGACGCTGATCGAGTTCAACGTGCGGATGGGCGACCCCGAGTGTCAGGCGCTGATGCCGCGCCTGATGTCCGACCTGCTGCCCGCCCTGGTCGCGGCCTGTGACGGCGAGCTCGGGAGCTTCAACGTGCGCTGGCATGACGCTCCGGCGATCGCCGTGGTGATGGCGGCGAAGGGCTATCCTGGCGAACCGGTGCGGGGCAGCGAGATACGCGGCCTGGACCGCGCCGCCGAGATCCCGGGCGTGCGGATCTTCCATGCCGGGACCGAGCTCGACGCCCATGGTCGGCTGATCGCCACGGGCGGGCGCGTGCTCACCGTCACCGCGACCGCCGCGAACCTGCGCAGTGCCCGCGACGCCGCCTACGCCGCTGTCAAGTCGATCGACTGGCCGGAGGGGTTCTGTCGCGAGGACATCGGCTGGCGCGCGCTCTCTGTCACCGACGGAGCATGAAGAACTGGCGCAGCAAGGCCGCCGCCTCGGTCTCTCGGACACCGCCGACGACCTCGGGCCGGTGCAGGCAAGAGGCGGCATCGAACACCCGGGCGCCGTGCTCGACGCCGCCGCCCTTGGGATCGTAGGCGCCAAACACCAAACGCCGGATGCGGAACAAGCTGATCGCCTGGGCGCACATTGGGCAGGGTTCGAGGGTGACGAACAGGGCGCAATCGGGCAGCCGCGCCGCGCCGCATCGGGCCGCGGCGGAGCGAAGCGCCAGCAGCTCGGCGTGAGCGGACGCATCGCGGAGCACCTCGACCTGGTTGCCCGCACGCGCGAGCTCGCGCCCATCTGGGCCGATCACCACGGCGCCGACCGGCACCTCGCCGCGTGAGGCGGCGCGTCGTGCCTCGTCCAGCGCGATTTGCATCGGCGACATGCGCCTCTCTTGCCCGGCCACGGCACCGGGGTCTAGCAACGGGTCATGAAGAACGGTGATGAACGCCGACCCGTGATCGGGGTGACGCTCGATTCCGAGCCACCCGGCGGCTACTCGGCCTACCCGTGGTACGCGTTGCGGGCGAACTACGCGGAGGCGATCGTGGCGTCGGGCGGACTGCCGGTCGCCTTGACGCACGACCCATCCCTCGCCGGCGCCTATCTCGACGGCATCGACGCGCTGGTGGTCACCGGCGGCGCCTTCGACGTTGATCCATCGCTGTATGGCGGGGGCGAGCGGCACGCCACCGTCACCTTGAAGGAGGGCCGCACCGCGGCGGAACTGGCGCTGGTCCGAGGCGCGTTGGACCGCGACCTGCCCGTGCTCGGCATTTGCGGCGGACAGCAGCTCCTGGCCGTGGCGGTGGGCGGCAGTTTGATCCAGCACATTCCCGACAGCGTCGCCGACGCGCTGGAGCACGAACAGCCGAACCCGCGTCACGAGCCCGGCCATTCCGTGACCCTGGTGCCGGACACATTACTGCACCGCATCGTCGAGGCGGGAACGATGCGGGTGAACTCGGCGCACCACCAGGCGGTCGACGACCCGGGACCGAACGCCGTGGTCAACGCCTACGCGACCGACCGCGTCATCGAGGGGATCGAGGACGCGCGCTACCGGTTCTGCCTCGGTGTGCAGTGGCACCCCGAGTTCTTCATCGACCCAGGCGATCGGCGCATCTTCGCTGCCCTGGTCGCCGCCTGCCGGGCATGACGCTCGAACCCGAACGCGGCGAACGGATTGCGAAATGGCTGGCCCGCGCCGGAGTGGCGAGTCGGCGCGATTCCGAGCAAATGCTCGGTGAGGGGCGGGTCAAGCTCAACAACGCCCGCGTCACGCATCCCGCGACGTTCGTCACCACCGGCGACATCGTGCGAGTGGACGGGCGGGTGGTCGATGCTCCCGACCGCACCCGGCTGTGGCGTTACCACAAGCCACCGGGGCTGGTGACCACCCACCGCGACCCGCAGGGGCGTCCTACCGTGTTCGAGAAGTTGAGGGATGCGCTGCCTCGTGTTGTCAGCATCGGGCGATTGGACCTGAACAGCGAGGGGCTGCTGCTGCTGACCAATGATGGCGGCGTCGCCCGCCGGCTCGAGCTGCCGGAAACCGGCTGGCTGCGACGTTATCGGGCCCGAGTCCACGGCGTGGTCGACGAGCGCGCGCTTGCGGATCTGGCCAAGGGCGTCACGGTCGGCGGCGCCCGCTACGGCGCGATCGAGGCCGGACTCGATTCTCGCCGGGGAGAAAATGCCTGGGTGACCATCGGATTGCGCGAGGGTCGCAACCGCGAGGTCCGGCGGGTGATGGAACATCTCGGATTGCGGGTGACGCGGCTGATCCGTACCGGCTATGGCCCGTTCCAGCTCGGCACCTTGGGGCGGGGTGAGACCGACGAAGTCCAGGCGCGGATCTTGCGCGACCAGTTGCCGCGTGACGGCGCCCGCCCGGAAAAGCTGCGCGGGCCGGATGCGCATCATCGGCGGTGAGTGGCGCGGCCGCACCCTGATCGGGCCTCCAGGCCGCGACACCAGGCCGACCGCCGACCGGGTACGCCAGGCTTTGTTCGACATGCTGCTGCACGCCGATTGGGGTGGGCGGGACGTGATCGACGGCGCCCGGGTGCTTGACGGCTTCGCCGGCACGGGTGCGTTGGGGCTTGAGGCGCTGTCGCGCGGCGCGGCGCACGCCACCTTCATGGAGCAGGACCGGGCGGCGCTGCGGGTGCTGCGGAGCAATGTCGCGCAATGCGGCGCCGAGCAACGCAGCACCATTCTCGGCGCGGATGTTCTCGCCGCCAGAGCGGGGCAAGGCTGCTCGCTGATTTTTCTGGACCCGCCCTATCGCCAGAACCTGATCGCACGGGCGATAAACCGGTTGCGCGCGACCGGATGGATCGCATCGGGCGCGCTCATCATTGCCGAAAGCGGCGGCGACGAGCCACCGTGGCCGGATGAGCCATTGGACGAGCGGCGCCACGGTGCGGCGCGATTGACGATCTGGCGTGAACCATGAGGCAAGAGAGGGTGCCGCCGAGTCGCAGCGAGAGACGTTGGGGCCTGCTCGCGGCGATCGCCTCGGTCACGGTGTTCGGGCTGAGCATCGGGGAAGGCGCCCCGCTCTTGTCGCTGTTGCTGGAGAGCCGCGGCACCGATGCGACCGTCATCGGGTTGAATGCCGGTGCCGCCTTCATCGGCGTCATCATCGGCCCGCTATTCACGCCGAGTTTCGTGCGCAGGTTCGGCATCCGCGACCTCCTGTTGCTCTGCTTCGCCCTCAATGTCGCGCTCACCCTGTCGTTGAAGCTGTTCGACAGCCTCGGGGCATGGTTCGTGCTGCGCATCCTGCTCGGGCTCACCGGATCGAGCATCTTCACGGCGAGCGAGGCCTGGATAAACCTGCTCGCCGGCGACGCCGGACGGGGGCGCATCCTCGGGCTCTACGCCGCCGCGCTGTCCGCCGGGTTCGGCCTCGGTCCGCTGATCCTCTCCTACACAGGCATTCAGGGTTGGCCGCCTTTCGTCGCCAACGCCGTCATCACCGCCGCGGCGGCGCTGCCGCTGCTGGGCGTCGGCCGGCACGCCAATGACCTCGGCCGGGAACGCAGCGTGAGCCCGCTCGCGATGTTCCTGCGCGCGCCCTTCCTGCTCGTCACCGTGGCGACGTTTGGGCTGTATGAGACCGCGCTGCTCAACCTGTTGCCGATCTGGGGCGTGCGTCTGGGCATGACCGCAGCGGCTGCCGCCGCCGCGTTGTCGGCGGTCTATTTCGGCTCGATCGCCATGCAGGTGCCGATCGGCTGGCTGGCCGACCGTTCTTCGCGATTGCGGGTGCTGCGCTGGTGCGGCGGTGTCGGTCTGATCGGTGCGCTGGCCGTGCTCGGCTTGGCACCGTCCGCTCCGTTGCTGTTGGGTCTGCTCTTCCTCTGGGGAGGCGTTGTCGCCGGGATCTACCCGGTCGCGCTGAGCATGGCGGGGGATCGTTTCCACGGCGCCGAGCAGGTCGCGGTGAATGCCGCCATCATTATCGCCTATGGCTTGGGCTCACTCGCCGGGCCGGTGTTGGGCGGCGCGGCGATGGATGCCTGGAACCCGCACGGGCTGATCGGTCTGTTCGTCGTGCTGTTCGCGGTGTTCTTGCTGGCGACCTTTGCCGGGCGGCGGGAGATGGCGATCACCCGCCCTGCATGAACGCGTTAAGGTCCGGTGTCGCGATCGAGCGATCGACATAGGCGAACGTGCCGGCGTTGCTGACTTCGCGGGCGGCTTCCACGAGCCCGGTCATGGCCGCGCGATACAGCGACGTCGCCAGGCTGATCCGCTTTACCCCGGCCGCGACGAGGTCGGCCACGGGGAACGAGCGCCCCTTCATGCCTGCCATGAAGTTGACCGGCTTGGAAAGCGCGGCGCAGACGGAACGCACGGCGTCGAGGTCGGGCAGGCCGGGCGCGAACAGCACATCCGCGCCGGCTTGCTCGAACGCTCGCAGGCGCTTGATGGTGTCGTCGAGGTCGGGATTGCCCCGGAGAAAATTCTCCGCGCGGGCGACCAAGACGAATGGATGCGGCAGGCTTCGAGCAGCCTGCGCCGCCCCCCTGATCCGCTCCACCGCTTCATCGAACCCGTAGAGCGGCTGATCGCCTCGCCCGGTCGCGTCCTCGATCGAAGCGCCGACCAGCCCAACTCCGGCGGCGAGGCGAATCGTCTCGGCCACTTCGGCCGGTGCGTCGGCAAAGCCGCGTTCGAGGTCGGCGGAGACCGGCAACTCGGTCGCATCGACAATTGCGCGCGCATGCGCCAGGGCTTCGTCACGGCTAACCCGTCCGTCGGTCCGGCCGAGAGTGCCAGCACACGCGCCGCTCGACGTGGCCAGTGCTTCAAAACCGAGCGAAGCGACGATCCGGGCGGAGCCGGCGTCCCAGGGGTTCGGGATCACGAACGCGCCGGGCCGTTGGTGCAAATGGACGAACCGTGCTGCTTTGTCGTTGGCCACGCCGGACATTACCGTTCCCCCGTGCAAGTGCTGCGGATCAACCCGCAAGTGGCGACCAGGCCGGGTCCGAGGCGTCGGTCGGCGTCGGCACCATACGTTCGTTGAACCCGGTGATGTCTATCGAGACCAGCCGCGAGGAATAGCCGTTGCCACGACTGTCCCGCGCCGGGGTCTCGCGCCAGAACATCAGCACACGACCGTTCGGCGCGAAGGTCGGTCCCTCCACCGAGAAGCTCTCGGACAGAATCCGCTCGCCCGACCCGTCGGGGTGCATCACGCCGATCGAGAACGTGCCCCCGGAAAGCCGGGTGAAGGCGATGAGGTCGCCGCGTGGTGACCAGACCGGGGTGGCATAGCGGCCGCGTCCGAAACTGATCCGCCGCGCGCCACCGCCGCCGGCACCCATGAGATAGAGTTGCTGGTCGCCGCCACGGTCGGAGTTGAACACGATCTGCCCGCCATCCGGGCTGTAGCAGGGGCTGGTGTCGATCGCGCCGGAATTGGTCAGCCGTCGCTCGCCGTGGCTGCCGAGGTCGACCGCGACGATGTCCGAACCGCCGCCGCGCGCGACCGACATGATCACGTGCCCGCCATCGGGGCTGAACCTCGGGGCGAAGGTCATGCCATCGAATTCGCCGAGCACCTGTTGTCGGCCAGACCCGAGATCGAACAAATACACACGCGGCCGATTGCCGGCGTAGCTCATGAACGCGATCTGGTCGCGCGTCGGGTGGAAGCGCGGCGTGAGCACCAGGCTCGCCCCGTCGGTGAGAACGCGGTTGTTCTCGCTGTCCTGGTCCATGATGGCGAGGCGCTTGACCCGCCGATCGCGTGGGCCGGTCCCGGCGACATAGACGACGCGGGTGTCGAAATAGCCCTTCTCGCCGAGCAGCCGCTCGTAGATCACGTCGGCAATGATGTGCGCGATGCGGCGCCAGTTGCCCTGATTGGCGGTGTAGGCGGTGCCCTGGATCTGCTGCTGCGGCAGCACGTCCCAGAGCCGGAACTCGACCCGGACATTGCCGCCGGAAGCACCTTCCACCCGTCCCGTGACCAAGGCCTGGGCGCCGATTGCGCGCCAGTTCTGGAAATCCGGCACGTCGCCGACCGGCGCGCTCGATCGGATGACCACCGATTCGGCGATCGGGCGGAACAGGCCGCTGCGGGCGAGGTCGGCGCTGACCACCTGGGCGATGCTCTGGCCGAGCTGCGACGCCTGGCCGCCGCTGCCCGGGAGCACCGGGATCGCGATCGGGATCGGGTCGGTCCGGGCGCGGTTGACATCGATCACCGCGCTCTGTCCGCCGGCAGCCGGAGCGGCTTGGGCGCGGCCCAAGGGCGGCGGCGCCAGGAACGCAGCCGTCCCGGCCAGGCCGCTGGCGATGAGACCGCGTCGACCAAGGTTGGGTGTGCGTCCAGGCAGCATCATGTCGTCACCGATCGTCATGTTCGCAATCCTATTCCCACTGGCCTACTCCCCCGGCCTGAAGCGAAAGGTCAGGGTCTGTGACTGCCCCAGCATCGTGCGGGGTAGCGGCAGGTTGGCGCATCGCGCATCCATCACGGCACGAACGGCGCGCTCGGAAAAAGCCCGGAACACTGGCTCGCCCATCCGGCCGAGATCGGCGGGCGCCACCGAGGCCTGGCGCACCACGCCGCCCTGATCGGTGCGCACGGTGAGCAGCACCTGCATTCGGTCCACGTCCTTGGCCCCCGCGTCGAAAGTCCAACAGCGCCGCACCTCCTCACCGACCGCACGCGCTTCGCTGGCCGAGAGCTTCGAGGTGTCGTCGCCCGTCGGGTTGCCGCCGCCGTTCACCGCCCCGCCCCGCGTCGGGTTGGCCCGGGCGCGCGGCGCCTCGCGCTGGCGTTGCAGCGCGCGCAGTTTCTCCATCGTGTTCTCCAGCGCCTGGCTTTCGGGTGCCGGGTTCTTGGTCGGGTGCGGCTGCGAGGTGCGGCTCGGCGGTGCCGGGGGCGGCGGGACCGGCGGTGGCGGTGTTGGTGTGGGCGGCGGCTTCGGCGGCGCTGGCGCGGGTGGGCTCGGCCGAGCCGGTGGCGGCGGTGGCGGTGGCGGCGCGCGCTCCGGGGTTGGCGCCGGCGGGGGCGGCGGTGGGGTGGGCACGGGCGGGGCAGGCGGCGCCGGCGCGGGCGGTGGCGGGGGTGGCGGCGGTGGTGGTGGCGGCGGGGGCGGCTCGGGCGGCGTGGGTTTGGGCGGCTCCGGCGCCGGCTGCTCTTCCGGTGCCGGCTGGTTGGAGGGCGCCGCCACCGGGGCGGGCGTCTCGGCTCGCCGCGCGTTCGGCGCGTCGCCTTCGAACACCATCGCCACCGCCTGCTCGGGCGGCACCTCCGGCGTATGGAGGAAAGGCAACCCGATCAGCAACAATAGCCCCGCGATCACATGCAGGGCGATCGAGACAGCGGCGCCCCGGCGCAGCCTCCGGTTCATCGCGGCGGGCGTGACCGACGCTCAACCACGCCCCGGCGGGGCCGGCGCTGCGGGCGTGCCACGGGACGGAGCCGGCGCTGCCCCGGCCGGGGCGGGAGCCGGTTTCGATGCGGGCGGCGTGGGCGCGGCAGCCGGAACCGTGCTCGGCTGCTCGGCCAGCAGGGCCACCTTGGTGAAGCCGCCCTGGGTGATCGTGCCCATTACTTCCATGATGCGGCCGTAGGTGATCCCCTTGTCGCCGCGCACGAAAATACGCCGCTCGGCATTGTTCTGCGCGATCGCCTGTAGCTTCGTCACCAGTTCTTCGAGCGGCAGTTCCTGGTCCTGCAGGAAGATCTTTCCCTCGGCGTTGACCGAGACGGTCAGCGGCTCGCTATCCGAGTTGAGCGGCTGGGCGGAGGTCTTGGGCAAGTCCACCGGGACGCCGGAGGTCATCAGCGGCGCGGTCACCATGAAGATGATGAGCAGCACCAGCATCACGTCGACCAGCGGCGTGACGTTGATCTCGGAAAGCGGGCGGTAGCGGCCGCGCGGCGCAATCTTCCCGTTCAGATACCCGGCCATGCCTAATCAGCCCCGCTCACGCCGGACGCTCCTCGCTCTGGCGCGACAGGATGGCGCCGAACTCGGCCCCGAACCCTTCCAGCCGCGCGGCGTAGCGCGCGAGATCCGTGCTGAGCTTGTTGTAGGCGAGCACCGCCGGGATCGCCGCGACCAGGCCGATCGCGGTCGCGAACAGCGCCTCGGCGATGCCCGGCGCCACCACGGCGAGGTTGGTGTTGTGCATGGCGGCGATTGCCGAGAAGCTGTGCATGATGCCCCAGACGGTGCCGAACAGGCCGATGAACGGGGCGGTCGAGCCGACCGAGGCGAGGAAGATCATCCAGCGCTCCAGCCGCTCCATCTCGCGCTGGATGGTGACGCCGATGGCGCGGTCGACCCGATCCCGCACGCCGGAGCGGCTGATATCGGCGCCGGCGACCCGCGTGGTGCGGCGCCACTCGCCCATCGCGGCGCCGAACACGGCGGCCATCGGGTTGCTCGGCTTCGCCCCTTGCGCGTCATGCAGCTCGTCCAGGCTGCCGCCCGACCAGAAGCGGTCCTCGAACGCGTCCGCCTCGCGATTGACCCGACGCAAGCTCGACCATTTCTCGAACACGATCGCCCAGACCCAGACGCTGGCCGCGAGCAGCGCCAGCATGACGAGCTTCACGACGAAGTCGGCCTGTATGAACAGGCCCCACAACGACAGATCGCCGCCCGCTACACCGAGATTGACCGCATCGACAGCCCGATCCACCCGCTAACCCCCGCTTTGTCCCATCGTCAGCAGCCGCTCCCGCCAGTGGGGCGGCAACCGCGTGGGTCGATCCTCACCCGGACGGACGCAGGCGAGCCGCAACTCGAGCACCACCAGCGTCCGATCGTCACCCGCACGCCGAACCTCCTGCCGCAAGGTCACCGACGCGCCGCCGACATGGACCGGCGCGGTCAGCACGATCAGCGAATCGTCCAGCCGGGCCGGTTCGAGATAGTCCAGTTTCGCGCGTCGCACCACGAGCATGCGATTGAACCGCGCCACCAGCTCGGCATGCGGAATCCCGAGCTCGCGCAAGGCTTCGGTGCGGGCGCGCTCCGCCAGGCGGAGGTAGTTCGCGTGATAGACGATCCCGCCGGCATCGGTGTCCTCGTAGTAGATGCGCACGGGATAGCGATGCGCCGCTGCCGTGCTCATGGCGCGGGCATGACGAATGGGTCATCCTGGCGCGTCATTCGTCGTCCCGCAGCAGATCAAGCTGGGCCGACGGGCGCGTGGGCACCGGCAAGCCAAGATGGCGCCAACCCGGCTCGCCCAGCATCCGTCCGCGACTGGTACGCAGGATCAGCCCCTCCTGGATCAGGAACGGCTCGACCACGTCCTCCAGCGTGTCGCGCGCCTCGGCCAGCGCGGCGGCCAGGGTCTCGACGCCGACCGGGCCGCCGCCGTGGTGCTGGGCGATGCGCAGCAGGTAGCGCCGGTCCATCGCGTCGAGACCGCGCCGGTCCACCTCCAGCCGGCTCAGTGCCGCGTCCGACACAGCGCGGTCGACCGGGTCGCTGCCCTGCACCGCCGCGATATCGCGCACCCGCCGCAACAGGCGGCCGGCGATGCGCGGGGTGCCGCGAGACCGCCGGGCGATCTCGGCAGCGCCGTCGCCGGTCAGCCGGAAGCCGAGCTTTTCCGCGCCACGCGCCACGATCAGCTCGAGCTCCTCGGGCGTGTAGAACACCAGCCGCAGCGGGATGCCGAATCGGTCGCGCAGGGGCGTCGCCAGCAGGCCCGCGCGGGTGGTGGCGCCCACCAGGGTGAACGGCGGCAGGTCGATCCGCACGCTGCGCGCGCCGGGCCCCTCGCCGATGATCAGGTCGAGCTGGAAATCCTCCATCGCCGGATACAGCACCTCCTCGATGGCAGGCTGAAGTCGGTGGATCTCGTCGATGAACAGCACATCACGCGGCTGCAAGTTGGTCAGGATGGCGGCGAGGTCGCCGGCGCGCTGGATCACCGGGCCAGAGGTGGCGCGGAAGCCGACCCCGAGCTCGCGCGCGACGATCTGTGCCAGGGTGGTCTTGCCGAGGCCGGGCGGGCCGTGCAGCAGCACATGGTCGAGCGCTTCGCCCCGGCCGCGCGCCGCCTCGATGAACACGGCGAGGTTCTCCCGGCTTGCCCTCTGGCCGATGAACTCGCGCAGGGTCTGCGGCCGCAGGCTCGCCTCGGCGGCGTCCTCCCAAGCGCGGGCCGGCGAGACGGTGCGCCCCTCGTTGTCGGCGTCCCCGCTCACCGCGCGCCGCTTTGCGCCAGCTCGCGCAGGCTGTCGCGGATCACCGCGTCCACGCCGGCGCCCTCGCCGAGCCGCTCGGCGATCCGGGTGACGACGGGCTGCGCTTCCTGCCTGCGATAGCCGAGATTGACCAGCGCCGAGAGCGCATCCTGCGCCGGCCCGGGCGGCGGCGTCGGCGCGAGCACCGTCCCGCCCGAGGTCGGCATCGCCCCGGCCTTCTCCCGCAGCTCGGTCAGGATGCGCACGGCGAGCCGGGCGCCGACGCCGGGCGCGCGCGTCAGGCTTGCCCGGTCGCCGGCCGCGATGGCGCCGATCAGGTCGCGCGGCGACATCGCGGAGAGGATGCCGAGCGCCACCCGTGCGCCGACGCCCTGCAAGGTGGTCAGCAGCCGGAACCAGTCACGCTCGGCCGGGTCGGCGAAGCCATACAGGGTGATCGCGTCCTCCCGCACCTGGGTCTCGACCAGCAGGCTCGCCAAGGCGGGGGGCGACGGCAGCGCCGCCAAGGTCCGGGTGGACGCGTGCACCAGATAGCCGACGCCGTTCACGTCGAGCACGCAGCGCCCCTCCTCCAGCCCGTCGACCCGGCCGGTGAGCTTGGCGATCACCCGGTCCGCCTTCCGGCCGACCAGGCGAGGCGGCTGGCCCGGTGATGGGCATGGCAGATCGCGACCGCCAGCGCGTCGGCCGCGTCAGCCCGGCGCAGCTCCGCCCCGGGCAGCAGCCGGCGCACCATCGCCTGCACCTGCTCCTTGGCCGCCCCGCCGGTGCCGACCACCGCCAGCTTGACCGATTTGGCGGCGTATTCGACCACCGGGATGCCGAGCAGGGCCGGCGCCAGCAACGCCACGCCGCGCGCGTAGCCGAGCTTGAGCGTCGCCGCGCCGTTGCGGTTCACGTAGGTCTCCTCGACCGCCGCCTCGTCTGGCTGGTGCGCCGCGAGCAGGCTGGCAAGGGCGTCATGCAGCACCTTCAGCCGGTCCGGCACGCTGGCCTCGCTGTCGGTCGCGATCACGCCGTCGGCGATGTGGCGCAGGCGACTGCCATCCGCCACGATCACGCCCCAGCCGGTGCAGCGCAGGCCGGGATCGACGCCCAGCAGCGTGACCAATCTCTCCACCTCCGATTCGCGGTCGGTCTCAGGTGGAGAGCTTCTGCATCACCGCGTCGGGTATGTCGAAGTTGGCGTAGACGCTCTGCACATCGTCATTGTCGTCGAGCGCGTCGACCAGCTTGAGCAGCGCGGCGGCGCGCTCCTCGTCCAGGGTGATCGAAGTGGTCGGCCGCCAGTCCAGCCTGGCCGAGTCCGGCGGGCCGAAGCGGCTTTCGAGCGCGTCGCGCACGGCGAAGAAATCGTCGACCGTCGCGGTCACCTCGTGCGCCTCGCCGTCGCTCTCGGCATTGGCCGCGCCCGCCTCGATCGCGGCCTCCAGCATGTCGTCGACGCTGGCCGCCGCCGGCGGGTAACGCACCACGCCAAGCCGCTCGAACAGGAACGCCACAGAATTGGTCTCGCCGAGCGCGCCGCCATGCTTGGAGAACGCCGCCCGGATATCGGAGGCGGTGCGGTTGCGATTGTCGGTCAGCGCCTCGACGATGATCGCGACGCCGGCCGGACCGTAGCCCTCGTAGCGCACCTCCGCGTAGTCATCCCCGCCACCCGCGCCGGCGGCTTTCTTGATCGCCCGATCGATCGTGTCGCGCGGCATGTTGACCTGGCGCGCGGCCGTGATCGCCGCTCGCAGTCGCGGGTTCGATCCCGGATCGGGCAGGCCGGCCCGGGCAGCGACGGTGATCTCGCGGATCAGCTTGGCGAACTGCCGCGCCCGCCGCGCGTCCTGCGCACCCTTGCGGTGCATGATGTTCTTGAACTGCGAATGTCCGGCCATGGCCCGGTCGTCCCGTCGGTCGCTGCGCGATCCGCGTGCTACACGAAGAAGGACTTGATGATCAAAGCGCCGACGCCGGCCACGATGGTGCCCGTCATCCACTTCAGAACCGTCAGATCAGTCTCCAGCCGGGAAAAGCGAACTTCGTAATCGGCGACCGCCTTGGCTGCGGCCCGTGCCTTGTCCTCGGGCGTCCCGGCCGCGATGAATGCCTCGTACACCTCGGCGATCATGGTCGTCATGCAGGTGATAATACGCCGAACCGCGCCTATTCGACGAGAGGCATCGTCTGCGACAATCGCCCGCCTTGGCGCAGCGGCTCGATCCGCCGAGCCAGGCCGGTCGAGTCGTCGGTCTCGACGAACACGCCGCACACCGTCGCCTCGCCTTCTGCGGGCGCCAGGCGCTCGCCCGGCATCTTGCGCCAGAAACGGGACGCGGCCCCCTCCTTGCCCATGCCGATCACGCTGTCGTAGTCGCCGCACATGCCGGCATCGGACATGAACGCGGTGCCGCCGGGCAGCACCATGTGGTCGGCCGAGGGGCAGTGCGTGTGGGTGCCGACGACCAGTGACACGCTGCCGTCGAAGGAATGGCCGTAGGCCATCTTCTCGCTGGTCGCCTCGGCGTGGAAATCCGCCACGATCGCTTGCACGGTGCCGCCGAGCCGATGCTTGCCGAGCACCTCGGCGGTGCCACGGAACGGGCAATCGAGCGGGTCCATGAACAGCCGGCCCATCGCGTTGAGCACCAGCGCGCGTCGGCCGCCGGACACCTCGACGACGACACTCCCCGCACCCGGCGTGCCTGGCGGAAAGTTCAGCGGTCGGATCAGTCGAGGGGTTTCGGCGATGGCCGGGATGATCTCGCGCCGATCCCAGGCGTGGTTGCCGAGCGTGATCACGTCGGCGCCGGCGGCGAACAGCGCGGCACTCATGTCCGGGGTGAGCCCGAAACCATGCGAGGCGTTCTCGGCGTTCACCACTGCGAGATCGATCGCCAACCGCCGCCGCAGCCCAGGTAGCGCGGCGCCGATCGCCTCGCGGCCGGTGCGGCCAACCGCGTCGCCCAGGAACAGGATGCGCATCCTACATCTCGATCTCGCAGCTGATGATGCCGCGCTCGGTGGCGACGGCGGGAAGCCGCACATCATGCGGGCCGGCGGGCACCACGTCCATTTCCTGCGCGGCGAAAGCGCAGCCGAGCCGGCCGGCGTGCGGCAAGCCGGCCAGGGTCCGATCGTAATAGCCCGCACCGTAGCCTAGCCGGTGCCCGCGCCGGTCAAAGGCGAGTAACGGGACGAGCAGAAAGTCGGGCACCCGCTCCGCCCCGGTCGGCCGCCGCGTGCCGAACCGTTCTACCTCCATCGGATCGTCCGGGCGCCATAGGCGGAAACTCAGCGGCTGGCCGCGCGGCGGCGTTACCGGCAGCACCAGTTCGTGGCCGCGCTCGAGCAGTGCGCGCAGGAGCGGCAGCAGGTCGATCTCGCCGGCTAGTGGCAGAAAGCCCGCGACAACCGCGCCCGGCGGCGGCGGGTGATGGGCAATGACGTGTTCTGCCAGAGAGGCACCCCACGCGGGATCACACCGCGCCCGGGCGACCAAAGCAGCCGCTCGCGCGGTTCGCTTGGCGTCGACGAGATCCGGGGGTGAAAAGTGCGGAGCCGCCATGGCCGTTGGCGTCTCACCCTCCCAGAGCCTGCTGTTGCAGGTGGGCGCCAGATACCGTGACCAGGGCCACGACAGAGCCAGCCCCCGAGAGGATGCTTACTGGCCCCGGGGATGAATTGCCTGACGCACCGGGCAGCCCCGCAGGAAACAACTTAGGGATGCTCGAGCCCGGCTGCAATCTCTTCCGCGCGGCGAGCCAGCTTGCCCAGCCGCCGCCCGAGCTTCGGGTCCTCGCTCACCGGGGAGGATTCGAGCCGCGCAACCTGCTTGCGAACCTCGTCGAACTGCCGGCGCACCTCCTCGAGGTCGCGCTTTCGGTCGTGCAATTCATCGGCCAGCATCAGCGCGGAGAGCACCAGCAGTCGTGATTCGCCGGCAGGCCCGGACGCCGTCTTCAGGCGCTCCACCCGCCGCTCGATCTCGGCCGCCATCGCCTCGAGATGGCTCTCCTGCCCGTCGGCGCAGCCTAGAGTATAAGAGTAGCCGTTGATGCGAATGGTCACCTGAGCCATCAAGAAAACCCCGTTCCGTTTCGAATCAGGCCACATCGCCCAATGTCGCCCGCAAGCGCGCGATCAGCGAATCGAGTCGGGCCGCCACCTGGGAAGCGACAATAGCATCTTGCGCGCCGCTGCCACCTTCCGAGATCGACCCGAGCCGGGCCGTCGCCCGCGCGATCCGGTCGAGCGCTGCCTCCAGCCGCGCGGAATCCGAGGCGGCGTCCTCGCTCTCATCACTCATGGCTGGGCCCCCCGGACACTCCCTTGACGAGCGCCCGCACTCAAGACGCGTCACCCCGTGGACGTCAAGCGTGAGACTGGCCCCCACGAAATTGGCTCCGGCCGTGGTGGTGCACGGGATGGACGACGCCACGGCGGCGCTCACCCCTGGCCATCCAGTCACCCTGCTCTCAGGATCTGGCGCCGCCCTCTACGCCGGCTGCCTGTGGTGGCGCGAGCTGGTCGGGCAGGCGACCGCCGCGCACCCGGCGGTCCCGGTCGCCGACCTGCTCGATTGCGCCGACGCGGCCGGCCTTGCCCTCGCTGCCATCCGCGTCGGGCAAGCGGGCCTCGTGCTCGCCGCCGAGACGCCGGGGTTCGCGGCGGTCGCGGCAATCGCTCACGCGCGGGGCTGCACCTTGCTGGCCAACCGCCCTCCCGCGCTCGACCTCGCTGTGCGCGGAGCGACACGGCGGCTCGCGGCTTGGCTGGCTTCAGCGTGACAGCCGCACGGCCCTGGGCTACCACGCGCTTTCTTTCGACAGGCGTCGATCCATGGAGGGCGGGCACATGCGGATCACCGAGACGGTCAAGCACATCCTCGACAATTACGAGAGCGACAATCCCGGCACCAAGAGCAAGCTCGCCTGGATCCTCATGCAGGGTCGCCTCAGCGGCACCGGCAAGATGGTGATCCTGCCGGTTGACCAGGGCTTCGAGCATGGCCCCGCCCGCAGCTTCGCGCCGAACCCGGCCGCCTATGACCCGCACTACCACTTCCAGATCGCCATCGAGGCCGGGCTCAACGCCTATGCCGCGCCGCTCGGTATGATCGAGGCCGGGGCGGACACCTATGCCGGGTCGATCCCGACCATCCTCAAGCTGAACAGCAGCAACAGCCTGGCGACCGAGAAGGACCAGGCGGTGACCGGCAGCGTGGCCGACGCGCTGCGCCTCGGCTGCGCCGCGATCGGCTTCACCATCTACCCCGGCAGCGACTATCAGTTCGAGCAGATGGAGGAGCTGCGCGAGCTCGCCGAGGAAGCCAAGTCCTCCGGTCTCGCCGTGGTGGTCTGGAGCTATCCGCGCGGGCCCAATCTCGACAAGACGGCGGAGACCGCGCTCGACATCTGCGCCTACGCCGCGCACATGGCGGCGCTGCTCGGCGCTCACATCATCAAGGTCAAGCCGCCCACCGCGAATGTCAGCCTCGACGCGGCGAAGAAGACGTATGAGCAGAACCGCATTCCGATGGAGACGATGGCCGATCGGGTGCGCCACGTGGTGCAGGCTTGCTTCGGCGGAAGGCGGCTCGTGGTGTTCTCCGGCGGCGAGAACCGGGGCGACGCCGACGCGCTGCTCGAGGAGATCCGCGGCCTGCGCGACGGCGGCGCCAACGGCGCGATCATCGGGCGCAACACGTTCCAGCGACCGAAGGCCGAGGCGCTCGATCTGCTGAACAAGATCATCGACATCTACGCCAGCAAGGCCTGACCGGCAGGGATGAGCGACTCGACCTCGGAGGGGGGGTGCCGGCTCTACCTCGTCACCCCGCCCGCGTTCGAGCCGTCGGCGTTCCGTGATCTGCTGGCGGCAGCGCTCGACGCGGGCGATGTCGCGGCAGTGCAGCTGCGCCTGAAGGACGCCGACGACGATAGCTGGCGGCGGGCGATCGACGCGCTCCGCCCGGTTGCGCAGTCCCGTGACGTGGCGTTTCTGCTGAACGATCGCGTTGACCTGGTGCGCGGCTCGGGGTGCGACGGCGTGCATGTCGGCCAGGACGACACGCCGGCGCGCGACGCACGACGGATGATCGGTCCCGACCTGATGCTCGGCGTGACCTGTCACGAGAGCCGTGATCTCGCGATGCAGGCCGGCGAGGACGGCGCCGACTACGTGGCGTTCGGCGCGTTCTACCCGAGCGGCACCAAGGCAACGACGCGACGCGCCGAATTGGCCATCGTCGAGTGGTGGTCCGAGCTGATGGCGCTGCCATGCTGCGCGATCGGCGGCATCACGGCGGAGAACTGCGCGCCGCTGGTTCGGGCCGGTGCGGACTTCCTCGCCGTTGTTGGCGCGGTCTGGTTCCATCCGAACGGGCCCGGCGCGGGCGTGAGTGCCCTCAACCAAGCAATACGTGCCGCGCAAGAGGGCTGACGCTTGCCGGCGCGCCACGGCCGGGAGCATTCTCGTCCCGTAGTCAAAGAACTGGGGAGAGACGCCATGGCACCCGAGGGCACCGTCGCCACGAGCAAGCCCGCCCTCCTGGCTGAACTACCCGAACGCTTGCACCATCACGCCTATGTGGTGCGCGATCATGAGCCGAACCGGCACTTCTTCGAGGACGTCCTCGGTATCCCGCTGGTTGCGACCTGGTGCGAGCAGACCGAGGTGCAGGGGCGAGCGACCGCGATGTGCCACACCTTCTTCGCGATGGCGGATGGCGGCGCGCTGGCGTTCTTCCAGTTCGCCGACGCGGACGTGTATCGCCTCACCATCGCCGCGAAGCCGCCAGAAGTGGCCAATTTCGACCATGTCGCGTTCAAGGTCGGCCAGGCCACGTATGACGAGATCGTCGCCCGCGTCACCAAGGCGGGCCTACCGATCCGCGAGCGCGACCACGGGTTCTGCCAGTCCTGCTACTGCACGTCGCCCGACGGGCTGGCGGTCGAGTTCACCGTCGACCCGCCGGACGCCGCCGCGATCGACGCGCGGCAGCGCGAAGCCGCACACGCCGACCTGGCGCGCTGGCTAAGCGGGGACCACCGCGTCAACAACGACATGCGGCCGCACTAAGTTAGCCGCAAGCATTGCCGCGCAGGCTGAATGAGCGCACCCGGCCTTCGACGACCTCGAACGTCGTCTCGCAGCCGTACTGCACCACCGTCGGCGAGTATGGCGGATACCAGCCGTAGCCATAGCCGTATCCGTAACCATAGCCTCCCCAGCCGAAGGGGGAGATCGGCGGCGGCAGGTATTCGGTGCGCCGCTCGGTGTAGGCGAGGAACTTGATGCCATTCGCCGTGTAGGTGCGGTTCGGCACGCCCAGCCCCTGGACCAGCGTTGCCTCATCCGCGCCGATGAAGCGCGACAGCACCACGCGCCGGTCCGGGCCCACCACGCACCCGGCCAGGACGAGAACAACGAGCAGCACGGATCGGCGCATGGGGAACTTACCTCGGCTTGAGCGGCGTTGCTGCATGCAACGCGCGAGACGGCGGTTCAGGCAAGGTCGACAGGCGGCAACCACAGCACCTGTCCGATCCGCTGGGCGCCGGATGCGATCATCGCCAGGCGGTCGAAGCCAAGCGCGACGCCCGCCGCCGGCGGCATGCCGAATTCCAGCGCGGCGAGGAAATCCTCGTCGAGCGGCCAATCCGGCCCGCCCAGCGCGTGGCGTCGGGCGCGATCGTGCATGAAACGGGCACGCTGCTCGATCGGGTCGGTCAGCTCGACAAAGGCGTTGGCCAGCTCGATGCCACAGACGAACAGCTCGAAACGCTCGGCAACGCGCGGGTCGGACGGGTCGCGCCGCGCCAGCGCGGCCTGCGAGGCGGGCCAGTGGGTGAGGAAGGTGGGGTGGTCGCGGCCGATCCGCGGCTCGATCCGATCGAGCAGCAGGCGGAAGAACAGGTCTTCCCAGCCCTCGCCCACCCGCAGGGTTGCTCCCGCCTGCGCGGCGAGCGCTGCCGCGTCACCCTCGGTCGCGAGCACGTCGGCGCCGACGTAGCGCTCGAACGCCGCCGCCACGGTCAGCCGATCGAACCGGCCGAGATCGGTAGCGACACCGTTGCTCGCGACCCCGACGGGCAGCACGCTGCGCAGGAGATGCTCGACCTCGTCCATCAACTCGGACATCCCGGCACCCGGCCGATACCACTCCAGCATGGTGAATTCCGGCGCGTGGCGGGCGCTGCCCTCGCCGTCCCGCCACACCCGGGCAAGCTGGAAGATCGGCCCCGCTTGCGCCACCAGCAGCCGCTTCATGGCGAATTCCGGGCTGGTGTGCAGCCAAAGCGCCTCCCGCCTGCCATCCGGGTGTTCCCGACCGGCCCGGACTGCGCGCAGATGCACCTCCTCCCCCGGCGCCGGCACCGCGTACGGCGTCTCCACCTCGGTATAGCCGCGCGCCGCGAAGCAGCTGCGCGTCGCCTGGGTCAGCAGGGCGCGCCGACGCAGGAACGGCAGGCGGGCGGCGAGGCTTTCCGGGTGCCAGACGGGGTTCGGCATGGGGCAAGCACGCCAGCCGCTGCTCGCCTACGTCTTCTTCGTCGCGCGCAGCGGCCGCAATGCGTCGGCCCAGCGATGCAGCTCGTCCAGCATCGCGTTCGCCGAGCTCTTGTGCAGGTCGGTCGGCGAAAAGACCCGGTCCTTGTCGAGATGCTGCGCCACCATCGGGATCACCACCGCGTCGGTGATCGGCATCATCTTGAGCGTGGTGAGGGTCAATTTCTCCACCTGCACGGCGCGCATGCCGCCGGAGACACCGCCGTAGCTGACGAAGCCCGCAGGCGCGTAGTTCCACTCCTGGTAGACGTAATTCAGCGCGTTCAGCAGCGGCGGTGGCGGGCCAAAATTGTATTCGGGCGTGACGAACACGAAGGCGTCGGCCGACTTGACCGACGCGGCCCAGCGCTTGGTGTGCTCGTGCTTGTAGAGCTGCCGCGCCGGGTGTTCGGGCTCGTCGAACATCGGCAGGTTGACCTCGGCGAGATCGACCAGCACCGGCTCGAACTTGCCGTTCTCGACGGCGGCCTGGTGGAACCACTTGCCCACTGTCGCGCCGACGCGGCCGGGCCGCGTGCTGGCAATGATGATGTTGAGCGTGAGCGCCATTCCCTTGGTTCCCCTTGTCCAGAACGCCGCGACAGGCGTTCCCCTTGTGCAAAGCCTACATTGGGTGCGAGAGGCGGAATGCCGCAAGGAGGGACTGTGTTGGGCAACGGGGGGGATGCGAGGCGCATGACCCGGCGGACGCTGCGCCGCGCCGAAGAACTGATCGCCGCCGGGCTCGCGCCGGAGACGGCGCTGCAGGCTTTGGGCGCGGTCGGCGAACGCTATGCGGTCGCGATCCCGCCGGCGCTGCGCACGCTGATCGAGACGCCGGACGACCCGATCGGTCGCCAGTTCATTCCCGACCCGGCCGAGCTGCTCATCGCGCCGCACGAGCGCGCCGACCCGATCGGCGACGACGCGCTCTCGCCGGTGAAGGGCATCGTCCACCGCTACCCCGACCGCGCGCTGCTCAAGCCGCTGCTGGTCTGCCCGGTGTATTGCCGGTTCTGCTTTCGCCGCGAGCATGTCGGCCCGGACGAGGGACTGCTGACCGCGACCGAGCTGGAGGCCGCGTTTGCCTGGTTGCGGGCGCGACCGGCGATCCGCGAGGTCATCCTCACCGGCGGCGACCCGCTGATGCTCTCGCCACGCCGGCTCGGGGCGATCGTCGCGGCGCTGTCGGCGATCCCGCACGTGGACATTCTGCGAGTGCACACGCGCGTCCCGGTGGCCGACCCCGCGCGCGTCACCCCGGCGCTGCGCGACGCCCTGGCGACCGAAAAGGCGATGTGGGTGGTGCTGCACGCCAACCACGCGCGCGAGATCACCGATGCGGCGCGCGTCGCGATCCGGACATTGCAGGCAGGCGCCATCCCGGTGCTCGGCCAGTCGGTGCTGCTGCGTGGCGTGAACGACAGCACGGCCGCACTCGAGGCGCTGTTCCGCGCGATGGTGGCCGCGCGGGTGAAGCCGTACTACTTGCACCAGCTCGACGCCGCGCCGGGGACGTCGCGGTTCCACGTGCCGATCGAGGAGGGGCGCCGGCTGCTCGCGGGCCTGCGCGGCCCGGTGACGGGTCTGGCCTGGCCGACCTACGTGCTCGACATCCCTGGCGGCGGCGGCAAGGTGCCGATCGGGCCGGACTATTTCGAGGCCGAGGGCGGGCTTCGGGCTGGACCCTGGTCAGATGGTGCCGGGTGAAGGATTTGAACCTCCGACCTTCGGTTTACAAAACCGCTGCACTACCGCTGTGCTAACCCGGCGCTCGGGCGAGGTTTTATCATAGCGAGACCGGAGCGGAACATTTTTCCGCTGCTCCAGATCGCCGTAAGCGTTTGAACGATGCAGACTGTCACCGCAGCCGGGGGAGACAGGTGGTGGCCCAGCGGATCAACCGCGCGATCGAACTGCTCGAGCAAGGCCAGGCGATCTACTACGACGGCGGCCATAGCGGCCATGTGCTGACGTTCGAGCAGGGACGCCAGGATGCCGCCGGCTGGGCCGACTACATCAATATCGGCATGGAACACGGCGCGTTCGACATGACCGGGCTCGCCGACTACATGCGCGGCATGGTCGCCGGCGGGCCGACACGCTCCGGCCACCGCACGCCGGCGGTGGTGGTCGAGGCACCGGTGAACGGCACGGATGCGGCCAATGTGCGGTTCAATGCCTGGCAGTTTCGCCAGATCCTCGGGCGTGGCGTGCATGGCGTGCTGCTGTGCCAGGCCGAGAGCGCGGACGCGGTGCGGGCGTTCGTCGAATCCTGCCGCTATCCGCATCAGGTGGAAGGTGTCGACCCCGCCCTGCCGTCCCCCGTTGCGCGACTGCGGGGCGCCCCGAGGGGTATGGCCAATCCGCTGGGCATCGGCACCCGCGGACGCGGGTCGGAGACGACGGCGTCCCCGGTCTGGGGCCTCACATCAGAAGAGTATCTCCGCCGCTGCGACCCGTGGCCGCTCAACCCGGCGGGGGAACTGCTGCTTGGCGTCAAGCTCGAGAGCCCGGAGGGGATCGCGCAATGCGAGGCGATCCTCGCCGTGCCGGGGCTTGGCTTCGCCGAACTCGGCCCCGGCGATCTCGGCCTCTCGCTCGGCTACGTGGAATTGCAGCGCGACCCCTACCCGCCGGAGATGCAAGCCGCTCGCGAGCGGGTATTCGCCGCCTGTCGTGCGTCTGGCATCGCTTTCCTGGAAAGTGCCACTCCGGAGAACGTCGCCGCCAAGCTTGATGAGGGCGTGCGCGTGATCGCGGGCAATCGGGAGGATACGGCGCGGGCGGGCCGCGCGCACCAACAGCGCCCAATCCCGGTTTAGGAAGGCGGCTACGACGATCGGACTGCAAAGGGCTATTTTATTTTGGGATCGGAACGTTATGGACACGCCAAAGTGGGCGACGCGTCAGGCTCGAAAAAGCGGCGGTGGCCAGGGTGGCAGGGAACCCGGCGGCTTGACAGACACGGCCCGGCGACGGTGCGACGGGACTTGGGATGAGATGTGAGCCGGGGCTGGGGGGATTGCATCGGGCGGCACTTCGGCGAGCGCCGCCGGAGCGAGCGGTGGCTCCGAACGCGGCGGCTTCGGCGGCAGCCGCAGCGGCGCGGGCAGCGGATCGTTGGTCAGCCGCCGCCACAGCGGGCGCAGCAGCCGACCCGCTTGCGGCGACGCTGCGAGCAGCGCCTGCATCTCCGCATCCTCGACCAGCGCCAGCAGCCAGGCGCCGAGATACCCGGCGCCGAACCGCGCCAGCACCGGCCCGCCCGGCAGCTTCGACCGCTCGGGTGGTGTCGACTCGGCCGGCTCGGCTGCCCGGCGCGGCGCCCGGTCCTTGCGCGGCGCAAGCGTCCCGGCGGCGAACTGCGCATGCAGCGCGGCGAGGCGCCGCGTCGTGCGCTGCAAGTACTTCCACAGCAGCAAGGCAAGCGGCCCCAGCACGTCGCGGTTCCGGGGGTTCCGGTCGACCCAATCGGCGAGCGTCCACCTCAGCCGCTCGACGAGCAGGCCGAAGCGGCACATCAAGCCGGTTGGGGCGGAGGGGGCTGGGGACATGGGCGGAGTGTATACGCCTCTGTTACCCATGGTGTCAACTATTGTTATTAGCGCTTCCCAGACCCTCGCGCCGCCTCGCTCAACCCGCCACCTCGTCCGCCATCGTGGCGCCGCGCATTCCCAAAGGCTTCTCCGGCCCCTTCGTCGTGTCGCGCGCGGTCTGGTGCTCCATCTCGGCGTCGATCTCGGCGCCGATCAGAATCACGATCGTCGAGATCCAGATCCAGGTCATGAACCCGACCACCGCGCCGAGCGAGCCGTAGGTCTTGTTGTAGCTGCCAAAATTCGAGACGTAATAGGAGAAGCCCGCCGAGACGAGCACCCAAAGGACGGCCGCAATCATGCCACCCCAACTCACCCAGCGCCAACGCGGCTCGTCGCGGCTCGGTCCGAAGCGGTAGATCACCGCCAGCCCTATCGCGACCACCACCAGCAGGATCGGCCATCGCGCCAGCCGCAGCAGAATTTCCCCGATGCCGCTCAGGCCGACGAAATTCAGCGCGATCGGCAGCACGACCACCGTGACCAAGGCGATGATGACAAACAGCAGCGCGCCGAGGGTGATCGCCAAGGTGAGCAGGGTGCGGCGTAGGAAGCTGCGCTTCTCCTCCTCCTCGTAGACCACGTTGAGCGAGTCGCAGATCGACTTCGTGCCGCCATTCGCACTCCACAGGGCCAGCAGCAAGCCGAAGATGGCGCCGAAGCCCAGGGCTCCGCCGCTGGTGGCGGTGACCCGCTTGAGCTGATCGCCGATGATGTCCATGCCGCCGCCCGGGACCAGCCCCTGCATCGCCTTGAGCTGGTCCGACACGGTGGCGGGGTCGGCGACCAGCCCATAGAGCGAGACCAGCGCCGCGAGCGCGGGAAACAGCGCCAGCAAGCCGAAGAACGTGACGCCCGCCGCCTCCGACATCAGCCGGTGTTCCGAGACGTTGGCGAAGACCCGCTTGCCGATCTGCCACCAGCCGCGGGCCGGGATCTCGCTTGGGGTGGTGGCATCCCGCCCATGCTGGCGCCCTTGCTCGCGCCCTTGCTGGCCCACTCGCTGCCACTGGCCGGCGCGGCCGTGGCTTGCCCGCTCCCGCTCGACCGAGCGGCCGCCCTCCCGATCGGTGGTCAGTCGCTGGCGCAAGGCGGCGAGGCTCGCGTCGGGAGTGGCGGGCTTGGCCGGAGCGCGCGGCGCCGGCCGACCACGGTTGCCCGCGGTCAGCAGGGCAATCCCGGTGAGGGCAGCGGCGACCAGAAGGTCCAGCTTGATGTTCACGGCATGGCGCATCGGGAGGGCTCGCTGAGAAATCCGACATTCAACCGGATCGGAGCGAGATCGTTCCATCGCGTCGACGCGGTCCACGGGTGCGGCTAAGGGTAGCACGCAATGTCATGTCCCATCCTGTTCGCCGGCGACCCGCACGGCGTCTACGAGCCAATCCTGCGTGCCTGCGCCAGCCTGCCGCCGGGTTGCCTGATTCTGCTCGGCGACCAGGACCTCGACCACGCGCCACTGCGGACCGTGCTGGCGTCCGTGTTCGGCGCCGGCTGGCAAGTATACTGGATCATGGGCAACCATGACGCCGACACCGAACAGCGTTACGACAACCTGGCCGGCGACCACCCCGAGGGCGATATCGGCGGGCGGGTGGTCACCTTGCGCGGCGTGCGGATCGCCGGTCTCGGCGGCGTGTTCAAGCCGAGGGTCTGGTCGCCCGCGACGGTCAGCGAGAAGGCCGAGACCGACCCGCCGCAATATGCCACCCGTGCCGCCTTCTTCGCCGCCCTGCGTCCGGGCGAGGCGTGGCGCGACGGGCTGCCGCTATGGCACCGCGACACGATCTTTCCCGAGGATTTCGCCGCCCTGGCGGCGCAGCGTTTCGACGTGCTGGTGAGCCACGAGGCGCCGGAATCGCACAAGCACGGGACCCCGGCGATCGGCGCGCTGGCAGCGGCGGCCGGGGCGCGGCTGATCGTGCATGGCCACCACCACGCAAGCTACACGGCCATGCTCGACAGCGGCATCCGGGTGCGCGGGTTGCGCGTGGCGGAAACCTGGCTGCTGGACGGCGTTCAGGACTGCTGAGCTTGACGGCGAGGACATAGCGCCAATGCCAGAACTTTCCCCATCCGGTCGCTTGGCGCTCGACGAGATCGCCCGCCGCCACGGCTTCGGCCCGGAAGCGGCCGCCACCATAATGGACGCGCTGATCGCCAGCGGTGGCGGCATGGCGCAGTTCGCGCACGCCGAGTTCGGCGGCTCGGGCCAGTGGATGCGCGGCGGCATGACGATGGTCGGCACCCTGTCCGACCACGGTCTGAAAGCCCGGGTCGATGCGTTGTGCAACGATCTCGCGGCGCTACTCGCGCGGGAGCCTGGTCTGGTCCGGGGGATCAATCTCCAGTCGCAGAGCTTGGGCGTGCCGCCGGGACCAGGCGCCGAGCCGCTGCACGTCGGCGGTGCCTCGGCGGGAGGCCCGAGCTTGTTCGTGGGCGGCGGCGCGGGTGTGCCGAACGACTGGTGGCCGGGCGAACTCGGACGCCCGAACAGCAGCGGCGCGCAGAACGGGGTGCGCTACGCCTATTTCGCCGGCCCACGCCGACTGGCGATCCAGCGCGACGGTCGGGTGAGCGTGTATGACACCGGCGAGCATCAGATCGGTGGCGTGTCGCAACAGCAATCGACCGGCGGCACCCTGGCGTTCACCAGCCAGCACGGGACCGTGGAAGTCGAGCGGCTGCCGGTGGTGAGCGCCGAGCGTTCCGCCGCCTCGCCGGCGCGGGCCGAAGCGGGCCCGGATGCAGCGGCAGCGCCGGCGCCCGCGGGACAGGGCGGCGTGCTGGCGAGCATCGAAAAGCTCGCCGAGTTGCACAGCCGGGGCATCCTCACCGACGAGGAATTTACCGCCAAGAAGGAGGAGTTGCTGGCGCGACTTTAGCCAGCGCACTCGGGTTACGGTGCTACTTGCCGCTCCTCGATGACGATGGTGCCAACGATCTTTTCTGGCGCGTACATCCAGCGGGTCAGAAAGCCAGCGATGGCCGCGCCCACCAATGGCGCGACCCAGAACAGCCAGAGCTGGCCGATATAGGCGCCCCCCGCGAACAGCGCGGGTCCCGTGCTGCGGGCCGGATTGACCGAGGTGTTCGTTACGGGAATCGAGACAAGATGGATCAGGGTAAGCGCGAGCCCGATCGGAATGCCGGCGAATCCTGTGGCCGCACCTTTCGACGTTGTGCCGATAATGATGAACAGGAAGAAGAACGTCATCACGATCTCGGTCACGAAACACGCCGCCAGGCTGTATTTGCCGGGGCTAAGATCGCCATAGCCGTTCGATGCGAACCCGTCCGGCGTCCAGCCCGGCTTGCCCGACGCGATCTCCCAAAGCACGAACGCGGCGACGACAGCGCCAACTACCTGGGCGACGATGTAGGGAACGACGTGCTTGTTCGCGCAGTGTCCCGACGCCCAGAGGCCGACCGTCACCGCCGGATTGAAGTGCCCGCCAGATATGTGACCGACGGCGTAAGCCATGCTGAGCACGGTCAGTCCGAATGCGAACGCCACTCCGAGAAAGCCGATGCCCAGCGCCGGAAAAGCGGCAGCCAGCACCGCGCTTCCGCAGCCGCCGAACACAAGCCAGAACGTTCCGAAGAATTCGGCGGTCACCCGCCTGCCCGTGTCTATCTCCACGTCCATCGTCCTCCAAACAGCGCCCGACGTTCTCGCTGCCGCTTCTATGAAGTGGCCGGCGACAAATAGCTGGCAATCCGGCGAAAACGACAAGGCCTCGACGGCGGACTATCGTTCGAGTGTGGCAAAGTTGCCACTATGCAATCGTTGGCAACGTGAACGGCCAGGCGGCACGTGGCGTCGTCATCCCGTCCGAGCCGCCTTGGATACCCGCACGCGCGTCCCCGACCACAGACCGGTGCGCAACGAAAGCGGGCTGGTCCAGCGGCGCCGTCGCGCCATCCGTTCCACCGTGCCCGGGTCGAGTACCTCGGCCACCATGCGGTCCTGCCGCTGCTGCATCGTAAGCTCAGCGGCGCGCGCGAGGCGATGGCAACGCATGTCGGCACGCGTCGTGCAAAGCAGCCGTTCGAGCACGATGCCGAGCGGACGCCAGCGAAACCGTCGCGCGACCGACGAGCGGGAGACCGCCGAGCGCAACGCAAACGCGGAGAAATTTTCCCGCAGCAGATCGGCGAACGAACCCTGGATCCGCTGCGCGGCGCCGTTCTCCAGGACGATGCTGGTCAGGCTCCAGTCGTGATAGAACATGTCCTTCGAGACCCTGCCCTTCTGCTGAAGCTCCTCGTAGATGCCGCTGCCCCGCAGCGCCACGAGGTCGGCCGATAGCCGATAGTCGCACACCACCCCGGCGCCTCCGAGACCCGAGGCCGGCTCGGGCTGATCCGAGGGCGGACAGATGAACAGGCCGACCACGAAGATGCCTTGCGCGCGCAAAGTCTCGTACACCGAGCCGTACATCCGCACCGCGTCCGGCGCGCGGACACCCTTGCGGTGCTGCTTCAGCCAGGACGGATCGAGCGATTCGATGCCCATCA
This sequence comes from Acetobacteraceae bacterium, assembly GCA_965218045.1. GTDB lineage: Bacteria > Pseudomonadota > Alphaproteobacteria > Acetobacterales > Acetobacteraceae > CAVRCA01. Next base: position 122,407 of record CBDCJX010000009.1, on the reverse strand, counting down.
TGCAGAACCGCATCCCGGCTCGCGCGGCCAGCGCCGCGAATTCCGGGTTGCGATGCACCGTGTCACCACGCAGGAAGCAGCCGAACCGCAGGTCGAGCTTGTGTTCGATCATCGCCTGGAGCAGTGCGACGGTGTGACGCTCGTTGCCGCCGAAATTATCGTCGGTGAAGATGAACTCCCGCACGCCTCGCGCTCGCAGATGGCGCAGCTCCTCGATCACCCGCTCGACCGTCTTGTAGCGCTGCTTGTAGCTCCAGAACGTGTTGATGTTGCAGAAGTCGCAGCGATGCGGGCAGCCACGCGAGATCTCCACCGCGGCGCCGCGCCCCCGGCTCAGTCCCATGCCGTAGGGCCGCAGGTCAAAGCCGTCCCATTTCGGCAGCGGCGCGGCGTTCAGGTCGTGGACGGGAAGCGCCGCGCTGGAGCGGCGGGGCGCGCCGCCCTCACTCCAATACAAGTTAGGCACCTCATGATACGACGTATTCCCGGCCAGCAACTTCTCGATCAGGCTGCGGAACGGGATTTCGCCCTCGCCGACCACGACGAAATCGACTCCGGCGGCAAGCCAGCGCTCGGGCCAGGCCGTCGCGTGATTGCCGCCGACAATGATGCGAACCCGCGGATTGAGCTGCTTGACAAGCTTGATCGACAGCTCCGTGTCGAGCGCCTTCAGCGGCGACATGCAGGAGATGGCGATGATGTCCGGGGATCGCAGCCGCCGCTTGTAGCCGGCGAAAGTTTCACGCGAGACGTAACCGTCGAAGATCTCGACGTCGACCGGCAGGTCGGCGATGGTGGCGGCGAGGATCGGGTAGACCGCGCTCGGATATTTCACGATCTCGCCAAGCGTGTCGACCGGCAGCGGCCAGGAATCCACCAGGGTTTTCGGGTGCATGAACAGCAGCTTGAGGCGTCGCGTCTCGGCCGGGTTTGGCCGATGTTGGATGCTGGCGGCGCGGTGATCGAGGGTGCTGTCCAAGTCGATGCCTTGTCGGATGCAAGAGTGGAGCGGAATGATAATCGAGGCTTCCTGTCCATTTGCAAGTTTGCCGCTGGCGCCGCGTCCGCCGTGAGTGAGTGATCCATGCGCGGCGGTTGATCTTCCGACGCGAACCGGTGACGCTATGCCGCCTTTGGAAACGGAGCCGCGCCATGCCCGCCCATACGCCATTCCTTGCCGACGAGGACCGTCTTGGACCGCAGGATTCGCGCTACGTCGACGTAGCGAGCTTGCCCTGGAAGCCGACCCCGACCCCCGGGATCGACATGAAGGTGCTGCTCGAAGAGCCCGAGACCGGGCTGCTGACCGCGTTGTTCCGCTGGGCCCCGAACACGGCTCTTGCCCGCCACGAGCACGTCGAGATCGAGCAGACCTTCGTGCTGGAGGGCAGCATCGTGGACGAGGAGGGCACCGTGCTCAGCGGCAACTATGTCTGGCGGCCGCCGGGCAACCAGCACGTCGCGCGCGCTCCGAACGGCGCGCTCGTGTTGTCGTTCTTTCTCAAGCCCAACAAGTTCCTCGACGGCGAGCTTGCCGGCAAGGAGCTGAAATAGGCCGAGCCGGGCATCCGCCGGCCCAGCTCGGGCCCGTGGCGAGTGCTGGCCTCAGATGCCGCCGTTCACGTCGATCGTTGCACCCGTCACGAACGACGACTCGTCGCTGGCGAGGAAGTTCACGACGTTGGCGATCTCCTCCGGCGTGCCGATCCGCCGGAGCGCGCTCTGTGTCAGCATGCGCGTCCGGCTGGCCTCGCCCACGCGCGCGCCCATCGCCGTGTCGATCAGCCCGGGCGCGATCGCGTTGACGCGGATGCCGCGCGGCCCGAGCGCGCGCGCGGCACTGCGAGTGAAGTTGATCAGCGCCGCCTTCGCCGCCCCGTAATCGACCACGGCACTGCCGGCCTGGCCGGCGAGCGAGGCCGTGTTGACGATGGCGCCGGTTTGGTCCGAGGCGATCAGCCGTTTGGCGACCAGCTGGGTGGCGAAGAACGGCGTGCGCATATTGACGTCGAACGTGCTGTCGAAGCCGTCCGGACTGGCGTCGAGGAAGTCGGTGCCGTCATGGTAGATGCCGGCATTGTTGAACAGCACGCGGACCAGCCCGTGCTCGCTCTCGATTTTGGCGAAGGTCTCACGCATCTGCTCGAGATCGGCGAGGTCGCACTGGAAATGCGGCCAGTTTCCCGCGGCCGACAGACCGACGTCGATACCCACCGCGAGCAAACCTTCCCGCGCCAGCCGCACGCACGATGCCTGCCCGATGCGTCCGTTGCTGCCGGTGATGACCGCGACCCGCGCCATGATGCGCTCCTCCCTTGCATTCGCGCGCGCATTGTCGCGTTCTCGCGGTCTGGTGCAAGATGGCGAGCCCGGCGGCTCAGCCGACCTTGACGTCTTCCCAGAAGCCGAAGCGTCCGCCCACCTGTGCCATGGACGGGCGCGGTGATTCGTACGACCATGCCGCGCGCGGATGGCGCTGCCCGTCATTCAGCACGTCGTAGAACTGCACGCCGTGCGGACAGGCGCGATCGGACTCCGTTTTCTCCGTCTTCTCCAGCATCTCCATCCGCACCGACCCGGCCGGGAAATACCGGTAGCCGCCAGATTCCACGATGTCGTCGCTTTCGGCGACCACGCGATCGTTCAGGGTTGCCTTCATGGTCCACTCCTCCAGTCCGGAGAGTCGCGTCCGTCGACCTCCAGTACGGCAATTCCCGGCCCGCGCCGCGCGCTTGTCAAGCCAGCGACCGGGGCTTGCCGCACGGGATGGCTTGGCGGAGTGTTGCGGCGCGGGGTCGCGGGAGGGCGAGGGTCGTGGCGGGGCGTGTGTTCGATGGGCTGAAGGTGATCGACTGCGCCAGCTACATCGCGGGACCCGCCGCCGCCACGGTGATGTCGGATTTCGGCGCCGAAGTCATCAAGATCGAGCCGCCCGGCGCCGGCGACCCGTATCGCACACGCGCCCAGTCGCCGCGCGGCTACGTCCATCCGGTCAACCCGAACTGGGTGCTCGACGCGCGCAACAAGCGCAGCCTGGCACTGAACCTCGCGACCGAGGCCGGGCAGGCGGTGCTGCGCCGGCTGATCGCCGAGGCCGACGTGTTCATCACCAACTTCCCGCCGCCGGTGCGGCGGCAACTGCGCATCACCTACCAGGACCTGTCGCCGCTGAACGAGCGCATGATCTATGCCTCGTTCACCGGCTATGGCGAGACCGGGCCGGAAGCGGACAAGCCGGGGTTCGACGCGACCGCCTGGTGGGCCCGCTCGGGGTTGATGCACCTTGTGCGCGCCGGCGAGGAAGCGACGCCGGCCCGCTCGCTCGCCGGCATGGGCGACCATCCCTCCGCGATGGGGCTGTACGGCGCCATCGCCACCGCGTTGTATCAGCGCGAGCGCACCGGGCGCGGCGGTCGGGTCGGCTCCTCGCTGCTGATGAACGGGCTGTGGGCGAACGGCTGTCAGGTGCAGGCGACCCTGTGCGGCGAGACGGTCGCGGTCCAGCCGCATCGCTCGCAAACCGCGGCGCCGCTGCGCAGCCACTACCAATGCGGCGATGGGCGCTGGCTGCTGCTCTCGATCGTGCCGAACCAGCGCCGTTGGGAGGTTTTTCGCCGCGCGCTCGACAGCGAGACGCTGGCCAACCCCCGTTTCGCCTCGGTTGAGGATCGCGCTCGGCACCCGGGCGCGCTCTTGGCGGCACTCGACGCGATCTTCGCCAGTCGACCACTGGCCGAGTGGCGCGCCATTCTCGACGCCCACGGCCTGGTGTTCGGCGTCGTCAGCGAGATGGATGACATTCGCGACGACGCGCAGATGCGCGAGAGCGGCGCGCTGGTGCCGTTCGAGGACAGCGCATTGCTCACCGTCAACAGCCCGTTCTGGATCGAGGGCGCCGACAAGGTCGCACCCCGCCAGGCGCCTGCCGTCGGCGAGCACAGCGAGGCGGTGCTGCGCCAGGCCGGCTACAACGAGGACGAGATCCGCGCCATGCGCGAAGCGGGCGTGATCGGCTGAGACAGCACGCACGACAGGGAAGGAAAACCGCCATGACGGAGTATCGGTTCTGCAAGGTCGAGGACGAGGGTCGGCTGCGCATCGTCACTTTGAACCGCCCCGAGGTGCTGAACGCGCTGCACAGCGACGCGCATCAGGAGCTCGAACAGGTGTGGGATGAGTTCGCGGCGCGCGATGATCTCTGGGTCGGCATCGTCACCGGTGCCGGCGAGCGCGCGTTCTCGGCGGGCAACGACCTCAAGGTGCAGGCCGCCGGCCGGCGCGGGCCGCCGGTGCGCTCGGGCTTCGCCGGCCTCACCTCGCGCTTCGATCTCGAAAAGCCGCTGATCGCCGCGGTGAACGGGGTGGCGATGGGCGGCGGGTTCGAGATCGCCCTAGCCTGCGACATCATCATCGCATCCGAGAACGCGGTGTTCGCGTTGCCCGAGCCGCGCGTCGGGCTGATCGCCGGCGCCGGCGGCGTGCACCGGCTGCCGCGCATGATCCCGCGCATGCAGGCGATGGGCATGATCCTGACCGGACGACGGGTGCCGGCACAAGAGGGCAAGGAGCTCGGCTTCGTCAACGAAGTCGTGCCGGCGGGTCAGGCGCTGGCGGGTGCGAAGCGCTGGGCGGCACTCGTGCTGGAATGCTCGCCGATGGCGGTGCGGGCGTCCAAGCAGGCGGCATATTTGGGGCTCGACGAGCCCTCGCTCGAACAGGCGATGCGCACGGCGTATCCGGCGCAGAAGGCCAACGCCGAGAGCCAGGACTACGTCGAGGGGCCGAAAGCCTTCGCCGAGAAGCGCAAACCCGATTGGCAGAACAAGTGAGGGTTTGATCGTGGCGCTGCATGTGGACTACTACGCCTCGCTGAACTCGCCGTGGACGCATCTCGGTGCCGCGCGCATCGAGGCGATGACGGCCAAGCACGGCGCCAACTTGCGCATCTGGCCGGTCGATTTCGGCACGATCTTTCCAGCGAGCGGCGGCCTGCCGCTGCCGAAACGATCGCCGCAACGCCAGGCGTATCGGATGATGGAGCTGCGGCGCTGGCGCGACCATCTCGGCATTCCGATCACCCTGGAGCCGCGTTTCTTCCCGGCCAACGAGAAGCTGCCGGCGAGCTGCTGCATCGCGGTGCGCGAGACGGTCGGCGAGAGGCAGGCGATCGCGCTTGCGCATCGCGTGCTGAAGGCGTTGTGGCAGGAGGAGAAGGACACCGGCGACAGGGCGACGCTCGCCGGGCTGATCAGCGATGTCGGGCTGGACGCGGATCGGGTGCTGCAACTGGGCGATGATCCGCGCTGGGCCGAGCGACGCGACGCGGACACGCAAACCGCCCTCGGCCGGGGCGTGTTCGGCGCGCCGAGCTACGCCATCGGCGACGAGATCTTCTGGGGTCAGGACCGGCTGGAATTCGTCGAACGCCGCCTCGCGCGGGGCTGACGGGGGCGCGGTGATCGACATGAACGGCGGCACCGAGGTCGCCTGAGCAGCAGAGAGGGAACGGGATCGATGCCCAAGACGCCAGACTACTTCCAGAACAAGACCATCATCATCACCGGCGCGGCGAGCGGCATCGGCCGCGCCACGGCGCTGATCTTCGCGCGCGAGGGCGCCAACGTGGTCTGCGCCGACATCGACGCCGAAGGCGCGCGCCGTACCGCCGAGCAGGCGGTGCAGGGCGGCGCCAAGTCGCTCGCGGTCGCCACCGACGTGACGTCGCGCGCGCAGATCGACGACATGGTCAAGCGCGCGATCGACACGTTTGGGACGATCCATTTCGAGTTCAACTCGGCGGGTGCCGCGCTGCGCCGCGCGAAGTTCCTCGATATCGACGACGCATTGTTCGAGAAGACCTACGATCTCAACGTGAAGGGCACGTTCTATGCCATGCAGGCGATCCTGCCGCATATGCTCGACAACGGGCACGGCGTGATCGTCAACGTTGCCAGCATGTCGCACAAGCGTGGCGGCCCGGGCACGTCGGTGCACTACGCCTCGGCAAAAGGTGCGGTGCTGACGATGACCCTGGGCGTGGCGCGCGAGTTCGCCGACAAGGGCATCCGCTGCCTGTCGATCTCGCCCGGCCCGATCAATACGCCGTTCCAGTCGGCGGCGCAGACCGCGCCGGAGGTGGTGCAGCGGTTTCTCGAGGACGTGCCGATGAAGCGCTTCGGCGAGGCCGACGAGATCGGCGAGCTGGTGTTGTTCATGTGCTCCGACGCCTGCGGCTTCATGACCGCCGACACGGTTTACGTGAATGGCGGCGGAGGGTGGAGGTAGAACTGGGTCTGATCGCCGCCAGGCGCGGTTACACCCGGTGCACGTTCCAGAACAGCGGAAAACCGTTCAGCACACCGGTGATGCTGTCGCGGTAGGCGGTGGCGGTCAGCACCTGGCCGAGCGGCACGTACGGCACGTCGACGAACGCCTGCTGCTGCATCTGCTCGCAGATGTGCTTCTGCGCGGCAAGGTCCGGCGCGTCGAACCACTCCGACCGTAGCTCCTCGAGACGCGGGCTGGTCGGCCAACCCGGTATGCCGCCCGACGGGCCCTGGCCGCGAATGAACGCATGACCGGCCGGGTTGAACTGGTCTAAGCCGGACCAGAACGTGTTGAACACGCTCCAGCCACCCTGATCGGTCGGGTCCTTCTTGGCGCGTCGCTGCACGACGGTGCCCCAATCCATCGCCTGGTAATCGACATCGAGACCGGATTTGCGCATCGTGTCGGCGCACACATCCGCCAGCGCCTTGAGGATCGGGAAATCGGTCGGCGCCAGCAGCACGGCCTTCTCGCCGTTGTAGCCGGCCGCCGCGATCGCCTTTTTCACCGCGTCGTAGTCGGGCTTGCCGCGAAACACGTCGAGCCCGACATCGCTCGCCATCGGCGTGTGCGGACAGAACACGCCCGCCGGCACGTAGCGCATCTTCGGGTCGTCGCCCGCCACCGCGATGGTGAAGTCCTCCTGGTTGACCGCTCTCAATATCGCGCGGCGGATCGCGGGATTGTTGAACGGCGCGGTGAGATGATTGAGCCGCATGCACGCGATCAGGCCGGTCGGGTCCTGCACCTCGACTTTGATATGGCCGGCCTGTCGCAACAGCGGCAGCAGATCGCTGGTCGGGTTCTCCCACCAATCGACCTCGTTGCTTTGCAGCGCCGCGGCGGCGGTCGACTGGTCCTGGATGATCTGCCATTCGACCCGGTCGAAATGGGCAATCTTCGGCCCGGCGGTCCAATCGGGCGTCCCGCTCGGGCGCGGCTTGTAGTCGGCGAAGCGTTCGTAGACCACCAGATGCCCCGGCACGCGCTCGCGGGCGTTGAACCGGTACGGACCGCTGCCGACCATCTCGGTGACCTGGGTGAACGCATCCGTCTTGGCGAGCCGCTCCGGCATCATCGCCGGGAAGTTGGAAGGCGACTTGCCGAGGGCTGCCGGCAGCAGGCCGAACCGCTTCTTGAAGCGGAACTGGATGGTCTTGTCATCCGGCGCGCTGAGCTCGTCGGTGTAGGCGAGCAAGGTCTGGCCGAACGCATCGCGCTTGCCCCAGCGCTGGATGCTGGCCACGCAGTCACGCGCCAGGACCGGCTCGCCGTCGTGCCATTTCAGCCCGTCGCGCAAGGTGATGCGACCCAGCTTGCCGTCATTCTCGACCGTGTATCCCTCGGCCATCTGCGGCGACGGCTGGAACTTGCCGTTGGTGCCGAACAACGTGTCGAACACCATGAAGCCGTGATTGCGGGTGACGTACGCCGTGGTCCAGATCGGGTCGAGCACCGCCAGGTCGGATTGCGGGATGAACTTGAGGACGCGGTTCCCCTGCGCCCGCGCGAGGTTGGGGGCGGCGAGGGCGGCCGCGCCGGCGCTGGCAGTCTTGAGGAACGTGCGTCGGTGCATGGCGGAACTCTCCAAAGCAGTGAACGGTGGTGGCTACGGGTCGAGCCGGATGCGGGTGCCGCACAGTTTTATCATGTCGTCCGTCACCACCACGCCGAGGGTCGCGGCGGCATCGCGGACGGCGTCGCGGTCGACGACGCGCAGGTCGATGCCGGACAATCCCTCGCCGCGCCCGTCGATCGCCGCCACGAAGCGGATGAAGCCGAGATCGAGGTCGATGCGCGCGGCTCCCGAGCGATCCCGGTGGACCGGCCGGTCGAGCAAGGTGGACCAGCGTTCCGCCAGGTCGGCGGGATGGGCGGCCTGGATTTCGGCGCCGAGCAGTTCGGCGACCCGATCGGTGCGGACCGCCGATCGCCAGTCCGGACCCGCCGGGTGGTAGGGCCCGTCCAGCGCTGCTCCACCAAGCGTCCAGTTGATCTCCAGCAGCGCCCCGCCGGTGTCGCGCGGGTGCAGCTGCAAGCCGCGATACTGGCCCTCATGGTCGATATCGTTGGCCACGCGCACACCCTGCTCATGGACCCGCCGTTCCCAGAACCCAATATCGTCGCAGTCGAGGATCACCATGTAGCCGCCCGCGCCGCCGCGCCGGGCGAGATGCCGCCCCGCCGCGGTCCCCTCCTCGGTCGGCGCCACCACTTCGAGGAAGCACGACCCGACCGGCATCACCGCATTGACCAGCCCATACTTGGCGACCGCGTCGTCGCGATAGCAGACGGCCAGACCGAGCACCTTGGCCAATTCGTCGGTCGCGGGCTCCAGTTCGGGCGCCACCAGGCAGATCTGTCGCAGGCGCAGCTTCATCGGCTTCTCCTTGCTGCTTGGCTTGAGTATCCCGGCCGTCGCAGGATCACACAAAGCGCCACGACCTGTCGCGCATTGCCTCGCTCGGAGCGCGCCGATACGCTGCGGCTTTGCTCCACCGGGCATTCATGCGGTTGCACCTGAGCCGATCCCCCCCTCGCGGCGCGCGAAACAGCTGGCTCGTCCTGGCGGCGGCCTTCGCGACGTTCGCGATCAGCGCGGCGATGATGCAATCCTACACGGTGTTCCTCGTCACCTTCATCGAGGTGTTCGCCTGGACCCGCGCACAGAGCTCGATCCCATATTCGGTGTCGCAGATCGCCTCCGGCTTGAGCGCGCCGCTGGTGGGGGCCCTGGTCGACCGGCTCGGCTCGCAGCGCCTGGTGTTGCTGGGTGGCGTCCTGCTCGCCGCCGGGCTGATCGGCAGCGCCTTCGCCGCGTCGCTCTGGCAAGTGGTGCTGCTGTATGGCGTGGTGATGACCGCCGGCGCCAACTGCCTCGGCATGGTGGTGTTCGTCCCGCTGATCTCGCGCCATTTCGTGCGCCGGCGCGGCTTTGGCGTGGCCGTCCTGCAATCGGCCAACGGCGCCGGGCGCGCCATCTCCGCGCCGACCGCCGAGCTGCTGATTTCCGCGCAGGGTTGGCGTGGCGCGTACATGGTTCAGGGCGTGCTGATGGCGGCCCTGGTCGTGCCGCTGGCCCTGCTGTTCCGTGGCGCCGACCGCCATGCCGTGACGTCGGCGCCCAGCGCGGCGGCGGTGCAATCGGCGCGGCAGGACTGGACCCTGCGGCAAGCAATGCGAACCTCGCATTTCTGGCTGCTGTTCATCGTCTATCTCTGCACCGGCCTCGGCAGCTTCCTGGTGTCGCTGCACCAGCTCGCCTTCGCGGTCGATCAGGGTTTCGACACGTTCTACGCCGCGTGGGTGCTTGGCATGGGAAGCCTGCTAGCGCTGCCGGGCATCATCGTCACCGGCACGCTCTCGGACTACATCGGGCGTGAGGCATCGGCGCTGATCGCCTACGGTTTCTCGATCATCGGGGTGGTGTTCGCGCTGTTCATCACCGGCCCGGACGATCATTGGCTGCTGTGGGCGCACGCCTGCTTCTTCGGCATCACCTGGGGCGCGCGCGGCCCCGCCATCACCGCCAAGACCGCCGACCTGTTCCCGGGGCCGCGACTCGGCACCATCCTCGGCGTGATCACCCTTGGCACCGGGCTTGGCTCCGGCGTGGGCTCCTGGGCCGCCGGATTCATCTTCGATATCTCCGGCAGCTATCGGCTGGCATTCCTGCTCTCCATCGCCTCATACCTGGCGGGCTCGGTGGCGTTCTGGGCGCTGCGGCACCCACCGCGCCAGGCGTGATTTCAAACGGAGCCTTGTTGTGCAGAACGCGCCCGGACGACCAGGCATCGCGCCGCGCTGGACCTCGAGCGACAAGGTGGGCGTGGGGACCGCTTTGTCGCCGCTGAGCCGGGTGTGGTTCACCCTCAGCCACGGCATTCTCAACGAGGTCTACTACCCGCGCGTCGACCAGGCCTGCATTCGCGATCTCGGCCTGCTGGTCAGCGACGGGCACGGCTTTTTCTCCGAGGAGAAGCGCCATTGCCACCACGAGGTGACGACATTCGAGGACGGCGTGCCCGCCTACCGGCTGGTCAACACCTGCCTGCGGGGCCGCTACCGGATCACCAAGCGCATCGTCGCCGATCCGAGGCGCGACGTGGTGCTGATGGCGATCCGCTTGGAGACCTTGGCCGGCGGCCCGCTTCGCCTGTTCGCGTTGCTCGCCCCGCACCTGGTGAATGGCGGCGCACACAACACGGCCTGGGTTGGCGACTACAAGGGAATGCCGATGCTCCTCGCCGAGGGGGACGGCACCGCGCTGGCGCTGGCCGCGTCGGTGCCGTGGGTGGCGCGTTCCGCCGGGTTCGTCGGCGAGAGCGACGGCTGGGGGGAGATCAGCCGCAACTTCGAGCTGCGGACCTGCTACGAACGGGCGGAGGACGGCAACGTCGCGTTGACCGGCGAGCTCGATCTGGCGGCGGCGGGCGACGGCGAGATCGTGCTGGCGCTGGGCTTCGGCCGCACCTGGGCCGAGGCGGCATTCCGCGCTCGGTTGAGTCTGGAGGACGATTTCGAGAGGGTGAGCGCCTCGTACGTCGCGGCCTGGCGCGACTGGCAGGATCCGCTGCTGCCGCTCGACCGCAAGACGGCGGCCGGGTTGAACAGCTACCGCATCGGCACTGGCGTGCTCCGCACGCACGAGACGCCGAATTTCCCGGGCGGGCTGATCGCCAGCCTGTCGATCCCCTGGGGCTTCGACAAGAGCGATGACGACCTCGGCGGCTATCACCTGGTGTGGCCGCGTGATCTGGTGCAGACCGCCGGCGCGATGCTCGCCTGCGGCGCCGGCGACGAGGCGCGGCGCGTGCTCGAATACCTCCGCACGATCCAGGAGGCGGACGGCAGTTGGCCGCAGAATAGCTGGCTCGACGGCGTCCCGTACTGGCGCGGCATCCAGCTCGACGAATGCGCCTTTCCGATTCTGCTGATCGATCTGGCGCGTCGCAACGGCGCGCTGGCGCCTGAGCAGGTCGCCGCTTTCTGGCCAATGGTTCGTCGCGCCGCCTGCTTCGTGCTTGGCCACGGGCCAGTCACCGGCCAGGATCGCTGGGAGGAGGATGCCGGGTTCTCGCCGTTCACGCTCGGGGTCGTCGTCGCGGCGCTGCTGGTCGCCGCCGAGCTCGCCGAGGAACATGGCACGCCAGAGCAAGCGCGGTTCATGCGCGACACCGCGGATGCGTGGAACGAGGCGATCGAGAGCTGGACCTACGTCACCGGCACCGAGATCGCTGAGCAGGCCGGCGCGCACGGCTACTACGTCCGCATCGCGCCACCGGATGGCGTGACCGGCACCTTGGTCATCAAGAATCGGCGCCCCTCGGAGACATCGTATCGGGCCAGCGACGTGGTCAGCCCCGATGCGCTGGCGCTGGTGCGGTTCGGCCTGCGCGCGGCCGACGATCCGCGCGTGCGCGACACCGTGCGGGTGATCGATGCCATGCTGAAGGTCGAGCTGCCGCCCGGCCCGTGCTGGTATCGCTACAACGCCGATGGTTACGGCGAGCACCACGATGGTCGGCCGTTCGATGGCACCGGCACCGGTCGGCTGTGGCCGCTGCTGACCGGGGAGCGCGCGCATTTCGCGCTGGCCGCGGGCGATCGGGACGAGGCCACGCGCCTGCTTGCAACGATGGAAGCGCTGACCGGGGGCGGCGGTCTGATGCCGGAGCAGGTCTGGGACGCCGCCGACATCCCCGAGCGCGAGCTGTTCCTGGGCAAGCCCAGCGGGTCGGCGATGCCGCTGGTTTGGGCCCACTCCGAGCACATCAAGCTGTTGCGCTCACTGCACGATGGGCGGGTGTTCGACATGCCGCCGCAGCCGGTGCAGCGCTATCAGCGGGACAAGGTCGCGGCGCGTTGCGCGGTGTGGCGCATCGACCTGCCCGTCGCCCCGATACCAGCCGGCCGCGTGTTGCGCATCGATCTGACGGAGACCTCGCGCGTGCGCTGGACCAGTGACGGTTGGAGCCGGTTCGTTGATGTCGACACGATCGACACCGGCCTCGGGCTGCATGTCGTCGAGCTGCCGACAAGCGGCCTCGCGCCCGAGACGCGACTCGCCTTTACCTGGCTGCACCTGCGGAGCGGAACCTGGGTGGGACAGAATTTCTCGGTCGCCGTTGCAGCGCCTGACCCCGATGCAGCGGTCGCCACGGCGCCGCTGGCAAGTGCAGCGGGCAAGTAATCCTACCCGCCGGCTTTCGTTTCTTTATCGCAACGTTTAGGACGTACTAAGGCACCCCGCTTCAGGCCCGGAAAAGCGGCGGTGGCCAGGGTGGCAGGGAGACCGGACGCTTGGCGGAAGCGGCCCGGCGACGGTGCGGCGGGGCGTAGGGCTGTGTGTGGGGTGGGATGTCGGGCGTTGCGGCGGGCAACCCCTCGCCCGGCGTGTCGGCGAGCGACGCCGGAGCGAGCGGTTGCTCCGAACGCGGCGGCTTTGGCGGCAACCGCAGCGGCGCGGGCAGCGGATCGTTGGTCAGTCGCCGCCACAGCGGGCGCAGCAGCCGACCCGCTTGCGGCGACGCCGCGAGCAGCGCCTGCATCTCCGGATCATCGACCAGCGCCAGCAGCCAGGCGCCGAGATACCCGGCCCCGAACCGCGCCAACACCGGGCCGCCCGGCAGCTTCTCCCCTCGCGAGGTCGACTCGGCCGGCTCGGCTGCCCGGCGCGGCGCCCGGTCCTTGCGCGGCGCAAGCGTCCCGGCGGCGAACTGCGCATGCAGCGCGGCGAGGCGCCGCGTCGTGCGCTGCAGGTACTTCCACAGCAGCAAGGCGAGCGGCCCCAGCACGTCGCGGTTCCGGGGGTTCCGGTCGACCCAATCGGCAAGCGTCCACCTCAGCCGCTCGACGAGCAGGCCGAAGCGGCACATCAAGCCGGTTGGGGTGGAGGGGGCTGGGGACATGGGCGAGCTTGTATCACACGGTTAGCGCACGTTGCAACATATTGTTAGAGCGGCCCCGGCGGAACCAGGAACAGCCGGCCCGAACGCCATCATGTGTAGACGGCCCCCTCTAGGCAAGAAGCGTTTGGCATCGTTGGCGCGCGGTCCGGAGCGATCATGTATCCGGCCTATTCGTGCGGTCGGATAAGGTGGCCGCGCTGATGCCGTCGGGGGGCCGTCCACCCAGCATCGCGAGCCGCCGCTTGGCGGCGTGGCGATCCACCTCCTGCGTGACGCCTGGCAGCCAAAGCGGAAGTCGAGTATGCCGTCCGCGTCGGCGGATTGCGATGGCGCTTGGGTTCAAGCGTCGGACTCGCACTACGCGCGATAGGAACAACAGCGCGCCACGCTGCGGCCGGCGCACGCAGACGCGGTTGGCTGATGAAGATAGGTATTGTCTCCGACATCCACTGCAACCTCTACGGTCTCGAACAGGCGCTGAGCGCGATGGGCGACGTGGACGAACTGCTCTGCCTGGGCGACAGCATTTTCCAGTATCGCTTTTCCAATGAGGTGGTCGCGCTGCTGCGTGAGCAGGGGGCACATGTCATTCTCGGCAATCACGAAGAGGATTTTTACGCCCCGCACGGCATCCGGGCACGCCAGCAGCCCTGGATCGATCAGGCGCACCTGACATGGCTCGCGGAGCAGCCGCTGGAGCGGGAGTTCACATTCGCGGGCAAGACGCTGCTGATGGTGCATTCGACGCCGTGGGCGCCGCGCGGGGCGTATGTGTATCCGGACAGCCCGAACCTGGCCCGCTTCGCCGAGGTGGAGGCCGATTTCGTGCTGTACGGCCACACCCATTCGCAGATCGTCAAGCGGGTTGGCCGCGCGCTCGTCATCAACCCGGGCTCGGCGGGCGACGCGCGCGACCATCGCAACGGACGGCAACTGAGCTGCGCCGTGCTCGATCCCGCGACCGACGAAGTTCAGGTGATCGACTACCCGGACAAACGACCATAGCTGTCGCTTGAGCTAGAGCTGTTCCGGTGGGGCCGGGAACCGACCCAACCCTGTCATCGCAAGGCGCGCAGCGCCGTGGCGGTCCACCGGACTTGCGTGAGGTGCTCGCCGGATGGTCGTGGACTGCTTCGCCTTCGGTTCGCAATGACGGCGCGCGGTGGCGCGGTCCACCAAGATTCGCTTCAACGCTGAGTCAAGTCGACTCAAAACAGCTCTACTATCGCTTCCTGGGCTGATGTGTCGGCAAGACGAGATTGATGTGTATCGTCGCGAGCCTCGAAGGCGGGCGCCGACCATGGCTGAGAACGGTCAGAGACCCAATGACACCGATGACAGTGCGTGCCACAGGTCATCGTTACCGAATCTCGCTATTATTATCAGACGAAGCAGGTAGTGGGATCGGCAAGGGCGATCGCCAGATCTTGGGTGTAGCTCCAGGGAGATAATCGGCGACCAACGCGCGAACCCGCTCCTCGGCATCGGGGGACGCGTTACTACCAATGGCGATCTCGCGGAGGGCTGCTGGGTTCGGAGATCGCCAGTCGAATTTGATGTATCTGATGAGTCCATTGGCGTAATCGCCCGGATTTGGGTGGTCTTCCGGACGAAGTCGTTCACAAACGTGGGGCAGTTTATGATCAGTCAAATGGGCTTCGACCAATCTCATTTCCGACTCCCAATGGTAGCAAGGCCGTTTAAACACAGCCGAAAAGCTAGCGATTGCTATCATTAGAGGGTGGCTCAACGCTGTAAGTGTCGGCAGGCTCGCATCGTGCCTCACATAGTCTTCCAGCAACGGGCGAAAATCCTGAATGATTCGGTAACACAATTTATACAATAGTGAGGGATCATATTTTACCCGGAACGCTTGACGCCTAGTTTGCCCATGGCTTGTATTTTCGAAAGCCTCTGCAAGCGCCTTGGAATCAAAACCAAGGGCACAGCCCCGGCCTTTGTCGCCATAAGCTTCCCATTGCTTAGTTGGGTTTTTTGGTCCACACAAAGATACGAGGTAAATATCCGGAGTTGTGTGGAAATCACTTTGTAGGTTTTTGTCTATTGTCTGGGCAAGAAGGGCGTCAATGCCGTGCAATTTGCAATACCAGAGGAATTTTTCTGAGAAGTTGAGCATGGCATACTTGATTTCAGTGTTATCTTTCATTCCATCACGATGGCTCAACCAGAGAGTGCCAGATTTAACAATATTTTCGAAACTTTCCCAATTTGTGTAGTGCCACATTATTGCTGGGAGACCCAGAGTTGGACTATTGGCAAATTTCTGAACGAGTGCCCTGATCTTAAGTTTAAACACTTGAATATCATCATTCAATTCGCTTAAGCTTACATCGTTGGTAGCACTTAGAAATTTGAGTTTCTGCATCTAAGTCTCCTTGAATTTTCAATTTCGGCCCATCGACTGCTGATGGACAATAAGTCTCGCCCTAGAGAGCAGTAACAATCACAACGAATCTAAGTGATCGGATTTGGGAGTTGTCCGCTGGATCTGCAAGGTGATTGCCGGTGTTTGTCATGATGCAATGATCGTTGCCATCCGGCTAGAACAACCCCTCGATCTGCCCCTCCGTGTCGAGGCCGATGGTTTCGGCGGCGGGCACGCGGGGCAGGCCGGGCATCGTCATGATGTCGCCGCACACCGCGACCACGAATCCCGCGCCAGCCGACAGCCGCACCTCCCTCACCGGCAGCACGTGTCCCTCGGGCGCTCCCAACAGAGTGGGATCGGCGCTGAAACTGTATTGCGTCTTGGCGATGCACACGGGTACGTGACCGAAGCCGGCCGCCTCGAACGCGGCGAGCCGGCGCGAGACCGAGGCCGGCAAGGCGATATCGGCGGCGCGGTATATCTCGCGGGCCACGGTGCGCAGCTTGTCGGCGAGCGGCATGTTTTCGGGATAGAGCGGGCGGGGCTGCGGGGCCGGACCGTCGAGCCGGCGCAGCACGGCGCGGGCGAGTTGTTCCGCCCCCGCCGCGCCGTCGGCCCAATGGGTGCACAGCAGCACCTCGCTGCCGCGCGCCGCCATCGCCTCGCGCACCACGTCGAACTCGGCATGGGTGTCCGAGGTGAACCGGTTCAGCGCGACCACCACCGGCAAGCCGAACTTGGCCATGTTCTCGACGTGGCGCGACAGGTTGGCCGCACCGCGCGCCACCGCTCCCGTGTCCTCGCGGTCGAGGGCGGCGCGAGCAACGCCGCCGTGCAGCTTTAGGGCGCGTATCGTGGCGACCACCACCGCGCAGGCCGGCCACATCCCCGCCGCGCGGCACTTGATGTCGAGGAATTTCTCCGCCCCGAGATCGGCGCCGAACCCGGCCTCGGTGACCACCACATCGGCCAGCTTCAAGCCGAGCCGCGTCGCCGCGATCGAGTTGCAGCCATGCGCGATGTTGGCGAACGGGCCGCCATGTACCAGCGCCGGGTTGCCCTCCAGGGTCTGCACCAGATTGGGCATCATCGCGTCGCGCAGCAGCGCCGCCATCGCGCCATCGGCTTTCAGATCGCGCGCCGTCACCGCCGAGCCGTCGCGCCGCTGGCCGACGATGATGCGCCCGAGCCGCTGCTGCAGGTCGGCGAGATCGCGCGACAGGCACAGCACCGCCATCACCTCGGAGGCGACGCTGATGTCGAACCCGTCCTCGCGCGCGGCCCCGTTGGCCCCGCCGCCGAGACCGTTGACCACGTAACGCAACGCCCGGTCGTTGAGGTCGAGCGCGCGTCGCCAGCTCACCCGACGCGGATCGAGCCCCAGCGCGTTGCCCCAGTACAGATGGTTGTCCAGCATCGCGGCGAGCAGGTTGTTGGCGGCGGTAATCGCGTGGAAGTCACCGGTGAAATGGAGGTTGATCTCCTCCATCGGCGCGACCTGCGCCCGACCGCCGCCGGTCGCACCCCCCTTCTGGCCGAAACAGGGACCGAGGCTCGGCTCGCGCAGGCAGATCATGGTCCGCCGACCGATCGCGTTCAGCGCGTCGCCGAGGCCGATCGTGGTGGTGGTCTTGCCCTCGCCGGCGGCGGTCGGGCTGATGCCGGTGACCAGCACCAGCGCCCCATCCGGCCGGTCGGCGAGCGAGCGGATGAAATCACGACCGATCTTGGCCTTGTAGCGCCCATACGGTTCGAGCGCGTCGGCTGGAATGCCGGCACGCGCGGCGATCTCGGCCACCGGGCGCAGCGTGGTCGCCCGGGCAATCTCCAGATCGGTCGCCACCCCACCTCCTGTCGCCGCTATGCCGCCGCCGCCACCCCGCCGGCGCGTTGCCGCACGCCGATCTCGTTCAGCGCCGCGTCGATCGCGCTTACCGCGCGGCGCATGTCGTCCGGCGTGATCGCGCCGATGCAGCCGACCCGGAACCCGGGGGCGGGCGTGTTGTAGAAATTGCTGATCAGCACGTCGCGTCGCTTCAACGCGTCGACGAACGCTTGCAGGTCCCACGCCGGATCGTCGGGCGCAAAGACGTTCAGCACCACCGGCCCTTGCACCGACGGGCTGAGCATCGGCCGCAATCCGAGCGCCCGCACGCCGTCGTACAGCACGCTTGCATTGGCGGCGTAGCGGGCGAGGCGCGCCGTCGGGCCGCCCTCGAGGTCGAGCAGGTCGAGCGCCACCGCGATCGCGCTCAGCACCTGCGCCGGGGGCGTGAAACGAAAGCTGCCCCAGCCGTTGCGAAGCGCGTGCTCGTGGATGTCGGCCAGATCGAACGACCAGCTCCCCGCCAAGCCCGGCACCAGCCGGTCGACCCGGGCCAGCACGAAGGCCAGCCCGGCGATCGCCTCCAGGCATTTGTTCGGGGTGAACACCACCGCGTCGATCTCGGGATGGGCGGCGAGGTCGAGCGGCAGGGCGCCGAACGCCGACACCGCGTCGAGCAGCACATGCCGGCCGGCCTGGCCGACGGCGGCCGCGATAGCCGGCGCGTCGTGGATGATGCCGCTGCCGGTCTCGCTGTAGACCAGCCCGACATGCGAGATGGCGGGATCGGCCGCGAGGGCTGCCGCGACCATCGCCGGCTCGACCTTGACGCCAAGCGGGATCGGCAGCGGCACCACGATCCGGCCGGCCTCGCGGGCGAGCCGTGCCATGCGATCGGCATAGGCGCCGGTCATCGGCAGCAGCAGCCGGCCGCCGGGTGGCAGATAGCTGCGGACCGCCGCCTCGATCGCGAAGTGGCCGCAGCCCTGCAACGGCAAGGTGGCGTGCTGCTCGGCGAGGCCGCCGCCGAGCTTCAGCAAACGCTCGCGCACCGCGGCCAGCACCGGGCGGAAATCGTTGTCCCACGGCGCGAAATCCCGCGCCAAGGCGGCACGGACTTCCGGGCGGGTGGTGACCGGGCCGGGGATCAGCAGCAGCATCCCCGGCACTTCGCACGCCCGTCGCGAAGAATCCAGGCCGGCATGGCGGGCGAATGTGGATGACGCCGCCCTCGCGGTGGTAGGTTGCGCCATGATCCTTCCCGCCTTGCCCGACTGGCTGCCCTGGTGGGTGCCTATCCTGGTGCTGGTGCCAGCGCTGCTCTACCTGCTCGCCTTCGTCGCCATGCCGTTCGCCGTGTTCGGGGTGAAGGGAAGGCTGGAGACGGTGGAGGCCAGGCTCGACGAGATCCAGAGCGAGATACGCAGCCTCGCCTTGCGTATGCCGGAGCCGGTGCACCACTCGCGCTATGACGAGGCGATCTACACCCCGCCGGGGGCGCCAAGACGCGATCGTGCCGAGCAGACGCTCTCCCGCCCGCCGATCCCGCCGGCGCCGCACGCCTATGACGAGGACCCGGCGGAGGAGCCGCGCGCCTCGCGCCGACCCGACCCGGCCCGAACGCCGCGCCCCGGTCGCGCCGAGCCGCGTCTCGACTGGCCGCGCTGAGCCAGCCGCGCCCCCCGCCCTTGCTTGCCCCCGCAAAGGCGAGCGTATTTGATACGTGCAGCGACCAAAGGAGAACGGGTGATGCGAGTGAGCGTCGTCCAGATGAGCCCCGGCCACGACAAGGCGGAGAACATCGCCCAGGCCGGCAGCTTGATCGAGCAGGCCATCGAGGCCGATCGGCCCGACATCGTCAGCCTGCCCGAGATGTGGACCTGCCTCGGCGGCGATCGCGCGGCCAAGTTCGACGCGGCGGAGGAATTGCCGGCAAAAGGATCGAACGAGCCCGGCGGCGCGGCCTACGAGTTCCTGCGCGATGTCGCGCGGCGGCATCGGATGCACGTCCACGGCGGCTCGCTGGCCGAGCGCGGCGGCGACAAGCTGTTCAACACCACGGTGGTGTTCGACCCGGACGGCGGCGAGATCGCCCGCTATCGCAAGATCCACCTGTTCGACATCGTCACACCGAGCGGTCGCGGCTATCGCGAGAGCGCGGTCTACGGCGCCGGCGACGAGATCGTGACCTATCAGGCGGACGGCGTCACGGTGGGCTGCGCGGTGTGCTACGACGTGCGTTTTCCGGAGATGTTTCTCGCCCTGCGTCGCGCTGGTGCCGAGCTGATCTTTCTGCCCTCGGCCTTCACCGACCAGACCGGCAAGGACCATTGGGAGGTGCTGATCCGCGCCCGCGCGATCGAGAGCCAGTGCTGGTTCGCGGCACCAGCGACCTGGGGCCAGCACATCGACGCCGCCGGTCAGCCGCGGTTCACCTACGGGCATTCGCTGCTGTGCGACCCGTGGGGCCATGTGCTGGCCAAAGTCTCCGACGGGACCGGCTGGGCCACGTCGCGGATCGATCCGGCGCTGACCAGCCGGGTGCGACGCGACATGCCGGTGCTGGAGCATCGGAAGCTGGCTTGAGCACATTGCTGCCCGAGCTGGGCGCGCCCGCGCTCGGTGCGCCGCCGATTGCACCGGGGCAGGTCGTGCCGGGCAAGATCGCGTTCGTTAGCGCGCCGACCCAGCTTGCGATGGACTGTCGTCAGCGGCTGGTCGAGCGTTATGGCGATTGTCCGATCACCAGCGCGGGCTGCGTCGTCGCCCTCGGCGGCGACGGCTTCATGCTGGAGACCCTGCACACCGTGCTCGGCCGCGCCAGCACGCCGGTGTACGGCATGAACTGCGGCTCGGTCGGCTTCCTGATGAACCCGCTCAACGAGGACGCGCTGCCCGGCCGGCTGATCGGCGCCCAGGCGGCGGTGCTGCACCCGTTGCGCATGCACGCGGTGACCACGGGTGGGGCGGTGGAGGAGGCGCTGGCGCTGAACGAGGTCAGCCTGCTGCGCCAGCTCCGGCAGGCGGCGAAAATCCGCATCTCGGTCGACGGCCAGGAGCGGCTGGCCGAGCTGATCTGCGACGGCATCCTGCTGGCCACCCCGGCCGGGTCCACCGCCTACAACCTCTCCGCCTACGGGCCGATCGTGCCGCTGTCGACAAACCTGCTGCCGCTGACCCCGATCAGCGCGTTCCGTCCCCGGCGGTGGCGCGGCGCGCTGCTGCCCAGCACGGCGGAGGTGATGTTCGAGGTGCTGGAGAGCGACAAGCGCCCCGTCGCGGCAGTGGCCGACTTCACCGAGGTGCGCGATGTGGTTTCGGTCGCGGTGAGCGAGGACCGCTCGGCCGAGGTCACCGTGCTGTTCGACCCGGGCCAGGGTTTGTCCGAGCGGATCATCGCCGAACAGTTCACCGTCTGATCGGCGCGAGCACGCGATGCTTCCCCTCGTCGTCATCGCCGGGCGGCCGAATGTCGGCAAGTCCACCCTGTTCAACCGCCTGGCGGGGCGTCGCTCGGCGCTGGTCTCCGACACGCCCGGGGTGACGCGGGACCGCAAAGAGGCCGAGGCGCTGCTGCGCGGCCGGGCGGTGCGGCTGGTCGACACCGCCGGGCTGGAGGAGGCGGCCCCCGAGACCCTGCCCGGCCGGATGCATGCCTCGTCGACGGTGGCGCTCACCCAGGCCGACCTGGTGCTGTTCGTGATCGACGCCCGCGCCGGGATCACCCCCGTCGACGAGCATTTTGCCCGCTGGCTGCGCCGGCAGGACCGGCCGGTTCTGCTGGTCGCCAACAAGGCCGAGGGCCGCTCGGGCAACACCGCGGTGCTCGACGCCTACGCCCTCGGCCTAGGCGAGCCAGTGGCGATCTCCGCCGAACACGGCGAGGGCATTGCCGACCTCATGGCGAAAGTGGCTGATCGCGTGCCGGAAGCGGTCGCCGCGTCGGAAGACGAGGCGGCGGCCCGGCCGCTCAAGCTCGCCATCGTCGGCCGGCCGAACGCCGGCAAGAGCACCTTGTTGAACCGCCTGCTGGGCGAGGAGCGGATGATCACCGGCCCCGAGCCGGGCCTGACCCGTGACGCGGTTGCCGTGCGCTTCGCCGACGCCGAGGGCGAGATCGAGCTGGTCGACACGGCGGGCCTGCGCCGCCGCGCCCGCATCGAGGCGCCGCTGGAAAAACTGTCGGTGAGTGCCGCGATCGAGGCGCTGAAGATGGCCGAGGTCGTCGTGCTGGCGGTCGACGCCATCGAGGGGCTGCACGACCAGGACCTGCAGATCGCCAAGCTGATCGAGCGCGAGGGCCGCGCCTGCGTGCTGGCGCTCACCAAGTGGGATGCGGTGGCGGACCGCGCCGCCACCCGCCGCGCCGTGGCCGATCGCTTGGACGCCAGCCTGTCGCAGATGAAGGGTATCCCGTTGGTGGCGCTATCGGCGCTGACCGGGGCTGGGATGGATCGGCTGCTGCCGGCGATCCGTGCCGCGCATCGTGTGTGGAACACGCGGGTGCAGACCGGCGAGCTCAATCGCTGGTTCGAGGGCGCGCTCGCGCGTCATCCGCCGCCCCTGGTCGCGGGCCGGCGGTTGAAACTGCGCTATATCACCCAGGCCAAGGCCCGGCCGCCGACGTTCGTCGCGTTCGGCAATCGCACCGATCAGATGCCGGAGGATTACCAGCGCTACCTGGTGAACGGTCTGCGCGAGGCGTTTGCGCTCCCCGGAACTCCAATCCGCCTGCAACTGCGCAGCTCCCGTAATCCTTATGTGGACTCGTAGTGATTTTGTTTGTTTTGGTTTTTCGTTTCAGCCGCAACACCCGATGTCTCTCCCGTTAGCCGCCGCCCGTTTCGTCATCACCAGCCGTTGCTTGGCGGCGTAACGATCCAGGCTTGTGGCCCCAGATCCTCGAGACCATTTGGCAGCTCTATTTTAACGGGATAAGGCCGCAGCTCGGTTTCCGGAAATACGACTACGAGGGTTGCATTAGAAAGAATACACGCGGTGTCATGACGAGCCTCACTGCGCCGGTCAAGACGTGAGCGTCGGCGCTGAGTGGCCAGAAGCAGGCATGGTTGGTTCGAGGCCGTCGCCAAATTAGGGTAGCGCCATACGCCCGGTCTACTGACAGGATCACCAGCTCTTCTACCCGGAACTTCTATAGCTCCTCTGGACGCGGCAACGTCGAGATGTCGGGCAGGGATTGCACCCGCCCGACCCAGGAGAGCACGCCGAGCCATCTGGTGAGATCGAACCCGCCCTCATCGGCGCGATGCGTGTAAGCGAACAACGCGAGATCGGCGACGGTAGGCGATTCGCCGACAAGCCAGGAGTGGCTTGCAAGCCGAATTTCCATGACACCCAACGCCTGCGCGCCACGCGTTACGCAATCAGCAAGCCGGTCGGGAAAAAGATGCGCGTCCTTTCGCCAAGCCATCAGGTTGCGCGCGACCGCGATGTAAGGCTCATGGCTGTATTGCTCGAAGAACAACCATTCATGCACACGGGTTCGCGTCAGGCCGGGTGGTAGCCAGGATGTTCCCTCGGCATAGTGCAACAGGATGGCATTGCTCTCCGCCAGCACAGTGCCGTCGTTCAGCACCAAGGTTGGCACCTTGCCGTTCGGGTTCATCGCAAGGAACTCTGGCGTGCGTGTAGCCCCGGTGTTGCTGTCGGTATCGACCCACTCGAACTCGTGCCCGGTCAGCACCAGGATTTGTGCCGCCTTCCAGCAATTGCCGGACATTCGCGTCCCGTAAAGCTGCATCAATCCCACGGCATCTGTTCGCCTCGCAGAGTGACCCGACGCTAACGCAGCGCTGCCACGAGCAGGAACATGGGGCGATCAAGTTCGTCCACCAACCCCGGGTTGCCCGCGATCTGCTCGGCGGTGGGGCGGAATTCCTCGACCCGCGCAATCGAGAAGCCGTGGCGAAGCAGCGCGTTGAGGGTCGTGCCGATCGTCCGGTGATGCTTCACCACGCCGGGGGCGAGCCAGTCGGTGACGCGCCGGCCCTCCACGAGATAGCTGTCGATCGGCCATGTCCTTCGACCATCGACATCGGTGGACCAGCCGGGGTTCGTCGGTGCCGTGTAGATCGGGTGCTCCGTCGAGAACACGAAGCGGCTGCCCGGGGCCAGAGCTCGGTAAACCGCCGCGAACAGACGGGCGACATCCTCGACGTAGTGCAAGGCGAGGGAACTGTAGGCGAGATCGAAGCAAGCGGGCGGCAGATCGAGCCGTTCCAAGTCTTGCCGTTCGTAAACGATCGCGCTGTCGACAGTGTCGTTCCTGGCGCGATCGAGCATGCGCTCGGACAGGTCGAGCCCGAGAACCTCCGCCGCGCCTTGCTCTCGTGCCCAACGGCAGAACCAGCCGAAACCGCACCCAAGGTCCACGACCCTAAGACCATGCATGTCCGGCAGCATGGACCGGAGGGCGGGCCACTCGGCCGCGCCGGCCAAGCCCGCCACCGAGCGGTCAAGTCGGCCATATCCGGCGAAGAAGTCCGCCCGATCGTAGATGTTCTGTGCCACGGCGATCAGCAGACCACCCGCGAAACTCCGCTGTCCACCCGCCGGGCCGGGCTCTTCCTACAACGCTCGTCGAAACGTCAGATTGTATCGCACGGCGCCGGTCAGCGCGTGGTCGCCGCCGCGCAATGTGTCGACGCCATGATAAGCCAGTCGCGCCGGTCCGCCCCACACCACGACGTCTCCATGAGCAAGCCGCACGCGCCGAGCGCGGTCCGACCGAGAGAGGCCGCCCCAAAGGAACACGGCCGGCAAGCCGAGGGAGACCGAGACGATGGGAGCGCCGAAGTCCCGCTCGTTCTTGTCCTGGTGCAAGGTCAGGCGCGCGCCCGGTCGATAGCGGTTGAGCAGGCAGGCGTCCGGCGCGAACCCGTCGAAGCCGGCCGCCGCAGCCGCGCGTCGAGCCAGCTCGGCAAACGCCGCCGGCATGGCTGGCCAGGGCCGATCGCTCTCAGGATCGTTGGCATCGTAGCGATAGCCGCGTCGGTCGGTGACCCAGCCGGCCGCGCCGCAATTGGTCATCGCGACCGACATGGTGAACCCGCCCGGCGTGACCATGTGGCGAAACGGCGCCTGTGTCGCCACCGCCCCGAGTGCCGCCAGCAACGCTCCTTCCACCGGCAGGGCGAAGCCGCCGAGCAGCATCGCCCCTTCGGCCAGGGCGAGGTCGCGATGCTGCTGCTCGAACAACTCCGGTGTTGCCGCCACGACAGTCAGGTCGCGTCGTGGAAGATGATGCCGGCAGTGTGCCGGTGCCCGGTGCGGACCCGGCTCACGCCGTGACGCAGCACCGTGCGGTAGAACCCGCGCGAGCCCTGCATCGGCCGCTGGTTCACCGCGAAGACCACGGCGTCGCCCTGGCGCAGCGGCACCACCGAAGGGCGGCTTTGCATGCGCGGTCGCTGCTCGGTCAGCACGAACTCCCCGCCCTCGAAATCCTCGCCCGGCTGCGACAGCAGCATTGCGACCTGTAACGGGAAAACATGCTCACCGTACAGATCCTGGTGCAGGCAGTTGTAGTCGCCCGACCCGTATTGCAGCAGCAGCGGGGTCGGGCGGGTCTGCCCGGCCGCGTGGCAGCGTTCGAGAAAGGCAGCGTGCTCGGCGGGGAAGCGGACGTCGATCCCCATCGCCTCGTTCCAGCGGTTGGCGATCGGCGCGAGACGCGGATAGAGCGCGTCGCGCAGCCCGCCGATCAGCTCGGGCAACGGGTAGGCGAAGTACTGGTACTCGCCCCGCCCGAAGCCGTGACGCGCCATCACCACCTTGCTGCGGAACCGGCCGCCGCTCTCGTAGAGGCCGGCGATCTCGCGGCACTCCGCCGCCGCCAGCAGCGCGGGCAGCACCGCCCAGCCCTGGCTGTCCAGCTCGGCGGCGGTCGCCGGCCAGTCGACGGCCTCGACCCGCACCGCGATGTCCCGCTGCTCGACTCTGAGAGCCGCGCTCACCCCTGGGCCTCCCGCGTCAGCAGGTCGCGCTTGCGCTCGACGCCCCAGCGATAGCCGGACAACGACCCGTCGTGCCGGATGACACGATGGCACGGGATGGCCACCGCCAAGGTGTTGGCGGCGCAGGCGCCGGCTACGGCTCGCACCGCCTTGGGCGAGCCGATGCGGGCGGCGATGTCGGTGTAGGTCGCCGTCGCGCCCAAGGGAATGTCGCGCAGTGCCCGCCACACACGTTGCTGGAACGCCGTGCCGCGCACGTCCAGGGGCAGGTCGAGGCCGATATGCGGGGCTTCAACGAACCCGACTACGCGGGCCACCAACGCCTCGAACGCCGCGTCGCCGCCGACCAGGTGAGCGTTGGGGAACTGATCCTGCAAGTCGCGTGTCAGGGCGTCCGGATCGTCGCCGATCAGGATGGCCGCGACCCCCTTCGCGGTGGACGCCACCAGGATGGCACCGAGCGAGCACTCGCCGACGGCGAAGCGCAATTCTTCCCGAGCACCGCCCGATCGGTAGCGGCTGGGTGTCATGCCGAGCATCTCGCCGGAGTTGGCGTAGAATCGGCCGTTCGAGTTGAACCCTGACTGGTAGATCGCTTGGGTCACGGTCTGTGTCCTCCCTAGTTGCTCCCGGACGCGCGCCGCTCGGCGCCCGGCGGCGTACGCTTTCGGCGTGACGCCGGTGATGCTCTTGAACAGGCGGTGGAAATACGACTCGCTCAACTCCACGGACCGGGCGAGCGCTTGCAGCGAAGGCGCCGTCTCCGCCGCGTCGATCAACCGACATGCCTTGGCGATGAGCGCCGCGTTCTCGGCATCGCTCGACAGACCTTTAGGGTTGCAACGCCGGCACGGGCGGAAGCCGGCGGCCTCGGCCGCTTCGGGCGACTCGTGAAAGCGGACGTTCTTCGGGTTAGGCAGCCGCGACGGGCAAGACGGCCTGCAATAGACGCCCGTGGTGGCGACCGAGCACCAGAACAGGCCATCGGCGGTCTTGTCGCGCGCCCGCACCCGCTCCCAGCGCGGATCGTGCGTGATCGTGGCAGCCGGCCTGCGGTCTGGTGTGCTTTTCATCGCTAACATCTTTGCCCCCAATTTTTTCGTCGCTGTTGCGCCAGAGATAGGCCGGGGAGGCGGCGTCCGCGCTCCGTCTCTTGCTGCCAAATCGAGAATATCGCAGCGGGCGCTTGGGCCGAGGCTTACGGCGCCGGGGCTGGGAGCACCATCCTGCTTGGCGGCGCGGGCTCAGCCGCGCCTCGCCCGCGCTGGGCGGGCGCGCCAGCTCCACCGAAAGGCCGAGTTGGCCATCTCCCGCGCGGCGGATGTTCTGCGCCAGGCCGCAGACCACACCCGCGAAAGTCCACGGGCCACCATCAGCCCTCCTCGGTAGGCAGGCGGGTCCGAAGCCCGGTGGCAACGACAGGGGCAGAGGCTGTTCGCAGCCACTACCGCATGTAAGTCTCCGCGTAGGCGTCCGCCACGGCCTCTTCCAGTAGCCGTCCCGCTTGGTAGGCCGCCAAATCCGGCGTGCGTGCGATACCCGGCAATAGCCGCGGGCAGGGCTCGGGCTCACCGATCACGGTGCGTACCGGCAGGCGCTCGGCGTAGATCGGCAACTCATAGTCGTCCTCTTCGTCGGCGACGCCCTTGGCGCGGATCTTGGCCGAGGCGCGCTCGATTTCCATCACGATCACCGCCGTTGCCTTGATCTCCTGGTTCGTGCTCACGCGCAGCCTTGCCGTACGCCCGGGAAAGAAGCGGTCAACCATCATGGTGAGGGCGCGGCGTTTTTTCTGCGGATCAATGACCGGCCGAGCCTGACCAAACGCCATGACCGAGCGATAGTCGGCCGAGTGGTTGAAGCCGCAGCGCGCCAAGACGAGGCTGTCCAGGTGCGTCACGGTGAGGCAGGCGCG
Organism: Acetobacteraceae bacterium; assembly: GCA_965218045.1. Taxonomy (GTDB): domain Bacteria; phylum Pseudomonadota; class Alphaproteobacteria; order Acetobacterales; family Acetobacteraceae; genus CAVRCA01. The sequence goes on along the minus strand of CBDCJX010000009.1, from coordinate 95,064 downwards.
CTGGCCTTTCGACAGGTTGCGCAACATGCGGCTCGCGCTGCTGCCGTGCCAATAAAGCCGCCTCTCCTCCCGCCAGAAGAGCGTCGGCGTGCAATACGGCTGGCCATCCACGACGTAGGAGACGCGGCACAGCGCGGCGGTATCCAGCAGGCGGTGCACGGTCTGATGATCGTAGAAGCCGCGCTCGTGCCGGCGCTTCACGCGATTCGTTCCATCCACAGCATACGACGGTGCATCGGTGTCGGACATGGCGGGAGATCCTCGGTTGACGGTCGTACCCTTGCGCACGGAACTGGTCGGCGCGAGGGCCAATTCGGAGCATAAGATGCCGACCCCTTCCCGGCGGCGGGCCAAGCTGCTGGACCTGCCCCTGGTTTTAACACTACCTTGGCAGTTTATTATTTCTACTGTCCCGAATCTGAAGTTTGCTCGGCAGGCTTGTACGATCAAGGCGCAGATGCCAAGCTCGCTTCCTTTGCGGGAGTTGGCGATGGGCAGTCCACGCGCGCCGGAGGAAATCTACAATCGGCCGGCCAGCCGTTTCGTCGTCGATATCGTCGGCTCGGCGAACTTGATTGAAGGGTGCGTGCGTGAAATCGGGGGAAGTGGCGCAGTGTTCGCGGCAAAGGATGGCGGTGATCTCCCGCTGCTCTGCGCCCGGTCGCCGCGCGGCGACGAGACGACGCTCGCCTTACGTTCGGCCTATCTCGCGTTGCTGCCCGGCAACTCGGTGGAGCCGGCGCCCAATACGCTGAACGGCACCATCGAGCGCCGCATGTTTCACGGCGACTTCGTGCAGTATGTCGTTGCCTCGCCGTTCGGCCGCATGGTCGTGCGGCGGCCGCGGACCGACCTGTTCGACGAAGGTGCGGACGTGACGGTCAGCTTTGCCCCGGAGCGCGCGCTGCTGCTTTGAGCGCCTTGGCCCGCTGATTGCATTTCCCTGCAATGGATCCGTCCGCGTGTTCCGTTTGAGCAGGAGGCAACATGAACGAAGCGAAGACCGCCCTCGGGCAGAAAATACTGACCGTCAAGGCACGCAAACAAAGGCACGCAAACAAATGAGCTGGGCGGACATCGCGGCACAGCTTGGGCACTCGCCGGTGTGGGTGTGCGCGGCGTGTCTGGGGCAAATGTCGATGGAAGAGGAGATCGCGCGCAAGACCGCGACGCTCTTCGACCTCTCCGATGACGAGGCAGGGCTGCTGCAACAGATACCCTATCGCGGCTCGCTGCCCACCGGTATCCCGACCGATCCGTTGATCTACCGCTTCCTCGAACTCGTCTCGGTCTACGGCACGACCTGGAAGGAACTAATCCAGGAGGAGTTCGGCGACGGGATCATGAGCGCGATCGATTTCGACATGACCATCGAGCGCCAGCCCGACCCGAAGGGCGATCGCGTCAAGCTGACGATGAGCGGCAAATTCCTGCCGTACAAACGCTACTGAACCACCCCTTTCCCGATCGTTTCTTCCGCGACATCAGATCGCTTTGGCCTCGCGCAAGCCGGTGATCTCCGTCGCGCCGTAGCCGAGCTCGCCGAGCACCTGTTCGGTGTGCTCGCCGAGGCGCGGCGGTGGCGTCTCGACGCTGGCGCCGCCGTGGTCGAACTTGAACGCGGCGAGCGGCACGCTGAACGCGCCGTCAATGCCGGGGGCGCCGGCATGACGATGCACCACCCGTCGCGCCTTGAGTTGCGGATCGTCCAACGCCTCGCGCATTGTCCGCACCCGCGCGGCCGGAACGTGGCGCGACTGGAAGAACGCCTCCCACTCATCGGCGGTCTTGCCCAGCATGATTGCCTCCAGCAGCGCGGTCTCGCGCTCCCGATCGGCTTCGCGCTCCTCGTTGCTGCGCTTGATCATCTCCGGGTGCTCCAGCACCGTCCAGATGCGTCGCTGCTGGCGCAAATTGGATGCGCCGAGCATCACCAGCCCGTCCTTGGTCTGGTAGGCGCCGGAGGTTGCGAAATTGTGCCGGTTGCCGTGCGGGCCAGGGTGCTTGCCGTTGCGCGTATAGCCGGCGACGTGCGAGCTCATCAGAATGATGGCGACATCCAGCATCGCCATGTCGATCCGCTGCCCGCGACCGGTGCGCTCGCGCTGGAACAACGCGGCCGAGAGCGCGAAGGCACCCATCGTGCCGGTCGCGTAGTCGATCGCCGGCGAGCCGAACATCACCGGGTTGGTCTCCGGCGTGCCGGTCATCGCCATGATGCCCGAGGTCGCCTGGATGACATGGTCGTACGCCGTCATCTCGCCGCGCGGTCCGTCCTGGCCGAAGGCGGAGAATGAGGCATAGATCAAGCGCGGATTGATCTCGCTCATCGCGTCGTAGCCGAGGCCGAGTGCGGCGAACGCCCCCGGTCGGTAGTTCTCCACCAGCACGTCGGCGGTCTTGACCAGGCGCTTCAGCACCTCGCGCCCCGGCTCGGTCTTGAGATCGAGCGTGATAGAGCGCTTGTTCGACGCTTGGGTGAGGAACCCCGTGCCCATGCCGGTCTGGTTCAGCGCGCGGTCGGTGCCGGAATCACGGCTCTGATCGGGGTCGTCGGGATGCTCGACCTTGATCACGTCGGCGCCGAGCACGGCGAGCTGGTAGGCCGCGAACGGGCCGGCGAGCACATGCGTGATGTCGATGATGCGGATGCCTTCGAACGGACGCATGGGCGGTTTCCTCTCGCGCGGGTTACGCTCACGCTGCGCCGGGCCGGCGGCGCGCGTCAATCCGGCTTGGAACGGCCATCGCGGCAATGCATGCTCGCGGCGGCGACACAGGGGGAGGAGCGGGGATGAGCGTCGAACTGAGCATCGAGGGGCCGGTCGCGCGGGTGACGTTGAACCGCCCGGAGCGGATGAACGCGCTCACCTGGGAGATGCGCGAACAGCTCACCGAGCACTTCCACCGCGTTCGCTTCGACGACAAGGTGCGCGCGGTGATCGTGACCGGGGCGGGACAGAATTTCTGTGCCGGCGCCGATGTCACAAAGATGGGCAAGGGCGATCTGCGCGAGGGTCGCGAGCGGCTGCAGCGCGGCAGCCAATCCTACATCCGCCAGCTCCACGCGATCGAGAAGCCGGTGATCGCGGCGGTTCCCGGCGTCGCGGTCGGCGTCGGCTGGAGTATCGCGCTCGCCTGCGACATCGTCGTGTGCGGCACTTCGTCGCGCTTCGGCGCCGTGTTCCGCAGACTGGGGCTGGCGCCCGACGGCGGGAATGCGTGGTTCCTCACCCGGCGGGTTGGCGTGGCGCGTGCCAAGGAATTGGTGTTCTCGGCGCGCATGGTCGGCGCCGAGGAGGCGGTGGCCCTGGGCCTCGCCAACCATGTGGTGCCGGACGACCAGGTGATGTCGAAGGCCGAGGAGATGGCGGCCGACTACGCCGAGGGTCCGACCTTCGCGATGGGGCTGGCCAAGAAGCTCTGCCACTACGCGATGGGGCCGAGCCTTGAGGACTACCTCGAGATGGAAAGCTTGGTGCAGCCGTCGCTGCACGCCACCGCCGACAATGCCGAAGGCGTCGCGGCGTTCAAGGAGAAGCGCAAGCCGCGCTTCGTCGGGCGATAGCGGTGGAACTGACCGGAGTGGTGAGCGGCGCCGGCTCGATGCGGTTGCCTGCCCGCCTCGGCTTGGCGGCGATTTGCCTCGGGGCGGCCGCGTGCGGCTTCCTCCCGCACGCCCCGGCCGCGAACGGCGCGTTGACGGCGGCCGATCACGAACTGGCCAACGTGCTGCGGTTCATGGCGACGCTGAAGGGGCTGATGGCCGCCGCCGCCTGGGGGCTCACCCATTGGCGTCTGCGGCACCCGGCGCCCATCCGGATTATTGCCGGCAGCCTCCTCGGCTGCGCGCTGATGGCGGCGGCTCCCGGGCTGATCTGGACCATGCAACACGTCCTGCTCGGCGGGGCGCTGACCTACGCCGGGACCGCGCTGCTGCTGCTGACCGTGTGGGCGGATCGGGCCGGATGGGAGGCGCTGATCGCCGCTTGGCTCGCGGCGCGTCAGCGTCGCGTCACCGGCACCGCGACCTCGTTCCGCTTGAGGGGCGGCAACGTCCAGGGCGGATCGTAGAACCAGGCGACCGGCGCACCAGCGGGCTGCCAGGCGCTGTCCGCGAGGTGCTGGAGCAGTTGTTGCTGTCGCGTAGCAACGGAGTCCGGCGACGTCGAGAAGCTGAAGCGGAGCACCGCGACGGTTGCGCGAGGCACGTCGACCAGCCGGACCGCCGGATCGAGCGGCACCGGCAGCGTCGCCATGGTGTATTTCGCCGGCATGAAAAACCGGATCACCCATTGCCCGGTCGCATCTTTCGCCTGCGCGACCGGCGCGGTCATGGCGATCGTCTCGGACGACTGCGCCACCGGAGCGGTCATCGCGAGCTTCGCGCTCGAGCGATTGTGGCCGAAAATGTAGCCGGCGAGACGACGGAAACCGGCACTGCGTGCCGCCATTTCGTCGCCACCTACCGCGGTCTCCGCTGCGATACACGGACCATACTCGCGTATCTCAACCGAGCCGATCCGATCGACGACATTGTATTTTGGCTCTTCGGCCTCGCGTATGCCGACGACCGAGCAAGCCGAGATCGCCGCGCTCGCGAGCATAGCTGCAATTTTCCGCACGATGCCGCCCTCCTGCTTGCTCAGATACGGCGGCCTGGGGAACCGCAAGGGCGCATTGCCGGCAAAAATAAGGGCGGCGCAAGCGGGCGCCGCCCCGGTCACAGCCCTGACGTGGTCTGCTCCCGACTGGTCAGACCGATTCCCAGTTGTATACGTCGCCGGTGCGCTCCAACTTGGTCAGGCCGCTGCGCCAGGCCGGCAGGGCGATCTCGACCATCTTCTCGGGCGTCCAGCCATCCTCCTTCATCAGGATGCGGATCGGGCGCGGCTGGCTGTAGAGGTAGAGCTCGTTGCCGCGGGCGCCAAAGATGTTGCCGGTGATCTCAGCGGCGGCGTCGGAGGCGAGGAACACCGCGAGCTTCGCCACGTGGTCGGGGCTGGTGCGCTCGGCGCGCTTCTTCAGCATCTCCTCGGACAGGCCGGGGATGCTCTCGATCATGCGGCTGAAGGCGTGCGGCCCGATGCAGTTGGAGCGCACCTTGTAACGCGCGGAATCGCCAGCGATCGCCCGCGACATGCCCGCGATGCCGAGCTTGGCGGCGGCGTAGTTCACCTGGCCGACGCTGCCGATCAGGCCGGAGGTTGAGGTCATGTGAATGAAGGCGCCGCTCTCTTGCGCTCGAAAATGCGGGATCGCGGCGCGGCTGACATAGAACGCGCCGTACAGGTGAACCTTGATAACGGCGTCGAACTCCTCCGGCGTCATGCGATGGAAAATCGTGTCGCGCAGGATGCCGGCGTTGTTCACGACGATGTCGATGCGGCCGAAACTGTCCATCGCGGTCTTGATGATGTTCTGTGCCGCGTCCCATTCGGCGACGCTGTCGGTGTTGACCACCGCGCGGCCATGGCCGTGCTTCTGCTCGATGCTGCGGACCACCTCCTGGGCCGGGCTCTCGTCATGCCCCTCGCCGCTGACCGCGGCGCCGACATCGTTGACCACGATTTTCGCACCTTGATCGGCCATGGCGAGCGCCATCGACCGTCCGATGCCACGTCCGGACCCGGTGATGACCGCGACCTTGTCTTCAAGCAGTGTTCCCATCCGTTTTCTCCCTCTTCGGTCGGATCTCGATGGCACCGAGCATGCGCTGGACTGGCGCCCATGTCATCCTCCCCGGGTATTTGAGACGGAGTTACAATGAAACCTCTCAGTGGAGCCGGCGGCCGTCGGGGTTCCCGGCGCGGCGGAACGCGGGCCCTCCAACGCGGTCTGGCAATCGCCACGCTGACCGCCACGCTCGCGGCATGCGACGGCAGTCCGCCCCCGATCGAACGTTTTACCGGCGGCGCGCCGCAATTCGACCCGGTGCGCTTCTTCACCGGGCATGTGCGCTCATGGGGGGTGATCGAGGACCGCTCCGGCGGCCCGACCGGTCGCGTGACCACGGATTGCCGGGGCGATGCGGAAGGCGAGGATGGGCTGCGAATGGTCCAGCGTCTCGCGATGGACGATGGCAGCACCCAGACCCGCGAATGGCACATGCGTCGCACCGGGCCGCACAGCTATGAGGCGACGGCGAACGACATGGTGGGTGTGGCCCACGGCGAGGCGCGTGGTCGGGCGTTCCACTGGGAATGGGTGCTGGCGACCAGCCCGGGCAACCCGCTCCGCAACGTCGTGATGGAGCAGTGGATGTATCTGATGGATGACGGCGCGATGGTGAACCGTACCATAGTGCGCAAACTCGGCCTCACCTTGATCGAGGTCACCGAGCAGTTTGCACCCGTCACCGATTAGCACCTTGGAAATCGCAAACATGATTGAACGTCCGGCAGCATTGATCGTTGAACTGCGCAATGCGGTTATTCACCCCTCGGTTGCTTTTCTGCCTCGCCCTGCTGTTGACTACGTTGGTATCCGGTTGCAGCCCCGCCGCGCTGCTGAACGCCACCGTGCCGACGGACGGCATCACGGTGCTGCGCGATATCCAATACGGTAAGTTGCGGCGCGAGAGCCTCGACGTCTATCGGCCCAGCACGGCGGGGAGCGGTCGGCCGGTTGTCGTCTTCCTGTATGGCGGCAGCTGGCGGGACGGATCGAAGGCGGAGTACCTGTTCGTCGCCGCCACGTTGGCGCGTCGCGGGGTGGTCGTGGTGGTGCCCGACTATCGCGTCTACCCTGAGGTGCGATATCCGGCGTTTTTGCGCGACTGCGCGCGAGCGGTCGGCTGGACCTTGGCGCATGCGGCATCGTTCGGTGGCGACCCCGCGCGGGTCAGCGTCGTCGGCCATTCGGCGGGGGCCTACAACGCGTTGATGCTGGCGCTTGACCCGGCGCTGCTCGGCACGGCCGGCCGCTCGCCCACCGACCTGGCCGGCGTGGTCGGACTAGCGGGTCCGTACGACTTCCTGCCGATCACCGATCCCGAGATCATCCCGATCTTCCCCGGCGGCGATGCCGCGCCGGCAACCCAGCCGATCAACCACGTCGATGGGCGAAATCCGCCATTGCTGCTGCTAGCCGGCGATGCGGACGAGACCGTCGAGCCGCGCAACACGGCTGCACTGGCATCGCGCGTCCGCTATGCCGGCGGCGCGGTGCGCGAACGATTCTATCCCGGCATCGGCCATCTCGGCATCATCACCGAGTTCGCCCCGCCGTTCCGCAGCCGGGCGCCGGTGCTCGATGACGTGCTGACATTCGTCGAGCGGGTCCGATCCGGCGCCGCGCGCGCCGCTAGCCGGTGACCCGTGCCACCTCCTCGGGGCTCATCCGCACCAGCTTGTCGTAATCCTTCATCAAGGTCTCGCAGATCTGGCCCGGGGTGAAGCTATAGTCGGGGCCGATCTGGCGGATCGGAGTCACCTCGGCAGCGGTCCCAGCGAGGAAGGCTTCGGTGGCGCGCCGCATCTCGTCAGGCATGATCGGTCGCTCGTTCACCTTGATCTGGCGGTGCTTGGCCAGCGACATCACCGAGCGGCGGGTGATACCGTCGAGGAAGCAATCGGGAGTGGGGGTGTGCAACTCACCGTTCATGACGAAGAAGATGTTCGCACCTGTCGCCTCGGCGATATGGCCGCGCCAGTCCAGCATCAGCGCGTCATCGTAGCCCTCGGCCTCGGCCTTGTGCTTCGACATCGTGCCGATCATGTACAAACCGGTTGCCTTGGAGGCGGTGGGCGCGGTGCGTGGGTCGGGACGGATCCAGTCCGCCATGCCGAGCCGGATGCCCTTCATCCGCTCGCCGCCGAAATAGCTTGGCCAGGGCCACGACGCGATGGCCACATGGATGCTGGTGAGCTGAGCCGAGACCGCGAGTTGCTCCGTGCCGCGCCAGGCGATCGGACGCACATAGGCTTCCTCCTGCGCATTAGCCCGCAGCACCGCCCGGCACGCCTCGTCGATTTGCTCGGCGGTGTAGGGGATTTCGAAGCCAAGCAGACGACCCGAGTTGATCAACCGATCGGTGTGGTCGCGGAGCCGGAAGATATTGCCGCTGTAGGCCCGCTCGCCCTCGAATACCGCGCTCGCGTAGTGCAGCCCGTGCGACAAGACATGCAGCTTGGCGTCACGCCAGGGCACCATCTCGCCGTCCCACCAGATCCAGCCGTCACGGTCATCGAAAGAACCTATCGCCACGAAGATCGCTCCCGCAATATAGTTACCCGAACACGGCGGACCGTATAATAACGCTGATTTTGCGTCAACGAAGCTGCCGAATGTGCGAGGAATGCCTGCCATGCCCCGCCCGAAAGGTCCGATCTTGGCGTCATCCGACCGCGCTGCCGCTGGCCCCGACACTCCCGGCGGGGCACCGAAGGAAGCTTGCGAGGCGCCGGGCGCCCGCTTGAGCGTGCTGGAGCCGAAGCCGCCCGCCGCAGCGGTAGCCGGGGCGGCGGGTTCCAACCTGCTGTTCCTGCGCGAGGAGGAGATCCGGCTGGCGCAGGACCTGTTGTTCTTCGCCTATCGCGATTTCACCAATGCGGCCGATGTCATCCTCGAAGAGCTCGGCCTCGGCCGGGCGCATCATCGGGCGCTGCACTTCATCGGCCGCAATCCAAGCATCAGTGTGAGCGACCTGCTCGGGATACTGCGGATCACCAAGCAGTCGCTGGCTCGGGTGCTGACCGCGCTGATCGGGCAGGGCTACGTGGTCCAGGCACCCGGCCGCGTCGATCGGCGGCAGCGGCTGCTCACGCTCACCCAGCAGGGTCACGCGTTGGAGCGGCGCTTGTTCGAGCGCCAGCGCGAGCGGCTCACCCCCGCGTACCGCGAGGCCGGCGCGAGCGCCGTCGACGGTTTTCGCCGAGTGATGCGCGGGATCATGGACGAGGCGGCGCGAACCTATGTGGACCGGATCGACGCGGCGAGCCGCGAGGCGCGGGCGCGGCGGGCCTGAGCCGCGCGCCAGCAGATGTCGGACGCCGCACATATCCTGGTGGTGGACGATGACGAGCGGCTCCGCCGGCTGCTCTCGCGTTACCTGGCGGAGAACGGGTTCCGGGTGACCGCGGCGGAGAGTGCGGCCGACGCCCGCGACCGGCTGCGCTTCCTCAGTCCGGACCTGGTGGTGCTGGACATTATGATGCCGGGGGAGAGCGGCCTCAGCCTGACCGAGGCGCTGCGACGCGAGCGGAGTGATCTGCCGGTGCTGCTGCTGACCGCCCGCGACGCGCCGGAGGACCGCGTCCTCGGCTTCGAGGCCGGCGCGGACGATTATCTCGCCAAGGGGTCCGATCCGCGCGAGCTCGTGCTGCGCATCCGCGCCATGCTGCGCCGTGCCGCGCCCGCGCCAACCACGACCGCCGCTGGCGGGGTGGTGCGGCTTGGCGCGGCGGAATTCGATACGGCACGAGGCGAGCTGCGCGACACCGGCGGCGTGATTCGCCTGACCGGCGGCGAAGCGGCGCTGCTGAGCGCCCTGGCACGCAAGCCGAACGAGGTGCTGTCGCGCGAGGAGATCGCCGTGGCGCTGGGGATGGACGACGCTGGCGAGCGGGCGATCGACGTGCAGGTGACGCGCCTGCGCCGCAAGGTCGAGGTCGATCCGCGCGAGCCGCGCTTCGTCCACACCGTGCGCGGACGCGGCTACGTGCTGAAGCCCGGTCCCTAAGGGTGCGCGCGCCCCGGGTCTCGCTTGGCACCTGGCTCAAGCGCCGCATGCTGCCGCGCTCGTTGCTTGGCCGCAGCCTGCTGATGATCCTGCTGCCGCTGGTGCTGTTGCAGGCGGTGGCGCTACAGATCTTCTATGGCAGTCATCTCGACGTCATCTCGCGCCGTTTCTCGGATTCGGTCGCCGGCGAACTGGCACTCACCCTCGACCTGATGCGACGCTTCCCGGACCCGGCGGACCACGCCTGGATCGTCATGGCGGCGCGGCACCAGTTCAACCTCGCGATGCATCTGGAGCCCGGCGCGATCCTGCCGAACCTGCCGCCGCAGAACATCATCGGCCCAATGGATGATGATCTGCACGCTGCGTTGCAAAACCGGCTGCACTTGCCGTTCACCATGGACTGGCTCTCCGAGGAGCGCTCGGTGCTGATCCGCATCCAGCTTCCCGACGGCGTGCTGGATGTCCAGGCGCCGCGCAAGCGGCTCTATTCGGCAACCATATACCTGTTCGTGCTCTGGGTCGGCGGCACGGCGCTGCTGCTGTTCAGCATCGCGGCATTGTTCATGCGCAACCAGGTGCGGGCGATCCGCCGGCTGGCCGCCGCCGCCGAGGCGTTCGGGGTGGGTCGCGATATCGGCCCGATCCGGCCGGAGGGAGCGATCGAGGTACGTCAGGCGGCCACCGCTTTCAATCGTATGCAGGATCGCATCCGCCGCTTCCTGGCGCAGCGAACGGAGATGCTGGCTGGCGTGTCGCACGACCTGCGCACGCCGCTGACCCGGTTGCGCCTCGCACTGGCCGTGCTGCCGACCGACGAAGCGATCCGCCCGGAGCTGGCAGAGATGACGGCCGACGTGGAGGAAATGGAGCGCATGATCGGCGGCTATCTCGCTTTCGCGCGCGGCGAGGGGACCGAGCAGGCGGAGCCGGTCGACCTTTCCGTGGTGCTGGAGGAAGTCGCGACCGGCGCGCGTCGGGCGGGGGCTCTGGTCGACGTGACGGTGCCGCCCTCGCTCACGCTGCCGTTGCGCGCCGACGCGGTGAAGCGTGCGGTCACCAATCTGGTAGACAATGCGCGCCGCCATGCAAGACGGGTCGCGTTGGGCGCCGAGACGAGCGGGCCGCGCAGCGTCCAGGTGACGGTCGACGATGACGGTCCCGGCATCCCGCAGGCGCGGCGAGAAAGCGTGTTCCGCCCGTTCGAAAGTGGTGCCGCGGGCGGGACCGGTCTTGGACTGACCATCGCGCGTGATATCATCCGTGCCCATGGCGGCGACATCTTGCTGGAGGACAGCCCGCTCGGCGGCTTGCGGGCCCGAATCCGTCTACCCGTTTAGCGATAATCCGAGTTAGCGAGAGGACTTGGCGACGAGCGCCTTGAGTTCCTCCATTCCCTCGGCGAAGCGGCTGTTGATCAAGCCCAGCGCTTCACTGTTCGACCTCTGGATGAGATCACCGATCTCCTGCATGTTGGCGACCGCCCGCTCGTAGGTCGCCTTCACCAGATCGGTCTGCTTGGCCGCCTTGGCTTGCGGCGCCTCGGCGCTGGTCATCGCCTGAACGGTCTGCGACAGCTCCGCCATCGTCTGCTGCATGATCTCCATGTTGCGCTTGGCGATCGCTTGCGCGCCCTCCATGGCGACTCGATTCGCCTGGGTGAGCGCCTCCATGTTCTTGCGGTGAGCCGAGAGCACGGCTTCCATGTCGGGCATTGCCGGAAACTGCATGCGGGAGAGAAAGTTGGTGAAATCCGCCCCCGGACCTGAAGCGCTGGGCGAGTATAACCTCTTCTCCGAGTCGCTTGGCATCGTGTTCTCCTTTGGCTTGGCCGGGTGGTGTGCCCGGCAAAGCCATTAGAGCACGGTTGGCGGCGAGGGGGGAGCCTCGGGGGGCAGGTCGAGCGGCATCGGCAGGTCCGGTGCTTCGCTGACCTGCGGTTCGCCGATGTCGTCAGCGGCGGGCGTGTCATGGCCGCCGTCGCGCAACCAAGCCGCCGCCTGCTCGGCACGGGTGAGCGCGGTGTCGAGTGCCGCCATGGTCGCCGAAAGATCGGGGCTGTCATCGGTCCGCCAGGCGCGCACCACCCATAGCCAAACGGCGACCAAGCCCCTGGTGCGCAACTCGCCGCGTAGACCGACCGAGCCGACACCCGCCGCCTCCAGCATCCAACGCATGCTGCGCTGCGTCGCCATGCCAAGCAGGAGGGCGAGGCCAGGATCGGTGGGCAGGGCGCGGAGCAGCGCCAACATACCGCCCCGATGCGCCTGCAGCACGTCGATGCGCCGCATCACCATGTCGAACAGCCGGTCGCGGACGCCGCTTTCGGGTGTGAGGTCGGCGAGCATCGCCTCATCTGCGAGCTTGCCGAACCGCCCCAGCACGGCAAGCCGGTTGGGCAACCGCTCCCGTGTTCGCGCAAGCGGCAGCCCGGCCTCACTTGCCGCGGCAGCAAGGCTCATGCGGTGCCAACCGGTCCGCTCGGCGAGGTCGAAGGCGGCCCGGATCACGGCCTTGTCGAATTCGGTGTCGTCCATCCGATGCAGATAGGGGTCGGCGTGCGGATTGTCAGCCGGCGAGTTCACGTGATCGCTCGGTCGCGGCGGTGATCGCGCGTCGCACCAGCGCCGGCCAGGCCGCGTCCGCCATCAGCACGCTGAGGGCGCGCTCGGTGGTGCCGCCGGGACTGGTCACCGCCTGTCGCAAGGCGGTGGACTCCTCGACGCTGGCAGCGAGCAGCGCGCCGGAGCCGGAAACCGTCTGTCGCGCCAGCAGCCGCGCGAGATCGGCCGGGATGCCTTGATCGATCGCCGCCTGTTCCATCAATTCCGCGAGCAGGAAAACGTACGCCGGTCCACTACCGGAGACCGCGGTTACCGGGTCAAGCAGGCCCTCGTCCTCGACCCACGCCACCGCGCCCACCGCCTGCAGCAGGGTCTCCGTGAGCGCGCGCTGTGCCGGGGTCACCTGCGGGCTGGCGCAGGCCACGGTGACGCCCTGGCGAATGGCGGCGGGGGTGTTGGGCATCGCGCGCACAATCGCGGCCTCGGCGCCAAGGCGCGGGCGCATCCCGGCGATGGTCTGGCCGGCCATGATCGAGAGGAACACCGCCCCGTCGGCGAAGCCTGCGTAGGAGGGCAAGGTCTGCGCCGCGCTCTGCGGCTTCACCGCGAGCACCACCGCCTCTGGCGCGAAGCCGGTCGGGATAGCGTCGGACGAGGCCACGATGGCGATTTCCGCGCCCGCGAGGGCTGCCGCCTCCGGGGCTGGATCGACCGCCACCGATGGCGCTAGCCCGCGCTCGCGCCAGCCGGCGAGCAGCGCCCCGCCCATCCGGCCGCAGCCGACCAGCAGGATCGGCGGGATCGGGCGGGTGGTTTGGGTCACGCTTCGCCCACGCACTCCAGCATCGCCGCTTGCAGCGCGTCCGCCGGGGTCTTGCCGCCCCAGAGGACGAACTGGAACGCCGGGAAGAACCGCTCGCACTCGGTGATCGCAATATCCACCATGTCTTCGAGGCTTTCGGCCGAGGCGCCGCGCGCCCCGCGCAGCAGCACGGCGTGGCGAAACACCGGCATGCCGTCCTCGCTGTCCATGCCGAAATGGCCGATCCACAGCCTCTCGTTGGCCAGCGCCAGCAACTCGTAGAGCGCGCCGCGCCGCTTCTCCGGCACCTTCAAATCGAAGGTGCAGGTGAAATGCATGGCGCTGATCTCGTGCGACCAGCTGAAATAGAGCCCGTAGTCGCACCACCGGCCGGGTGCCTCGGCGGCCATTTCCGATTCGCTGCGTCGGTCGAACGCCCAATCATTGGCGGTGACGATCTGCTCCATCGTGTCGAGCGGGTTGGAAGCGCGGTCCTCAATGCTGCTCGTCATCGCCGTCATGCGGGGTCTCCCGTCTTGAGGAAGGCCGGGCGGCAGTTCGGCTCCGAGGCGTCGGCTCGGAGCCGAAACAGCACAATCGCCACCCTACCGACCAGGATCGGCGCGCCGCAAGAGTTGCCCCGTCGGCGCGCTTGTTGCAGTGCGGCATGAAACCGCGTCAGGCGATATCCTGCAAGGGCGCGTCGGGCGGACCAGGCGGCGCGCCTCCCGCAGACCCGGGCGTGGAGCCGGGACGCTGCTCGAGCCGCGCCACTCGCGCCTCCAGTGCCGCGAGTCGCTCGCGCAGCTGGGTCGCTTCCGCCTCGGCCGCCTCCTGGCCGGTGCGCGCGTTGGCAGCGAGCTCCTGCACCGCGTCGAGCTCGGAGCGGCGCACCAGGTCCAGCCGGCGGATCGCCTCGTCCATGCGCGAGCGGGCCAGCGCCTCGGCTTCCTCGCGCAATCCGGCGAGCGCCGACATCGCACCCCCGGCCACGCCGGCGAGGTCGTCGAAAAATCGTGGTCGGTCGCTCATCACCCGTACTCCGCCCGAAGCTGCCTATCCCGACCCGCTTGGCTTTCGCGATGGTCGGACCATCCATATAACGTCGCGCCATGATTCTTGTTACCGGCGGGGCCGGCTTCATCGGATCCGTGCTCCACGCGTCGCTGCGACAACGCGGGCTGGAGACGGTGGTCGTCGACCGGCTCGGCACCGAGGGCAAGTGGCGCAATCTGGCGAGCCACCCGCCGGGGCGACTGATCCCGCCCGAGGGGCTGGAGGGGTTCCTCGCCAGCCACCCGCCGATCGAGGCCATCTTCCATCTCGGCGCCATCAGCGAGACCACCGCGACCGATGCCGACCTGACCTGGGCGACCAACGTCGAGTTGCCGCTGCGCCTGTGGCGTTGGTGCGCGCAACGCGGCGTGCGGCTGATCTACGCCTCCTCGGCCGCGACCTACGGTGATGGCTCCGCCGGATTCGAGGACGGGCTCGACGGGCTGGCGCGGCTGCGACCGCTGAACCTCTACGGCTGGACCAAGCACGCCTTCGACCTGCAGGTCGCCCGCATGGTCGCCGCAAGCGAGCCACGGCCGCCGCAATGGGCCGGGCTCAAGTTCTTCAACGTGTTCGGGCCGAACGAGTATCACAAGGGCTCGATGATCTCGGTGGTGAAGGTCAAGCACGACGAGATCGCCGGCGGCGGCCCGGTGCGGCTGTTCCGCTCCGACCAAGCCGGCCTCGCCGACGGGGCGCAGCGCCGCGACTTCATCTGGGTCGGCGACGTGGTGGACGTGATGCTCTGGCTGTTCGACACCCCTTCGGTCAGCGGCCTGTTCAATCTCGGCACCGGCACGGCGCGGACCTATCTCGACCTCGCCCACGCGGTGTGCGACGCGGCCGGGGTCGCGCGGCGGGTCGAGTTCATCGACATGCCGGCCAAGCTGCGGGGCCAATACCAGTCCTTCACCGAGGCCGATCTGACCCGGCTGCGCGCCGCCGGTTACGCGGGCCAGTTCACCCCGCTGGAGGAGGGCATCCGCCGCTACGTGCAGGGCCACCTGGCTCGGCCGGACCACCATCTGTGATCCCCGTCCTGCTGTTCCCGCAGTTCGATCCGACCCTGGTGCAGATCGGGCCGTTCGCGATCCGCTGGTATGCGCTCGCCTATATCGGCGGCATCGTGCTCGGCTGGCGCCTGCTGCGCCGCCTGGTGCAGGCAGCCCCCGCGGTCGCGACCTTGCCGCAGGCGGATGATTTCGTCACCTGGGCGACCCTCGGGATCGTGCTCGGTGGCCGCCTCGGCTACGTGCTGTTCTACCAGCCGGTGGAGTTCCTCGCCCGGCCGTGGACCATCTTCGAGGTCTGGCACGGCGGCATGAGCTTTCATGGCGGAATGCTTGGCACCGTCATCGCCCTGGTGATCTTCTGCTACCGCAACAGGATCAGCCTGCTTGGTTTCGCCGACCGGCTGGCGCCTTGCGTGCCGATTGGCCTCGGGTTCGGCCGGATCGCCAACTTCATCAACGGCGAGCTATGGGGCCGGCCGGCGCCGGATTGGCTGCCGTGGGCGATGATCTTCCCCACCGGCGGCCTGGTGCCACGCCATCCGAGCCAGATCTATCAGGCGTTGCTGGAGGGGCTGGTCCTGTTCGGGGTGATGCTGCTGCTTGCCCGGCGGGAGCGGCTGCGGGCGCGGCTCGGATTTCTCACCGGGGCGTTCCTCGCCGGCTATGCGGTTGCGCGGATCATCGGCGAGCTGTTCCGCCAGCCCGACCCGTTCCTCGGCTTCCTGTTCGCCGGTGTCACGATGGGCCAGTTGCTGTCCTTGCCGATGCTGCTGGTCGGCGTCTGGCTGATGGCGCGCAGCCGGCCGCCGCGTCGGGATCTCGTTCGGCTCTCATCCTGATGGAGCGGCTCGACCGGTTCATGGCCCGGGCGAACGCGGCCTACTACGCCGCGCGCGATCCCTACAGCGACTTCGCCACCGCGCCGGAGATCAGCCAGGTTTTTGGCGAGATCATCGGCCTGTGGGCGGCGGTCGCCTGGCAGGGGATGGGAAGTCCGGCGCCGGTGCTGCTCGCCGAGGCGGGTCCGGGTCGCGGCACCCTGATGGCGGACGCGCTGCGGGCGATCGGCTTGGCGGCACCTGAGTTCGGTGCCGCGCTGCGGCTGCATCTGGTGGAAAGCTCGCCACGGCTGCGTGCGGCACAGACGGCGCGGCTGCCGGCGGCGAGCTGGCAGGACCGGATCGAGGCGCTGCCGTCCGGGCCGCTGCTGCTGATCGCCAACGAGTTTTTTGACGCGCTGCCGATACGCCAGTTCGTGCGGCGCGGCGATGACTGGGCGGAGCGGTTCGTCGCTGATGAACGGGTGGTGGAGCAGGCGTTTCCCGGTTCACCCCTCCTCCCGGAGGGGTTGGCGCAGGACGTGTCGGAAGGCACCGTCATCGAGCACTGCGAAGCCGCAATCGCCATCGCCCGGCATCTCGGCGCCCGGCTGTCACGCGAGTCCGGGGCCGCCTTGCTGCTGGATTATGGCGCCGAGGCCGTCATGCGCGGCGACAGCCTGCAGGCGCTGCGCGATGGCCGCCCCGCCGATCCGTTTGCCGATCCGGGCGAGGCCGATCTGACCGCGCATGTCGATTTCAGCGCGATCGCGGCGGCGGCGCGGGAGGGGGGTGCCGTGGTGCACGGGCCGGTGCCGCAAGGTCTGTTTCTCGCCCGACTCGGGTTGTTCCAGCGCACCGACCGGCTCGCCCGCGCGCAGTCGCCGGCCCGCGCGGCGGCATTGCTCGCGGCGGCGCGGCGGCTGGCCGAGCCCGACCGCATGGGCCGACTGTTCAAGGCGCTCGTGCTTTGCCACCCTGCCGCGCCCATCCCGCCCGGATTCGAAGCCTGACCTTCATCGACATGCACAACTCAGCCGAATGCGTCGCCTCGCCGCCGCTGCCTGTCGTGCACGGCTTCTTCACCCGGCGCGGCGGGGTCTCCGAGGGACCTTACGCTAGCCTCAATTGCAGCCTCTCCAGCGGCGACGCGCCGGAGATGGTCGCTGAGAACCGCGCCCGCGTCGCCCGCGCGGTCGGCGTCGCGCCCGGCGATCTCCTCGGCCTGCTTCAGGTGCATGGCGCCGAGGTGGTGCCGGTCACCGCGCCCTGGGGCGTGGGCGCCGGGCCGCGTGCCGACGCGATGGTCACCGCACGGCCCGGCCTGGCGCTCGGCGTGATCACCGCCGACTGCGCCCCGGTGCTGTTCGCCGATGCCGCGACCGGCGTGGTCGGCGCCGCCCACGCCGGCTGGCGCGGCGCCATCGCTGGGGTGCTGGAGGCGACGATCGCGGCGATGCTGCGGCTCGGCGCGGCGCGCCACGCGATCACCGCCGCGATCGGCCCGTGCATCGGCCAGGCTTCGTACGAGGTGGCAGCCGACCTGCGCGACGCGGTGCTGGCCCATGACGCGGCCGACACGAGGCTTTTCGCGCCGGGCCAGCGACCCGGGCACTGGCAGTTCGATCTCGCCGGCTACTGCGCCGCGCGGCTCGCCACGGCCGGGCTCGGCGCGGTGGACGCGCTCGGACTGGACACGATGGCCGACACAGCGCGCTTCTTCAGCCATCGCCGTCGCACCCGAGCTGGGGGTGGACCGATCGGGCACCAGATCTCCGTCATCGTGTGCCCTGGCAAATGCCGTATCTGATCTTCTTCCTGATCCTGGTGGTGGTCACCGCGATGGCAATCCTTGTCTTCTAGGGTAGCACTCGCCCTGGTGCTGCTGCTCGCCGGCTGCGGCGATCTGCCGCGACCGTTTCAGGGCGCGCCTGGAGCCACGGCGATGCGCCTCGCGCAGCCGCCGCCGCCGCGCCTCGCGGTTCCCCCGCCGACCAACGCTTTGCTCACCGATCGGGCAAGCACCGATCTCGCTGGCGCGTTGGCGATCGGGCTGCAGAACAACGAGGTGCCGGCGGTCGCGGCCGCGCCGAAACGGACAGACTGGCGGCTGATCGTCACCGCCGACCAGCGGGCGGGCGAAGTGGTGCCGATCTACACCGTCGAGAACCCGAAGGGCGAGGCCAAAGGTTCGTCCGAGGGCAAGCCGGTGCCGCTTGCCGCCTGGGCCGGGGCCGACGCGGCGACCCTGGCGCAGACCGCGAGCGAGGCCGCGCCCACCATCGCCGCCCTGCTCACCCGGATCGAGGCGGCACGCCAGCATGCCGATCCCAACAGCCTGCTCAACCGCCCGGCCAAAGTGGCTGTCGTCGACGTCGAGGGGGCGCCGGGCGACGGCAACGCTTCGCTGACCCGGCAGATGCGCCGTAAGTTGAGCCAGCTCGGCCCGGTGGTGCAGGACACCGCCACCGGCGCCGACTTCATTGTCGAGGGCCATGTCAGGATCGTGCCGGAAGGGGGCGGTCTCGACCGGGTCGAGATCCAGTGGGTCCTGAAGACCGCCGCCGGCGACGAGCGGGGACGGGTGATCCAGCTCAACGAGGTGCCGTCCGGTTCACTGAACCGCTATTGGGGCGACGTCGCGGTGGTGGTCGCGGATCAGGGCGCCAACGGCCTCGAGGACGCGCTCACTCGCCAAACCGGGCGAGAAACCGGGCGCAAGTGATCGAATCGCCTGCGCAACAGCCGAGGTTCATGGACTTGTCACCGTGCCGTTGCTAGAAGCCGCGCGCTAGCAGCCGCGAGTGCCAGGGTGAGGTCGCATGAAGATCGTCGCTTGCAATAGCAATCGCGCGCTCGCCGAAGCGGTGGCGGCGAAGCTCGATCTGCCGCTGACTCGCGCTTCCGTGCGCCGCTTCGCCGACATGGAGGTGTTCGTCGAGATCCACGAGAACGTCCGCGGCGAGGACGTCTTCGTCATTCAGTCCACCTGCTATCCCGCCAACGACAACCTGATGGAGCTGCTGATCACGCTCGACGCGCTGCGTCGGGCTTCGGCACGGCGGGCGACGGCGGTGATCCCGTATTTCGGTTATGCGCGGCAGGACCGGAAGACCGGCTCGCGCACACCGATCAGCGCCAAGCTGGTTGCCAACCTCATCACCGAGGCGGGGGCCAACCGCGTGCTGACGATGGATCTGCACGCGGCGCAGATCCAGGGCTTCTTCGATATCCCGGTGGACAATCTCTACGCCGCGCCGTTGTTCAGCCGCGAGATCCAGGACAATTACGGCGGCCGCGACATCATCATCGTCTCGCCCGATGTGGGCGGCGTGGTGCGTGCCCGGCAGATCGCCACCCGGCTCAATTGCGACCTCGCGATCATCGACAAGCGACGCGAGCGGGCCGGTGTCTCGGAGGTGATGAACGTCATCGGCGACGTCGAGGGCCGCGATTGCATCCTGGTCGACGACATCGTCGATTCCGGCGGCACCTTGTGCAACGCGGCGGCGGCGCTGATCGAAGGCGGCGCGCGGTCGGCGAGCGTCTACGTTACCCACGGCGTGCTGTCCGGCGGCGCGGTGGCGCGGATCGCCTCCAGCCCGATCGAGATGATGACGGTGACCGACAGCATTCTGGCGACCGAGGCGGTGCGGCGGGCGCACAACATCCGCCAGGCGACGATCGCACCGCTGTTGGCCGAGGCGATGCGGCGGATCAGCGACGAAAGTTCGGTAAGTTCGCTGTTCGATTGACGCCCTCGGTGGCAGGACAGGTTTCATTTGTCCTGTTTTGGAACGATTCGTGCTATATCGGCCCGGCTAGGATCGAGGCTGACGCGTATGGGCACCCTAACGCTCGAGATCGACCCGACCCGCCGCATCCTCACCGGCGCGGCCGCCGGACGATCGGCGCGGCGGGAACTCGGGCTCGATCAGGTCGACCGCTCCGATCACAATGCGGTGGTGCGGATCAGCACCCCCGTGGTGACCGCCTCGTTCATCCGCGGCTTGGTCGGCGACAGCGTCCGCTCGCTGGGTTTGCAGGGGTTTCGCGCGAAATACCAGTTCGAGGCGAGCCCTAGCGTGCGCGAGAGCATTCTCGCCAACGCGCACGAGGCGTTCGAGGACGCGGCGGACTAGCGAAGTCGCGATCTCGGCGGCTATCCCATCGCCGCCGCACTTCCGCTATAACCCGCCTACTCCCGTAGGAAGAACCAGCAGCGGATGAGATGCCGTGGACCGAGCGCCGCTTTCACCCGCCTTGTTTGTTCTTGTTATGTTCGCGCTAGTGTGGGCCGCGCCTGACCCGGCCGCGGCGGCGCCGGAGCGGCGTCACGCGCCGGTTTTGGTCCCGCCGATCGTTGTTGCCCCGCCGACCGTGACCTTGGCGCCGCAGATCACTGTGCCCTCGGCGCCGCCGCCCACCATCGTGGTGCGGGTACCGCGGATCGAGACGTGGCGCACCTGGCTGCCGGTGCTGGTCGCGGTGCTGTCGGCCTGCATCACCGGCGTCTCCGCCTGGCTCGCCTGGCGCAGTCAGGTGTTCACCTTCCGCAAGGACGCCGCCGCGATTGCCCGCGACATTCGCGCCAAGCAGGCCAACGCGGCGCTGCTCGCCTTCGAGAACAACGTGGCGCGGCCGACCGGCATGGCGCTCGATCTGGTGGAGCGGATGACGATGGAAGTGGGCAAGCTGCGGCCGGTGCCGCAGCCGCGGCATGTCGCCGAGCTGGAGCGTTATGGCGCGGGGCTGATCGCCGAATGCAATCACGGCGCGCGCCTCTGTCGCGAAGCGGATGGCATGCTCGCCGGTCTGCGGCGCCTGCCGGTGTTCAGCCGCGCCTTCGTCGCCGCGCATCTCGACGACCTGCTGCTCGCCGCCGCCGACGAGGCGCTCTTGCCGATTCCGGCGAGCACCGCCGCCGGCGCGTATGACGCCGCGCTGGAGGGCGTGGTGCAGCTGAAAATCGAGCTGCGTCGGCTGCTGGAGGCGGAGCGAGCGGTGGAGGGCCAGCGCTGGGTAGGCACCGTCGCCGACGACCCGCTGCACGATGTGTTGCGCAGGTGGCTGCCCGGCTCCGAACCACGACCCGCTTGGCGCCGTCGGCCACGGGCCACGCGGCGGGCCTGATACACCGACTGTCGAGCCAGCGCGGCTTTGCAGACGCAGTCGAACCGGGCAGAGTCCTCCGGCCTGGCCGCTGTCTGGCGGCGGCGAAGAAGGGGAGAAAGATCATGAAACTCTACTATGGACCGGGCACCTGCGCGCTTGGCATCCACGTGCTGCTGGAGGAGATCGGCAAGCCGTACGAGGCGATCGCGCTGAACCTGCGCGAGGGCGATCAGTTCAAGCCCGAGTTCACCGCGGTCAACCCGAAATCCAAGGTGCCGACCCTGGTGCGCGACGACGGCTCGGTGCTCACCGAGTTCCCCGCGATCGCCTACTGGCTCGCCCGTACCAATCCCGGACAGAAGCTGCTGCCCGACGGCTTCGACGAGCAGACCCGCGTGCTGGAGGCGATGGATTTCGTGGTCGCCACCTTGCACATGCAAGGCTTCTCGCGGCTGTTCCGCCCGACCAACTTCGCGCCCAACCAGGCCGACGAGGAGCAGGTGAAGGCGCGCGGCAAGGAGATCATCGAGAAGGGTTTCGCGCAGCTCGACAAGGCGCTCGAGGGCAAGCAGTTCGTCGCCGGCCTTTTCAGTGTGGCCGACTGCGCGCTGTTCTACGTCGAGTTCTGGGCCGGCCGGCTCGGCATCGAGCTGCCATCCAACCTCGCCGCCCATTTCGAGCGAATGAAGGCGCGCCCGGCGACGCAGCAGGCGCTGCAGGCGGAAGGGCTCGCCTGAAGGGTGACGCAACCAGGGGCTGCTCCGGCCACGCTCGACCCGATCGGCTTCTGGTTCCTTCGCCACGGCGAGACGGATTGGAACGCGCGTGATCTCTCGCAGGGCAATGTCGACATCCCGCTGAACGCGAACGGGATCGCGCAGGCGCACGCGGCGGCGGAGCGGCTGCGCGGCCGGGGGATCGCCACCATCGTCACCTCGCCGCTGTCGCGCGCCCAGGTCACCGCCGACATCGCCGCCGGCGTGGTTGGCGGCAAGGTGGTGATCGACGAGGGGCTGCGCGAGGTCGCTTTCGGGGTACAGGAGGGCCAGCCAATGGCCGGCTGGTTCCCGCACTGGATCGACGGCAGGTTCACACCCGAAGGCGCGGAGAGCTTTGCCGCGCTGCGGGCGCGGGCGGTCACGGCGATCAATCGCGTGCTCGCGTTGCCGGCGCCGGTGCTCGTCGTCGCGCACGGGGCGCTGTTCCGCGCGCTCCGCGCGGCGATGGGCCTCGAACCCAACTTCCGCACGCCCAACGCCGTGCCGATCTTCTGCCGTCCACCTGGGGCGGGGTTTGAACCATGGACTCTCGAACCGGTAACCTGATGGCAAAAACCGTAGCTCGCCTCCCGCAAAGGCATCTCACATGGATCGCGACGAGCTGACGAACTGGGCCTTGGCGCATGGCTGGCAGATGCTGGCGGGCGCGCCGTGCCTGACCAGGCCATCCTCGCCGAAGGAGGCCATCGTGCGGATGGTGTTCAAGGCGACGGTGGTCACCCTCGAGATCAAGAAGCCGGCGGGGAAGTGGGACAAGGTCTCGAGCGCGTCCTACGCCAAACTCGCGGCCGATCCGGACACCGGTCAGCCGCAGGGTCTCGGCCTGGAGAAAATCCCCGGCCTGTCGATGCTGATGCGCGAGAACAAGGACCGGCAGGTCTTCTCCGGTTTCGGTGCGAAGACATAAAAATATGAGAGCCGGCGAGGCGGTGTAAGGGTTTCGAGCGCTTGCTCCCCCCTCCTCGATCCGCTACATCGCCCGCCGAGCCGGCACCCCTGGAGGCCGGCTTTCGGCATTGGCCGAGACACCGAGGAGCGAATCATGGCCAACTTCGTCACGATCGAGGCCGAGGCGCGCATGCGGGCCGGTAAGGGAGCAGCGCGGGCGACCCGGCGGGCTGGCAAGGTGCCAGCCGTGATCTATGGCGCGCATCAGGCGCCAACCCTCATCGCGCTCGACCCGCGCATCGTGGTGCGCGAGATCCACAATAGCGGTTGGCGCTCACGCCTGTTCGAGATCAAGGTCGACGGCAGCGCGTCGCGCGCGCTGATCCGCGATGTGCAGCTCCACCCCGTCACCGACGCGCCCGAGCATGTCGACTTCCAGCGCTTGGCCGCCGGCGAGACGATCCGCGTCGCGGTCGCCGTGCATTTCGAGAATGACGGGCTGAGCCCCGGCCTCAAGCGCGGCGGCGTGCTCAACGTGGTGCGGCATTCGGTCGAGGTGTATTGCGACCCGGACAACATCCCCGAGCGGTTCGAGGCCGATCTGGGCGAGCTCGACATTAACGACAACGTTCGCTGGCACGATCTGCGCGGGGTCGAAGGCACCCGTCCGGTCATCACCGATCGCGACTTCGTCATCGCCACCGTCGCACCGCCGACCAAGATGGCCGAACCTGCCGCCGATGCCGAGCCAGCCGCGTCCACCGCGGCACCGGCCGCCGCCCGGGCGGCTCCCGCGAAGAAGGGCTGACGGCCGCCGCCGTCCGACATGCCATGTTGCTCTGGGTGGGCCTGGGCAATCCCGAGCCGGGCATGGCGCGGCAGCGCCACAATATCGGGTTCATGGCGATCGACGTGATCGCCTCGCGGCACGGCTTCGCACCGTGGCGGCGGCGCTTCAAGGGGCTGGTCGCCGAGGGCAACGTCGCCGGCGAGAAGATCCTGGCACTCAAGCCGCTCACCTACATGAACGATTCCGGCGCCTCGGTGCTGGCCGCCGCCGGGTTCTACAAGCTGCCCTGCGAGGCGATTTCCGCCTTCCACGATGAGCTCGACCTCGCCCCGGGCAAGATGCGAGTCAAGCGCGGCGGCGGGGCGGCCGGGCATAACGGGCTGCGCAGCATGGACCGCTATCTCGGCACGCCCGAGTATTGGCGGGTGCGGCTCGGCATCGGCCATCCCGGCGTGAAGGAGCGGGTGACCGGTCACGTGCTGGGCGATTTCGCGCGCGCCGACAAGGATTGGCTGCTGCCGCTGCTCGACGCCGTGGCGGATGCCGCGCCGCTGCTCGCCTCCGGCCGGCCGGAGGATTTCATGACCAGGGTCGCGCTGCTGGCGCGCAACGAGGTTTAGCGCGGCAATGGGTTTCAACTGCGGGATCGTCGGCTTGCCCAATGTCGGCAAGTCGACCTTGTTCAATGCGTTGACCGCGACGGTGGCGGCGCAGGCGGCGAACTATCCGTTCTGCACCATCGAGCCCAATCTCGGCCGGGTCGCGGTGCCCGACCCGCGCCTCGACGCGCTGGCCGCGATCGGCAAGTCGGCGAAGATCGTGCCGACCAGCCTCGAATTCCTCGATATCGCGGGTCTGGTGCGCGGCGCTTCGAAGGGCGAGGGGTTGGGCAACCAGTTCCTCGCCAACATTCGCGAGGTAGACGCCATCATCCACGTGCTGCGTTGCTTCGAGGACCCGGACGTCACCCATGTCGAGGGCAGCGTCGACCCGGTGCGCGACGCCGAGACGGTGGAGACCGAGCTGATGCTTGCCGATCTCGACAGTCTGGAGCGGCGCGTGCTCGGGTTGCAGAAGCGCGCCCGTGGCGGTGACAAGGAGAGTGCGGCGCAGCTCGCGCTGATCGAGCCGATCACCGCCGCGTTGCAGGCGGGCAGGCCGGCGCGCATCGCGATCCCGCCTGGCGAGGCGATCGCGGCGCAGCGGCTGCAATTGCTGACTTCCAAGCCGGTGATCTATGTCTGCAATGTCGAGGAGGACGCCGCCGCGACCGGCAACGCCCACGCCGAGCGCGTCCAGGCGCGGGCCCGAGCGGAGGGCGCGCGCGCGGTGATCGTCTCGGCCGCGATCGAGGCGGAGGTGAGCCAGTTGCCGCAAGGCGAGCGGGCCGAGTTCCTCGAGGGGCTCGGGCTGCACGATAGCGGCCTCGATCGGGTGATCCGTGCCGGCTACGACACGCTCGGCCTGGTGACTTTTTTCACGGTCGGGCCGAAGGAGACGCGCGCCTGGACCATCGTGCGCGGCACCAAGGCACCGCAAGCCGCGGGCGTGATCCACGGCGATTTCGAGCGCGGTTTCATTGCCTGCGAAACCATCGCCTACGACGACTACGTCGCATGCAAGGGCGAGGCCGGCGCCAAGGAGGCGGGGCGGATGCGGGTCGAGGGCAAGGAATACGTCGTCAAGGACGGCGACGTGCTGCTGTTCCGCTTCAACGTGTAATCCGGGCTAGCCGTCGGTCGGGGTGGGGTCGCGCCAGGCGCGCTCGAAGGGCAAGCGCCAAGCATGTGGGGCGACGAGCTGGTGGATCGATTTCGGCCCCCACGATCCCGGCGGGTAGAGGCGGATCGGTGGCGGCGCTTCCAGCAGCGGGATCGAGACCTCCCACAGCCGTTCGATGCCGCTGGCGGTGGTGAACAGGGTGTGGTCGCCACGCATCGCGTCGAGGATCAGGCGCTCGTAGGCTTCGAGCACGTCGCCGACCCGGCCGGTGTCGTTCATGGCGAATTGCAGGCTCAGCTTGTCGAGCCGCATTCCCGGTCCGGGGCGCTTGCCATAGAAGGACAACGACATCTTCGAGGCATCGGCGAGGTCGAACGTCAGATGGTCGGGGCCTTGCGCGCCGACACCCGACCCCACCGGGAACATGCTTTTTGGCGGCTCGCGGAAGGCGATGGAGATGATCCGCTGGCCCTCCGCGAGCTGCTTGCCGGTGCGCAGGAAGAACGGCACGCCGGCCCAGCGCCAATTGTCGATCAAGCATTTCAGCGCGATGAAGGTCTCAGTGTCCGATTCCGGGTCGACACCCTCCTCGGAGCGGTAGCCGGTGTATTGACCGCGCACCACGTCCTTCGCCTCGATCGGCAACATGCTACGAAAAACCTTGTTCTTCTCCTCGCTGATCGGCACCGGCTCCAAGGCGGTCGGCGGTTCCATCGCCATGAAGGCGAGAATCTGGAACAGATGCGTGACCACCATGTCGCGATACGCGCCGGTCTCCTCGTAGAATTTTGAGCGCGTGCCGACGCTCAAGGTCTCGGGGACGTCGATCTGCACGTGGTCGATGAAGTTGCGGTTCCAGATCGGCTCGAACAGCCCGTTGGCGAAGCGGAAGGCGAGGATATTCTGCGCCGGCTCCTTGCCGAGGAAGTGGTCGATCCGAAAGATCTGGTCTTCGGAGAACACCTCGTGCAGCTTGGCATTTAGCGACTTGGCACTCTCCAGGTCGGTGCCGAACGGTTTTTCCATGATGATGCGGGACTGCTCGACCAGCTCGGCTTCGGCCAGCAGCCGGACCGCCGAGAGCGCGGCGCCGGGTGGCACGCTGAGGTAGTGCACGCGCCGGCTCTCGCCGCCCAGAGCCCGCTCGGCGTTTTCCACCGCCGCCCGCAGGGCGCTCGCACCCGCGGCCATCGGCACGTAGTCCAAGGTCTCGGCGAAGGCGGCCCAGTCGGCCTGGTTCACCTTGCGCATGGAGAACTGGCTCAGCGCATCGCCCGCCAGCCTGCGCAGGCCGTCGGCGTCCATGTCGTCGAGCGACAGGCCGACGATGCGGCATCCGGGGATGAACCCCGCACTCGACAGGTGGAACAGCCCCGGCAACAGCTTGCGCTTGGATAGATCACCGGTGGCGCCGACCAGGACGACGACTTGTGGATGCTTCGGACCAACTCCCGCCGCGATCTTTCTCAAACCTGCCACCTCGTCTGTTGGCGACGCCCCAGGGCCCTCCAGAGGCATTGTGGCGTCGGCGAGGGAGCTTAGCCCAGTTCGCCCGGAAATGTCGGATGGCGCGCATTACCGTCGGGTGACGCAAATGGTTGGTCACGCAACCCTTGCCGGCGTGCCGAGTTGTGACTGCTAACCGTTACAAGGGAAGAACCGATGATCCGCATGAGTTTGCTTGCCGCCGCCGCGGTCGGACTGATTTCGTTCGGCGTCCAGGCCGAGACCATGAAGTTCCACACGACGATGGACGGCGCCAAGGAGGTGCCGCCCAACACGAGCAAGGGGACCGGCACGGTGGACGCAACCCTGGATAGCAGTACCAAGAAGCTTAACTATAGCGCCGAGTGGCGCGACCTGACCGGGCCGGCGACGGCGGCGCATTTCCACGGCCCCGCCGCGCCTGGCGCCAATGCCGGCGTGGTGGTGCCGTGGGGCAACAATCCCACGAGTCCGTTCAAGGGGAGCGCCACTCTCACCGACCAGCAGATGGCCGACCTGATGGCGGGCAAGTGGTATGCCAACGTGCACACCAAGGCGCATCCGGGCGGCGAGATCCGCGGCCAGCTGACCAAGGGCGGCGAGTAGCGCCGTCGTTAATGGGTTGAAAGCGTTTCGCGAGCTTAATGGAGCCGATGCGATTCGCATCGGCTCCGACGGGCCTGCGCCACGGGACCGCCGGGGGACGTACCTTCATCGGCAGGTGCCCGAGATGAAAACCACGCCCCGTCACCTGGTTCAGTTGTCGTCCGCGGAGATTGCCTTTCTGCACACCCTGGTGCAGCGCCAGATGCGTGCACTCCTGGCCGAGCGTCCGGAGGGGCGTGGCGTGGACCCCGTCGCCGCGCCGACCGAGCTGGTATCGCTCGACCGGCGCCTGCTGGCGCGCCTGAAAGACGTTGCGGACAACGAAGAGGTGTATTTTCAGGCTCGGCGCTCTCGACCCGAGGCCGCCTGGATCAACGAGGAACACGCCGCGCTGGCCGAGATCGCCGCGCCTCAGAGCCGAGGCGAGGTGGTCCATTTC
Source organism: Acetobacteraceae bacterium (assembly GCA_965218045.1). GTDB lineage: Bacteria > Pseudomonadota > Alphaproteobacteria > Acetobacterales > Acetobacteraceae > CAVRCA01. The sequence continues at coordinate 67,305 of CBDCJX010000009.1, read as the reverse complement.
GGTAGGCCCACCCGCCGGGCGATCGCCTGAGTCCGCTGGCGGGCCAGGTTGATGCCGATGGGGCAAGCGTCTCCCGTCGCACCGGGCCGCACCGAAGTGGCGGTCGCCCGCACCCGCCAACAATTGGTGGAAGGCGAAGTGGACGCCGCGCTGATCCGCAAGCATTCCCCACGGTCAGCCAGAAAGCGCGTCTTCGACGGTGTCGCCGAGGCCAAGCCGATCGCGCTCGCCTGTTCCGAACCGCCCAAGGGGCGTTCACGATGGACCCTGCAACTGTTGGAGACGGCGGTGGTGGAACTGAACATTGTCGCGCGCGCCAGTGACAACACGATCGGGCGGATGCTCAAAAAACACGCTCAAGCCCCATCTCCGGAAGCAGTGGGTCATCCCGCCCGAGGCCAACGCCGCCGTCGTAGCCGGCATGGAAGACGTCCTGGAGGTGGGGAGTTGAGAGCCTCGGCAGTCCGGCATGCCGTCACGGAGCCGCAGGCATCTCCCCTCGAGGGAGGGCGCCGACGTCGGGCAAGCCTACGGTCCGACGTGCTCGCCGGGATGATTGCGTTCGCGCTGGCGGAGAGGATCGGTGCGAGGGCGCTCCCTGCTACGCCGCTTGCAGATCGGCGGCGGGCGGCTGCATGAGCAGCCCGGCAATCTCGTGTGCCGGTCTCGGGCGGCTGAACAGATAACCCTGTGCCTCGGTGCAGCCTTCCCGGCGCAGCGCCGCCAACTGGTCCTCGGTCTCCACACCCTCGGCCGTGGTCGACATGCCGAGGTGCTTGCCCAGTCCAGTGATCGCCCGGATGATCGCCAGGGCGTCTTCCCGGTCGGACATGCCGCGCACGAATGACTGGTCGATCTTGATCTTGTCGAAGGGAAAGCGGCGCAGATAGCTCAGCGAGGAATACCCGGTTCCGAAATCATCCATGCAGATGCGGATTCCCAGGCCACGCAACTGATGCAGCACGGCCAACGTCGCATCGCTGTCTTGCAACATCACCGATTCGGTGATCTCCAACTCCAAACGATGCGCTGGCAAGCCGGATTGTTCGAGCGCGTCGACGACGCCCTGCACCAGATTGTTGGATTTGAACTGGACGGCGGACAGGTTGACCGCGACTCGCACGGCATCGCCGTGGCTGCTTGGCCAACGGGCGGCGGCGAGGCACGCGGCGCGCAGGACCCACTCGCCCACCGGAATGATCAATCCCATTTCTTCCGCCAAGGGAATGAACGTGACTGGCGATACCGTCCCGCGTCGCGGATGATTCCAGCGCAACAGCGCCTCGAAACCGCTGATGCGATTGGAGCAAAGCGAAACGAGTGGCTGATAATGCAGCTCGAACTCCTGGTTCTCCAGCGCCTGACGCAAGTCGATCTCTAGCTCGCGACGGGCTTGCAGCCGGAGATCCATGTCCGGCTCGAAGAAACAATACGTGCCACGACCATCGGCCTTGGCGCGGTACAGCGCTATGTCGGCGTTCTTCAGCAACCTGTCGGCGCTGGTGGCGTCTTGCGGTGACAAGGTCACGCCAATCGAGGTGCCGACCACCACATGGTGGCCTTGCAGCTCATAGGGCTCGGCGATGATCGCCACCAGGCGAGCCGCCAGCGCGCTGGCCTCGTCGGGTCGCTGCAGGTCAATCTGCAGAATGGCGAATTCGTCGCCGCCGAGACGGGCGACGGTATCGGTGTCTCGCACGGAGCTGAGCAGACGTTCGGCGACGGCGCGCAACAAGGCGTCGCCGATCGGGTGACCGAGCGTGTCATTGACCGCTTTAAACTGGTCCAGATCGAGGCACATGACCGCCATCTGGCCACCGCGCTCGACTTGGGTCAGGGCCTGTTCCATGCGTTCATGAAACAGCACGCGATTGGGCAGATCGGTCAGCGCGTCGTGATGCGCCATGTGCTCGATCTGCATCTGGCTGCGCCGCTGTTCGGTAATGTCCCCAAACGTGGCGACCCAGCCGCCGGTCGTCATCGCCGCCACGGAGATCTCGATCAGCAGGTCAGGGCGAAGCTGCTGGATGAACGAGCCGGACTCGTTTTGGGCCCGGAACCGGACCCGCTCGGCGACGATCTCGTCGGCACTCTTGCCGCCGTAATATCCTAAAGCCGCGCCCATCTCGGCCAGTTGCCGAAAGCTCATGCCGTGCCGCAGTTGCTCCGGTCTGACGCCGTAGAGCTCGCAAAAGCGATTGTTGAACACCTGGAGTCGGTCTTCGGCATCGTACATGCAGAGCCCCTGAGACATGTTGTTCAGGGCGGAGTCGAAGTGGAGGTTGGTCTCCTTGAGGTTTGCCGCGCTGCGCCGGCGCTCGATACCGATCAACCAGGACAGCATCAGGCCGAGACCCAAGGATGCAACGGTTGCTCCGAGAACGGTATTGCGCACCGTCAATCTGGCCGCGAGCATCTCACTGTGGCGTCGCTCCCGTTCAGTCGCGATCACCGCCGCTTCGGCGGCCAGGCTCCTGACCGCCTCCGATGTAACCGCCTCCAGCGCGGCGAGGCTGTTTTGTCTAGCCTCCAGCGCCAGGGCGATGCCAGTCAGAGAAGTCCCCAAATTGTCGAACGCCTTCCCCTGCAGGATCATCAAGCGTTGCAATCGGCGCGTGCCGCCTTGAACGACCCGGTGCAAATCCGCCAGGCGCCGGCGTGCCAGATCCAGGTCGGTCCGTGCGATGTCGGCCGATCGCGCATCCTCGCTCTGTGCATAGTGCCCGCTTGCGACAAGTAGGGACCCGACGATCGAAACGACCGGGATCGCCGCGCTGACAGTCGAGGAGGTGGTCGTACCTACGGTGTACAAGGCAATCGCTTCGGTGAGGTTGCCCAGTTCGGCCGAGGCTTCGTCCAGGCTCGCCGTGGCCACCCGGCGTGTTTCCACCGCCCGCACGACGGCGGACAATGCCTGTCGACCTCGCTCGATAGCTCCGCTCAACGGCAGGCTCCCCGCGAAGTCGGGCGCTTGCATCTGGCTTGCCACAACGCCCAGCGCCGCCAGTTTCTCGTCGACCGCGGCTCGCTCGGCCGCGCCGCCGGTACGCAAGTAGTCGAACAGGCGCAAACGCGCTTGCCCGAATGCCGTTTGCACGCGCGACAACCTCGTGCCGGCGGCGCTTGCCTCGACATCCTTGGCCATCGCGATTTCCAGGCGATTGTCGGCGCGCCAGACCGCGAACGCCACTCCAAGCTGGAGGGCGAGCAATACAAGGGATCCGAGCACGATGCGCGTTCGCATGGAGCGTGGCAGGGCCGAGAACAGGCCGCCAGCCCGCCGCAAGGCGGCGAGCTTGCCCGTCCAGCCGGACCCGTGCCGGCACTCCTTCGAGGTCAGAGCTGAAGCGGCATTTAGGACAGGGGCGTACCAGCGACGATCTATTGCAGCCATGAAGCAAGCTGTCCTGAAACGATCTTCGCTCTGTCTTTATACCCGATCCAGTTTTTAAACGATTAATCTGCCGCCTGGATTGGTTCCGACCGCTCTGGACGCGTATCGCGCGAACGACCGAATCGCTTTACGTATTGCTCATTGATGCGTGCGACGATGCCGTCGCACTACTGGAAATCGGCCATGAGCATCATTACCACGCGTCGCCACGCGCTCGCCTATTGCGTTATCGGTACGAGCGGATTGCTGTTTGCACCGGCCATCGTTCGCGCGACAGAACGTCGGCGTGTTCTGCGACTTGGCGTGGTCAATCCGGCGCACTCCGCACCCGGGCAAGCATGTCTGGCCTTCGCCGCGGCGGCGAGCAATACGCCAGTCCTCGCCGAGCACATCAGCGTCGAGGTTCACGCCAACGGCGAACTTGGCGGCGAGGTCGAGATGGTCCGCGCGTGTGCCGCGGGCGCCGTCGATCTGGTATTCGCCGCCTCCAACGTGGTGGCGGGTCTGGTGCCTGAGCTCGCACTGTTCGACGCACCATTCCTGTTCCGTGACGCGGCGCACGCGCGCGCCACGTTGGACGGACCGGTCGGCGCGGAATACGTGGAACTGCTGGCGCGTCAGGATCTCGGCTTGCTTGCCTGGGGCGAGAACGGTGTCCGCCATGTCACCGCGAACCGCCCCATTCGGCACCCGGACGATCTCAAGGGACTGCGCATTCGCGTGCCGCAATCGGAGATGATGCGGCAGGGTTTCGTCGCACTTGGCGCCAATCCGGAGACGTTGCCGTTCCCGCAAGTCTATGAGGCGCTTCGCACCGGGCGCTTCGCGGCACAAGAGAACCCCATCGCCACGATCGTGGCGACCCGATTCGCACAGGTTCAGCGCTGCCTCAACCTGACGGCACACGCCTACAGCGCCGCGTTCTTCCTCGCCTCACCCGATCTGTTCGAAGGTATGAGCGCGGATCAAGCCGACGCGCTCCGACGTTGCGCGGTGATTGGCGCGCAAGCCTCAAGAGATGCCGGGTCGTCGGGGGAGGATCAGGGTCTCGAACAGTTGCGAAATGACGGCATGCAAATCATCAGCGATGTCGACCGCGCCGCGCTCGCGGCAAAGGCCAAGCCCGTGATCGAATTGGCCGCTCGGCGCTTCGGCGCCGACCGCGTCGCACGCATCCAGGATAGCTGACGAGTTCGACGGCCAGCCGAGGGGATCGCACGGAACACTGCTCGCCGCCTCGGCTCTCCTTGAGCTGGCCCGTTTGTTTAGATGGTTCTGTCTTGACTAAACGGGCATGCCGCCCCAGCTTGACGGCATGCCGGTTCACCCAGCCCATCACTCCGACAGTGACACCGTTGTCCAGGAGTTCGCTGAGCGCATGGGCGTTGTCGCCCAGGCCGACGGACTGCCGCGCATCGCCGGGCGTATCATGGGCAAGCTGATCATCGAGGAGGGACCGTTCAGCTTTAACGAGTTGGCGAACCAGCTCCAGGTTAGCCGCGGCAGCATCAGCACCAACACGCGGCTGCTCGAGCAGCTCGGCATCATCGAGCGCGTCTCGCATCCGGGAGAGCGGCAGGACTACTTCCGCCTCGCCCATGATCCCTACGTTCGGCTGCTTCGCGGCTCGATGGAGCGGATGGCGAAGGCGCAGGAGGTGGTGCGCCGAACCAGGGTAGCCCTGCCACCCGAGCGATCGGGGGCGCAACGACGCCTGGAGGCGCTGGACTCGTTCTATCAGGACACGATTGAAGGTCTGGAGCGGATCGTCCATCGGGTTACCGAGACAGGCTGAACAGGGCTGAGCAGGGACTCAGGTGTCCGCGAATGGACCAGGTTGAGATCGCGCCATTGGATGCATCACCGGCGTCTCGCCAGGCATCCGCTCCACCCAAGCCGTCCGCCCGCCGCCGGCGCTGGGCGCCGATAGCGATCAGCCTCGTCGTCCTCGGCGCCGGCGCCTGGTTCATTTGGCACAATCGTCATCCGCCGCCGGTCGCCCCCATCGCGACGTCACCGCGAGAGGTCGAGCTGGCCGCTCGCGAGATGGCGACAGTGTCGCGCGCCGATCTGCGCCGCGTGGTCCGGCTCTCCGGCACGACCCGACCGGCCGATCAGGTGTTGGTGCGCTCGCAGCTTGCCGCGACGGTGGCGGAGGTCCTGGTCCGCGAGGGTGACCGGGTCACCGCCGGCCAGGTGCTCGCCCGGCTCGACACGCGGGATCTGCAGACGACGGTGGATCAGCGCGTCGCCAATCTCGCCTCGACCGAGGCGGCGCTCGCCTATGCCGGGCGCGACCTGTCCAACAAGCGGCAGCTCGCGGGACGAGGTGCGGGTAGCCGCATGGCCGCCGAGCAGGCGGAAAGCAGCTTCCAGCAGGCCCGGGCCGCCTTCGACGCCAACCAGGCATTCATCGCCATGGCGCGCAAGGCGCTCGCCGATGCGACCATCCGCGCGCCGATCGACGGCACAATCGGGCAGCGCAGCATCGACCCTGGCGGCACCGTGGCGGTGGCCGGCGAGCTGTTTCGCATCCTCGACTTGACGACCCTGGAGGTGGACGCCGCCGTCCCCGCCGGCCAGATCGGGCTGGTGCAAGTCGGCCAATCGGTGACCCTGCAAGCCGGGCTGGGCGGCGCGGAATTGTCGGGAACGGTCGCGCGGATCAACCCGGCCACCGAGGCGGGCTCGCAAGCGGTGATCGTCCACGTACGACTGCCCAACCCGGGCCACACCCTGCGCGCCGGCGTGTTCGTCACCGGCGCCGTGGTGGTGGCCGAGGCGAAGCATGCGCTCGCCGTACCGGAGGAGGCGATCCGCACGGCGGATGGCGAGTCGCCCACGGTGCTCAGGATCACCGGTGGCACGCTGCAACGCCAGCCGGTCGAACTCGGCTTGGTGAGCGACACACAGGGCTTGGCGGAAGTCCGCGGCGGCCTGGCCGAGGGCGACCGTGTGGTCCGCGCGTTGCTGCCAGGGCTGGCGCCTGGGCAAGCCGTCAAGGTCGCGGGCGAGCCGGAGGCGGGATCGTGATCCTCACGCGCATCAGCGTCCGCAATCCGGTCTTCGCCACCATGATGATGGCGGCGCTGCTGGTGCTCGGCGTGTTCGGCTACCAGCGCCTCGGCGTCGATCAGTTCCCCAACATCGATTTCCCCATCGTTGTCGTCACCACCACCTATCCCGGCGCCTCGCCCGAGAGCGTCGAAAGCGACGTGACGCGCAAGATCGAGAACGCGGTCAACACCGTAAGCGGGGTGAAGACCATCACCTCGACTTCATACGAGGGCCGCTCCGTGGTGGTGGTCGAGTTCAACCTGTCGACCAACTCCGAAGTCGCGGTGCAGGACGTGCGCGAGAAGGTCGCGCCCGTCGCGGCCACGTTCCGCCGCGAGGTGGACCAGCCGATCATCACCCGCTTCAACCCGGACGATCAGCCGATCCTGTCGATCGCCGTCAACTCGGCCACACGCAGCCTGCGCGACCTCACGACCCTGGCCGACCAGGAGATCGTCCGCCGGCTGCAATCCGCGCCGGGCGTCGGTCGCGCGACCATCGTCGGCGGCCAGCTTCGACAGATCCGCGTCAACGTGGACCCGGAGCGCCTGCGCGCCCAAGGCATCAGCATCGACCAGGTGGTCCAGGCGCTGCAAACCGACAACCAGATGCTGCCGGCCGGTTCGATCCGGGGAGAACTGCGCGACCGTGTGGTGCAGATCGACGCGCGCATCGTCAATCCCAAGCAGTTTCTCGATGTCGTCATCGCCCAGCGCGGCGGCCATCCGGTCACCCTGGGCGACGTGGCCGAGGTCGCGGATGGCGCGGAGGAGGCGGACAGCGCCGCCCTGGTCAACGGCAAGCGCGGCGTGGTGGTGGATATCGTCAAGGTGCAGGGCGGCAACACCATCGCGGTGGCCGACGGCGTGCTGGCCGAGATCGCCGCGTTGCGATCCTCGTTGCCGCCAGACGTGAAGCTCGAGGTGATCCGCGACAGCGCGCGCGGCATCCGCAATTCGGTCGCCAACGTGCAATCCACCTTGCTGGAGGGTGCTGCGCTGACCATCGCCATCGTGTTCCTGTTTCTGGGATCGTGGCGCAGCACCGTGATCACCGGGCTCACCTTGCCGGTCGCCGTGCTCGGCACCTTCGCGGTGCTGCTGGCATTCGGCTACACCCTGAACGTGATGACCTTGATGGCGCTGTCGCTGTCGATCGGGCTGCTGATCGACGACGCGATCGTGGTGCGCGAGAACATCACCAGGCACATCGCCATGGGCAAGGACCACGTCCGGGCGGCGCTGGAGGGCACCGACGAGATCGGGCTCGCCGTGCTCGCCACCACCTTTTCGATCGTCGCCGTGTTCCTGCCCGTGGCGTTCATGGGCGGTATCATCGGCCGCTTCTTTCTCCAGTTCGGCATCACCGTCGCGGCCGCCGTGCTGATCTCGCTGTTCGTCAGCTTCACCTTGGACCCGATGCTGTCCAGCATCTGGTACGACCCCGCGGCGCACGGCCGACGCACCCGCACCTGGCTCGGTCGCGCGCTTGGCTGGTTCGAGCGCGGCCTCGCCGCCGTCACGCGTTTCTATCGTGCCGTGCTCGGGTGGTCGCTGAGGCATCGGCTGGTGACCCTGGCGCTGACCTTGGGCCTGTTCGCCGGCAGCATCCTGCTGGTGCCCCGCGTCGGCGTCGAATTCGTGCCGCCGGCCGATCTCGGCGAGGCGGTCGTCGAGGTGCGCACGCCGGTCGGCGCGTCGCTCGACTACACCGTCGCCAAGGCCAACCAGGTCGCCGCCGCGCTGCGCGAGTTCCCCGAGGTCGGGTACACCTCGGCCACCATCAACAGCGGGGCGGCCAACGACAAGAACATCGCCAGCATCTACGTCCGGCTGAAACCCATCGACGAACGGAGCCGCAGCCCGGACCAGCTCGCGGCCCCGTTTCGCGCCCGGCTCGCCCGCATACCGGGGATCGATGTCAGCGTCGGCGCGCCGGGACTTGGCGGCGCCGCCGTAAAGCCGATCCAGGTCAGCATCGAAGGCCCGGATATCGGCGAGCTGGACCGGCTGTCGACGCGGGTGCTGGGTATCGTGAAGCGCATACCGGGCGCGGTTGATGTCGAGACCAGCCTGAAGGCGGCCAAGCCGACGCTCGACGTCGAGGTGGACCGGGTGGCGGCGAGCAATCTGGGCGTCGACATCGCGGCGGTATCGCGCGCGCTACGCCCACCCCTGGCGGGACAGAAGGCGGGAAGCTGGAAAGCGCCGGACAGCGAGAACTACGACGTGATGGTGCGTTTCCCGGTTGCCGACCGCACCTCGGTCGCCGACCTCGACCGCATCTTCGTCCCCAGCCAGAGGACCGACGCCAACGGCGCGCCGCTGCTGGTCCGGCTGAGCCAGGTGGCGACGGTCAAGCCCGCGCTCGCCGCGGCGCAGATCAACCGGCGCAGCCTGTCGCGTGAGGCGAAGATCTCGGCCAACGTGTCCGGCCGCCCGTCGGGCGATGTCAGCACCGAGATCGGCGCGGCGCTCAAGCAGGTCGAACTGCCGCCCGGCTATCGCATCGTGTTCGGCGGTGCCACCAAGGACATCAACGAGAGCGTCGGCTATGCCGGGGCGGCGCTGCTGCTGGCGATCATTTTCATCTATCTCATCCTCGCCTCGCAGTTCGGCAGCTTCCTGCAGCCGCTGGCGATCATGGCTTCGTTGCCGCTGGCGCTGATCGGCGTGGTGCTCGGCCTGCTGGTCGCGGGGTCGACGCTCAACGTGTTTTCGGTGATCGGCTTCCTGACATTGATGGGGCTGGTGACGAAGAACGCCATCCTGCTGGTGGACTTCGCCAATCATGAGCGGGCGCGGGGCGCGAGCTTGGTCGAGGCACTGCTCGAGGCTGGCACCGTGCGGCTGCGGCCGATCCTGATGACGACCTTGGCGATGATTTTTGGCATGCTGCCGCTGGCGCTCGCCCTCGGCGAGGGTGCCAGCCAGCGAGCGCCGATGGCGCACGCCGTCATCGGCGGGCTGATCAGCTCCACGATCCTGACCTTGGTCGTGGTGCCGGTGCTGCTCACCTACCTCGATGCGTTGTCACGGCGCGTGAGAGCGTTTTTCGTCACGCCGGCCGAGCTGGCGACGCAGGGCACCCGGCGATGACCCCACCCGCCCGGCAGGCCCGCCCGCTGCTCGACCGTAAGCGGAAAATGCTCTACGCGCCATTCGCCATTCGCCCCTATGTCCTTGGTCAAAGCCCCGGAGGTCGCCTTTGAGGCGCACAGCGAAGCAAGCCGCGCCCTCGACCACGCGCATCGAGGACTATGCCCTGATCGGCGACTGCGAGGCAGCCGCGCTGGTCGGACGGGACGGCAGCATCGACTGGCTCTGCTGGCCGCGTTTCGACAGTCCGGCGTGCTTCGCCGCCCTGCTCGGTGGTCCCGAACACGGGCGCTGGCTGATCGCCCCCGCCGGCGATGTGGTCGGCACCAGCCGAGCCTACCGGCCCGATACGCTGATCCTGGAGACGCGTTTCGAGACCGAGCAAGGCGCGGTCCTCGTCACCGACTTCATGCCGCTGCGCGGGACCAACTCCGACATCATCCGCCGCGTCACCGGCCTGACCGGCCACGTGGCGATGCGCACCGAGCTCACCGTCCGCTTCGATTACGGGCGCACCGTGCCCTGGGTCAGTCGGCTGGCAGACGGCAGCCTGCGCGCCATCGCCGGGCCACACATGCTCGTCCTCCATTCGGACGCCGCGACCCACGGCGAAGGCATGGCTACGATCAGCGAGTTCACGGTCGCGGCCGGCGAAATCCGGGACTTCACCTTGACCTATGCCGCGTCGCATTTGCCATTGCCCACACCGGTGGAGCCCGAGGCGGCGCTGGCCGACACCGAGGCGTTCTGGCTGGACTGGGCCTCGCGCTGCACCGTGCAGGGCCCGTGGGCGAGCGCGGTGCGACGTTCGCTGATCACGCTCAAGGCGCTGACCTACCACCCCACCGGTGGCATCGTCGCCGCCGCGACAACCTCGCTCCCCGAGCTGCTCGGCGGCGAGCGCAACTGGGACTACCGGTTCTGCTGGTTGCGCGATGCAACCTTCACCCTGCTCGCCTTCATGGAAAGCGGCTACTTCGAAGAGGCGCGTGACTGGCGCGGCTGGCTGGTGCGCGCGGCGGCGGGCAGTCCGGCGCAGATGCAGATCATGTATGGCCTGGCCGGCGAGCGCGATCTCACCGAGCGCACCTTGCCCTGGCTGCCGGGTTACGCGGACTCGCAACCGGTGCGCATCGGCAACGCGGCCGCCGACCAGCTCCAGCTTGATGTCTACGGCGAGGTGGCCGACGCATTGCACACGGCGCGCAAGGGTTCGCTCGCGCCGGACCAGGCGGCTTGGCGGCTGCAAAGCGCCTTCACCGAACACCTTGAGAAGGTCTGGTCGCTGCCCGACGAGGGCATCTGGGAAGTGCGCGGTCAGCGTCGCTGCTTCACCCACTCCAAGGTCATGGCCTGGGTCGCGTTCGATCGCGCGGTAAAGGCGGTCGAGGAGTTCGGCCTTGAAGGTCCGGTCGAACAATGGCGCGCCACCCGTGACCGCATCCACGAGGAGGTGTGTCAGCGCGCCTACAACACAGACTTGGGCAGCTTCGTGCAGGCTTATGACGGGTGCGAGCTCGACGCCAGCCTGCTGCTGTTGCCGCTGGTCGGCTTCCTGCCCGCGACCGATCCGCGAATGCGCGGCACCGTCGACGCCATCCAGCGGCGTCTGTCGATGGATGGATTGCTGCTCCGTTACGACACCGGCGCCTCGGATGACGGCCTGCCATTGGGCGAAGGGGCGTTCCTCGCCTGCAGCTTCTGGATGGTCGACAATCTGGTCTTGCAAGACCGCTACGCCGAGGCGCGCGAGCTGTTCGAGCGGTTGCTCGGAATCTGCAACGACGTGGGCCTGCTCGCGGAGGAGTTCGACCCGCACGCGGGCCGCATGCTGGGCAATTTCCCGCAGGCATTCTCCCATGTCGCGCTGGTCAACAGCGCGATGAACCTGACGCGAGTGGCGGGACCGGCGGAACAGCGCGGCGAGGACGAGCCTCCCACCGGCGGCCCACACGATGCACCATCGGAGCTGGTCCAAGCCGCGCAGCCGGACAATCCGCCTGTGCCCTGAGCTTTCGGCGACAGCGTGCTATCATTCAAGCCGCACTGCAGGAGCGATACCCGATGGCCGCCTCGCACGATACAACGGCCCCCGCCCAGTCGGCTTCAATCGCGGCGCCGGTTCAGGAATACGACGCCATCATCATCGGCGCGGGCATCTCGGGCCTGTATCAGCTGCTCCGCCTGCGTGAGCTCGGGATGCGAGTGCGGGTGTTCGAGGCCGGTACCGGCGTCGGCGGCACCTGGTATTGGAACCGCTACCCGGGTGCGCGCTTCGATTCCGAGAGCTACTCCTATAGCTATTCCTTTTCGAAAGAACTGCTGCAGGAGTGGGACTGGTCCGAGCACTTCGCCGCTCAGCCGGAGACGCTGCGCTACCTCAATCACGTCGCCGACAAGTTCGACCTGCGCCGCGACATCCAGTTCCGCAGCCGCGTGGCTGCGGCGCACTACCAGGAGGCGACGCGAAGCTGGGACGTCACCTTGCAGGACGGCAGCCGCTGTCGCGCACGTTTCCTGATCACCGCGATCGGCCCGCTCTCCGCCCCCACCATGCCGAAGATCGAGGGCGTGGGCACGTTCGAGGGTGAGTCGTTCCATACCGCCACTTGGCCGCACGAGCCGGTCGACTTCACCGGCAAGCGGGTGGCGGTGATCGGCACCGGTGCCACCGCGGTGCAGACCATTCAGACCATTGCCGCGTCCGTCGGGCATCTGACGGTGTTCCAGCGCACGCCGAACTGGTGCGCGCCGCTGCACAACAGCAAGATCGACGCCGAGACGCAGCAGAAGATCAAGGCCGGCTATCCGGAGATGTTCAAACGGTGCCAGGAGACCTTTGCCTGCTTCCTGCACACCGCCGACCCGCGTGGCACCTTCGAGGTCTCGGACGAGGAGCGCGAGGCATTCTTCGAGAAGCTGTACAGCGAGCCCGGCTTCGGTATCTGGCAAGGCAATTTTCGCGACATCCTGACTGACCGGGCAGCGAACGCGGCGATCACCGATTTCGTGGCCAGGAAAATTCGCCAACGGGTGAAGGACCCGGCGGTGGCGGAGAAGCTGATTCCGAAGAACCACGGTTTCGGCACCCGTCGCGTGCCGCTGGAGACCCGCTATTACGAGGTCTACAACCAGGATAACGTGACGCTGGTCGATCTCACCGAGACGCCGATCGAGCGGATCACGCCGATGGGGATCAAGACCACCGAAACGGATTACGCGTTCGACATCATCATCTACGCGACGGGTTTCGATGCCATCACCGGCAGTTTCGATCGGATCGATATTCGCGGCTCGGGCGGGCAGCGACTGAAGGACAAGTGGCGGGACGGGCCGCAGACCTATCTCGGCGTGATGGTCGAGGGCTTCCCCAACATGATGATGCTGATGGGTCCGCACACCGCGCTCGGCAACATCCCGCGCAGCATCGAGTACAACGTCGAGTGGGTGACGGGCCTGGTGCGTTACGCGCGCGCCCACGGGCTGACGCGGGTGGCGGCCACCGAAGCCGGGGTGGCGTCCTGGACCGATCACGTCAAGGAGCTGGGAGTGGGACTGCTTTCCAACGAGGTCGACTCGTGGATGACCGGCATCAATCGCAACGTCGAAGGCAAGCAGACCCGCATCATCGCGCGCTACAGCGGCAGCGCCCCAGCCTATCGCGCGCGGTGCGACGAGGTGGCGGCGGCCGGCTACCGGGAACTCGCGCTGGCCTAGAGCGGCTTCGGCCTGACTGGAATCGCGAAGCGATCCAGTCTGCCGAGTAGTCGCGTGAAACGAAGAGCTAGAGCGGTTACAGCTTGGCTGAAACCGCTCTAGTGGGCCAGCCAACGCCGTCCCGCGTTGACAGGCCGCTGGCGGACCTGAACCATGCGTCTTGCGATGCAGGGGGGACGACGCCGTGCTGAGAACCACCAGCAATCTGACACTGCCAACCGCGATCACCGGTTCGTATCCACGCCCACTCTGGTTCGACATGAGCCTGAGCGGGCGATCGTTCAAGGCGGCGTTGGGCGACTCGTTGTTTCGCGAGCAGTACCTCGATGCCGTCGCGGCCGTCATCAACGCGCAGGAGGCCGCCGGGCTGGACATCGTGACGGACGGTGACAGCCGCTTCGACCTGGCTGTCGGCGGCAAGTCCTGGTTCTTCTATCCGATCGAACGTCTGGGCGGCGTGCAGGGCCATCGTGACACGTCGCGCGGCTGGATGGGACGACACGACCTGCGCCCCGGCAAGATTTTATGGGAGGTGCAGGAAGCCTATCAACCCAGTGTCGTGTCCAACAAATTGACGCGCGGACCTTGGGAATACACTGCGCTATGGCAGGTCGCTCAGCGTCTGACGGATCGCCCGGTGAAGTTTGGCGCCATTTGCGCCCCCGCGCTGGCGAGCATGCTGTGGAACGAGTTCTATGCCGACGACAAGGCGATGATCCTCGATCTGTGCGACATCATGAACGCCGAGTTGCGCGAACTGGCCGCCGCCGGTTGTCCGCTGATCCAGGTCGAGGAGCCGCCGCATCACGCGCGCTCGCTGCAACCCGATTGCACCGAGGCGGACCTCGAGTTCCTGACCGAGGCATTCAATCGGCAGCTTGTCGGGGTCGATGCCGAGATCTGGGTCCACACCTGCTGGGGCAATCCGAACCAGCAGCGGGTCTACTGGGATGTGCCAAGCTACGAACGGGCGATGCCGCACTTGCTGCAACTCGATGCGGATGTAATCACGTTCGAATGCGCCAGCAGCGATGGTCGGGATCTGGCGCTGTTCGGCAAATACAAGACGGACAAGAAGATCGGCATCGGCGTGGTTAACCACTGCAACACGGTGGTGGAGCCGCCGGAATACGTCGCCGGGCTGATCCGCCGCGCGCTGGAGTTCGTCCCGGCCGAGCGGCTGGTGATCACCACGGATTGCGGCTTCGGCCGAGAGGGCTTGAGCCGGCGCATAGCTTATTACAAGTGCGTCTCGCTCGTCGAAGGAACCAACATCGTGCGCCGCGAGTTGGGTTTGCCCGAGGCCCGCGTACGAGCCGCCGACCCGGCGCTCTATTTCGCCAACGTCAACGAAGGGTAGACGGCTCCCGCAAGTGCCTCCGCCCGTCGCTTCGAGGAGATGCACCGATGAACTTCAAGCTGGTCAATGACGGTCCGCAGAAGACGTTCGTGCTGGTGCTCGAAAAAGGCGACGAAGCGGTCGGCTGTATCGAGGGGTTCGCCCGCGAGCACGATTTGAGTGCCGCCCAGATCACCGCTATCGGCGCGTTCAGCGACGCGATCCTGGGCTTCTTCGATTGGGAGACCAAGGAATATCGCAAGATACCGGTGCGGGAACAGGTCGAGGTGGTGTCGCTGGTCGGCGACGTTGCACTCGGCCCGGACGGCAAACCGTCGCTGCACCCGCATGTCGTGGTCGCCCGCTCCGACGGCACCGCGATGGGCGGTCATTTGCTGGAAGCGCATGTTCGGCCGACGCTCGAAGTGGTGCTGACCGAATCCCCCAAGCATCTGCGCAAGCGCAAAGACAGCGAGAGCGGTCTGGCACTAATCGCCCCACGAGAGTGAGACCAACCGTCAACGCTGACCTTTGGTAATCATACCAGCCGCCGTAAGTGCCTACCCGCCCGTGCCGTGCTCGGCGACGGCCGAGCACCCACGGCTTTGCTCACGCTCGGACGGCAAGCGAATGTTCGTTTTGTAAGCGGAACATTATCGGCACGCCAAGGCTATGCCGCTTCAGGCCCGGAAAAGCGGCGGTGGCCAGGGTGGCAGGGAGACGGGACGCTCGGCGGAAGCGGCCCGGCGAGGCCCCGGTGGGGCGTGGGGCTGTGTGTGGGGTGGGGTGTCGGGCGTTGCGTCGGGCGACGTGTCGACGAGCGCCGCCGGAGCCAGCGGTGGCTCCGAACGCTGCGGCTTCGGCGCCAGCCGCAGCGGCGCGGGCAGCGGATCGTTGGTCAGTCGCCGCCATAGCGGGCGCAGCAGCCGACCCGCTTGCGGCGACGCCGCGAGCAGCGCCTGCATCTCCGGATCATCGACCAGCGCCAGCAGCCAGGCGCTGAGATACCCGGCGCCGAACCGCGCCAGCACCGGGCCGCCCGGCAGCTTCGACCGCTCCGGTGGTGTCGACTCGGCCGGCTCGGCTGCCCGGCGCCGCGCCCGGTCCTTGCGCGGCGCAAGCGTCCCGGCGGCGAACTGCGCATGCAGCGCGGCGAGGCGCCGCGTCGTGCGCTGCAGGTACTTCCACAGCAGCAAGGCGAGCGGCCCCAGCACGTCGCGGTTCCGGGGGTTCCGGTCGACCCAATCGGCGAGCGTCCACCTCAGCCGCTCGACGAGCAGGCTGAAGCGGCACATCAGGCCGGTTGGGGTGGAGGGGGCTGGGGACATGGGCAAACTCTATATGCTGTTATCACTGATGTCAACAAAATAGTTATTATAACTCCCAGAACGCACACGCGTTGGGGCCGCGAGATGGATGCGTAATGTCATGTGCGCCGCCAAACGCGGCCGCTATCCGGCGGCGACCAGCGCGGCCGGCCGTCGGCCGAAACTAACACCAGGAGGGCGGGGATATGACGCGCTAAAGCGTCGCGTCCGCCGCTGAGCAAATCGGCGCGGGCGTGACGTCGGGGGACATGCCGCAGCGTATCAGCAGCGCGCGCAGATTGCGGATGACGGGAAACACCTCCTGGTTCCAGTCGCCGCCCTGTGCGTCCCAGGCCGCCTGCTCGATCTCGACGATGTGGCGGTCCTCCTTGAAAATCCGTTCCGAGAACAGGACGAAAAGCGGCCAGAGCGCCTCCAATAGGCCGGGAACCTTCGGCTTCCTGATCGACAGCAACCCGAAACTCCGGCAACGTCGCTGCTCTCGATCGAGCGGCACGTAGACGATCCAGAGATCCAGCACCGGCGTCTCGCCCGAGGTCAGCACCGATAGCGTCTGATACGGATACTCCGTCCTGATCCGCATCACGTCGCGCTCCGCCAAGCCCTCGCGTGCGGTGCGGCGTTGGCCGAAGATCGCCGCTTCTCCCAGCGGCTGCTTGCCCGATGTACGAGCAAAGCTGTAGCGCGCCTCGATCCAGTCGGAGCCGCTGTCCTGACCCAGGAAGCGCGGCCGTATCGTTCCCATCAATCGGCGATGCAGGAACTGATGGTTCATGTCCATCAGGTTCTCGTGCATAAAGGAGAAGTGGCAACCGATCTCGCGACCGAAGCGACGCGTCTTGTAACGCTTGTCCGCGACCGAGCCGAGCGCCGGCAGCTCTACCTCGGCGCTGCGCGCGGGGTCACCGGGAAAAACCAGGATGAGCCCATCGGCCTCGTGGCACGGATAGGCGCGGACCCCGTTCGGGAGCTTGTCCTTGCCCATATAGGGCACGTCGATGCAGTGCCCGGCGGCATCGTAGGTCCAGCCATGATACCCGCACCGAACCGCGCATCCCTCGACCACGCCATGATGCAGCGGAACCTGCCGGTGGGCGCAGCGGTCCGCGAGTGCGAAGGCGGGGCCATCCTTCGGCCGGACCAGCACGACCGGATCACCCGCGAATTGCGTGGCCAGCATCCGCCCGGGCTTCAACTCCGACGACCAGGCGAGGGGATACCAGTGGTCAGGGTGGGCACCGACCCGACGCAGGTCGGGCGAGGATCGATCTTCCCGCGTGTCGGGTCCCGCGTGGCTTGAAACCTGATTCATCGATGTTCCATGTGGGTACAAATACGTAATGAACGAGCATTGTGCAGCACGACCAGCCTGGATGGGTTTCGTCGCACTTTTCACCAGAGCCCTGGCGCGCCCCTCTGATTGGTGTACATGCCGTATAGCGTGTGCGAGGCGCAGATGAACAGGCGGGAGCGATTGCGGCCGCCGAACGTCAGATTAGAGACGGTGAACGGCACTTTGATCTTGCCCAGCAGCGTGCCGTCCGGGGCGATGCAATGCACGCCATCCCCCGAGCTGCTCCAGATGTTGCCGTCCGCGTCGACGCGAAATCCGTCGGCGAAGCCCGGCTTGACGGTGTGGAACACGCGCCCAGGCGAGAGGCGGGCGCCGTTTTCGAGCACGTCGAAAACCCGGATGTGCCGCACCGGATCGGCGGCGAACTGCCGGCCGCTCTCGGCGACGTAGAGCAGCCGCTCGTCGGGCGAGAAGGCCAGACCGTTCGGTCCCTCGAAATCACCCGCCGCGACGCTCAGGCTGCCGTCGCGCGGATCGAGCCGGTAGAGCGTCGGCGGCAGCTCCGGCGTCTGCTTGCCCCCCTCGTAATCCGTGTTGATGCCGTAATGCGGATCGCTGAACCAGATCGTGCCGTCGGAGCGACACACCACGTCGTTCGGCGAGTTCAGCCGCTTGCCCTGGTAGTGCGCGGCCAGCACGGTGATGCTGCCGTCGAGCTCCGTGCGGGTGATGCAGCGGTCTCGGTGCGAACAGCCGATCAGCCGGCCCTGGCGGTCACGGGTGTGGCCGTTGGCGAAGCCGGACGGGGAACGAAACACCGACACACCGCCGCTTTGGGTCCAGCGCAGAATGCGGTCGTTCGGCAGATCGCTCACCAGCAGGCAGTCCTGGTCGGCGAACCACACCGGGCCTTCGAGCCAGGCGAACCCGTCGCCGAGCTTGACCAGTGGCGCGTTCGGCAGGACGTAGGCGCGAAAACGCTCGTCGAGAATGTCGAAGCCGTCCATTCTGCTTGGGTCGCGATGCTACTTGAAACGACAGGGGCCGCGTTGCGGCGGAATATGCAACTGCACCGTCATCAGCACCGCCGGGGTGTCGCCGATGGTGCCCGATCGGTGACCCTTGCGCCCTTCCGTGGCGGTGCAGCCCTGGTCCTCGCCGAAGGAAAACTCGCCGGGGCCTTGCTCGACGCGGGTGCCGTCCATCGACTCGATCCACCAGCGACCCGAGAGCACGACGATCCATTGCGGCGCCGGGTTCTCGTGCCAGTCGCCGACCCAGCCGACCGGCTGGACGGTGTACACCACCGTTGCCTCGCTCCGCTCTTGCTTGTCGTTCCATTGCGGGTCCGCGTCGCCGACACCCTTCAGCTCGAACGAGGTCAGGGTGCACCGGTCCTGATGGCTGACGCCGTCGGCATCGACCCACAGGTGCCAATACGGTATCTCGGGCGGCGTTCCGCTGGTTTCCGTCATCGCTCAACTCCCGTACCACGCATGTCTGAACTTTCGAACGCGCCTGCCGTTGCGTCGGCGCCACCTGTGGCCTCGTCACCCTTCACGGAGCAAGCCGCATCGTGATTCTGATCAACGCTTACGCGCCGCTGCTGCTGCGTTTCTGCCTCGTGGTGTTGTTCCCGTTCAGCGCGATCGACAAGATCGTGAACTGGGATGCCGCCATGAAGCAGGCCGGCAACACCCCGTTCAAGCCAGCCATGCTGATCGCCGCCATCATCGTCGAATTGGTGACCCCGGCCTGCATCGTCACCGGATGGCATGACCGACTGGCCGCCTTCATCCTGGCCGGGTTCTGCGTCGTCACCGCCGTGCTGTATCACCAGTTCTGGCGTCATCGGGACTTCTGGCGGTGGCAGGAAGGCGAGGGGTTGCAGCATTTCTGGGACTTCCTGAAGAACTTCGGCCTGGTTGGTGGCCTCGGCCTGATCATGCTCGCGCCACGCACGTTGCCGGTCAGCGAGGCTGTGCTGCATCCGCTCGCCTCCACGCACGTCATCGGCCCTCAAGCCGGAGCGCCGATCGAACCGACGCCCTGATCGACCAGAACGAGGCGGTGGCCGTCCGGGTCGCGCACCAGGCGCGGCAAGCCGTCCGCGAGGTGATCGACGGCGATGGTCACCCAGTCGGTGGCAATGTCGTTTGTTGCGCTCATGTGGTTCGCTCGCCCAAGCGGCTGGTAGGCGAGCAGTTCCAGCCCCGGTCCCGCCGCCGCGCTTGGTCGCAGCCCGGTCACCCGCACCCGCGCATCGCTTAGCCCGTCGAGCAGCGACTGCGCGGCGCCACGGTTCAGCGAACGATCGCCCACCTTGAAGCCGAGCGCGCGATAGAAGCGCAGGCAACGCGCGACGGATGCGATGACGAGCGCGCTGTGGTCAATGCCCAGGAACGGCAGCGAGCCAGTGGTGCCGTGGTGCCAGGCCGCGCGACCCTGATGCGGCGGGAACCAGATCAGCTCCAACGGATGCCGGTCAGGGTCGCGGAACTTGAAGGCACGCACGCCCCCGTTGGCTGCCGGCAACGTTTGTGGCCCGCCCTCGCTGATCGACTCCCAGCCGGGGTACCGCGTCAGACGCGCGTAAGCTTCGTCCATGTCGCTCACCACGATCGCCAGGTGCTGGAACCACAGATCGTCGCTGCGGCTGTCAGGCGGATAGCCGCGTCCTGGCGTCGCGAAGCGCACCAAGGCGATGGTCTGCTCGCCGAGCTGCATCACGGATTCCTCGGCTTCCACGCCGGGCATCCCGAGTACGGCCAGCACCGCCGGGTTCGTCGGTCCGCGCATGACAGGCCGGAAGCCGAGTGCGTCACGATAGAACGCTTCCGCGCGATCGAGATCGGCGACCACGCGGCTGATCCGCAGAATGCGTTGCGCGCGCACGCGCGGTCGTCGCGGCCACGCTACGAAAAGCAGCGTCGCCCCGACCAGCAGGGCCCCGCGCTTGCGGGTCACGCGCCGAGCCGTTCCTTGATGCGATCGGCCACGCGCAGCGCGTTGGCGATGATCGTCAAGGTCGGGTTCACCGCGCCGATCGAGGGGAAAAAACTCGCATCGGTGATGTAGAGGTTGTCGAGCTCGTGCGTCTTGCAGTCGAGGTCGAGCACCGAGGTTGTTGGGTCGGTGCCGAACCGGCAGGTGCCGGCCTGATGCGCGGTGCCGCCGATCGGGATGTTCTTGCCGAGATACAAGCTGCGCTCGATCAGCTTCGGCCACGCGCGCATCGGCGTGAGCAGCCCCTCGAGCTTGGCGCGCAGGCGGCGGGCGGCTTCCTCGTTGCCCTCGTGGATGTCGAGCACCACGCGGTCGCCGTCGTAGCGGATGCGGTTCTCCGGCCGAGGCAAATCCTCGCTCTGCAACCAGAAATCCATCGAGTGCTCGGCCATCTTGTCGAACGGCATCTCCGGCAGCCACGATAGGAAACCCGGCACCGCCTCGCCACGGATCTGCTCGCCATGCGAGGTGGCGCACATCTGCACCAACCCCATGGGGAATTCCCAGTCATCGGCGCCGAAGTAGAAGTCGCTGAACGCCAGGGTCTTTTGGAACACCGTGTGATTCGGCTCCTTGAGCAGCGCCATCACCACCGACATGTTGTGCCGCATGTAGTTGCGCCCGACCTGGTCCGATCCGTTAGCCAAACCCTTCGGATGCGCATCGCTGAGTGACCGGAACAGCAGCAACGCCGAACTCAACGCGCCGCAGGCGGCCACCACGATGTCGGCCGAATACTGTTCGAACTGGTTGTGCCGGACCACGTGGACGCGGCTGACACTGCGGCCGCTCGTATCGGTCTCCAGGCGGCTGACATAGGCGTTGGTCAGCAGGGAAAAATTCGGGTGCGCCGCGCGCGTCGGGTCGACGCAGATCACCTGCGCGTCGGCCTTGGCGTTGATCGCGCAGGGAAAGCCGTCGAACGCGTCGCAGCGGATGCACGGGCTATAGGTGGTGGCACTGCCGTCCGGGTTCTGCTCGAGCTTGATGCCGAGCGGCAGGTGGAACGGGTGCATTCCCTCCCGTTGCAGGATGTCGTTCAGTTCCTGGACACGCGGCTCGTGCTGCACCGGCGGGTAGGCGTACGGCGCGCTCGACCACGGCTCATTCGGGTCCTCGCCGCGCTGGCCGTGCACATGGTACAGCCGCTCCGCCTCCGTGTAGTACGGCTCGAACACGTCGTAGCCCAGCGGCCAGGCCGGCGAGACCCCGTCCTTGTGCTGCAACGCGCCGAAATCCCGCTCGCGGAGGCGAAACAGCGCCGCGCCAAAAACCTTGGAATTGCCGCCCACGAAATAGTGCAGCCCTGGGTGGAAGCTGCTGCCATCGGCGCCATACCAGGTTTCCGGCGCCTGGTAGATGCCATCGACGAAAACCGCCTTGGCGTCCCAGTTGGTGCGCGATCGTGGGAGATAGTCGCCGCGCTCCAGCATCAGGATGCGCTTGCCGGTGCCGGCGAGGCGGTGCGCCAGCGAGGCGCCGCCGGGGCCGCTGCCAATGACGATGATGTCGTAATGGTCGCTGGTGGCGGGCATCGCGCGCTCCTGCTGGGCCAACCCTTTACGCGATGCTCTCCGCCCCGTTCCGTGCCCGATGTGAAAACCCGTCAACAAGCCTCGATGGGCGTGCAACCCGGCGGCTTGCCAGCGAGTTGCCGCTGCGACGGAGGCGCGCATGAACATTGAAACCGTCCTCGACGCCCAAGCGACAATCGGCGAGTCGCCAACCTGGTCGGCGGAGGAGCGCGCACTCTACTGGGTCGACATCAAGAAGCCCGCGCTCTACCGCTACGACCCGCGCGCCCGAATTCAACGCGCCTGGGCGATGACCAGCGATATCGGCGGTTTCGCGCTGCTGGCGGACTTGCGTGGCGCCATCGTGGCGTTGCGGCAGGGCGTGTTCCAGCTCGATTTCGCATCCGGCGGCCTGACCCGGCTCGCGCCACCGCCGTTCGACCCGGCGCTGCTGCGGTTCAACGAGGGCGCTTGCGACAAGACCGGTCGCTTCTGGATCGGCGTGATGTTCGATCCCCTCGATAAGACCACGCAGCCACCGGTTCGATCATCCTTGCATAGCTTCATCCTCGGCGAGGGGCTACGGGCGGAACCGGACGCGGCCGAACTGCACAACGGCATGGCGTGGAGCCCGGACGGCGGCGTGTTCTATCTGTCGCACAGCCAGCGTCGCGAGATCATCGCCCACGCATTCGATGCGGAGGCCGGCCGAATCGGTCCGGGGCGTCGGTTTGCGGCGCTGCATGAAGAACCCGGTCTGCCGGACGGTGCCGCCGTCGACACCGAAGGCGGCTACTGGTGCGCCCTGCACGGCGCCGGCCGGCTGCGGCGCTACAACGCGGACGGATCGGTGGATCGCGACATCGTCCTGCCGGTGAGCCAACCAACCATGTGCGCGTTCGGCGGCGATGAACTCGACGAAATGTACGTAACGAGTGCTCGCGAGAAGCTCGATGCGGAGCAACTGCAACGCGAACCACGCGCCGGTGCCCTGTTCCGCCTGCGCCCCGGCGCGCGCGGCATCCCCCGGCGCTGCACCATGCGGTAGGGCGTCAGACGTTCAGGCGCTTGGCAAGCTGGTGGATGCCGGCCACAGCGACCACTCCAACAGTCGCCCAGAACGCGGTGCGATGGCGGCTGGTGAACATCTCCCAGCTCCCGGTCCGCGCCTTGCTGTCGAAGCGCCCATGCGCGCCGTAAGCGCCCTTGACCGGCTCGAACAGGTTCGCCGGCGCGTTGGCCGATAGCGGCTGGTCAGTTAGCTGCCCGCTATAGCCGCTCTTCGCCAGATAGCGGTCGATCAGGCCGGGTGCGATGCGATTGGCGAGGATCGCTTTCACCGTCGGGAAGCCGACCCAGATCTGGCGGCGCGGATGGGTGGCGCCGAAATAGATCGCCCGCGCCGGCACCTCGGGCTGATAGATCGGCGGCACCGGCATCGCCTTGCGCCCCATCTTGTTCAACGACCAGTCGAATTGCGGCGTGTTGACCGCCGGCAGGTCCACCATCGTGAGCGTGACGTTGACGTTGTCGTGGATCAGCTCGGAACGCAGCGAGTCGGTAAAGCCGCGTATCGCGAACTTGGCGCCGCAATAGATCGACTGCAACGGCACCGAGCGATAGCCGAGCGCCGAGCCGACATTGACGATCGAGCCGTGGTTGCGCGGGCGCATCCGCTTCAACGCCGCCATCATGCCGTGTACCTGCCCGAGATAGGTGACGTTGGTGCCGCGCTGGATTTCCTCCGGCGTGAGCTTGTGCACCGGCGCGAACACCGTTGCCATCGCCACGTTCACCCAGATGTCGATCGGACCGAGTTCCTGCTCGACCCGCTCGGCCGCGGCCTCGACCGCCGCCGCATCGGCCACGTCCGTGGGGATCGGCAATATGCGCACGCCGAAGCGGCGCAGCTCGGCGGCGGCGGCGTCCAGCCGATCCGGGTCGCGCGACAGCAGGGCAACGTCACACCCGTTGCGCGCGAACTCGGTGGCGGTCGCCCGCCCGACGCCGGCGCCGGCCCCGGTGATCACTGCAATACGCGCCATGCCTCAGTTCCTTGTCCGCAAATTCAGCGTGTCCAGTAGTCGAGCATCGTGATGGCAAGCAGGATGGTCAGCCAGCAGAAGCCCAGGCCCGCGTAGAAACGCATCAACGGCGCCTCGCGTCGCACCTCCATGGAAAATAACAGTACCGTAAGGATCATGCAGAGCGTGAGCCCGGCCTCGATGAACGAGGCGGTGCGCGACGGCATCAACTGGCCGAGCAGGACGATGCCAGCGAGGAAGCCGAGCAGTGCGAGGAATGCGAACACCGGCACGCGCATATGCGCCCAGATCGCGCGCCGCGCGTCGGTGTCGGGCAGGCGACCGCTCATCGGCCCACCACGTAGAGCACGGGAAACGCGGTGATCCAGATCAGGTCGATGAAATGCCAGTATAGGCCGTAGACTTCGATGCGGTTCTGATGCCGCTCCAGGTAGCCGGGTCGGCTCGCTTGCCGAGCCAGCCACAGCAGGATGAGCACACCGGTGGTGAGATGCAGGCCGTGCAGCGAAGTGACCAGGAAGTAGAGATTGACGAACAGCTTGGATGGCTCGTCGCCGGCGAGCGCATAGGGCCCACTGAGGAACGGCGTCATGTGCTCGGCATAGTCCCGGTAGTATTCGTAGCCCTTCAGTATCAGAAACAACGAACCGAGCGCCGCTGTCGCCACCATGCAGCGCAGCATCCATCTTTGCCCGCCCAGCCGCGACAGCATGATCGCGCCGGACATCGTCAGGCTGGAGCAGATCAGGATGACCGTGTTGCTCGCACCGATCCAGAACTTGAGGTGCCGCGCCGCCGCCTGCACCGAGGCCGGATGCAGGTAGTGCAGCACCAGCGCACCAAGAAAAAGTCCGCCGAACAGCAGCAGCTCGGTCAGCAGCCAGGCCCACATGCCGAGCTCGGCGGCGCGGCGTTGCTGCTCGGCGTTGGCGAACTGCTCCTCGACCTCGATACCGACCGGCAGCCCGATAGCGCTAGCTGCTGGCATCTTCGGGCGTCTCGATCGGGTAGCCGTACGGCTCGAAATCCACCGTGGGCGGGGTGACGAAGTTGTGCGCCGGCGGCGGCGAGGTCGTGGTCCACTCCAGCCCCTTCGCCTCCCACGGGTTGTCCGGCGCACGGCGGCCGAACCAGAGCGACCAGGTCAGGTAGACCATCGGAAACACGTAGCCGGCGGCCAGGACGGTGGCGCCAGCCGAGGACAGCACGTTGAGCAACTGGAACTCGGGCGGATACTCATGATAGCGCCGTGGCATCCCGAGATAGCCCAGCAGGAATTGCGGGAAGAACGTCACGTTGAAGCCGATGAAGATGAACAGTGCCGATATCTGTCCCCAGCCCTCCGGATACAGGCGGCCGGTGAATTTGGGCCACCAGAAGTGCAACCCGCCGAGGAAGGCGAGCACGGTGCCACCAACCATGATGTAGTGGAAATGCGCGACCACGAAGTAGGTGCCGTGCACATGCTCGTTCACCGACAAGGTGGCGAGGAACAGCCCGGTCAGTCCGCCCAGCACGAACAAGCCGATATAGCCCATCGCGTACAGCATCGGCGTTCGCAAGCGGATGCTGCCTTTGTAGATCGTCGCGGTCCAATTGTAGACCTTCACCGCCGAGGGCACCGCGACGGCGAAGCTGAGCACGGAGAACACCAGCGCCGCGGTTGTGCTCTCGCCGTTGACGAACATGTGGTGGCCCCACACGAAGAACGTGATGCTCGCCAGGCCGATGCTCGCATAGGCGATAAAGCGATAGCCGAAAAGTTTCTTCTGCGCGAAGGCCGGCACGATCTCGCTGATCACGCCCATGCCCGGCAACACCATGATGTAGACCGCCGGGTGCGAGTAGAACCAGAACAGGTGCTCGAACAATACCGGGTCGCCACCGAGCGCCGGGTCGAAGATGCCGATGCCGAACGCGCGCTCCATCACCAGCAGGATCAGCGCGATCGTGATCACCGGCGTTGCCAGCAGGAAGATCAGGCTGGTCGCGTAGTGCGTCCAGACGAAGATCGGCATGCGGAACCAGGTCATGCCGGGGGCGCGCATGGTGTGGATCGTCACCACGAAGTTGAGCCCGGTCAGGATCGACGAGAAGCCGACGATGATCACGCCGATCAGCGCCGGAATGACGTAGGTGTTGGAAAAGGTGGTGCTGAACGGCGCGTAGAACGTCCATCCTGTGTCGACGCCGCCGATCACCAGGTCTGCCACGGTGAACAACGCGCCGCCGACGAACACGTACCAGCTCAGCAGGTTGAGCCGAGGGAATGCCAGGTCCTTGGCGCCGATCATGATCGGGATCAGGAAGTTGCCGAACGTCGCCGGAATCGACGGGATCAGGAAGAACCAGACCATCACCACGCCATGCACGGTGAACAGCTTGTTGTAGGTATCGCTGGTGAAGATCTGCCCGTTCGGCACCACCAGGGCGAGGCGCACCAGCCCGGCGGCGATCGCGCCCACCACGAAGAACACCGTGATGGCGAACAGGTAGAGCAACGCGATCCGCTTGTGGTCCGTGGTGAAGAACCACGAGCGCAAGGTGTGCGCCTCGTGCAGGTAGTCGGGCGGGCGGCCGATCGTGGTGCGCGGGGTCGGCGGATCGCGGAGCGTGGTGTCGAGCGGGCTCATTGCGTTTGCTCCGTCGTCTCACCGTTGCTCTTGATGTAAGCGATCAGCCGGATCAGCTCGTCCTCGGGGATGACCCCCTTGAACGACGGCATGACCTGCTTGTAGCCGGCGATCTTGTGGTTGTCGGGATTGAGGATCTTGTCGCGCAGATAGGTGGTGTCGGCGATAATGGTGCCGCCGCTCTCCAGCGGCACCGGCGAGCCGTACAGCCCGACCAGCGAAGGTGCCCGCACCGTGCCGCGCTGGTCGTGGCAGCCGCTGCAACCATACGAGGAGAACAGCTTCTTGCCCTCGGCGGCGAGGCCGCCACTCGTCCCCGCTTGTGCCAGCCACGTCGCGTAGTTCGCCGGCGTCATCACCGTCAGCAGGCCCGCCATCACCGAATGGTCGGTGCCGCAGAACTCACTGCACAGGATACGGTAGGTGCCGGGGCGGTCCGCGTCGAACCAGAGCTGGGTGTAGCGCCCGGGCAGGGTCTCCATCTGGATGCGCATCGAGGGGATGTAGAGCGAGTGAATGACATCCTGGCTGATCATGTTGATCAGGATCGGCTTGCCGGTGGGCACGTGCAGGTCGTTGATCTCCTGCTGGCCGCCGGGATGCTGGAACTTCCACATCCACTGTCGGCCGATCGCGGAGATCTCGGTCGCGTTGGCTGGCGGGTTCTTGTGGAAGATGAACATCTGCGCGCCCCAGACGAAGAAGATCAGTGTCAGGACGAACGGGATGATCATCCAGCCGAGTTCCAGGATGCGGTCGCGGTTCTCGCGATAGCGGCGGTTCACCTGGCGTCCGTCGCGATAGCGCAGCGCGAAGAACGTGATGCCGAAGAAGATCGGCACCACCAGCACCAGCGTGAGCGCGGTGAACGACCAGATCAGGTGGTCGGTCTCGACCGCGCTCGCCGAGGCGGAGGCCGGCCAGAGCGCGAGCGCGGTGTCTTGCGGCTTCATGGCGCCGTGTCGAGCGGCTTGCCGACGAGCAGCGACATGGCGCGCTCGATCGGGATACGGGCGCGCGTGCGCTTGTCATCGCTCCAGGCATACCCGCTGAGCAGCTTGTCCTCTCGCGCGCGTAGATGCGCCAGATCGAGCGGCGGGTCGGCTTGCAGGTTGGGCGCGGGGGGCACGACCCGCGTTGTCTGCTGCGTGGTGAACGCCGGCCGGTCGCCCTGCTGCAAGCCCTCGAACAGGTGCAGCATCCCAATCATGCCGAAGACCAGCACGACCACCACGACGCCCAGGCCGATGAACAGCCGGGCCATCGTCCCGCCGCTCATGTCCTCGGTCTCGTGCCCGGCCTCGCGCGCCTGCCTGCTCGGCGGTGTGCCAGGCTTGCCGCGTCCGGTCTCGTCGCTGGCGACCCACCCCTCGGAGGGCTCCGGCGTGGCGACTTGCGGCGTGCCGAGGCGGACCGCGAGCGACACGCCGCCTAGCAGCAACGCCAGACGCGCCGCCCAGCCGATCGCGGTTCGCGCCAAGTTAGGCGGTGGCATGGTGCTCGCCTTCCGTCTGGCGCGGCAGCAGCGCCAGCAGCACCGCGACCAGCAGCCCGCCGATGCCCAGCACCGCGAGCCCGTCGCCCAAGGTGACGGTGAAGTGGCCCCGGAACGCCGGTGTGACCAGCCACAGCGTCTCCGCCAGATGCATCAGCAGCAGCATGGCGGCGAAGCTTGCGAGGATTGCCGGAACCCGCGCCAAGCCGGTCGGCAGGATCGCCAGTCCGGCGGCGACGGCAACCACCGCGAACCACACCATCGTGCCGCCGAAGCCCGGTGTGCGCGCCTGATACCAGACGATCTCGGCAGGCAGGTTGGCCGACCACACGACCAGGAACTGGACGAAGTGCAGGAACGCCCAGACGCCGAGCAGAACCGTCAGCAGCAAGCCGAGCCCGGCCGGCGTCGCGTCCCCCGGCGTGCCGACGGCGAGGACGAATGCGATCAGGCATCCGGCGACCCCCACCTGCGAGGCGATCAGCAGCAAGCCGAACGCGGACGAGCCGAGGCCAGGCTGCAACGACAACACCCAGTCCACCGCCGCGACGCTGACCAGGCAGACATGCAGGAACAGCCCGATCGCCGCCAGTGGCCGGCGCGGCCCGCGTGCCGGGGTGAAGCTGAACAGCAACGCCAGCAAGCTCAGCACAACGAGGATCACCACCGTGCGCGTGATGAAGAAGCTCGGCGCCATCCAGGCGTCGGGCAGCGGATCGCGCACTCCGGCCCGCCGGTAGAGCGGCTCGGTTCGCAGCAGGACGGGGATGGCGAAGAGCGCGCCGAGCGGCAGCAGCAGCAGGGCACGACGCAACGCCGGCATCACCGCCCAGCGGAGTCCGCCGAGACATTCGAGGGTCAACACCAGCGGCAAGGCGCCGAGCGGCACCGCCATCCAGAACAGCCAGGCCGCGAGATAGGAGGGCATCGCCTCGGGGCTAGCGAGCACCAGCAGGACCCAGCCGGCGCCGGCGAGCAGACCGATCACGACGCACACCAGCGCGGCGCGCCTCATTGCCTGGCCCCCAGCCGGGCCTGGTCGGCTTGCGGCAGGCTGCCCGCCTCGGCGTTTTGGCTGAGTTGCAACGCGCGAATATAGGCGACGATCGCCCACCGGTCGGCGGGGGCGACCCGCGCGGCGTAGCTATACATCGCGCCGTGGCCATGAGTGATCGCGTCGTAGAACCTTGTCGCCTTGGCTTGACGCAGCTTGCCCTCGACCAGGGAGGGCGGATGCGGGAAGCCGCGCTGCACGATCATGCCCGCGCCGGTGCCGGCGCGGCCGTGACAGGGCGTGCAGAAGATGTCGAACCGCTCGTGGCCGCGTTGCAGCATCGCCGCGTCGATTGTGGCGGGCGCCGGGACGGACGCGTCGGGCATCTCGCGCGCAACCGTGCCTTCGACCGGGTGGCGCATCGAGCTGTCGTTGTCAAAGAAACCGTTGCGGTCCCACGTCTTGGAATAGCGCTGGGTGTACATGTCCTGCCGCTTGCAGCCGCCGAGCGCCACGAGCAGGCCGAGCGCCGCGAGGCTCGTGAAGCGCATCATCGCGGCACCCGACTGACCCGTTGCGGCCGTAACGCCAAAGCTGCGAACGCCGCTTCGACCCGGTCGGCGTCGAAATCGTCGTCGCGCGCCTCGACCGCCACGAAGAAGCGATCCTCGGTGGCACGGGTGAAACGCGGGATGTTGAACGCCGGATGGTTGAGCCGGGGCAGCCGGTTCAGCGCCAGCATCGCCCCGACCACGGCAAGCGCCCCGGTCAGGGCACCGAACGACACGCTGGGGACGACGAAGGACGGCCAACTGAACAGCGGCCGACCGCCAATATTAAAGCGATACGAAACCATGGTGGCGTAGGTGCACAAGCCGAACATCAACGCCGCGCCGATCGCGGCACCTGTCAGCGCGAACGGATACAGCGGCCGGCCGGGAAGCCGCAGGGCTTCGGCAGCACCTTGGACCGGCACGGGCGAGTAGGCGTCGAGCCGGCCGAGATCACGGTCGCGCAGACCGATCAGCGCTGCGAGCATGGCGTCGGCCGTGTCGAACTCGGCGCTCACGCCCCAGAGCGGGGCGCCTGACGCATGTTTCGGCTCAGCCACCGCGCACCGATCCCTCGGCCACGAGCCGGCGCATGCCCTGAATGGAGATCATCGGCAGATAGCGGAGGAACAGCAGCAGCAGGAACAGGAACAGCCCGATCGTGCCGAGGAAGGTGGCGACGCCGACCAGCCCGATCGCGTACGGGTGTGCTGCTGACGGCAGGAAATCGTGCTGCAAGGTGATGACGATCACCATGAAATGGTCGGCCCACATGCCGAACGCGACCAGCAGCCCCACGGCGAACAGCACTCCGGCGGAGCGACGGAGCCGACCGAGCCAGAAAAACTGCACCGGCAGCAGGGCGCACGCGAGGATCGCCCAGGTGGACCAGGCATGCGGCCCGACGAAGCGGCGGCCCAGCACCGCCTGGTCGAATTCGGTTCCGGCAAGGCTGGTCGTCAGGAACTCCGCCGCGTAGCAGTAGACGTTGGCCCAACCCAAGACCAGCAGCAGCAACGCCAGCAGGTTGAGATGACGCGGGGTGACGAGGTCGCGCAGCGGGAACACCGCGCGCATCACCACCACCAGCATCGCGACCACCGCCACGCCCGCGAACAGGGCGGCGAACAGGAATGCGACCGGCAGCAGGGCGTCGTGCCAACCCGGTTCGACCGAGCCCGCGAACATCACGGCGGCGCCGGTCTGCAACGACACCACGAGCACGACGCCGAACACGCCGATAGCGCGATACCCCCGCTCCCAGCGTTGCCAATGGATGACCGAGCCGCGCCAGCCAATGGCTCCGATGCCATAGAGCTGCGCCCGCAGCAGCCTGAGCCAATGGCCTGGCCGTCCCGCCATCCGCTCCGTTCGCTCGATGCTGCGATCGCGCATGTTGGCGAGGTCGGGCAACATCCCGACGTACCAGAAGCATAGGCAGATCAGCAGGTAGCTGATGATGTCGACCGCGTCCCAATAGAGCGGGCTGCGGAACTGCGGCCAGAGCAGGAAGGTGTTGGGATAGGGCAGGTTCCAATAGAAAAACCACGGCCGTCCGAGATGCACGATGGGATACAGCCCGGCGGCGGCGGCGGCGATAAGGCCCATCGTCTCGGTGATTCGATTGATCGCGCCGCGCCATTCCGCGCCGAGCAGCAACAGCAGGGCCGAGACCAGCAGCCCGCCGCTCGCCACCCCGATCCACCAATCGTAGCTGACAATGTCGAGCGCCCAGGTCACCGGGATGTTGTTGCCCCAGACGCCGATCCCCTCGTAGAGCACCCAGAACAGGCTGCCGGTCAGCAGCCCAATCAGGCCGAGCGAGACGATGAAGGCGAGCCACCAGCGCAGCCCGCCCTGATGGCCGAAGGCCACGTCGGTGACCTCGGCGCCGACCATCGCCCAGCGCGGGTCAGCGCCGGCCGCCGCGCTCGCTCGGTGTCGCTGGCGGGCGAGGTCGCTCACCTTAGCCCGCCGTGCTGTCCGGCAGCCGTCGCGGCGCGCGTTCGGCGAGATAGCTGGTGCGCGGCCGGACGTTCAGCTCGCCCAGCAGGGCATAGTTCCTCGGGTCCGCCCGGGCCGTCGACACCGCGCTGGACTTGTCGCTGAGATCGCCGAAGGTGATAGCGCGGCTCGGGCAGGCGCCCTGGCACGCGGTCTGCACCGCGCCGTCCGGGATCGGCTGGTTCCGCTTGTGCGCCTCGATATGCGCGTTCTCGATGCGCTGGACGCAGTAGGTGCACTTCTCCATTACGCCGCGCGCCCGCACCGTCACCTGCGGGTTGCGTTGCAGCGCCACCGACGGCGCGGCCCCTGCCGAATAGTCGAGATAGTTGAAGCGCCGCACCTTGTATGGGCAGTAGCCGGAGCAGGCGCGGGTGCCGATGCAGCGATTATAAACCATCAGGTTGAGGCCTTCGCTATCGTGCAAGGTCGCCTCCACCGGGCAGCCGACTTCGCACGGCGCGTTCTCGCAGTGCATGCAGGGCACCGGCTGGAAATGCGTCTGCGGCGCCTCGGGTGGCCCCTCGTAATAGCGATCGACGCGCAGCCAGTGCATCGCCCGGCCGAGCGCCACCTGCTCGCGTCCGACCACCGCAATATTGTTCTCGGCTTGGCAGGCGACCACGCAGGCGTTGCAGCCGATGCAGGCATCGAGGTCGATCACCATCCCCCAGGCGGCGCCCGTCTGCTCGCGTGGCGGAGCGTAGAGCGTGGGCTGCGTCCAGCTTGTGGTCTCGCCCACCGCCGGCTCGCCCTCGTGCTGCACGCGGACGAACGTGTGGCCCTCCATGCTGCTGTCATGCTGCGTGCTCGCGAACATTGAAGTACGCCCGGTCTTGCGCAGCGTCGCACCCGTGGCGCGCCAGGGATCGGCAGCGTCGCGCAGCGCGTAGCCGTCATAGCCGAGGCCGCTCGCAATCTGGTCGGGCACCGAGCGGCCGTAGCCGAGCGTCACCCCCACCACCCCGTCCGCCTGGCCCGGCAGCACCCAGACCGGCGCCTCGATCCGCCGGCCGGCCACCTCCAAGGCGATCACATCGCCGGTCTCGAGCTGCGAACTGGCGGCGAGTGCGGGGCCGACGAACAGCGCATTCTCCCACACCAGCTTGGTCAGCGGCTTGGCCAATTCCTGCAACCAGCCATTGTTCGCGCGGCTGCCATCCCACACGGTCGGGTCGGGGCGGAACAGCACGGTCAGGCCCTTGCTCGCGGCTGGCGCGGCGGCGGGCGGCTTGGCCGGCGCGAGCGAAACGGTTTCCGGCGCAAACGCCGTGTCGGCGATGAAACCGGCGCGCAGCATCGTCTGCCAACGCGGGGCGAAGTCGGCAGCAGCCTGCGAGCCCTGCCAGTGGGACCGCAGCAGCTCCTGCCCGCTTTTCGGCTCGGCGTCGGCCAACAAGGAGAGAATCTCCGCGGCCGAGCGGCCGTGATACAGCGGCGCGATGGTCGGTTGCATCAAGCCGACCGTGCCGTCGGGCGAGCGGGCGTCGCCCCAGGATTCCAGCGGATGCGACAGCGGCAAGTGCCAATCGCAACGCAGCGCCGTCTCGTCCTCGTAGGCGCCGGCGTGGATCTTCAACCTCACACGGCGCAGCGCTTCGCCGAAGCCCAGGCTGCCGGCGGCGTCATACACCGGGTTGGTGTCGAGCATCACCAAGGTGGCGACCGAGCCTGATGCCATCGCCGAAACGAGATCGGCGAGCGGTTCCGCCGGTTCGGCGACCGGCGCGGTATGAAACACCGTTTGCCCGGTATTGCCGAGTGCGGCGTTCAGCCGATGAACCGCTTCCTGCAGTTCGGCCGGAGCCGTCTCGCCGGTGACCACGAGCCCGGCGCCGCGATGGGCGTGCAGCGCGGCACCGGCGCGGGCGCGCCATCGTGCCAACGTCGAACCATCGTCGGAGGTCGGCGGTCCGCCTGGAGCAGCGAGGTCGCTCAGCAGCCCTTGCGCCAGCGCGGCGATCTCCGCCGGGGTAGCGACCAGCGGGTAGTCCGCCTTGGCTGAAGTCAGGTTGGGCAGCGAGCCGGCCGCGTGCAGCGCCAGCAACGGCCCATTCGCCGAAGCCCGTCGCGCCGCGACCCACTCGCGCGCGAGGCCGACCTGCCGTGGACCGGGATCGAGGAAGTCGCCATCAAGGGCCACGACCACGCGGGCGCGGTCGAAGCGCCAGCGCGTCTCCAGCGCCCGGCCGAACGCGCGTTGCGCGCCTTCGTAAGCGGCGCCGCCGCCGACCGGCGCATGGGTGTGCCAGCGCATCCCGGGGAACGCCTGCACCATCGCGGCGATCTGCGCGCGCAGCGAGGGCGAGCTCACCGGGCCGGTGAGCAGCCGCAGCCCATCGGCTCCACCGGCGCGGAGTGCCGCGAAGCGACCGAGCATCGCGCCCCGGAATGCGTCCCAGCTGCTGGCGTCGCCGAGGTGACGCACCGATTGCGAGCGCGCCGGATCGTACAGATCCAGCACCGAGGCCTGACCGAACGGGTCAGTGCCGCCGCGGCTCCACGGGTGTTCGGGATTGCCCTCGACCTTCAGCGGCCTGCCGTTGCGGGTGCTGACCAGGATGCCGTTGGCGACCCCATCCAGCAGCGCAAGCGAGGCATAGCTCAGCGAGACGCCGGGCTGCGCGTGTCCGGGGTCGCGGACGAAGGGCACCTCCTCGGCGCGTCCGTCAGGCGGCTCGTCGCAGCCGGCCAGTCCGGCGAGTGCCAGGGACGCGGCCATCAGCTTGAGGAAGCTTCGGCGCTCTGGTCCGACCGACAGATCGGTGACGGCGGGAAACTCGGCTTCGAGGAACTGCCGGAACGAAGTCGTGTCCGCGAGCTGTTCGAGGCTGCGCCACTGAATGGGACGCGACGGAGCGGGGCGGGGCGGCGCGTCGGAACGACTCATCGGTGGCAGATCGAGCAATCGGAGAGCCGTTGCGGCCCGGCGATATGGTGCTCTCGAGCGAGGGCCGCGCCACGCGTAGCCTGATCGGATGGCGGCGTCCATTGCATGTTCCAGATCTCCGACGCCGGGCGGAGATAGTTCTGCGGCGCGCGGTGGCAGGTCAAGCAGAACTCCATGCGAAAGGATTGCGCCGGATAGGTAAGCTGCATCGTGTCCACCGCACCATGGCAGCTCGAGCAGCCCACGCCTTTTGTGATGTGGATCGAGTGATTGAAGTAGACGTAGTCCGGCAGGCGGTTGACCCGCGTCCAGTGCAGCGGCTTGTCTTGCGCCAAGCTCTGCCGCACCGGCGCCAGCATCGAGGAGCCGGTCCAGATCTCGGAGTGGCAGGTCATGCAGGTATGGGTCGGTGGCAGTCCCGCCGTCGCCTGCGTCTCCACCGCCGTGTGGCAATAGCGGCAGTCAATGCCGAGCTCGCCCGAGTGGTGCTTGTGGCTGAACGGCACCGGCTGCTCCGGCGCCACGCCGACACTGCCGATGTAGTCGCCACCCGCCCAGAGATACAGCAGGACAGCGACCACCGCCGCGCCGCCAAAGATCGTCAGCACAGCCAGCCGCAGGATGGCATCCGCTCCCGGAGCGAATAGCTGGCGCATCGGCTGCGACCCGGATTGATCGGACATCAGGCTCCGAACCTGTTGAGGACTGGCCCGGACCCAGACGAAGAGCCAGCCTGGGCGAGGCCGAGGTGGACAACGCGCGAGGCGGTAACACGATCCCTCGCCGCTCGTCCCTTGCGCAAGCGGGCCGAACGGGCGGGAATAGGTTCTCGGTGATCGCACTGATAGAAGACGGCCATCTGGATGGTGCTCGCCATCAGGATCGAAGCCGCCGCGTGAACGCGGCCAAACGGGAGTTGAAACATGCCAAGCCTGACCCGCCGCCGGTTTGCCCAATCGGCGATTGTCACCTCCGCTTCATTCGTCGCCGGAGCCCTGGTCGCGCCGACACGGTCGCACGCCGAGACGAACACGCTCAAGATCGGCGTGATGAGCGACATGTCCGGACCCTATGCCGAGGCGACCGGGCCGGGGGACGTGCTGGCAACGCGCTTCGCCATCGAGGATTTCACCAAGCAGCACCCCGACATCCGCGTCGAGATGGTCTCGGCGGACATGCTGCTGAAACCCGATGTGGGCGCCAGCATTGCTCGCTCCTGGTACGATCGCGAAGGGGTGAACGCGATCTTCGACATCCCGCAATCAGCGGTGGCGCTGGCGGTCGGCGGGATCGCCAAGGAGAAGGATAAGCTGGTCGTTTTCACCAGCGCCGGAACCGCCGATCTCAGCGGCAAGTTCTGCACGCCGAACCAGATCCAGTGGACCTTCGACCTGTGGGCCAACGCCCACGGCGTCGTCAACGGGCTGACCGGGCAGGGCGCGGATACATGGTATTTCATTCTCCCCGATTACATCTCCGGCCATGCGATGGCGAACGACGCCGCGGAGGCGCTGAAGCGGCGTGGTGGTCGCGAGTTGGGTCGCAGCGTCTACGCTTTTCCCGGCACGACCGATTTCTCGGCGCAACTGCTGCAGGCGAAAGCGAGTGGCGCGAAGGTGATCTGCCTCGCCAACGCCGGCGACGACACCGCAAACTGCATCAAGCAGGCGCGCGAGTTCGGCATCCCGCAATCCGGCGTGCAGCTCGGCTGCCTGGTGCTGCAGGACTACATCGTGAAGTCGATCGGCCTCGCGACGGCGCAGGACCTGGTCGCCACCATGCCGTGGTGCTGGAACATGAACGACGCGGCCCGCGCCTTTGCCGCGCGCTTCGCTCCGCTCTATCACAACGCCAAGCCAAACTTCTATCACGCGGGCATCTATTCGGCGGTCACCCACTACCTCAAGGCGGCCACCGCCATCGGCGTGGACAAGGCGCGTGCGAGCGGGCGCGCGGTGGCCGATCAGATGAAGGCGATGCCGGTGGACGACCCCTATTACCAGGGTCAGGTCCGCGCCGACGGCAAGTTCGTGCACAGCATGTCGGTCTGGCGGACCAAGACGCCGGCCGAATCGAAGGAACCGTGGGACTTCTTCAAGCTGCTCGCCACCATCCCGGCGGAGCGCGCCTTCCGCCCCGTCGGCGAAAGCGGCTGCCCGCTGGTCAAGGCATGAGCGGAAGCGACGATCCGTGCGCGGGCACCGTTGGGCTGATCTGTGTCGGGAGGCTGTGGAGCGAGGCGGGTTCCGCGTAACGTCCGGCCGGTCTCTGTAGGTCGGTATCGGCCGAACGTCCTTGTGCGGCGCGGCATGGAGTTTGCTTGCGACTTTCCGAAAGCCAGGAAGGTCGCATGATGCAGCACCGCGTAACCCGCCACGCCCGCCGACTGTCTCGCACGCTCTTGCTCGTCGCCGTCGCGGCGAGCATTGCCGGCGGGGGCGCGGCCCGTGCGCAGGGTGTGCTGAAGGTCGGCATGACGGCGGCCGATCTGCCGATCACCACCGGCAATCCGGACCAGGGGTTCGAGGGCTATCGTTTCGTCGGCTACAATCTCTACGACTCGCTGATCGAGTGGGATTTGTCGAGCGCCGACAAGCCATCCGATCTCACGCCCGGCCTGGCCACGTCGTGGCACATCGATCCCAAGGACAACACGCGCTGGATCTTCGAGCTTCGCCAGGGCGTGAAATGGACCGATGGCTGTCCTTTTGTCGCCAATGACGTCGTTTGGAACCTCAGTCATCTCAGCGATCCGAAAGCGCCGGAATACTACGCCGCCGAAGCGGCGCAGGCGGGTCCCTATCTCACCAACTACGCCTCGGCCGAAGCCGTGGACGACCACACGCTGGCGATCAAGACCAAGTCCGCCGATTCGCTGTTCCCTTACGAGATCAGCTACGTGCTGCTGATCAGCCCGTGCCGCGCCAAGGAGCTGAAATACGACTGGAATGCCTACGCGCGGCAACCCTCGGGCACCGGCCCGTACGTGTTCGCCGGCGAGATCCCGCACCAGAAGATGACCTTGGAGCCCAACAAGACCTATTGGAACAAGGCGCGGGTGCCGAAGCAGGATCGGCTCGAACTCTACCCGATGCCCGACTCGGCGACGCGCACCGCCGCGCTGCTGAGCGGTCAGGTCAACTGGATCGAGGCGCCCGACCCGGACGCGATCAAGCGTTTGCGCGGTGACGGCATGCAGATCATCACCAACACCTACCCGCACAACTGGACGTATCAGCTCAATTTCGCGAACGGTCCGTTCACCGACCTCAAAGTGCGCCAGGCGGCGAACTACGCGCTCGATCGCGGCGACATGAAGACCTTGCTCGGCGGCCTGATGATCGAGGGTCATTCGACCATCACGCCGAGCACGCCCTATTACGGCAACCCGATCAAGTACGAGCACGATCCGAAGAAGGCGACCGCGCTGCTGAAGCAAGCGAAGTGCTACCCGTGCAGCATCGAGCTGGCGATCTCCACGTCCGGTTCGGGGCAGATGCAGTCGCTGTCGATGAACGAGCTGGTCAAGCAGCAGCTCGACGCGGTCGGCTTCAACGTGAAGCTGAACGTGATGGACTGGAACGCATTGCTGGCGGTCGGGCGGGCCGGGGTGGAGAAGTTCCCGCAGGTGAACGGCATCAATATCAGCCGCCAAGGCCAGGACCCGTTCAACGCCTTGATCCGTCATGTCTCCACCAAGCAGTGGGCGCCGAAGGGCAGCAACTGGGGCCACTACTCCAACCCGGAGACCGATGCGCTGATCGAGCAGATCTACAGCGAGTTCGACGCGGAAAAACGCCTCGGCATGCTCACCAAGCTGAACGAGATGATGAACGCGCAGGCGGTGATGATCTGGGTGGCGCACGACATCAATCCGCGCGCGCTCTCGCCCAAGGTGCATGGTTTCGTGCAGGCGCAGAGCTGGTTCCAGGACCTCACGCAGGTCACGGTTGCCAAATGAGGCGAGCGCGTGGGTAACATCCTCCGCCGACTGCTGCTCGCCCTGCCGATCGCGCTGGGCGTCAGCATCGTCTGTTTCGCGCTCGTCTACATAGCACCCGGCGACCCGTTGCAAACCATCGTGCCGCCCGACGCCACCGCCGCGACCATCGCCGCGGTGAAGCACGCCTACGGGCTGGATCGGCCGCTGGTCATGCAATACTTGATCTGGCTCGGCCGCGCGCTGCAGGGCGATCTCGGCACCTCGATCTCCACCAACCGACCAGTCGCGATCGAGGTCGGCCGCGCGCTCGCCAACACGCTGCGGCTGGTGGCGCTCGCCCTGCCGGCGGCGCTGCTGATCGGATACGCGATGGGCGTCGCGGCGGCGCGCTTTCCGGGCCGGCTGATCGACCGCATCGTCTCCGGCACGGCGGTGCTTGGTGTCAGCCTGCCGAACTACTGGGTGGGCGTGGTGCTGGTGATCCTGTTCGCCGTCGAGTGGTCGCTGCTGCCGGCGACCGGCATGGGTCCGCTCGGCGCCGGCCCGCTCGGCATCTTCGCGTGGGCCGATCTGCGCTTCATGGTCCTGCCCGCGATCAGCCTGGCGCTGATCCCGACCGGCATCATCGCCCGCAGTACGCGGGCGGCGGTGCTCGACATCCTGTCCCACGACTTCGTGCTGACATTACGAGCAAAGGGGCTGAAGGAGAGCACAATAACGCGCCACGTGCTGCGCAACGCGCTGCCGCAGGTGATCGCCGTGGTCGGGTTGCAGTTCGGCTACCTCATGGGCGGCTCAATCCTGGTGGAGACGGTGTTCAGCTGGCCCGGCAGCGGCTTCTTGCTCGGCCGCGCGATCCAGAACCGTGACGTGCCGCTGCTGCAAGGGACAGTGCTGCTGCTCGCGCTGATCTTCGTCGCGACCAATCTCGCCGTCGATCTGCTGCAGACGCGGATTGACCCGAGGTTGCGTCGTGGGTGACAGCGCGCAGGCAGCGGCGGCGACCCCCCGCGCGGCGCCGGCGCAACTTGGCCTCGCCCGGCGCGCGCCGGCACGGGCCGGCTACTGGCGCGGCGTGTGGCGCAAGCTGCGGCGACTTCCGGCGCCGATGGTGGGCGGAGCAATACTGACCGTCATCCTCGTCGCCGCCGTGTTCGCTCCCTGGATCGCGCCGTTCGACCCCGACATCGGCAGCATCATCGCGCGCCTGAAACCTCTCGGCTTTCGCGGCCACCTGCTCGGCACCGACGAGCTCGGACGCGACATGCTGAGCCGGCTGATCTGGGGCGGGCGCGTGTCGCTGGCGATGGGCGTCATTCCGGTGGTGGGCGCGACCGTGATCGGCGGCGGCCTCGGCGTGGTGGCCGGATTTGGCGGTCGTCTGGCGAACACCCTCATCATGCGAACCATGGATATCTTCTACGCCTTCCCCTCCGTGCTGCTCGCCGTCGCCATCGCCGGCGCGATGGGTGGCGGCACGTTGAACGGAATGATCGCGCTGACCCTGGTGTTCATCCCCTCGATGTGCCGCATCGCCGAGACAGCGACGGCGCAGCTCCGCGGGCTCGACTACATCGAGGCGGCGCGCGCGACCGGGGCCAGCGGCTGGGCAATCATGCGTTATCATGTCATTGGTAATGTGCTCGGCCCGGTGCTGGTCTATGCAT
Organism: Acetobacteraceae bacterium; assembly: GCA_965218045.1. GTDB lineage: Bacteria > Pseudomonadota > Alphaproteobacteria > Acetobacterales > Acetobacteraceae > CAVRCA01. The sequence continues at coordinate 27,336 of CBDCJX010000009.1, read as the reverse complement.
CGAGCCTGATCAGCGTCAGCATCCTGCTCTCCGCCGGCCTTTCGTTCCTCGGCCTCAGCGTGCAGCCGCCAACCGCCGATTGGGGGCTGATGCTCAGTATCCTGGTGAAGTCGCTCTACGTCGTTCCCTGGGTTTGCGCGCTGCCGGGTGCTGCCATCTTCCTCACCTCGGTGTCGTTCAGCTTGCTCAGCGACGGATTGCGGGCGGCGATGGACGTGCGCCAATGATGGCCCTCGCGCCGCGGACCGACATGGATCGTGGCGGCCCGCGGCAGCCGCTGCTCACCGTGCGTGACCTGAAGAAGCACTTCGCGTTGCGCGCACGCGGCGGCCGGTCCCGAGCGCGGGTACACGCGGTTGACGGCATCTCCTTCGCCGTCGCCAAGGGAGAGACGCTCGGCATCGTCGGCGAGTCGGGTTGCGGCAAGTCAACGCTCGCCCGCCTGCTGATGCATCTCATGCCGCGCGACGCGGGCGAACTCGTGTTCGACGGCGATCCGGTCGAGGGTCCCGGCGGCATCGGCGTGCCGGCGTTGCGACGCCAGGTGCAGATGGTGTTCCAGGACAGCAGCGCCTCGCTCAATCCGCGGCTGCAAGTGCAGGACAGCATCGCGTTCGGTCCGCGCGTGCAGGGACACAGCAGCGCCGCCGCCGCGGTCGCCGCTCGCGAGGCGCTGGTCCACGTCAATCTCGACCCGGACCTGATCGGCGGTCGCTACCCGCACGAACTCTCCGGCGGCCAGAAGCAGCGCGTAAACATCGCCCGCGCCCTCGCCATCGGCCCGCGCATGGTGATCCTCGACGAAGCGGTCTCCGCGCTCGACAAATCCGTGCAGGCGCAGGTGTTGAACCTGCTGATGCGGCTGCGCCAGGAGCTCGGCCTGACCTACCTGTTCATCAGCCACGATCTCGGCGTGGTGCGTCATGTCAGCCACCGGGTGCTGGTGATGTATCTCGGGCAGGTGATGGAGATGGGGCCGGCCGATCGGCTGTTCCGCGCGCCGCTGCACCCCTACACGCGGGCGCTGCTGGCCTCGCGGCCTTCGACCGACCCGTCGCGTCGCATCGAACGCTTGCCGGTGACCGGCGATCCGCCCAACCCCGTCGACCTGCCGCCCGGCTGCCGCTTCGCGCCGCGTTGCCCCTACGCGGAGGCGGTTTGCACCAGCCGCAACCCGGAGCTCGCAGCGCCCCGGCCGGAGGAAGCGCTCGGCCATGAAGCGGCCTGCATGATCCAGGACCCTGATTCGGGCCATAGCCTCGCCGGCCAAGGACTGCCGTCCGAGGACGCGCCGGCGTGAACGACGCCATGCAGCAGATCGGCCAGCCTGTCGTTGCGCGGCTGCAGGATCTCACAGTGTGCTTCACCGGGTCTGGCGCGCCGGTCCAGGCGGTCAACGGGGTCAGCCTGTCGGTGGCACCTGGCGAGGTGCTGGGCATCATTGGCGAATCCGGCAGTGGCAAGAGTGTCACCCTGCGCGCCCTGATGCGATTGCTGCCGGAGCGGCGCACGCAGATCACCGGCGCCATCGAGATCGATGGGCAGGACGTGCTCGCGTTGTCGCCGAGCGCGCTGCGGGACATGCGGGGCGGCCTCGTCTCGATGATCTTCCAGGAGCCGATGACGGCGCTCGATCCGGTCTACACGATCGGCACGCAGATCACCGAGACGATCAAGCGCCACGTCGGCGGCACGACAGCGGCCGCCGCGCGGGCGCGCGCGCTCGACCTGCTGGAGCTGGTCGGCGTGCCATCGGCCGCGCGCCGGCTAGATGCGTACCCGCACGAGCTCTCCGGCGGATTGCGCCAGCGCGCCATGATCGCGCTCGCCTTGTCCTGCGGTCCGAAACTGCTGCTGGCGGATGAGCCGACGACGGCGCTCGACGCGACGGTGCAGATCCAGGTGCTTTTGCTGTTGCGCCGGCTGCGCCAGGAGCTCGGCATGGCGATCGTGCTGGTCACGCATGATCTCGGCGTTGCCACCGAGATCGCCGATCGGGTTGCGGTGATGTATGCCGGGAGGATCGTCGAGGAGGGGCCGGTCGCGGCGGTGCTGGGCCAGCCGCTGCACCCCTATACGATGGGGTTGCTCGCTTCGAGGGTGGAGCGCGCCGCGCCGGGCGAGGAGATCGGCACGATTGCCGGTGCGCCACCCGATCTCAGCGCGCTCCCGCCTGGTTGCAGCTTCGCCCCGCGTTGCCAATACGCGATCGCCGAGTGCCGGCGAGCGGTGCCGCCCGCCTGGCACGCGGCACCGGATCACATGGCTCGCTGCATCCGCGCCGACGAGCTCTCGCGCGCCGAGGCATGCACATCGCCAGGCCACGCGCGCGCGGAGCAATCATGACGGCTATCCGACCCGACTGGGGCAGCATCAGCCGCGCGGAACGCGACGCGGCCTATAACAACCGCGCCGCCTGTCCTGACGGCCCGGCATTCCTGGATGCGTTGCGCGCGGCATCGATGAAGTTCCGCGCCGCCTGGCCCGAGCATCTCGACCTGCGGTACGGCGCCACCGAACGGGAGAGCTGGGACCTCTTTCCCGGGCCGCCCGGGTCGGACTGCCTGGTGTTCATTCACGGCGGCTACTGGCAGGGCAACGACCGCCAGGGCGCGGCGGCGATCGTCGAAGGCGCGCGGGCGATGGGCTGGTCCGCGGCATTGCCCGGCTACACCCTCGCACCGGATGCCTCCCTCGCCACCATCAACCGACAGATCGGCGTCGCACTCGACTGGCTCGCCGCGAACGGCTCAGCGCACGGCATCACCGGCCGTATCCTGGTGTCCGGCTGGTCGGCCGGCGGACACCTCGCGGCTTTGTCGCTCGATCACCCGGCGGTGGCGGCGGCTTTAAGCATCTCCGGCCTGTTCGAGCTGGGGCCGATCCGTGACACCTACCTCAACGAGAAGCTGTCGCTGACCGACGAGGAGATCGCCACGTTGTCGCCGCTCCGGCTGCCGCCGCCGGACAAGCCGCTTGGCATCGCCTATGGCACGACCGAGCTGCCGGCTTTGGTCGCCGATAGCCGCGCGCTGCACGCCCGCCGCGCGGCCATGCACCGACCCGGCCCGTTGTTGCCGCTGGCTGGCGCCGACCACTTCACCATCATCGACGCGTTGCGTCGTCCGGACGGCGCGTTGCTCGCACTCGCCCGCTTTCTGCTGCCGACCCAGGGCTGACGTGCACGCCACGCGGTCGGTGAGACGCTGAAGCCTCAACCGGCCGTCATCATTCGCGGCAGGACTAGGACGATCGCGGGGAACACGCTGATCAACACCACACCGATGACCAGCAGCATGCAGAACGGCCATGTCGCCTTGGTCACGGTCCAGATATCCCGCCCGGACAGGCTTTGCAGGACGTAGAGATTGAAGCCGACCGGCGGCGTGATCTGGGCCATCTCCACGACCAGCACGATGTAGATGCCGAACCAGAGCGGGTCGATCCCGGCATGCACAATCATCGGCATCACCACGGGTGCGGTGATGACGATCATCGAGGTGCCGTCGAGGAAGCAGCCGAGAACGATGTAGAGACACGTCAACATGACGATCAGGCCAACCGGACCGAGGCCGAGGCTGTTGACGCCGGCCGCGAGATTTTGCGGCAGCCCGGTGAAATTCATCGCCATCGAAACGAAGGCGGCACCGGCCAGGATGAAGCCGATCATGCAGCTCGTCCGCAACGCGCCGAGCATGCTCTCCCGCACCGCCTCGAGGTTGAGCGAGCCGGTCGCGATCGACAAGGCGAACGCGCCAAGCACCCCCATGACGGCCGCTTCCGTCGGCGTCGCCACGCCGGCATAGATCGAGCCCAGAACCAGCAGGATCAGCACCATGACCGGCAGCAAGCGCCGCGATACCCACAGCTTCTCGGCGAACGTCATGCGGATGTCGTTCTCGGGGATCCTGTCCGGGTTCAGCAGCGACCAACCCATCGTGTAGGCCATGAACAGGCCGATCATCATCAGGCCGGGCACGATGCCGGCGATGAACAGGCGCCCGATCGAGGTCTGCGTGATGATGCCGTAGACGATCATCATGATCGACGGCGGGATCAGCAGGCCGAGCGTGCCGGAGCCAGCCAAGGTGCCGATCGCCAGCGCCTCTGGATAGTTGCGCTTGGCGAGCTCGGGAAAGCTCATCCGCCCGATGGTGGCGCAGGTGACGGCCGACGAGCCGGAGACCGCCGCCATCACCCCGCAGCCGAGAATGTTCACATGCAACAGCCGCCCGGGCAGCCAGCCGAGCCAGGGCGAGAGACCCTTGAACATGTCCTCCGACAAGCGGGTGCGGAACAGGATCTCGCCCATCCAGATGAACAGCGGCAAGGCGGTCAGCGCCCAGTTCCAGCTCGCGTCCCACACCGTCATCGCCAGCAATTGGCCAGGGTCGGTGGGTGCGAAGAAATACACCGCGACGAATCCGGTGATCAGCAGCGACAGGCCGATCCAAACACCGGTCGCCAACAGGCCGAACAAGGTGCCGAGGACGGTGACCGCCAGCAGCCAATCATTCATTCGGCCGCTTCCGCCCGGCTGGCCGGCGACGATTCGGTGAAGCGTGCCGTCTCAATCTCGCGCAGGTTTCGTGCTTCCGCGTCTTCGAAGTCCGGATTCATGCCGCGCGCGACCCGCACGAACTCGTCGATGCAAGCGACGGTAAACAGGCCGATGCCGACCACCAAGGCGGTTTGCGGTATCCAGAATGGCACCGCCATCAGGCCAGGGCTGACGTCGTGCAATTCGATCGACACCAGCACCATCTTTGCGGTTTCCCAGGTCCAGTAGGCGCACCCCACGGAGGCAAGCAAGCAACACCAGAGCTCGACGACACGGCGCCCGCGCGGGCCGAGCCGGGTGATCAGCAGGTTGACGCGGATGTGCGAGCCGGTCCTGAAGGTGTAGGCAAGGCCCAGGAACAACGAGGCGGCCATGAAGAAGCCGGAGATCTCGGTCGCGTCGAACGTCACCTTGACGAAGCGCCCGGCGATCTGCCCGACGATAGAGAGTCCGATCAGCGCCAGACAGACACATGCCAGATAGCCGCTCAGCAGATACAGCCGGTCGAGAACGCCGCGCATCGCCTTCTCCCGCGCTCAGTTCTCCTCCTTCCTGTAGGTATCGAGCACGGCGACCGCTGCCGGGCTCGCCGAGGCTTTCCACTCCTTGGTCATCTGCTCGCCGACCTGCTTCATCGCCGCAACGACGGATGGCGGCGCCTCGACAACCTTCATGCCGTGCTCGGCCAGAATGGCGGTGTTGTCCTCATGCGCCTTCTTGCTCATCGCCCAGCTTCGCTTGGTGTAGGCCTGGCCGGCGGTGACGAGTTCCGCCTGCACCTCCTTGGGCAAGGCGGCAAAGGCACGGGCGTTCACGAGCAGCGCGTTCTTGGAAAGGATCGCGCCAACGTTGGTGAAGTACTTCGTGTTGTCCCACGCCTGGATGTCGATGCCGGTCTGCGCCGAGGTGAATAGCGCGTCGATCAAGCCGGTCGAGAAGGCTTGCGGGATTTCGGCAAACGGCAGAATGGTTGCCTGGAAGCCAAGCAAGGTCCCCATCTCCTGGGTCGACGTGGAATAGATGCGCAGCTTCTTGCCCTTGAAGTCGGCCGGCGATGTGATCGGCTCCTTGGTGTAGAAGCCTTGGCTTGGCCAAACCTGGTAGCCGAGCAGCTTCATCGAGTTCTTCGTCATCAGCGTGTCGAAGTAGGGCGACTGCGCCTGCATCAGGCGCCAGGCTTCGTCATAGGTGGAGGCCAGGAATGGCACGCCAGCCCACGGCCTTGCTGAACGATGTGAAAGGCTCGGTGCTGCTTTCGGACGGGATCGACATCTACGGCCCGCAATACACCGATTGCGTGCTGGCCGCCCGGACCGAGCTGATCGACAAAAATCCTGACGGTGTCACCGCGCTCATCAAGGGGATGCTGCACGGACAATACCTCTTCGAGAGCGAGCGCGAGGCGACGCTCAAGACGTTGGTAGGCCCGTACTACAAGCTGTCGCTGGAGAATGCCCGCATTGGCGCGACCAAGCAGCCGCCGAAGGTGGATCAGCGCGCAGAGACCGATTTCATTCTCTCTCGTGTGCAGTCGCTCATGGAGATGGGCTACATCAAGAAGAAGCCCGGCCGCGATGCGATCAATTGGAAGCTGCTCGAGGCGGCCATCGCTGCGTCGCCTGACGTGTATGGCAAGCTCAACTACAAATCAGCATGAGCGAGGCCGCCAGCGCCCTTGCGGGCCGCCGCGAGCGCCGCTTTGCCCTCGCCACCCGCTCGCTTGGGCTCGGCTTGATCCGCGGCGTTCGATCGCCGCTTGAACGTCTATTCTGGACTTGCCTCTCGATCGGCTTCTTTGCCGGCATCTGGGAACTGCTCTGGTACGTCGGCTGGGCGGACCCGAGATTGTTGCCGCCACCGCACGTCTTCCTCAGCAATTTCGCCGAGCAAGCGCGCTTCTTCAACACGGCGCAGCGCTGGCAGATCGGCGTCGACCCGAATTCCGGTCCTAGCCCGGCAATGGCGGTGCTGATCACCGTGTGCTCCTCGGTGATGCGTGTTCTGACCGGACTCGCGCTCGCCACGATCGCGAGCCTCGGTCTCGGCGTCGCCATCCGTTACTGGCGGCCGGTTGGAACCTTGACCTTGCCGACCGTGACCTTGCTGGCACCAGTGTCACCGGTGGCGTGGCTGCCGGTCGCCATCTTCCTGTTTGGAATAGGCAACAAGCCGGCCGTGTTCATGGTCTTCATCGCCCTGTTCTTCACCATGGTTCTCGCCACCATCACCCAGACCGACGGCGTCAACCGGAACTACATCAACGTTGCCCGCATCATGGGGGCGAACCGCCGGCAGGTCTTTCTACGCGCCATCCTGCCGGCCATCCTGCCTGGTCTGCTCGTCGTGCTGCGGCTGAACTTGTTTGGGGCCTGGATGGTGGTGCTGATCGCCGAGGCGACCGGCGTTGGCTACGGCCTTGGTCAAGTCATCATGATGGCGCGCAACACTTTCAACCCCGGTCTGGTGTACTTCACCATCGTGCTGATCGGCGTGGTCGGCTTCGTGTTCGATTGGGCGCTGCGAGCACTGCAAGCGAAGCTGCTCTACTGGGTGCCGCGCGGACAGGGAAGCATGGCCGGTGGCTGACGAGAGCCCGCCGGCGGTCGTCTGCCAAGGTGTCGGCAAGGTTTGGGCAGCGGGTACGCCGCGCGCCCACGAGGCGCTCAGCGGCGTCTCGCTCACTGTTGCCAAGGGCGAGTTCGTCTGTCTGCTCGGACCATCGGGCTGCGGCAAGAGCACGCTGCTTTACATGGTGGCCGGGCTCGAGATGCCGACCGATGGCAGCATCAGCGCGCATGGCGTGCCGGTGACCGGGCCAGCGCCCGAACGCAGTCTGATCTTCCAGGACACATCGCTGCTGCCCTGGCTCTCGGTCTGGCAGAACGTGAGTTTCGGGTTGTCGCTGCGCGGAGCGGATAGCAAGGAGCGCAAGCGTGTCGCCAGCGAGGTTCTCGCGCGCGTCGGGCTGTCGGAGGCGTTCAACAAGCGGCCCGACGAGCTCTCCGGCGGCATGCGGCAACGCGTGGCGGTCGCTCGCGCGCTGGCGATGCAGCCCGAGGTACTGCTGATGGACGAGCCGTTCGCCGCGCTCGACGTGCAGACCCGGGCAAAAATGCAAGGCTTTCTGCTGGATGTGTGGCGTACGTCCGGGGCGTCGGTGCTGTTCGTCACCCATCATATCGACGAGGCCGTCGCGCTGGCCGATTGCGTCGCGGTGTTCACTGCCCGGCCCGGTCGCATCAAGGCTGTCATCCCGGTGGACCTGCCACGACCGCGCGACCAGGACAGCCCGGGAGCGATTGCGTTGCGACGTCAGCTCACCGGCTTGCTGCAAGACGAAGTCGATCGTGCATTCGCCGAGCAGGAAGCGCTGGCGCAGGCCGGCTGAACCAAACATCGTTCAGGAATAGAGGCATGAACTCCATCATACGCGGCAAGTACGTCATCACCCGCGCGCTCGACCGGCACAGCTGGGAGCAGATCGAGGATGGCGCCGTGCTGCAAAGGGACGGCATCATCGCCGAGATCGGCCGCTTCGCTGACCTCGGCGCCAAGCATCCCGACGTCGAGGTGATCGGCAGCGGCAACGAGGTGCTGCTGCCGGGATTCGTCAACGGTCATCACCATGTCGGGCTGACGCCGTTGCAGCTCGGCTCACCCGACATGCCGCTGGAGCTGTGGTTCGGCACGCGCATGGTCACGCGCGATATCGACATCTATCTCGACACGCTCTACTCCGCATTCGAGATGATCGCGTCCGGCATCACCACGGTGCAGCACATTCACGGCTGGACCCCGGGCCGGTTGCCGGCGGTGGAAGCGCGGGCGGACGAGGTGATCCGTGCCTACGAGGCGATCGGCATGCGGGTCTCCTACTGCTTCGCGCTGCGCGATCAGAATCACCTCGTGTACGAGCCGAACCAGGATTTCCTGGCCAGGGTACCGGACGAGTTGAAGCCGCTGCTCGCGAAATATTTCGAGCGTTTCCAGCTCGACGCCGAGGATACGCTGGCGCTGTTCGGCCATCTGCACGGCAAGCACCACAACAAGGATCGGGTCAAGATACAGCTCGCCCCGGCGAACTTGCATTGGTGCTCCGACCACGCGCTCGAGCGCCTGGCGGAAACCTCCGCACGCTATGACGCACCGCTGCACATGCATCTGGTGGAGACCGCGTATCAGAAGGAATACGCCAAACGGCGTGGCGGCGGCACCGCTTTGGACTACATCGACCGCTTCGGTCTTCTCGGGCCGCGTTTGACCCTCGGCCACGGCGTCTGGCTGTCGGAATCGGACGTCGATCGCATCGCCGACACCGGCACGAATATCTGCCACAACTGCTCCTCCAACTTTCGGCTCCGCTCGGGCATCGCACCGCTCAATCGTTTCGAGGCGCTAGGCGTAAACGTGGCGATCGGCCTGGACGAAGCCGGCATCAATGACGATCGCGACATGCTGCAGGAGATGCGTTTGGTGTTGCGCGCGCATCGCGAGCCAGGGATGGACGACCGGGTGCCGACCACCGCGCAGGTGTTCCGCATGGCGAGCGAAGCCGGCGCGCGCACCACGCCGTACGGCGCCAGCCTCGGCGCGCTGGAGGTGGGACGCGGCGCCGATATGGTGCTGATCGACTGGGCGCAGGTGAGCTTTCCCTACCTCGATGTCGAGGTGCCGGTGCTCGACGCGGTCGTGCAGCGGGCGAAGGTGGAGGGGGTACGTGCGGTGCTCATCGGCGGCGAGGTGGTCTATCAGGACGGTCGCTTCACCCGGATCGACCGCAATGCCGTGCTGCATCAGATCAGCGACATGCTGAAGCGCGACCTCTCGGACGAGGAGCTGGAGCGTCGCCGGCTCGCCAAAGCCGTGCTGCCGCATATGCGTGCCTTCTACGACGGCTATATGCGGCCCGAGAGCCACGAGCCATTCTATCGCCAGAGCTCGCGGCACTGAACCGGAGCGCGTAGCTGATGGAGGGGCTTGCCAATGCGCTTGCTGGTCGCGAACCCGAATACCTCGGCTTCGATCACCGCGCGGATCGAGGCGGCGGCGCGCGCGGCCGCCTCACCGGGGACGGAGATCGTCGCGGTGACCGCACAGATGGGCGTGCCGTATATCGTCACACGCGCGGAGGCGGCGGTCGCCGCGTGCGCTGCCTTGGAGCTGATGGCGAGCGCCGGCGCCGGCTGCGAGGCGGCGGTGATCGCGGCATTCGGCGATCCCGGGTTGGACGCGGCGCGCGAGCTGATGCCGGTGCCGGTCGTGGGCCTCGCCGAGTCCTCGATGCTGACCGCGTGCATGATCGGGCGGCGCTTCGCGCTGGTTTCCTTCGCGGCGGCGTTCGCGCCTTGGTATCGCGACTCGGTGGACCGGTTGGGGTTGTCATCGCGCTTCGCCGGAGTGCGCTGCCTGCGTGAGGGTTTCACCTCCGCGGCCGACGTGCAGGAGGAGAAGGAGGCAGCGCTGGTCGATCTGTGCCGTCTCGCCGCCGAGGAGGATGGAGCTGATGTCGTCATCCTCGCCGGCGCGCCATTGGCCGGGCTTGCCGCGCGGATCGGCGCGCGCCTCCCCGTGCCGGTGCTCGATTGCGTCGCTGCCGCGGTGCGGCAGGCCGAGATGCTGGCCGGCCTTGGCCTGACATCAGCTTTGCGTCCGCCGCTGGCCGCGGCGAAGCCGGTGACCGGCGTAACCGCTGCGCTGGCCGATCTGTTCCAGCGCGCATCGCGCCCCTGATCGCCCCTGGCGCGAGCACCTCGCGGAGAGCTTGGGGTTCGGGGGAGTTTCAAGCGGTGCGCCTCAGCGTATTCTGCCGCAGCCCCGGCAGGAGACGACGATGGACAGCCCGCACGATCACATGCGCGACACCCAGGTGGCGGCCGCCGATTTTGGCGCCGCGCCGAACACGACCTACGACGCCATGATCATCGGCGCCGGCATTGCCGGGATGTACCAGCTCTACCGGCTGCGCGAGCTCGGCCTCTCGGTGCGGGTGTTCGAGACCGGCAGCGATGTGGGCGGCACCTGGTTTTGGAACCGCTATCCCGGCGCGCGCTTTGATTCCGAGAGCTACACATACGGCTATTCCTTCTCGGAGGAATTGCTGCGCGAGTGGAACTGGAGCGAGCATTTCGCGCCGCAGGCGGAAACGCTGCGTTATCTCAACCACGTCGCCGACCGGTTCGACCTGCGGCGTGACATCCAGTTCGACAGCCGGGTCTCGGCCGCCGCGTTCGACGAGGCCGCGCGCCGCTGGGAGGTGACCCTCCATACCGGCGAACAGGTGTGCGCGCGCTTTCTCATCACCGCCGTCGGCCCGCTCTCGGCTGCGACCATGCCTCGCATTCCGGGCGTGGAGCGCTTCGCCGGCCAGTCCTTCCATACCTCCCGCTGGCCGCATGAGCAGGTGGATTTCACTGGCAAGCGCGTCGCGGTGATCGGCACGGGTGCCACCGGGGTGCAAGTGATCCAGACCATCGCGCCGCTGGCGGATGAGCTCACCGTGTTCCAGCGCACGCCCAACTGGTGCACGCCGCTGCACAACCGGGCGATCACCGAGGAGGAGCAACGCGCCATCAAGGCCGGCTACCCGGCGATGTTCGAGCTGCTGCGGCAGACGCCGGGCTGCTACATCCACGACACCGATCCACGCGGCACGTTCGAGGTCACCGACGCGGAGCGCGAGGCTTTCTGGGAAAGGCTTTACAGCGAATCCGGCTTCAGCATCTGGATGGCGAATTTTCGCGACGTGCTGACCGACTCGAAGGCCAACGCGCTGTTCAGCGACTTCGTGGCGCGCAAGATCCGCCAGCGGGTTAACGACCCGGCGGTGGCCGAGATGCTTATTCCCAAATGCCACGGGTTCGGCACCCGCCGCGTGCCGCAGGAGACCGGCTACTACGAGGCTTACAACCTGCCACATGTCCGCCTGGTGGATACGCGAACCACGCCGATCGAGCAGATCACCGAGACCGGCATCAAGACCAGCGATGCCGAGTACGCGTTGGACATGGTCATCTACGCAACCGGCTTCGACGCCATTACCGGTGCGTTCGACCGCATCGAGTTTCGCGGCGTCGGCGGCCAGCTTCTGAAGCAGCACTGGGCGGATGGGCCGCGGACCTATCTCGGCCTGATGTCGGCCGGCTTTCCGAACATGCTGACCATTGTCGGGCCGCACAACGCTTCCACCCGCTGCAACATCCCGCGCTGCATCGAGCAGAACGTCGACTGGGTGACCGATCTGATGCGCGCCGCACGCGACCGCCGCATCACGCGCGTCGAGCCGAAGGCGGAGGCCGAGGCCGACTGGTCGCGACACATCGAGGAGCTCGCCGACGGAATGCTATACACCCAGATCGATTCCTGGGCGACCGGCATCAACTCTAACGTCGAGGGGCGGAACGTGCGGCGCATCCTGCAGTATCAAGGCGGCGCACCGGCGTATCGGGAACGCTGCGAAACGGTCGCGGCGAGCGGCTATGCGGGCATGGTGCTGAGCTAGCCGACCGTGAGCCGCGCGCGATGCCAGGCGGCGCCGAGATCGCCCCCGCAATTCCAGACGTCGGCACGGATCGCCACGCCGGCGGCTCGCGATGGCGAGTCGATGCTGCTCGCTGGGTCGCCGGGCTGTCTACGCGGCGGGTCGACGACCTCGTGGAGCGCGGCCGAGCCAGCCTCTCATCGTGCTCCAGCTCGGCCACTCGAACGTTGCCACCTTTGGATACAATGACGGCAGAACCAGGAGTGTCAGCAGCGTCGCGGTGATCAGCCCGCCGATCACCACTGTCGCCAGCGGGCGCTGCACCTCGGCCCCGGCGCTGGTCGAGATGGCCATTGGTATGAACCCGATGGTCGCCACCAGCGCCGTGGTCAGCACGGGGCGCAGCCGTTCGCCCGCGGCGTCGCGCGCGGCGTCGGTGGCGTCCTTGCCATCCGCGCGGTCGCTTTCGATATAGCTCGCCAGCACCACGCCATCCAGGATCGCCACCCCGAACACGGCGATGAAGCCGATCAGCGCGGTCACGCTGAACGGCATGCCGCGTATTGCCAGCGCGGCGAAACCGCCGGTCGCTGCCATCGGGACGTTGAGGAAGATCAGCAGCGCGGTTCGCAGACTGTTGAAGTTGAGATACAGCATCAGGAAGATGAGGGCGAGCACGCCCGGCACGACGAGCGCCAGCCGGGCCGCGGCGGAGCGCAGGTTCTGGAATGTCCCGCCCCATTCCACGGTGTAGCCGTGCGGCGGATCGAGCTTTTGGGCCACCGCTTGCTGCGCCGCTTTCACAAAGCTTCGCATGTCCCGGCCGCGCACGTTAATGTCGACCGCGACGCGCCGTTGCAGCTTGTCGCGCATCACCTGCGAGGGGCCGACCGCCACGCTGATATCGGCCACCGCCGAGAGCGGCACCGCTTGTCCGCCGAAAACACCCACGGGCAGCGCCCGGATACGCGCGGCGCTGGTCCGCTCGTCGGGTGGCAGGCGCACCATGATCGGGGTCTCGGTGTCATCCTTGCCGTACACGGTGCCGACCGAGCGGTCGCCGATCGCGCGCACCACGGCCAGCGCGTCGGCAGCGGCGACGCCGTAGCGGGCGAGCCGTTCGCGGTCCACGCGCACCGTCAGCGCCGGCAGCCCGCCCTCCTGTTCCGAGCGGACGTCGGCGGCGCCTTCGATCGACTGCACGATGCCGACCGCCTTGTTGGCGAGCTGCTTCAGCGTGCCGAGGTCGTCACCGTAGATGGTCAGCGCCACGTCCGAGCGGACGCCCTGCAGCAGGTCATCCATGCGCATCTGGATCGGCTGCGAGAACTCGAAGAACACGCCGGGCACCGCCGCCTTCAGCTTCTTCTCCATCGCGGCGCGGATCCCCTGCTGCGTGTCGGCGGTCTGCCACTCGCTTCGCGGCTTGAGGATCACGTAGGTGTCGGTGCTCTGCACGCCCATCGGGTCGGTCGGCACGGCGGCGCTGCCGGTCTGCGAGACGACCGTCTTGACGTCGGGGAATTGCCGCAACACACGCTCGATCTCGGTGACGGTGCGGACCGAGGCGTCGAGATTGATCGAGGGCAGCTTGTTGGAGGTCACCACGATGGCGCCCTCCGAGAGTTGCGGGATGAACTCGCCGCCGAGCCGGGTCGCGAGGAACACGCCGCCCGCGAACAGCAACGCGGCGATCCCCACCGTGATCCAGGGATGCGCCGTCGTGCGCCGCAGCGCCGGCGCGTGGCCGCGGCGAGCCCAGCGCACCAGGAACGTGTCGCCCTTCGAGGGCTTCGCGCTCAGGAATGTCGCCGCCAGCGCGGGTACCACCAGCATTGTGACGACCAGCGCGCCGCCGAGCGCCAGCATCACCGTGAGCGCCATCGGCCGGAACGTCTTGCCCTCGATGTTCTGCAACGAGAGCACCGGCAGATACACCATGGCGATGATGGCGACCGAGAAGATAACCGGCTTGGCCACCTGCGCCGCAGCCACCGGCACGACCTTCACCGGGTCCGTCTCGCCGCCCTCCTCCGACTGCCGGCGCAGCACGTTCTCGACCAGCACCACCGCGCCGTCGACGACCAGGCCGAAGTCGATCGCGCCGAGGCTCATGAGGTTGGCGGAGATGCCGAACGCGCGCATGCCGGCGAACGCGATCATCATCGCCAGCGGGATCACCGCCGCCACGATCAACCCGGCGCGCAAGCCGCCCAGCATCAGCAACAGGACCGCCACCACGAGCAAGGCGCCCTCGCCAAGGTTGTGCTCGACGGTACTGATCGCGCGCTCGATCAGGCCGGTTCGATCGTAGAAGATGTCGATCGCCACACCCGGCGGCAGCTTGGCCTGCACCTCGGCGATCTTGGCCTTCAACGCCGGCAGCACCTCGCTCGCGTTGAGCCCGTACTGCATGTCGGCGACACCCACGACGGCCTCGCCCTCGCCATCATGGGTGACCGCGCCGAGCCGAACCTTGGGCGCGAGCCGGACCTCGCCCACGTCGGCGACGGTCACCGGCACGCCGCCGGGCGGCGCGGGCTTCAGCACGATGGCGGCGATGTCGGCCTGGCTCTGGATCAGCGCCAGGCCGCGCACGATCTGCTGCTCGTCGCCGCGCTCGATGTAGGCGCCACCCCGAGCCGTGTTGTTGGCCTCGATCGCGTGGAACACGTCGGGCAAGGTGATCCCGAGCGCGCGCAGCCGGTCGGAGGAGACCTGCACCTCGTAGGTCTTGAGATTGCCGCCGTAGATGTTCACGGCGACGATGCCCGGCACCAAGCTCAACTGCGGCACCACCTCCCAGTGCAGCATCTGGTAGAGCTGCATCGGCGTGTAGCCGGGGCCGCGCAGCTCGAACTCCAGGATCTCGCCCAGCCCGGTGGCGAACGGCCCCTCGGTGGGCGTGCCGACACCGGGCGGCATCATCGCTTTTGCCTGTTGCAGCCGCTCGAACACACGCGCCCGCGCGGTCTGCACGTCGGCGGAGTTCTCGAAGGTGACATAGACCGCGGACAGCCCGAAGCGGGACGTGGAGCGCACGTCCTTCAGCAGCGGTATGCCCGCCATCTTGGTCTCGATCGGAAACGTGACGAGCCGCTCGACCTCCAGCGGCCCTAGCCCGGTGGCCTCGGTCAGGATCATGACCTGCTTGGGCGAGATGTCGGGCACCGCGTCAATCGCGAGCTGCCGCAGATTCCAGTAGCCGCCGCCGCACAGCAGCAGCGCCAGCACGATCACCAGCCAGCGACGACGGACCAGGTGCTCGAAGAAGCCCTGCATTGCTTCTATCCGCCCAGCAGCGACTTCTGCAGCACGGCTTTCAGCTCGAAGCTGCCTTGGGTCACCACTTCGTCACCGGCGGACAGGCCGCGACGGACCTCCACCCAGTCCGGCTGCTCGACGCCCACGGTCAGGTCGTGGCTCTGGAACGAGTCGCCGCCCAGAGCGGTGAAGGCGATCCGCTTGCCGGCAATAAGCTGCACGGCGGTCGCCGGCACCACCACGTCGTCGCGGCCACGGTCGCTGATGACGCGCACCTCCACGGCCATCCCGGCGCGCAGGGTGCCGTCTTCGTTGGCCAGCCGGATGCGGGCCGGCAGGGTGCGCGCCTCGGTGTCGATCGCGGCGCCCAGGGCGATCACGTTTCCCGTCCAGGTGCGCTCGCCGCCGGACAGCAGGCTGACGCGCGCCGGGTCGCCGACGCTGACCAGGGCGGCATTGGCTTCCGCGACCTGCGCCTTCACGAGCACGACCGACAGGTCCGCGACGGTGACGGCGGCCCGCGCAGTGTCGATCAGCTCGCCCGGCGTGACGTCGACCTTGACGACCACGCCGCCGATTGGCGCGACGAGCGTCGCGGCCCCTTGTGTCCCCTCGGGGTGCAGGCGGGTGACGCGCGCCTGCAACGACACGACGCGGGCGCGTGCGGCCTCGAGCCGTGCGACGGCCTGGGCCAGCAGCAAGCGTCGCCGTTCGGCCTCGGCGCGAGAGAGCGAGCCGTCGCGCGCCAGGATCTCGCCCCGGCGCAGGGCGTCGCGCGCCACGGCGACACCCGCCTCCGCTTCGCCGGTCGCGGCGCGGGCGGCGGCGAGGTTGTCCTCGGCATCGACCAGGCTCGGGATCTCCAGCTCGGCGAGCGGCTGGTTCGCAAGCACCGCATCGCCGGGCTGGACCAGCAGGCGCGTCACCAGCGCGGCGGCGAGGGGGCGCACCACGGCGACGTGGCCCTGGTCGAACGTGACCGTGCCGGGCAGGCGCACCTTCTCGGTGATCGGGCGGCGCTCGGCGCGCACGGTCTTGAGCTTGACCGTGCGTTGCTGCTCCGTGCTCATGTGGACCACGCCGGGCGGGTCCCTGTTCCTGTCGGGGTTCTTGTCGGGGTTCGCCGATTGCGCGGCGATCGCCAGCGCCGAGGCGAGCAGCACGGTGAGGACGGCAAGCGCCAAGCCCGGCCGGGCCGTCGTCAAGGCAGCACGCCTCCCGCAAGCCGGACGCGCTGCCGCGCCGCGTCGAGCTCGGTCCCGGCCTTGTCGCGGGCGAGCTCGGCGTTGAACGCGATCGCATTGGCGCGCACCACCTCGATCAGTGGCATTTCGCCCAGCCGCCAGGCGCGCTCGATCTGGCCGCGACGCTTTTCGAGGTCGGCGGCGGCGGCGCGGGCGGCGACGGCGGCCCGCTTGGCCCCGACCGCCAGCGCCTCCGCCTTGCGCACGGCGGCGCCCACCTGCCGCCGTGTCAGCTCGAGCTGCGCCTCCGCCTGGGTCACGGCTTGCTCGGCGGCGGCGCGGCGCGGCGCGTTGCGTGCTTCCGTGGCGAACGGGAAGTGGATCACCACGCCGAAGCGGGTGTCCCAGCGGGTGCCGGGCTGCTTCTCGTTGATGCCCTGCAGGCCGATCTGCGGGCTGTCGCGGTTCTCGATCCGCACCAGGCGCGCGCGCGCCTGCGCCGCTTGCACGGCGCGCTCGGCGGCGGCCACGCGGGGGTGTGGACTGAGCCGCGTTGCCGGGGTTTGCGTCAGGGTTGACGTGAGGGCCGGTGCGATCCGCTTGGTTCGTGGCCGTTCGGGGGTCAGCGCCGGAATGACCAGCTCGCCGGTGACGGCGGCCAACGCGAACCTGGCCGCGTCCAGTTGCGCGTCAGCCCCGCTCAACGCGACTTCGGCCCCGGCCGCGTCGGCGGTGGCGGCAAGGGCGTCGCTTTGCGCTGCCTCGCCGACCCGATAGCGGCGGGCCGTGTCCGCCGCGAGTGCTTGCGCCGACGCGAGCCGCCGGGCGGCGATGGCTCGCTCGTTGGCGGCGAGGGCGGCCCGTGCCGCCAGGTCCAGCACCTGCAACGCGAGATCGAGGTGTGCGGCGGCGGCGTCCGCCTCCACCGTTTCCGCGTCGGCTAGGGCGACGCCCTGGGTCGCGGTGCCCTCGCCCGGCAGCCACACCGGCGTGTCCAGCTCCAGTTGCGTGTTGACGTAGTTGTAGTTGCTGCCCGCAACCTTGTCGTTGACGTGGCTCCCCGTGAGGGAGGGTGCGTTCGGGAAGAACGCGCCGCCGGCGGCGTAGCGGGCGGCCGCCGTCCTCTGCCGCGCCGCGAGCGGGCGACGCTGCGGATCGCGCGCCCAGGCCGCTTCCACCGCGTCGTGCAACGAGAGCCTCGACGCCCGCGAGGTTTGCGCTCGGCCCGAGCCGGCCAATGATGGGGCGAGCACGAGCACCATCGTGCACGCCAGCGCTGCCAACCGCGGCACTGGTCCGGCTGCGAAGGCCATGCGCGTGATCGTCTTCAGCACAGCATCCCGCCCGGCCTCACAAGGTCCTCGAGGCATATACTATCGGCCGGTCGGATCGGGAGGGGCGATGCGGGACCACACGAAATCGCGCACGAGGCCCAAGCGGCACTTGCCAACCATCTGCTCTTTGCGAATCTGGAGCGGGCGAAGGGATTCGAACCCTCGACCCCAACCTTGGCAAGGTTGTGCTCTACCCCTGAGCTACGCCCGCGCTCCCGATGAGGCGCGGGTTTTAGGCGGCCCGAGGTGAATTTGCAAGGCGCCGCTCGCGCTGGTTCGCCCGCCTCGCCGTATTCGACGATCTGGCCGAAATACATCACGACGATGTGGTGGCTCATATGCGCCACCGCCGCGAGGTCGTGCGCGATGAACAGGTAGGACACGCCGTGCTGGCCCTGCAAGTCGATGAGCCGGTTGAGTATCTGTGCGCGGATCGACACCTCCAGCGCCGAGACCGGCTCGGCAAGCACGATCAGCCGCGGCGAAACCGAGCATCGCGTCGAGCACGACGTAGGGCGCTGACTTTGCGCCGCCGCGAACGCGGTGTCAGCGCCGACTGCCGCCAGGCTGATCCCGGCAGTCGCTCCGGCGATCACCCCACGACGCGTGATCGCGGCCCCGCGCACATCCGCGCCGACCGGATTGGAAGGCGCTCATTTTTCCCTCCCTCAGTGGCGCCTGTCGCCGAGCTTTGAAACCATCCTATTCAGGGTCTGCAAAAGCGTCACAGCGAGTTTCGCCGACGCGGTCCGCGCTCGCACAGCCGGACCCAAGTGGGAGCATGGTCGCTGGCGTTGGCCTCGCCGCGCACTGCGCGATCGACGCCGGCGTCGACGAGCCGTGACGCGACCGCCGGGCTGAGCAGGACGTGGTCGAGCCGCAGGCCGGCATCGCGCGACCAGCGCTCACGCTTGTAGTCCCAGAACGTGTAGATCGTTTCGTCCGGGTGGCGCGCCCGTATCGCGTCGGTCCAGCCCTGCTCGATCAGGCGCCGGAATGCGGCGCGGCTCGCGGGTTGCAGCAGCGCGTCCTTGGCCCATGATTTCGTCGGATAGATGTCGGCCTCGGTCGGCACGACGTTGTAGTCGCCGGCCAAGATGATCGGCAGGCCGGTCGCGTGCAAGGTCGCCGCGTGGGCGATCAGTCGCTCGAACCAGGCGAGCTTGTAATCGAATTTCGGGCCGGGCTGAGGGTTGCCGTTGGGCAGGTAGATCGAGCCGACCAGCACGCCCGCGACGGCCGCCTCGATGTAGCGCGCCTGGGTATCCGCTGCATCGCCCGGCAAGGCGCGCCGGGTTTGCACCGGCGCCGCCCCCCGCGCCAGGATGGCGACACCGTTCCACGTCCGCTGACCGCGCCACACCGCGCCGTAGCCGGCGGCCTCGATCGCGGCGACGGGGAAGCCGGAATCGTCGGTCTTCAGCTCCTGCAGGCAGACGATGTCGGGCATTGCGTCGCGCAGCCAGGCGAGCAGGTTGGGCAGGCGGCGGACAATGTTGTTGATGTTGTAGGTGGCGAGCTTCACGGCACCGGAGCTGCGCCGTGGCGTCGGACATCGGTCACCAGTCGCGCGCCGCGTCCGTGAGTGAACCAGGCCCAGACCCAGTTGACGTACACCAGCACACGGCTGCGGAAGTCGACCAGCAGCATCAAGTGCACCAGTGACCAGGTGAGCCAGGCGGGGAAGCCGGTGAGCCGCAGCCAGCCGAAATCGGCCACCGCGCGCGATCGGCCGATCACCGCGAGATTGCCATAATCGCGATATCGGAACGGACCCGGTGGGCGCTGGCCGGCAAGCCGCGCCCGCAGCAGCCGGCCGACATACGCGCCCTGCTGCTTGGCGACCGGCGCGACACCCGGCAGCGGCCGCCCGGACCGATCGTTGAGGCTGGCGACGTCGCCGATCGCGAAGACGTTCGGCCGCTCCGGCACGGAACAGTCGGGCGCGATCGGGATCGCGCCGTTGCGGGCAGCGGCGACGCCGAGCCAGGCGGCGCCGGGCCGCGCCTCGGTGCCGGCGCACCACAGCACGTTGGGGGTCTCGATCCACTCGCCGCCCGCGTGGATCCCGGCCGCGCTGATGTCGTCGACGGTGGTGCCGGTCCGCACCTCGACTCCCAGGACCTGCAACTGCTTGGCGGCATAGACGGACAGCCGTTGCGGGAAGGCGGACAGCAGGCTCGGTCCGGCTTCGAACAGGACGATGCGGGCGGAGGTCGGGTCGATGTGCCGAAAATCGCGCGTCAGGGTCGAGCGGGCCATCTCGGCGATGGTGCCGGCGAGCTCGACCCCGGTCGGCCCGCCACCCACCACGACGAAGGTGAGCAGCCGGCGGATTTCTTTGGCATCTTCACGGCTCTCCGCCCATTCGAAGGCGCCGAGCAAGTCCTCGCGCATCGCCAACGCGTCGCGCAGCGACTTCAGCACGCGGGCGTGCACGGACCATTGGTCCTTGCCGAAGAAGCTGTAGGCGGCGCCGGTCGCGAGCACCAGGAAGTCGAAGCGGATATCGTCGGTGGCGGCGACGTGGACCAGGCCGCGATCGAGGCTGATCCCGGTCACCTCGCCCATCACCACGGTGACATTGCGCTGACTCCGCAACAGCACCCGGCTGGCGACGGCGATATCGGCCGGCGACAGGGCCGCCGTCGCCACCTGGTAGAGCAGCGGCTGGAACAGGTGGTGGTTGGTCCGGTCGATCAGCACGATGTCCGCGTCGACCGACCCGAGCGCTTTCACCGCCGCCATGCCGCCGAACCCCGCGCCGACAACGACGATCTGCTGCCTGTGCTGCATTTTTCGCGCCCCTTGCGTCCCAGTTCGCAAGGACCACGGACTTGATGAACTTGCCAGATGAACTTGCAGCCTGGGCAAGGTCGCCTTGCGGGCCATCCCGGTGGCGTTACTTTCCGTCGCTTCGAGCAACCCGAGGCTGGCGGCCGGCGAGTATTGCCACCATCGCGGCAAGCTCGACGACGGCAGCGATGCTCAGCACCGGGTTGTAGCCGCCGAACAGGTCGTGCAACGCGCCGTAAAGACCGGGCCCGAAGGCGGAGCTCAGCTGGATCACCGTGGCCGCAACGCCATAAATCGAGCCGAACGACTCGGAGCCGAACTCGCGGCGTATCATGATCGGCGAGAGGGTCGTGATCTGGCCCAGGCAGAAGCCGTAGATCAGGCTGCCACCGATGAGCGCTGGTGCGCCCGGAAGCAGCGCAATGAAAACCAACGCCACGGCCTGCGTCGCCAGAATGCCAGCAGTGTAGCGGCGCACCGCCACGCTATCGGCAAGATAGGCAAGCAGCAGGCGCCCGAGTAAGCCAGCCAGTCCGGTAGCGCTCGCCAGCCAGCCCGCCCCTATCGTGCCGAGGACCGGCTCGGCGATCTTCACCTGATGAGTGAGGAACCCGACCTGGACCGCAAGCCCGAGCGCAAATCCGATGGCGATGGTCCAGAGCGAGCGCGTCGCCATCGCCGCCGCCCGTGTCCAACGAGGCTGCGATGCGACGCCGGAGGCGGCCTGTCGTAGATCGACGGCATCACCGTCCGGCGCCAAGCCAAGGTCCTGCGGCCGCCGGTAACGCAGCACCACCGCCGCGAGCGGCACCATGATCGCTATCGCGAGGCACCCTCCGCCCAACACGGCAGTCGCGAAGCCGAAGCGCTTGATCGCAAGCACCAGCAGCGGGACCACCAGCATGGCGCCGAAGCTGGCACCCATCAGCGCGATGGCGACGCTGCGCCCCTGCTGACGCTCGAACCATGGTGCCAGGGTTGCGGTCAGAGCTGTGAGCGACAGCGAGGCGTAGCCGAGACCAATGAAGACGAAAGTCACATAGAGCTGCCACAACGTCGCGACCTGGCCGATGCTCGCGACCCCTAGGCCCAACGCGACCGCTCCCGCAATGAACACCGGTCGCGGGCCGAAGCGGTCGATGCTGCCGCCGATCATTGTCAGGGAAAGCGCACTGGTAAGGTAGAACAAGGTCACGCCTGCTGACACCAGTGAAACCGACCAAGCGTGCTCTCTGGTTATCTCGGTGAGATACACGCCCGCACCGAAGACGCCGAAGCCCCAGGCGAACACGGCCGCCACGAAACAGACTGCAACAACTCGCCAGCCATAGAATACCGAGGGGAGAAACATGGATGAGAGCGCCACGGTGGGTGCCTGCTTCGCCAGATCTGCGCACCGCCCGGCTCGTTGCTAGGCGCATTGCGGCCCAGTGCCTAGCTGGCCGGTCGGAGGAGGGCCGCGGGCGACGGCTGATCCCTTCGGCTTTGAGGATGCGCCAGATGCTGTCACGGTTGAGGCGCGGCAGGAAGTGCGTGACGACAAACGTCAGGTCGTCGAGCGGAAAGTTGGTGGCGCGTCGCAGGGTACAGACGATGGCGCGCTCCTCTTCTGTGGCCTTCCAGGGCAGCTGATGCGGGCGGGCAGAGCGGTCGAGGCAGTCGCCGATGCCCCGCTTGCGCCACTTTCGCACGATCTCGGTGCTGACGCCGTACAGCTTGGCCACCGTGCCGCTTGGTTCGGTTTAGCGGGCGATCTCGGCGCGGGTGGCAGGGGTGGTGCGGGCATTCGGGTGGATGTGCAACATGGATCACCTCTGTCCTGACACGGCAGGCAACCGCTCGAACCGGTAAGCGTGCTCCATAATAGCCAACCCGACTGGGAAGCGCTTGACGATTTCGACGCTTTGTTCGGAAAGATGCCGACGACGTCGGTGCGCCGCTTGATCTCGCCGTTAACGCGTTCCAGCGGGTTGGTATCGGGTATGCCGGGGCTGGCTTCCGTCGTGCCCGCCTGCGTGCGGACACGTAGTCTCCGGGCAACCGGGACAGGGGAGCTTGGAGCACGGAAGGTGGGCAGGCCGTTGTCATTGGATGAGCTGTGAGCTCGCGTTAGTAGTTGGCCGCCCCTGCGACCAGCCCGGTTGCGCTGCGAGCGCGGATCCGTAGGTGTCGTGTTGCCCCCGGCCGGCTTCTGAACTGATCGGGAGAACGGCAAATGAGGGTGATCGGACTGGACGTGCATCGAAGCTTTGCCCAGGTAGCGGAGCTCGAGAATGGCGTGCTGCGACAATGCGGCCGGGTGGACCTGGTCCGGGACAAGGTGCTGGCATTTGCGCGAACGCTGAGGGTTGACGACGAGGTGGTGCTTGAGGCGACCGGCAACACAATGGCGATTGTACGGCTGCTGAAGCCGCATGTGGGCCGGGTGGTCATCGCCCATCCCTTGCAGGTTCGGGTGATCGCGGAGGCGAAGGCCAAGACGGACCGGATCGACGCAGCAGCACTCGCCCGACTGCACGCGGCCGGTTACCTGCCGGAAGTGTGGCAGCCCGACGAGCGAACCGAACTGCTGCGCAATCTGGTTTCGCGGCGGGCGACCATTGTGCAGGGCATGACGCGCACCAAGAACCGCATCCATGCGGTTCTGCACGCCAACCTGATCCCGCCGTTCTCAGGCAAGTTGTTCATGGGGCCGGGCCGGAGATGGCTCAACGACCAGCCACTTGCCGAGCATGAGCGGTCTGCCGTGAACCGCTGGCTGGTGGCACTCGACGCGATGGAAAAGGAGTTGACGGCAGCCGAGGCGGCGATCGCGTCCGCTTGCCTCGGCGATGATCGGGTCCGTCGGTTGATGACGATCGGTGGCATCAACATGGCGGTCGCTGCCGGAATACTGTCCGCAATCGGCGACGTCAGCCGGTTCGCCGCAGCGGAGAAGCTGGTCAGCTATCTCGGCCTTGACCCCCGGGTCAGGCAATCCGGCGACCGCGTGGCCCAGCACGACCGGATCAGCAAAACAGGGGCGCTCGCACGCGCGAGGAATGCTGGTGGAGGCAGCCTGGGCCGCAGCAGTCACACCGGGGCCGCTGCGAGCCTTCTACGTCCGGGTGCGGGGACGCAAGGGTAAGCAGGTCGCCGCTGTCGCGACCGCACGCAAGATCGCCGTGCTGGCGTGGCATCTGCTCACTCAGCAGGAGGACTACGCGTTTGCCAGACCGGCGCTGGTGGCGATGAAGGAACGCCAGATGCAGCTCAAGGCAGGCGCCAAGTCGCGTCGTGGCAGGAACACGCCCGGGAAGGCGCGCGACTACAGCATCAAGGAGTTGCGCGAGAAGGAACGCGCTTTGGTCGAACAGGCCGAGAAAGCGTACACGCGCTTCGTCAGTGCCTGGTCCGAGAAGCCGAATCCGGGCAACGCGCGAGCATCAAACGGCCGGACGAAAACAAACACACGATAAGGCAACCGGCACAGGAATCGGCAGCCGACAACTCCCGGCTTGTCCAACCCATCCGTAGGCCAGCACGTCAGCTTCGGCCTCGTCCATCAACGTGGCCAGTTTTGGCAGCCGTGGTCGGGCCTGGTCGGCGACGTCACGCCACTGCTTGCGAGCCGCCGCCGCGTTGTCTTGGGCAAACGCTGTGCCGATCCAAGCTGAGACGATGCGGCGCTGGCTCTTGCCCGTGTAGGCCAGGGCGTTGCGCATGAAATGCACGCGACACCTTTGCCAAGTTGCACTGAGCACCGTAACCGTCCGGCGAATACCGCGGGATCAGTCCAAGGTGCTTGCGGCTATGCGGGTGGTCGCTTCGGCTTGAGGCCGGCGAGGAGCTCCTTGAGGTTTTCGACGCCAAACGCCGTGAACGCCGTCGTGGACACATCGTCGTCGAGGTCTATGACGGCGAGGCAACCATCTTCCGGGTCCATGTCGGCGGCGATGTCCTCCAACAGCGCCTCGTCCACGCCCAGCATCCTGGCCACACGTGCCACACGTGCGATAGTGTAGATATAACGAGTGGCCGCCACGGTCAGGCTGCTTGATCGACGGCGCCGACCTGGGATGCGGCCCAACGCCACGGCAGCAGGTCGTCGAGGCGCTGGGCTGGGTGGTCCGCGATGCGAGTCAGGATGTCGGCAAGCCAGGCCTGTGGGTCCACGCCGTTCATCTTGGCCGTGACGATTAGGCTATACATCACCGCGGCACGCTGTCCGCCGCGGTCCGAGCCGCAGAACAGCCACGACCGGCGCTCCAGGGCGATGCCCCTCAGCGCGCGTTCGGCGGCGTTGTTGCTGATGCAGATCCGCCCATGGTCCAGGAACCGGGTGAACGCTGCCCACCGCTTGAGCAGGTCGCGCGAGTAGTGAAACACCGCCCCCGACGGCGCGGGACCGCCGAATGGCCGGTCGTCGCGTACGTATGTCCAGAGCCGGGCGATGTCGGTCTTGTTGCGGGCAAGGACAGGCACCGTGGTGTCGTCGCCGTGCAACCGCTCGGCGGCCATGGCGTGGGCCTGCAGGCGGTGGAATAGCGGCATCAACACGGCCGTACAGGCGCCGACCTAGTCGGCCAGCGTGGACAGGCTGAGCGGCACACCCTCCCGTGCATACCGCTCGGCCTGCCGGTTGAGCGGCTGATGCTGACCGAATTTCTCGAACAGGATCATGGCCAGCAGGCTCGGACCCGCCCAGCCCCTCGGCGTCACGTGGAACGGCGCTGGCGGCTGGCTGATGCGTTCGCAGTCGCGACAGGAGAACTTCTCACGGACGTGCTGGATCACCTTCCATTGGCGGGGCACGACCTCCAGGGTTTCGGTGACATCCTCGCCCAGCTTGGACAGACGGGTGCCGCCGCAACAGGCGCATGCCGCGGAGCCAGGGACGACGACACGCTCACGCGGCAGATGCTCGGGAAACGGACGCCGGGCCGGGCGGGTGCGGGTGAACCCAGCGACGGTGGTGGTCTTGGCCGCCGCGGTCTCGGCCGCCAACTCGTCCTCGGAGGCGGACGCCTCGAGCTCCTCGAGTTGCAACTCTGGTCCAGCAGGCGGGCGGTGCGTATCCGCCCGGCGAGGGCCGCCTACCTGGGGTGAGGTAGCTGGGTGATCTTAGCGGCGCTTGTACGAGCGCCGTTAAGATCAGAGGCAGGCTGGATGGAGATTATCACCGGCGTTGAGCGTCGGCGCCGCTGGCGCGCTGACGAAAAAACTTCGGATCATTGCCGAGACCGAGCAACCTGGCGCGTCGTTTGCCGCCGTGGCACGTCGGCACGAGATCAGCAGAGGCTTGCTGTGGAACTGACGCCAGCAGGTCCGACGTGGCGCGCTGGTGGCAGAGCCGATGCCGATGTTCGTGCCGGTGCAGATCACGCCCGATCCGCCGGTGGCGTTACCGTCCGCGAGCCTCGCTCAGAACACACCGCCAGCGGAGGACGCCCGGGTCGAAATTACTTTGCCGGACGGCGCATGCGTTCGAGTGGGCACAGGCGTGGGTCTGGCGAACTTACGCCGGATCATGTCTGCGGTGCGCCGATGATGGCGTCGCGTACAGCCGCGGCAGCGTGGCCGGCGAGTGCCGGGCCATTCTTGACGCGAGCGCCAGGACCGTGGCCATCCATGGGAGGTAGGTGCAGCATCGTGAACCTTGTCGTGCGCTCCACGAGAGTTCCTATCGCCGAACTTTGGAGCCCAAGGATGAGGTCGCTTTCCCACTGCCCCGGCACTGCACGGTCATCCGCTTCTGCAGGGCGCTCGCTGATCATCACCTCGGGACCAACGAAGGATTTGCCCCGACCGCGTGCGCGCCAGCGGCTTCGACGATGGTGCAAACGTCGAAGAGGGCATGCCACCAGCCTCGCGGGACCAACGGGATCCAACCGGCGGCGACACGCCCGCGCCGATCGCCGCGTCCTCGCTCGACAAACCGGTCGCGATCAACGCCCAAAAGTGCTGCCGATCCTCACGCCGCGCCACCCCCGGTCGCCCGGGCGACGGCAACTTGTCCCGAAGCGCTCGATCCGACCGCCGTCGCCCCGCCATCGCAACATTCCTTGGTGTTGCGACGACCAGTTGAATCCGCCTTGGGACCCCTATCGGAATGATGCACAAGCTCGCCGCCGGCGAAGGGCTGGCGCTGGTGAAGGGCATGTTCTAGGGCATCGAGAACAAAGCCCGCCCGCGCCGAGCGCGACACGCGCCAGCCGACGATGTGTCGGGCAAAGGCGTCGATTACGAAGGCGACGTACACGAAGCCGCTCCAGGTCGCGACATAGGTGAAGTCGCTGAGCCAGAGCATGTTCGGCCGCGGCGCCTTGAAAATGCGGTTCACCCGGTCGAGCGGGCTCGGCGCCGGGTGTCGCTGATCGTGGTACGGACGCTCTTGCCGCGGACGACGCCCTTCAGACCCATTTGCCGCATCAGGCGCGAGACGGTGCAGCGGGCGATGTCGAAGCCCTCGCGCTTCATTTGCCGCCAGACCTTCCGGGCGCCGAAGAGGCCGAAGTTTTCGACAAAGACGCGGCGGATCTCCCGGCAAAGCTCGGCGTCACGGCGCCCACGGGCCGGTGCCCGTCTGGGATCGGCCCGTGCTCCAGATCGGCCCCGTAGGCCTCACGGTTCTCGTCGATGAACGCCTTCATCGTTTGAACGGGCGGTCGCGCTCCGGCTGGGCAAAATACGCGCTGGCCTTGCGCAGGATGTCGTCGGCCTGGCGAAGCTCACGCACCT